>NZ_JBITSN010000023.1:0-79900 GCF_044540975.1 Streptomyces sp. NPDC085927
CCCGCGGAGCGGGTACCACATCGCTGCGCGATGTGCAAGCGAACACCACCGCTGCGCGGTGGTGTTGCGCTCCCGCTCCGCGGGAGCGCTGGCGGGTGGCTGCGCCACCCGCACAACCTCGCTGCTGCGCAGCGAGGTTGACGCTCCGTCCGCTGCGCTCCCGGAGCGGAGGGACTGCGTCCCGCTACCGGGCTTCCGCTGCGCTGCAGCCCGGGTCGGCGGGTCCGCTGCGCTCCCCCGCCCAACGGTCCTTCCGTCTGCGCCTCCAGGACCGTTGGGGCCCGCTTCGCGGGCTGGGCTGGCTGCGAGAATGGGGGGTTGCTCGTTGGTGTCGGGTGCTGGTGTAGTGGGTGCATCAGATTGATGCACATGTAATGTTGGCGGAAACATGGGGCACCTCCCAACCGCCCGGGAACCTTCCCGGAATTCCGAGAGGAACGACCGCAGATGACCGGTCACCACGAATCTACCGGACCCGATCCCGCGCTGAGCAGCGATTCCCTGCGCCGGGTGACGCAGTACCAGACTGCAGGCGTGAAGGCCCGGTTGAAGGTGTTCGCGCTCCTGGATGCGCAGGGCGTACCCGCGAGCGAGGTAGACGCCCTGGTGGCCGCACTGGAGGCCAGGGCGGCCACCAGGGTGCAGTGCGAGGTGGTCAAGCTGGGCGGCTTGGCGCCGGCCTCTCGGGGCAAGGTCTTCGCGGACGGGTGGGACGACGGCGTGACGGCCGTGAGCGAGGCCCTGGTGGGCGTCGCGGACCGAGACTGGTCACGGCACGGCGGGTCTTGTCCTTCGCCCAATGGAAGTGGCCCCGCGGTACGCGGCGGGCCCCTGAGGGATGACAGGTGCAGGTGGCGCCGGGTGACCGCATATGTATCGGGAGACATCGTGATGCCCCCTACGCACATGCGACGTGTGCGCGCCGGTACTACTCGGCTCCGCCAAGGAGGCGCTCTTGCGCTTCTCCTCGCCGCCTTCGCCGCGGTCAGCGCCTGCACGACCAGCGAGCCGGCATCGCAGAAGCCGACGACGCCTCCCTCTTCGTCGTCCCCGGCCTCGCCGACCGCTACCAAGGAGACCCCGGAGGCGGCCGCGAAGAAGGAGGCCATCGCGGCGTACCAGTCCTACTGGAGAGAACTTCCGAAGGCGTACGCGGTGCCTGCGATCGAAGGCACGGAGCTCAAGCGCTATGCCGCTGCCGAGGCGCTCAACAAGGCCGAGGAGACGGTGGCCAACCTGAAGTCGAACGGCCGGCTCATGACCGGCAAGCCGGTTCTCAGCAACCCCACCGTGACCAGCGCGGAACTGACGAAGAATACCCCCAATGCCTCGGTCTCCGCCTGCCTAGACGTCTCCAAGTGGAAGATCACCGACAAGGAGACCGGCAAGCTGGCCCCGGTGGCCTCCAACGCGGTGAGCAAGTACGTCATCACCAGCCTGCTGGAACGCTGGGACGGTTCGTGGAAGGTCCTCAAGTACGAGCTGCACGCGGACCAGCCGTGCTAGCCCTCGCGTACACCCTCATTGCCACCGCGCTCACAACTAGCTTCCTGGCCGGCCGGCCGGGGTCGCTGAACTGGCCGTGCCCATCGCGCACGTGAGGCAGGGCGAGCGAGCCGACCTGGTACGCCGGGTGCTGGAGGCGTTGGGTGAGGCAGGCCGTCTGTGCACGGCCCGGACGGTGAACGGCGACGGGGACTATGTCGTCTGCACGCTCGATGCCGGGCCCTGCAACCCGGACGACAAGCCGACCTTCAAGGACGGGGAGCCCGGCGGCTGGCACAAGGCGGATAAGTCGATCTGGGACGACTTGGGTGCGGCCTGCATTCCGCACGCGGCCATCTGAAAGACCACGGGAATTCAGACATCGGGGAGGCATAGAAATGTCAGCGATTCAGCTCAAGGAACACCAGGTAGATCAGCGCTCCGCGTTTCGTAGGTGGGTGGGATTTCCTGCAAGATCATCTGTGCCCCCGCAGGGTGTCCGGGGCACGATCGTGTCCGCGACCGGGTCGGGCAAGACGATCACCGCGGCCGCGTGCGCTCCGGGGGCCGCGGCACCCGCGTACCCGCCGCCGCACCGCGCTCCTTCGCCGAGGCGACCGCCCACAGGCGTCGGCGGCCCGGGCGTCGAACAGGCGGGCGGCGTAGGGGGCGGGTAGGTGTTGGAGGGCGTCGTCGGTGGTGCCGGGGCGGCGGTGAAGCCGAACCGGGCCCTCGTCTCAACCGTGATGCCGCCGGTGGTGGCGGCCCGGGTGCGGGCCTGTCGGTGCACACGGGGTTGCCAGTGTTTGCGTGCTTCGGCCTCCAGCCGTGCGGCCACCGCTTTGGTGGGGTGTTTGCGCTGGTCGGTCAGGTAGCGCTGCACGGTGCGCTGCGAGGCCCCCAAGCGCTGCGCGACGGCCCGGGTGGAGCCCTTTTCCTGCTTGCGCAGGAACCGCATCCGGGTGGCGGACTGCGGGATCGGGCAGCTGAACGCGTGCTGGTCGCCCGGTGCGCGGAGGTGTCGTTGACCAAGGAACGGCCCCGGTCGCGCCATCGAAAGGCGCGGCCGGGGCCGTTCGCGCAGCAGGGCTTCAGCCCTTGCTGAGGCGCACCGCCGCGGTCTCGCTCACCCGGACGGTCGTGCCGTAGTTGGGGTCCGTCGCCGAGGCCTGGGCCATGACTTCGACGTCACCCTTTTGGAACGGGGTGGTTCCGGTCGGGTCCGCCGTCGCCGTCCATGCGGCCGGAGTGCCTGGCGCGCAGTCCACCGATGTGGAGTACGACCCCTTGATGAGGACCCGCTTTGCGACCTGCGTGACGGTGCCCGACACGTTCACCCGGACCGGCTCGCTGCAGCTCACCGTGCCGTGCACGGTGGCCTTGCCGTTCAGTGTGCTGGCGGTGCCGTCGAGCGCAAGGCTCAGACCGAGGTCGAGCTCTGCGGGCGGTGCCGGGTTGTCGATGTGGACCTCGCCGCGCAGGGCGGCAGTGCCTCCCTCGCAGTGCTGCTCGAACGTGGCGTCGAGCGTCTGCACGTAGCCGTTGGGTCCGAACACCACGTCGGAGACGGCGAAAGAGCCGGTGAGAGTGTTGCAACCGCGACCGTTGCCACTGAGGTCGAGTCCGGGCTCGGCGGCCTCGTTGAACGGGTAGCGGGTGGCGCCGGTGTACTCGCCCGGTACCAATGCCTGACCGGACGGGGCCGCGAGGTCGAGGTACCACCAGTCGCCGTTCGCCCCGTCGACCGAAAGCGAGATGACCCTGTTGTCGGTGCTGCTCGAGACGTCGAGCCTGTCCTGCGACGCGGTGGAGTAGGAGTAGGACTGTCCACCGCTGATGTAGTCGCCGGCGTCGCCGCTGAAGCTGAGCGATCCCGATTCGGCGGGCTGGGCATGGGCGGCGGGGCTCGCGAGGAGCCCGGTGGTGCCGGCGGCCAGCGTCAGAGCCATCGTGAATACGACAGCGACGCGGCCGAGAACGCGTCTGGGCGCGTTGAATGTCATAGGCGTCTTCCCCCCCCTAGGGATGAATGATGCGGTGCCGGCGGAAGGTCTCTTCCTGGGCCCCGGCGAGTGTGGCAAGCGCCGAGGCGGAAGACAACTTATATGTCTCCAACGGCAGTTGAGGTGATGGGCTACCTGGCACCCGGTAACCAACCCGTTCCCCTTCTCACCAGGGCTCGCAGTCTTTCGTGTTGGTGCGGCGGTGGCGCGAGGCCGGCGGGGACCCGGTCGAGAGCGCTGCGATCTCTCACCTTCGTGTCGGTACGCCACCTGCGCGTATACCGCCCGGCGACACTACTGACACCCCTGCTCTCTCATCTCACGACAGTGGCAACACCCGCGGCAAGGCCGATTCCCAGTTCGCTGACCAGCACGTCCGGACAACACCACGGGAACCCACCACCGACACGCCATCCACTGACACCAAACCAAGAGATCGCAGCCCGGTGCACCGGCACCCGCACCGTCCAGCCCATCTGGTGCAAGATCCGCGAAGTCTGCGCGACGCTCAGCGAGACGTGGAAACGCCGGGCCAGGACCGTGGCCACCCGAGCCAGCGTCCAACGCGGGTGCGGTTCTGGGGTCGGCCGGTTGGCGAATGTGGCGGGCGGCGGGCGGCGGCCAGAAGCGCGGTGACCCGAGCAGGGTCGGTGCCGGTGATGGTGGCGATTCGGTCGATGCCCAGGCGGAGGTCGTCGTGGAGGAGTGCGGTGTCCTCGGCCGGGGTGGGGGTGCGGCCGGCGCGGCGGGCGACGGCTCGGGTGTGCTCTTTCCAGGCCCAGGCGGAGGGGCATTGCTTGGTCATGATCCAGGTCCAGTTGCTGGCGATGAGGTCGAAGAGCTGGGTGACGCTGAGCTGGGCTTCCTCTCGGGGGAGGCGTGCGGCGGCGTAGGCGAGGTAGGCCGGTCGGTGCAGGTCGTAGAAGGCGTAGAAGGCGGTTGTGAGCACGGACGCGGTGGGCGGTGTGGGCTTCATGGTCCTTCCCCTGGCGATGGGCGGGCAGATCAGCTGAAGGTGGCGGTGGGGCCGTTTTCGGCGGCCGCCTGGGCGCGGCGCCACAGGGGTCGGGTGATGTGGGGCAGGCTCTGCAGGACGACGGTGAGCCGGTCGATTACCGGCCAGTCGGGGACGCCGGGGCCGTACAGCGCGCGGTCGAGGTCATCGGCGCTGATGGTGTGCTGGGCGGCGGCGAGAATGACCTCAGGGTCCGGTGAGGCGAGCGCATAGCTCAGGCCCTGCAGATAGGTGCGCAGGTACTGGACCGGGTCGTCGGCGTTCGAGGGCTGGACGTCGGCGGCTGCTTCCCATAGCGGCTTCATCAGCTTGGGGTCGACCCCGCACACCTCACAGATGATCCTGACGTGCCTCCAGGAAAGATCACGTTGGCCGGAGAGCATGCGCGAGACGTAGGACTCGTGGACGCCCATCTGTTCGGCGAGTTCCCGCTGGCGGCGGCCGGAGCCGTTGCGCATCAGGGTGAGGGCGGAGGCCAGGCGCTGGCCGGGGCGGCGCAGGATCGGCGTGCCGGCGTCGGCTGCGGCGCTCTGGGTGGGGCTGACCGGTTTGGGTCGGCGGCGGGTGGCCAGGGCGCGGTCGACGGAGGGCGGGTCGTACTTCTTGCGCAGCCGGTCCTCGGTGCGCCTCACGATCGGCGCGAGGTCTGCGAGCGGCTCGCCCTGTGCTCGCTGGCGGACGACGACGGCCCCGATCGCCTCGTCCACCAGGTCCCGGAGGGTGACGAGACGCTGAAGGAGTTCGGTGTTCGGTGCGGCTGCGCTGTACGCGCTGAGCAGCAGGGCCTCGGAGACCATGGTGCAGTCCTCGGCGATGTCGCGGAGGGCCTCGGTGCAGCGGGTGGCGCGGGCGGGGTGGGCCGATGGTACGGAGCGGGCGGGCCGCGGGGTGCCGTCAGCCGTCTGGACGCTGGAACGAGTGGACACGAAGACCTCTTTCGGGGTGCTGGGCGGGTATCTGTACCGGCCGTCCGGTCACAGACGGCCGGACGGTGCTGGTGCCGGTGGGACGCGAGCGTCGGCTCGCGCCCCACCGGTAATCAGGTCAGCGGCGGTAAATCCGCTGGTGGACCAGCACAGACCCGTGAGCAGTCGTCACAAAGAGGGCAACGATGGGCAGTACATGCGGCGGCAGAGTGTCCGGGATCACCAGCAGGGGAAGGCAGATCGCGGCAATGGGCAGGCTCCCGCGGAGCATGACAGCCTTGACATGCCACACCGGGGTTTGGGCCGGGCGCGGCGACGGGATGATACGTTCGCGGCCCGGTTTCCACGCAAGTGCATTTATGCCTGCGGGAAGGCGAGTTCGGCGTCGGCGCAGTGGCATCAGGGGTCTCCCTTTGTTCGGGCTGGCGTTGAGAGCGACAGGACCCCGGCGCACGGGCTACCAACCATCAGTGCCGGGGTCTTTGCCGTCCCGGCAGAAGATGCCGGGAGCAGGACGCTACTACCTTGCGCAGCGGCCCGGTGCCAGAAAGTAGCGTCATGGGTACAGGTGCCTGCCGCCACAGGGACGGTCACACCCAGAAAGCCCCGCACACAAACGGTGACAACCGATCAAAAATGGTCGACCAAACAGGGCATGCCGGGTGAATCCACGAAGCTGAGTACGCCCGCGTGGACTTTCCCATCCCTCCGTACGCCCGCTACGCGCCCCCACTCGCCCTCCGAAGATCCACAAACGTGTCAACAAAACCAGCTGAGCCCGTGCATACGGAGGCCGGTCAGGACCCCTCGGCGGCTCGCTCTGCAGCTTCAGCGTCGGTCAAGGCGAGGACCTGACCGAGGTGGCCGGGCGCGCCAACCACTTCCCTGGAAGACCCCTTTACGGGGCTTCTGCGGACAGTACCGACGCAATTCCGCGGCCCCGCAGCAACGGACGGGTCAGGTGATCTTGCGAGCGGACAACGGGCTGGAGCCGGGGGCGGCCCGGATGCCGGGAACGTTGTCGGCGCGGAGCCTGGCGGCCACCGCGCCGGCGCCGATCTCACCGGCCCCGTACCGGCTGATGCCGGCCGCCGCCATCCGCGCGGCCGTCAGGACGCTCCCGGCCGGGAGACCCGCGAACGCCTCGCGTGTGCGGCGGGCGTGGCCGGTCAGCGGTCCCGTGCGGGCAGGTGGGCCAGACCGGTGTCGGACATGATGCGCTCGACGGTCTCCTCCAGGGCGCTGTCGGCACCGATGACGGTCTCGAGTCCGTCGGGCAGCAGATCGCGCGGCCGGTACCAGTCGCGCAGTCGTGTCTCGTTGACGTCATCGGCGATCGGTTTGGTGGCATGCCGGGCGAGGGTTTCATCGAACGGCACGTCCAGGTAGTAGCCGCGGGTGGGGCCGCGGTGCTCGGCGCGCAGCGCCGTGAGCATGTCGCCGTAGCGGTCGGCGTACAGGATGCCTTCGACCACAACGCGATAGCCGGCGTTCAGGGCGTAGCGGGCGGTCAGGTCGATCAGGCCGATGTTCGCCGCTCCCGGCCGGTCGCGTTCGCGAAGCACGGTGCGGCGGAGGTTGTCCTGGCCGATCAGGGCCAGGCCGCGGCCGAACCGCTGGCGCAGGCCGGCCGCGACGGACGACTTTCCCGAGGCGCTGTTGCCGCGCAGCACGATGAGCCGGGTTTCTTCGGTGCCCACCATCACGGCGGCCACGCTACCGGCGGCCGGTGACACCAGTCTGGGGTGTTCTGAAGACGACGCTCCTCACGGTTGTCGGGTGGGAGGAGACCGTCAGTTATGCGACGGGCTCGTAGGTCACGGTCTGCTCCGGGCAGCCGGCCGCCGTCTCACGCAGGGCTGCCACCTCGGTCTCGTCGGCCGCAAGGCTCCAGCGGAGCTTGGTGGCGACCCACTCGGCGACGTACCGGCAGTGCACCTCGGCAGCAGGCGGCAGCCACTGGGCGGGGTCCTGATCCGATTTGGAACGGTTCGAGCGGGCGGTGACGGCGACCAGACTGGCTTCGGCACCCTGGTCATTGGCGTACATCTCGCGGCGCTGCGCCGTCCACGCCGACGCCCCGCTGTCCCAACTCTCCGCCAGAGGCACCATATGGTCGATGTCCAGACCGGAAGCCGACGTCACCCACACCTGGTCGTAGTACGACCACCAGCGCCCGCCCGACAGCCGGCAGCCGGGCCCCACCGTGGGCGACTCGACGGCCTCAGCGAGCAGAACCTCCCCGCGGGTGTTGCAGCCGTCGGACGGATCCTCCCCGGTGTTCCAGTGGCGGAAGGCATCCCGGTTATAGCCGTCACGGGACTCGATATCCACCGGCAGACGGGTGACGGCCTCGGCCAGCGGCAGCGTCTCCGCCGCGTGGGCGGGCGCGGGGATGGTCAGGGGCAGGACGGCGAGGGAGGCGGCGGCCAGGCCGCGCAGCACAGAGGTGAGCATGAACCGTTGATAACGGCCCCCGAAGGGCACTAACAGGCGTTCCTCGAGTGCGCCGCCCGGATGGACGCAATGGTCGTACCGGGAACCGGGCTGCACGGCCTTCCCGCAGCACCTCCCACTCGAGCACGTCCGTGCGCCCCGCCTACCCAAAGAGGAGCGGGCTGATCAGACTCCGTACGGCCCGGCGTCCAGGCCGCAGGAAGTCAGCACGCACGCCCCGCCATACCCGGTCGGGTGACACTGCCCGCAAGGGAGAACTCCGGCGGGCGCCGGAGCGTCGTGCCGGGTATGAGACCGATCAACAACGCCCATGTGGCAGAGCCGGGACTTGCGGTGGTGGAGATCGCGGCCGCCGATGACCAGACCGCATTCGCCATCCAGGAACTCCTCGCCACACGGTGCGCGGTCGCCGCGGCGGACCGCACGACCCATGAGCCGGGCGAGGCGGGTGTACGACTGCGCTGCTACCTGGACCTGCGCCAGCAACCCGACACGTGACCGGCGAAGACGTGTTCGCTTTCCTCGTGCAACAGGGCGTGCCACGGGCGCCCGGCAGATCCTGGCTGGCGGTCTCTCGGCTACGCCTCATACTGCCCGGGTAGGGCCTTCCGTGGACTGTGGCCACCGGGTGGGCCGCTGCGTCCCGCGCGGTGGCATGAGAACTTCGGTGCCCGTTCCGCCCACCGGACTGGACACCGGGCAGACCCCTTCGGCCAGGGTCGTGCCTGGCGTCGTACGCGGCGTCAGCGGCCGGCGGGCTCGGGATAGCGCCGACGGCGCCGGTCCGGATCGTCGACGCCGATCTCATACCAGGGCTCGCCCCGCTTCAGCCGGGGCAGGGTATTCACCCACACCGCGATGGCGATGCCGTGCACGTCGGCGGTGAGCGCTTGGCGGCGGTTGTCGAGCAGGTGTTCCTCTTTGCCTGCCAGGACGACGTGCAGCCGCGGGAAGGTCTTCGAGCGGGTGTAGCGGTGGCGCTGCCAGAACGGGAACGTGCCGCCGATCGTGCCGCGGGCGCCTTCCCAGACGCGGTGTCCGGCGTAGCGCTCGTAGTCCCAGACCTCCTTGGCAAGGCGGGCCTGGGACATGGTGCCGTTGTCGAGCTCGAAGAGGCGCACCTCGCTGGTCTTGGTCGGCCATGCGAGGACAGCGTCGGTATTGAAACTGAGGCCGGTCTCCTTGATGGTGTGGTTGACCTCCACCTGCCAGTCGGTCAGGTGCTGGCGGCCGCCGTAGGCGAGGATCATGTCCGTCACCGCGACGCCATGCGAGCCGAACCCGGCCAGGACGGCCTTCGCTCCGGTGCCGGCCTTCGGGCGGGGAGGCAGCTCGTTGCCGTCGGCCAGAGCCTTCTGCCCTGCCGGGGTCAGGTTCCAGAGCGGGTGCCGTCCGTCCTTGCCGTTCGTCTCCGCCAGCCCAAGCTCCGCCAGCTTCTTCATTGCCCTGCGCACGTACGACCGGCCGTCGGCATCCTCCTTCGTGATCACCTGGGCCATCTGCCGGACGGTGGCTATCCGCACGCACCCCAGCATCCGCAGCGCATCGACCCGCACCTTGGTCGCGGGGATGGGCTTCTTCCCCTTCGCTGCCGTCTCAGGGCAAGGGAGAGAGGTGTCGGCATGCAGGGAGACCCCTTGTTGGGTGGTGTGAGCTGCGGTGATGGGCACGACGTTGGAATCGTTCGCGGCACCGTTCACGGCACTGGATTCCTGGCCCCCCGGAGGCCGCTCGGCACCCCTTGTCCAGGTCGGGCGCGGCTCCGGTTCGGGCTGTCGGACGCTGCTGGTGTACGTCATGGCAAGGCTCCTCACGCAGGTGACGCGGGACTCCGGACGGAATCCCGCCGTCACCTGGTAGAGGTGTGGCGAAAGTCGACGGTGTGACGCTTCACTGAGTGCCGTTACCGAGCCGTGATCGTCAGGCAGATGCGGGTGTCCTCTGACGCCGAACCTGGACCGATTGCCACTCAACTTGGATCAGCGCCTGATTGCCCCAAAACAGCGCATGGCAGACGACGGACCATGGTCTGCGCTAGTCGAAGATGCCGGTGACCACACTGATGCCAGGGACGATGGAGAGCGACTGACGAACTTGTGGAGACAGGGGGATCCAGGCTGTGCGAGTGGGCTCCTCGTTGATGAGAACGGGGTCTTGGCCAATCTGAATGGCCAAGCCAGCACCAACGGCGCCCACATGCCAGCCCCAGTGCTGGTAGAGGGAGACGAGATCATCCCGGCCGGGCGCGATATTGGCTATGGCGATCCGAAATGCCCTCTTCTGATACCACTCGATGAACGTCTCGGCGAGCCGTCGCCCCAGGCCCTCCCCACGATGGTTCGCACGTACCGCAAGCACGTCAAGAAGAGCCATGCGGCGAGTGATCATCTCGCCTGAAACGCTCAGGCCATCCAGTCCCATGGCCACAGCGGCTCCGGCCGCGACGGCGATCACTTCACCATCTGATACAGCTACCAGTCCCATGGCGAACTGGTTCTCGATAGTCGGGACGTCCAAGTGATCGCTCAGCTTCTCCGCGGGGAACGGCTCAGCAGCTTCCTTGCACAGTTCCATGACGGATGGAACGTCGTCGCGAATCATCCGGCGCACCATCACAGAAGACGTCTGCTCACGGTCCTGGTTCATCAGGCCCCCCATGGCGCGTCGGCAAATCTGGGAGGGAACGGCAGCCGCTGCGTGGTCATCCCCCCAGTCTCCCAGCGGCACGCCCCGGACGGCAGCGGCTTTCCCCTCGGCCGTCGCGCAGCGTGCCGGGACGGAGATTTCTTCCCACCGGAATGGGCGGAATGTCGCAGGTAGCGGAACTGGACAAGGGGCAACGCAGGCGCCGGCCAGGCGAGTCCGCTCACCGTCGGTGCGTGGACTCTATCCATAGGCATCTGCTCTGAAGATCACTTATGAGGCCGCTGCGATCGGCGCGGCGCCTCGTACGTGAGGAGCCATCATGCCCACCACCAACATGCCGCTCGCCCCGATGACCCCGGACGCGGCCATCAGCGCGTTCAGCTACCTCCGGGCCGTGCAGGCCGACGACGTCGACGCCGCCCGCGAGTTCGCCAGCGGCGAGCCGCGGATGCCCGAGCTGCTCGTCGACGTCGTCGAACGGATCGTCGTCCCCGTCACCGCGCTGCCCGGCCCGGAAGCGGGCGAGCCGTGCGCGGACACCTTCGCTCTGGAGACCCTCGGGCGCGTCTTCGTGACCTCGCTGCGGACCTGGGCGCAGGCCGGGCCGGACACGGCGGAAGGCATCGCCCGCTCCGTCATCGACTTCGCCTTGCAGTTCCTCACCGAGGACCACGAGGACGTCGCCGACACTCTGCGCCAGCTGGAGTCCACCCGATGTCGTGCATCGCCGCTGGATGCGGAACATCGTGGGCTCCACTCGGTGGACGATGCCCGGCATCGTCACCACAGCCAGGCGGTGGAGTGCCGCACCCGGGACAGGGCGCGGGCATCGCGGCGCGCGGCCGCGTTGCCGATCCGGTTCTGCCGGGACCGGGGCCGGCGCGACTGCGCGGCGGCGAGGCGGCGCTTCCCGGCGTCCTGGAGTCGCCGCCGCTGCTTGCGCAGCTCCTGCTTCTTCGCCGCCTTCGACTTCGGCTTCCGGGGGCGCTTCCAGATCGGCTGCCACCCCAGGGGATCATCGGACTCGGGCTCCTGGTCCTCATCGAGCGCGGCGGATATGTCCTTGGCGGCTGCGCGGGCGCGGGCGAGGGCGTCATCAAGGCTGGGTTGTTCTTCCGGGGTGCTCACTCAACTCCTCCTGTGGTCCGGCCCGGCGTGTGCTGGATGCCGGGCTGCTGGGTGTGCGGCGGCGGGGCCGTCGCCGGGGCGGGCTGCGGTCGGGGGCCGTGAGCGACGGCGCGCTCCCGGATGCCGTCCTGGAGCTTGGCGGCGACGGCCTCAAGGGTCCGGCGGGTCTGCTCCGCCGTGTCGACGCCGGTCTCCTGCTCCAGGACGCGGACGGCCTCCCGGTCGGAGTGGAACGGCCGCGGGCGCGACCTCGAGGCGGCGGGCACCGCGACGGCGCGCGGCCGGGTGCGGGAGCTCAGGCGCTCCGCACGCCGCGTTGCATGGACCCGGGCGGCCAGGGCGCCAGCGGCGAGGCGGGCCCGCTCGTACGGGGGCGCGGACCGCTTCCGGGTCAGCGGGCGCAGCACGGCCTGGTCCTCGGTGTCGCGCGGGTACAGGGCGCGCAGGTCGGCGGTCATCATCCGTCGGCTGGCCGGGCGGGTGTAGTCGTCGACGGCTGTCTGCACGATCTGTTCGTCCAGGCCCGCCTGGTGGGGTCGGCCGCGCAGGACGTAGGAGAGGTAGCGGCGGGCTTCGGCGAGCAGGTGGTGACGCTTGAACGCGCCGCGCATCACGTACACCACGGCGACGACATCGACGGCCGCCAGCGCTATGTCGACCACCGGCCGCACCCGCGCCCACATCGCCGCGGCCGCCGCCCGCGCCCGCTCCGCCAGCCGGTCGACGACGTCGGCTCCGTAGGCCCGGAGCGCTGAGTCGCGCCATCGCTTGCGCAGCTCGGTCAGCGACAGCATCTCCGTGCGCTTGGGTGGGCGCGTCTGGTCGGCGGCCTGGCAGGCCAGCGCGTAGGTGGCCCGCTCCCCCGGCGGGTGCCCGTGCTGTTCTTCGTACTTGGCGGTGAGGACGGGCAGTGCGTCCTCGATCTGCTGGCGGCGGGTCGACTGCCAGCCGATGAGCCGCTGGTCGATGCCCGCGATCTCCATGACGGGCCTGCGGCCGGGCATCACCTCGCGCGGCTCCCACGCCCACCCGAGCCGGGCAGACACCTCCTCCATGAAGTACAGGGTGTAGAGGGTGTCGGCCGCGACGATGTGGGCCATCATCGAGTCCGCCGACAGGTTGCCCCACGTTCCCTTGTCGTCCGGCCGCCGGGCGCGGATCGACACCACCGCATGATCGTGCAGCAGCGGCTTTCCGGCTCTCGACTCGTAGTGCCGGAAGACCGCGACGATCAGCCCGTCCTTGATCCGGGCGCGGTGCTTGCCGCCGCCTTTCCAGCGGATCTCCGCGACCGACTCCCCCAGCCACGCCAGCGTCTTGGCTTGGGCGATGTCCTGGCACAGCTCCAGCACCCGGCGGTGCTCGTCGTCCATCAGAGCCCACGCGAGGTGTGCCGTCGGCGGGGGCCGGAACGTCAGGTCGAAGCCCAGCCAGGGGGTGCGCTCCTTGGCCTTATCAGTCTTGGGTGAGCGGTTGTGCTCGATGGGCCTGCCCAGCACGGTCGCCCGCCTCGCCTGCGCCGGGCTCTTGCCCTGCGCCAGAAGCTCGCGCTCGATCCGGTCGGCGTCGGGGTGCCGGCCCTCTCCCAGGAGCAGCTCGGCCTGCCGCTCGGTCACCACGTCCCCGTCATTGAGACCGAGCGCGGCTAGGCCTCGGCCCTTCCACACGCCGGGCGGGACACCGGCTTCGTCCTGGGCGGCGCGCAGCGGCGTGCCCGCAGGGCGGTGGCCGTCGCCGACCATCACGCCGCGGAAGTAGTAGCGCCACCCGTTCCCCGGGCGAACCTTCGACATGCTGATCATCGACCTATGGAATCCCGGCGCTAACCTGCGGAAAAGTGCGATCTGGGGTCCTTCCCGCCGGGCGGGAGGCCATCACCAAGTTTTTACCGTGGAGCCCGCCAGGCGGGCCGCCGGTTCAGCCCGAGACGGTAGGCCGCTGGTGTGTGCATCTCCCGCACATGACTATCACCAGGTACGGACAGCCCTGTCCCCTCTGCCGCACACCGCTGCTCCTGGACATGCTCCAGGTGCGCTCCGCGCAGTCCAACTTCCCCACCGCTGAACGCGCCACCGGGCGCCGATGCCTTGGCTGCCAGACGGCCCGGCCCAAGCAGTGGACAGAGGTGATGCAGAGCCACTACGGCGACGTGTGATGGTGCCGTGCGAATACTGCACTCCACTCACACGAGCCTCGCCAGCTACTAAATGCACGCCAACCAACTCCCCCCGTCATCGGCCGCACACCAACGTCTGGAGGTTGTCCAGCAAGCTGATGCCCTGAAGTACCTGCCACTGACCGAGATCGTTCTTGCCTCCTGTCACGTCCAGCGGCAGACGGCCGGTGAAGTATCCCGGCCGGAACATTCCTGCCCTCTGAGGCGGAAGCTTCGAACGGCCACGAAATTATGGAAAGGCCCCGCCCTCGCTGTGGTGGCGAGGGCGGGGCCAGGGCCGCGTCAGACTGTCTGCGCTGCCTTCCTGGACCGTTGTTCGGCCAAAAGGTCAGCCAGCAGATCGAGCTGGTCTGGAGGCATCTTGCGGATCAGGAGTTGGGCCGCGAACTTGCCGTCGTGGTAAGGAAACATCACCGGTTGCCGTCCTGCTGACTCAGCCGTCTGGGCAGGAACAGCGGATGACTGCTGTGGTGACGCCGCTTCCCGATTGGTATCGGACTGTGCGGAGACCGGGGCGGGCGACAGGGCGGTCCGTTCGGCCGGTGCTGGCGGACCGTCCGTGGCGGGCTGTGTGTCCGGCGGTGGTGCCGAGGCCGGGACGTTGGGTGTGTATACCGCGGTATACGCCTCTGAGGGTTCACTTAGCTCCCGCGCAGGTGAACCCGGGGCGGGTTTGCTGGGGTGGGGCTGTTCTTGGTCTGCCTTCCACGCGGCGTACTGCTTGTCCGGCGGCATCGCAGCGTAGCGTCGCATGTCTCGGAACGCGGTCAGCTCTCCTTGGAGGACGAGCTGCACCATCTCGTCGGACAGGCGCAGCAGTCCGATCCGCTGGTTGAACCACGCCTTCGACTTGCCCATCGCGCGGGCGGCGGCGGCTTGGTTGCCGTCGTGGAGTTCGAGCATGGCACGTAGGCCGTCGGCTTCTTCGATGGGGTTGAAGTTGGCGCGCTGCACGTTCTCCGACAGGACTGCGGCGAGGAACCGGACGCGGGTCTCGGTGAGGTCATGCCGCAGCATCAGGTCGACGCTGTCGAGGCCGACTTGGCGGGCGGCGCGCCAGCGGCGTTCGCCGGCGGCCATGACGTACCGGCAGGTGTCGGGCAGCTGGTCTGCGTGCTCTGGGTACAGCTTGAGGTAGGCCGTCTTGTTCACGGCGACGCAGGGCTGGAGCTGCCCGTTGCGCATGTCCTCGCCGAGTTCGACGAGTTCGGTTTCGTCGAACGCTCGGCGTGGGTTGAGGGGGGTGGGGGCGACGAGGTTGGGGTGTACGTGGACAAGATCGGGGCGGCTGGCCCCAGGGACGGCCTCTACCTTGCCGCCGGCGAGGGAGGCGAGGGATACGCGCTTGCCTGCCATCAGCGGCGACCTCCGTAGCCGCGTTCCAGGGCGAGACGGAAGTAGTCCTCGCGTGCGCGGAGGGTGGTGCCGTTGTCGGCGTACTGGGTGACGACCTTGCCTTCGGACGCCGCACGGGTGTGGATCTTGTAGCGGCGGATGACGGTCTTCGCGCGGGGCCAGCCCATCGCGTCGATGTAGGCGATGGTGTCCTCAAGGTCGGCTTTGCCGTCGCGTGGGTCCCAGGCGTTGATGACGACGGTGTAGGGCAGGCCGCGCGGAACGATGACCCGTTCGATGGTGCGGGCGGTCGGGTCGAAGGCAAGCGGCTCGGGCGGCATGGGGACGAGGACGTCGTCGGCGACGTCGAGGGCGGCGGCGAGGATGTGCTCGTTCTCGAGGCTGCCGGGGGTGTCGATGAAGATGTGCTGCCGGTCGTCGCTCTGGCCGAGGACGTCGTGGGTGACGGCGGCAAGGTTGACGGCAGTGGTGGTCTTGCCGACGCCGCCCTTCTGGTTGGCGATGACGTGGATCTGCGCGCCAAGGTTCTTCAGGGCGGCGAGGCTGTCAGGGTCTTCGTGGGCGGCGGCGAAGTCGAAGGGAAGGTTGTCGCCGACGCGGTCGGCCCACCAGATCGTGGACCCTTGCGGGTCGGTGGACACGACGAGGACAGAGGAGGGCATGGTGCTCCGTTTCCGTGTGCTTCCCAGAGCGGGCTCTGGTACTCGGACGGGCCATAGCTTCTCAGATTGGGTGGGCGGGAGGTGGGATTGGGGTGGTTTCGGGTGGGGGCGCAGCCCTGGGTGTATACCGCGGTATACACCTGTGTCTGAGTAGGGAGACGCACCCTGCCAAGGTTTGAGCGCGGCTCGCTCACTCACGGCACGTCTCATCAGATGCCCTTGAACGCAGAAAGGCCCGCACTTCCTCGCGGCGTTTCGCAAGGAAGTACGGGCCTTGGGTCCCCAGAGTCAGGCAGCCCAGGCGGTGGGCGTGCCGTCGTTGGGGTTGGGGATGTTGGCGGCGGCTGTCGGTGCGGGCGGGTGTCACATGGCAGTGATCGGGACGGTGCCGGGCTCCGTGGTTGGCGACCAGTTCATGCGCCAGGTGTTGTCCCACTCGCAGGCGCATCCGTGATCCGAGTGTGGACAACAGCAGCGGTCACTGACCGACTATGCACAAGCCTTGGGGCGCCGTAAGAAGAAGCCGTGGATGTGGACGGCGCGCGGGAGGCGGGGGATGAGCTCCGACGGGTCGTCGTCGGGGTAGAGGTGGAGGTTGCGCCAGCCGTGGACGCGGGTCATGTACGCGGCGGCCTCGATGATGTCGGCCCACCGCTGATGCCCGAGGACGACGAAGCCGATCGGGAAGAGGTGATCCTCGGTCGGGTCGTCGATTCCGGTGACGTACAGGCCGCGATGGACGATGAAGCCGTTCTCCACCGCGTCCTCGCCCGGAGTCCAGAGCTGTTCGGCGGGGTGCATGGTGCCGTCGTCGCCCTCGCTGGTCTCGATCCCGTACAGGGCCGGGGCGGTCATGCACTCACCCCCGCGACAGCGGCGTCCAGGAGCGCCACGGCGTCGCCTTCGTACGGGTCGGCGAACAGCTGGTGGTCGCTCACGCCGAACGGCGCGTACCGCACGGAGACGCGGTGTCCGGGCACAAGGGTGGTCTCCCGCCCGTCCAGCGCGACGGTGAGCCGGTCGTAGTCCTGCTGGGCGTGCCGAGTCTGGGTGTACGGACCGACGCGCAGCAGGGTGAAACCGTCGAGGCTGTTGCCGCGCTTGCGGGCCTCGATGTAGAGGGCGTAGTGCGCGGGGGCCATGCCGACGTCGTCGGGCAGGGGCAGGCCGGCGGTGGCGTGGGTGAGCATCGCGTAGCCGGGCTGCCAGAAGCCGAGGATCGCGGTGGTCTTGCAGCGCAGCCAGCCGCGCTCGGTGTAGCCGAGCTGGCGGCCGTGGAGGTAGGCGCCGGCGTGCGGGGTGTCGGAGTGGACCAGGGTGACGGCGATCATCTCGGGGCCGTGGTCGTCGCCGGGCCGGGTGTGTGCGCGTTCCACGAACGGGCCGACACGCACGGCAATGTCCCGGGCGCTGCCGGGCGTCCAGGGCTCGGGGTTGCGCAGGGTGGTGAGCATCGCGCGGAACTGGTCGACGACGGCCTGGTCCTCAGGGGAGAGGGCGCCGGGGGCGTGTCCGCAGCGGCGGAAGAAGGGCCGCTTCATAGGGCGGGCTCCTGTTCGCGGGTGGGGTGGGTCCAGGGCAGGGCGAGGCCGTCGCCTGCGGTGCGGGGCACGAGGTGGCTGTGCAGGTGGAACACGGTCTGGGTGGCGTCCGGGCCGCAGGAGGTGAGGTAGTTCCACTGGCCGCCGATCTGTGCGGCGAGTTCGGCGGCGCGCATCTGCACGGTGGCGGAGACGACGGGGTCGGTCGTGAAGTCGGCGACGTGGCCGCGGGGCAGGACCAGGAGGTGGCCGTCGGTGCAGCCGCCGCTGCGGGGCACGATCGCGAGGGCGTCGCTCCACTCGTGGACGATCGTGGCCGGGGCGCCGTCGTGGATGATCCGGCAGAACGGGCAGTCGGGGCGCGGGGGCTTGCGGGGGACCGGCGGCCGGTTGATGTGGTGGTGGGTGACCTGCACCTGGGCGCCGGCTTCCCGCATCCGGCGGCCGATGGCGTCGGCGATTGCTGGTGCGCGGTGGCGTCCGTACCAGCAGTTCACCAGGAGCTGGACGGGACGGCCGTGCGCGGCGGCGCGCAGCGCGGTGAGTTCGTGGACGGCGTCGTTGATGATGCGGGCCGAGCCGGGGGTGTTCAGGACGTAGTCGCGTACGCCTGCGTCCTGTCCGGTTTGGCGGGCGACGATGTCGGCGAGGGCCGGGTCGTCGGGCGGGTTCAGCAGGGCGTTGGTGAGGTTGATGCCAAGGACGGCGGCGCGGTAGCGGGGCGGCGGCGGGTCCTGCCAGCGGGCACCGAAGGAGTCGATGAACACGTCGGGCACGAGCGTCTCCAGTCTCGAAGAGGTGGAGACGCCACCGAGCGCCGCCCGGCCAGAAGGGGCGGGCGGCGCTCGGTGGCGTCGGGTGCTACTTGGTGGTCTCGGTGATGACCAGGAACTGGTCGGTGGCCAGGTCCATCACGACCCGGGCGTCCGGGGTGCCCTGGGCTCGCTGGGCGGCGGCGTATTCGTCGGCGGGCCAGGAGCCGCGGGGGTGGCCGACGGGGAACCGTTCGAGGACGGTGCGCTGTGCGGGGAGGGCGGTCGTCATCGCGGGTCGCCTTCCTCGTAGGCGTCGATCAGGTCGCTGATCGCGTCGGGGTTGGTGGCCTCACCGACCCACCGGCCGGACACGGTAAAGACCGGGACCTGGTCGCGGTCGGCGTCGAAGACCGCCACGTAGGTGCCCCAGCGCTCCAGCACGAGGTCGTAGAGCACGGGGGCCGGGGCGGCCTCGAGGACCTCCAGGGCGTCGACGGTGAAGCGGGCCAGGACCTCGGGCTCCTCGGGCTGGACGAGGATGCCGGTGACGCGCAGCAGGTCGCCGGGCTGAATCTCGCGCAGGAGCACGTCGGCGATGCGCGGGTCGGCGGTGGTGCAGGCGTAAACGGTGTCGGGGGTGTCGGGCGCAATGGTGTCCGCGTCGGCGGGGGAGTGGATCAGGTCGAACGTCGCGGTGCCCCAGCCGAGGCTGGGGGCCGGGATCGCGTCGACGTAGCCGTCTATGGCGAGGTGCGTCTGGGGGTTCATCGGCTGGCCTCCGCCAGGGTGTTGGTGGGGCGAGGGGAGCGGGGTCGGGTCGGGCGCTTCTGCGCGAGCACCAGGAGCTCGCGGTTGCGCCGCTGTTGGGCGGGGGTGAGCGGCCGGGCCTTCGCACCGTCGTGGTGCCACAGCGGCGAGGCCGGCGGCTCCGGGTAGGCGAGGGCGTGGTCGACGTCGCGGTCGGTGCTGCTCATGGGGTCCTCCAGGTGGAGGTCAGGCGTGGTCGCCTTGGCCCTTGGACGTGGGCTTCGGCGTGAGGTCGGAGGCGAACCGCCCGAGGCGGGCCTCAACGGGGTTGGCGGTGATCCAGTCCTCCGCGCATGCCTTGTGCACGGGCTCGCCGGAGTGGGAGCGCATGGGCGTGGGCTGGCCGCACAGCGTGCAGGGGATGTCCTGCCAGCGGTCGAAGTGCTGGCCGTCGCGCCAGACGAGAAGCTCGCCGGGAGCCGGGATCAGGTTCGGCTCGAACGGCGGCTTCTCCTTCGTGCGTCCCCTGCGGGTCATGGCCGGAAGGCGGGCAGCTGCTGGAACACGCGCTCCAGCAGGTCCGGCGTCGGCTTCCAGGGCACGACCTGCCCGCGCGCGGGGACGGGCAGGGGGAGCTCCTGGACGTCGTCGAGCACCAGGTGCCAGGCGCCCGGGTGCGCCCACTCCGAGCAGGGCGGCGCACCGTCGGGGTCCTGATGACAGTCGGTGATCCGGGCGATGCCGACCACGGCGCCGGTGACCAGCTGGCGGTCGCGGATCGTGCGGCCGATCAGCGGACTCCGCAGGGTGGGCCGGTCGATAGTCTTGCTCGTGTGCAGCAGCACCCAGCCGGTCCGCCACCGGCCGGGACGGTTCTCCACCGTCTTGGCCCCGGCGAGGATGCAGGCCGCGTACGGCTGCCGGATGCTGATGCCGCGGATCCAGTCGCCCTCGGGCAGGGTCGCGGTGCTCATGCGGCCCGCCCCCACACGGCCGTGCCCGGCCTGCCCGCCCGGCGTCCGTTGATGGACGGGACCGTGGTGTGCGCGGCAGTGGCGAGGACCGCGCGGCCGGAGTGCTTGCCGTCGTACAGCGCGGTGTCGGCCGCCCTCTGCAGGCCGGTCAGGTCGCGGATGCCGAGGACGTCGGCGGCCGCGGCGCCGACCGAGGCGGCGACCTTGAGGGTGCGGCCGTCGTCCAGGGTGACCGGCGTGTGCAGCATCTGGACCAGCTGCGCGAGGCGCTGCTCGCGACGGCCGGCGGGCAGCTCCAGTACGACCGCGAACTCATCGCCTCCGAGGCGGCCCGCAGCGGCGCGCGGGCCCGCCCACGCGGTGATCCGGGCGCCGAAAGCGGCGAGCACGGCGTCCCCGCCCGGGTGTCCGGCCGTGTCGTTGATCTGCTTGAAGTGGTCGGCGTCGACCATGACCACGGTCACGCTGTCGCCGTGCCGGGCAAGGATCCGGCGGGCGCGGGCGGTGTAGGCGTCGCGGCGCAAGAGCCCGGTCAGCGGGTCCTTCTGCGTGGCGGCGAGCCGCTTGTGCAGCGCGACGGCGTGCACCGCCCAGCCGGTCAGCGGCACGGCGGCGGTCGTCAGAAGGAGGGTGCGCGAGCCGATTCGGCCGCGGTGGTGCAGGACGGAGTCCATACTGAGGATCTCCCTCTCGTCTCGTACGGGGTGGGTGGGCCCGGGGCAGGCGACGGTTTCCACGCCTGGACGCCTGTCCCGGGGCAGAGCTACAGCTCGAAGGGGCTGGAGTTGAGCCAGCTGTACGGGCTCCTCCAGGGGCCGGCCTTCGCGGCGGGCCAGTCGAGCTCCCAGCCGAGCCGGTATCCGCAGGCGCCCCAGCCGTCCGGGCGCCCGTGGGGAATCTCGAGTCCGGCCTCCGCCGCGGCGCGTGCCGCGTCGTAGACCTCGTGCGCGGCCTTGATGGCGGCGCTACGGCTGTCGGCCTGGCCGGTGAAGACGTGCACGCCTTCCAGGCCGGGGGTCTCGGTGCTCCGTATGGGGACGTTGACCTCGAAGTAGGGCAGGGTCATGACGTCCGTCTCCTCTCGTGATCGCGGCGGTTGAGGGACCACCGCGACCGCCCCGGCCCCGGCGGTGGGCCGGGGCCGGGGCAGCACGGAGGGTCCGTCAGCCTCGGATCGCTTCGAGGGCCTGTTCTTCGAGGTCGGCGCGGCCTTCGGGGTCGTCGTCCTGGTCGTCGCCGTTGTTGGGGCCGTGGACGGTGCAGACGATGTCCTCGTCGTCGTCCAGGTCGCCGTTGAGCGCGCGGAACAGGCAGGTGACGCTGTAGGCGGGCACCCAGGCGTAGCCGTCGCATTCGTCGTCGTGCGGGCACGGCACCAGCACGTCGAACCCGACGTCGCCCTCGCCGTCCACGTCGGTGCGCAGGGCGAGGGTGAGGTACTGCTGACCGAGGCGGATCTCCGCGACGCGGTCGCCGCCGGCGACGTTCGAGCCGGGCTTCCACTGCCACAGCGGCACGATCTCCTCGCCGAATATCCGGGCCACGAGGTTCAGGTCGCCGAGGCCGTCGCTGCCGTCCAGGCCGAGGTCGGCCTGCCGGGCCCCGCTCAGGCGCTCCAGGAACGGCAGCAGCCGGTAGAGGCTCTCGGAGTAGGCGACCTCGGTGAAGCCTTCCGCCTTGAGGCCGCGGCGCTGTGAGTCGACCATGTCCTTGCGCTGCCGGATGACCACTTCCTCCGGCACGCGGCGGTTGGCCGGCCGCGCGCTCTGCCGGCCCACGCACACCGTGCCGGGGGTGGCGACCAGGAGCGCGATGGGGAGCATGTTGTGCCGCTTGGCAGCGGCGACCAGCGGCTCCCTGGTGGCCTTGGTGACGTTGGTTGCGTCGATGACCGTGAACAGCCGCCGGCGCATCCTCGCTTCCAGGAGCAGGTGCAGGGCGGCGACCGCGTCGCCGGTGGCGTCCTGGTCGCCCGCGTCGTCGCTGACCGTCTCGCGCAGCGCGTCCAGAGACAGGACCTGCGAGGCGGGCCAGGTGTTCGCGATGGTGGTCTTCCCGGCCCCGGCAGGGCCGATGAGGACGACCAGGCCGTTCTTGGGCAACTGCGGGTAGTACGGCGCGGTCATACGGGCTCCTTGAGGGGTGAGGGTGCCGGGCAGCTCGGTGGAGGCGCTGCCCGGCTTGGTGGGTGAACAGGACGGCTTTGCGCGCGCCGTCAGCGGACGATCATGTGGTGGGGGTGGCCGTTCTTCATGTGGTCCACGCACTGCGGGCAGTCCTCGCGCGGCCCGAGCCCGGCGTGCGCCTCGCGGCTGACGTATGCGTGGAACCAGCACTGCCTGCACTGCCCCCGGGGCGGGTTCGTCGCCTTCGCGCTCGCCATCAGCTGGATCCTTGCGCGTGAAGGGCGCGGGCAGACCAGATCAGGCGCTGCCCGGCGTCGTCGGTGATCAGGGCGGCGGCCTCGTGCAGCGGGCAGGAGGCGTCTCCGTCGCGGTCGGGCTCGATCTGCTCGGCACGGCGCGCGGCGGTGAGCAGCTGCGCCACGGCCGCGAGTAAGCCGCCGGGCGGGTCGGTGTCCTCGATGAGCTCGTACAGGATCGCGACGAGCTCCGCTTGGTCGACGTCGTTGGCGCTGAGGTCGTCCTCGATCTGCTGGAGGGCCAGCGAGGCGATCCCGGCCGCGGCGCGGACGCGTTCGATGCGCGTACGGCGCGGGCCGGTCACCGGGTGGTGGCCTTGGCCATGGCGATGAGCGCGGCGACAGTCTCCCAGCCGTGGTTCCAGGAGTTGTCGAGGTGGAAGGCGCCTTCTCTGAACTAGCACCCACGAACGTTGGCCGTGTGTAAAGTTTTGTCAACTTGCGTCCACTGTTGCTCTTCCGGCCAGAGGAGCTGCTGAGAATTAATGCATGGACGACGATCTGGACCAGGGATCAGAAGGCTCCGCTAATCGAGAGCGAAAGAGTTACGGACTCATCAGCACGGCATTCATCGCCGTGTGCTCGGCTATCGCAGGTGGCATAGCGCAGGCAGTCATAGAGAAGCTCATGGGGACGTGAGCTGACACGACAAGCAAGGGGGATTAGTGCCCGGGAGACCTCGAAGAATCTCGATGCCGTCCGTATCTGAACTGCCACGCGGCCCTCATCGCACTCTTCTTGAAGCAGTGCATGTAATCTATCGCAATGCGGGATGCCCAGGAACGCGCAAGATTAGTTCGACTGCCGCAGATTTGGAATTCGTTCGAGACGCAATCTCTCATCAATCTGTGGCAAACATACTCAAAGGCAAGAGCTTCCCAGCCTGGCTGAGGCTTGAAGCAATGGCGGCGGCGCTACTGACCCTGGGTAGATCTGAATCTGTCAAGGCCGAACTCGAACGATTTCGCCCCCTGTGGGTGGCCGCACATTATGGCGAGAACGGCTCAGAGCCACCCCTGGTGGGGATCTTGGACGATGCTTTGAATCGCCCTTGGCCTGGGCATCAGTCCGATTCATCTCCGAAAGCTCCCACTCCTGCTCCACTTGTTGCTCCAGAGTCCGAATCCGCGACGAGCGTGCGGCCCCAGCCTCAGGAAGATCCAGCCGACGAGGCGACAGCGGGTCCGGATCCTGTAGAAGACGAGGACTCTACGTATCAGGGCGTCAGCGCAATGCTCCTGTTTTCCGCCTGGACGGGCCCTGAAATGTTTTCCGTCAAGAGCGTTTCCGGGAAGCTCGTCGTGTCACTAAACACTACGCACCCCATGGGGAAATCAATAGTGGAGGCCATGGAGCGCGATGAGGAGACATCACAAGTTCTCAGTTTGCTTCTGCTGTCCTGGGCGCGAATGGAGGACGAGATCCCATTCATGAAGCAAAGAAGCAGAGTCGAGGACATGAGGCGCGACTGGAGTCGATATGCAGGAAGTTTTATGGAGATGGCCAACCAGGCCAAGTGGGGCGAAGAGCCGTAGGAGTGCTTCCGCGAGGGTCATCGGGTGCTTCGGCTTCGCCCCGGGCGACGGGCTCCTGGCCGCCGGGGCGCAGCCCCATCTCCCGCAGCTGGCGGCGGGTGGCGAGGTTGTCGCGCCCGGCCTGCTTCCACCGGAAGACCGGTAAGGAGCCGTCGCCGAGGTCGTACGGGTCGACGTCGACCAGGTCCTGGTCCTGGTCGGCCATCACCTGCTCCAGATACCGGGCAACCGGCGCTGAGGCAGCGGGTAGCGGGGACCGGGACGCTGCGGGCGGGGCCGGCCGATCCGGCGGCGCGGGCGGGGGATGAGCACGAGCGGTTCCTCCTGGTGTCGGTGGACAGCAAGCACCGCGCCCCGCCGACGTCGTGCTGGTGTCGGCGGAGCGCGGAGCGCGGTGCGAAGTGGCCGGTCGGCCTGTCCAGCCCTCGCCCACCCGCGAGCGGGGTGGGCGAGGACCAGGCGGAGCGACCGGAAGGTCAGTCCCGGAACGGGCAGCCGCTGTGCGGGTGCTGTTCGACGGCCGGGGCCGGGGCCGGGGCGGGCACGTGGACGTGGATCTCGGGCTTGACGGAGACCCTCGCCGGGCGGGCCGGACGGCCGACGCGGCGGCGCAGGGTCAGGCCGCGCATCGCGAACGCGGACAGGACCGTCCAGGCGAGGACCGCGAGGCCGACCGCGATGGGGCTGCTGGTGGCCGGGGTCGCCGTCCAGACCATGAACACGGAGGCCGTGCCCCACCCCGCCCACATCGCCCGCACCCCGTTGTTCCGGGAGAGGTAGCCGAGGACCAGGCCGGTGATGCCGGTGAGCAGCCACAGCGTGTAGACGGTGGAGGCTTCGACCGGGAGACCGGCGGAGTGCTGCGCGATGTAGGTGCGCACCGGCTGGTCGACGACGGCGAACACGCCGCTGGAGGTGTCGACGCCGACCTGCACCTTGGGCACGGCGGTGAGCAGATGGTGCAGCCCCTGGAGGACGACTTCGCCGGCGGCCTTGGCCATCAGCACGACGAAGGACACTCCGGCCACCATCAGGACGGCCCGGAGCCAGGGGGCCATGTACCGGAAGCCGTCGGTGGGGGCGCTGAGGGCGTCCTCCCACATCGCGTGCAGGACGCCGTCTTCCTTCCATGCCTTCTGCCACCAGGTGCGCAGTGCGGCGAACCGCGGCTCCTTGGGCGGGGCCTTCGGGAAGGGCACGGGGAGGTAGGCGAGCTCCTGGTGGTCGGCGCGGGGGGTGTTGTCGTTGGACGGCACGGGGCAACTCCAAGGTGTCGATGCGGGGTTCACGGAGCGTGTGAGTGGGCCAAGCTGTGAGCGACGGGGTTGAAGAGAGGGGGCGGCTGCGGTGGGGTGGTTCACCCGCGATGAGCCGGAGGAAGTCGTCTTCGAAGAGGTCGTGGACACGGACGGGCAGATCTGGCCCGCGTTCACCGACGACGACGGTGTGCTGTGGATCGACGTGGACTACGACGTCGAGGTGACGATCAATGGCGCGATCGTCGACGGGCAGATCCGGGGTGCCGAGGTCGATGAGCACGGCCGGATCTGGATCGACTACGACTGACCGCGAGGCCGGACGGCCTGTCCCGCACCCGAAGCCCCGGCCCGGTGGGCGAGGTGTCGGATACGAGGCAGGGCGCCCGGAGTTCAGCGGACGTCGTTGCGGGTGTGGGAGAACATCCCGCGCTGGCTGCTGGTGTTGTTGATCTGCGTGTTCTGCACGACCGGGCCCTCGTAGACCGTCTTGGACACCGACCTGCGGGCCTTGCTGAACGCGCCGCCGATCGCGGTGGCGACCATCGCGACGCCGGCGAACGGCAGGGTGACCATGAGGACGCCGTAGAGCGTGACGGAGGCCAGGCCCTGGAGGACCAGCCAGGCACCGCAGCCGACGCCGGTGATGCCGGCGCCGACGCCGATGGAGGCCACCGCGATCCCGGCCGCCCACGCGGGGACGATCTGCTTGTCGTCCTGATGGACGGGTGGGGTGTCGCCGTAGGCGGGCAGCGGGGTGTCGTCGCGGAACGACGTCGGGATGTGCCGCACGGGCGGCATCTCGGGCTGGAAGGACCGGGCGATGATCCGCTCGGCTTCGGCCTTGGCTTCGTCGTCGGCGAGCGGGCGGGTGATGGGCTCGAAGTCCACGGTGATCTCCGTTTCGGGGCAGACGCGGGGCGCCCTCCCCGCCGTGGTGACAGGGAGGGCGCAGGGGGGGCGAGAGAGGGCGGGCGGGGCTACTGCTGGTCGGCGGCGTCCTCGAGCGCGGCCGGCGTCGGGTACTGCAACGGCCGGCGGGTCTTGGAGCGGACCACCAGGCCGCCCTGGCGGCCGGTGCGCAGGAGGTCGGCGACCAGGGCGCGGGCCTCGGGGCTGGCCGCGAGGATGTCGGTGGCGTCGTCGACGACCAGGGGACGGTTCATCGGGGTGTTCTCCTTCTCGTTCGGCAGGGACGAGGCCGGGGTGGTCAGAAGCTGCTGATCCATCCGGTGAGGGAGGACACGGCGCTGGTGATCGTGGGGGCGATGCCGGTGCTGGCGAGGAAGAAGCCGAACAGGCAGACGGCGATGCCCGGCATGATCCGCTGGTAGCCGGTGCGCACCAGGATGACGACGATGATGCCGAGCAGGAGGACCAGGGAGATCGACAGGGCCACGGGGATCGGTTTCCTTCGGTGAGTGGGTGGTGGGTGCGGGTCAGCTGTCGGCGAGCTGCCAGTGGCCGCGCTTGAGCGACTTGGCCAGGCCCTTCGCCTTGAGCTGGGTGCAGGCGTTGCTGACGCTGGAGGGCTGGAAGCTGGGCAGGGCCTCGCGCAGCTGCTTGAGGCTCTTGGGCCCGTCGGCGAGTAGGTCGAGGATCTGGTCCTGGAGGCCGGGCTCCTCCCCGATGTCGGGGCCGCCGTCGCCGAACGGGATGCCGAACGGCGCCTCGAACGCGGCGGGCGCCTCATCGCCGTCTCCGCCGTCTCCGCCGTCGGCGTCCGGGGCCGGGGCGCCGGCCGCCGGGGTGCTGCCCGGGACGTCGGAGAACGCCTGGGCGAGGGTGTCGCAGTCGGCGTACGGGTTGGTGTGCCGCACGCCGTAGATCGCGGCCCCGGCCTGCGCGGCCTTGGCCTCGCCCTCGGTCAGCCCGGTGGGCGGCTCGTCGCCGTACAGGGCGATCAGGTCGGGGTAGACGCCGTCGACCTTCTGGGCGAAGAACGTGCGCATGAACTTGGCGCGCCCGTCGAGGAACATGTACGCCATGCCCGCGGTGGACTCGCCGTCCTCGTCGTCCTTGCCGGAGAACAGCGCCTCGATCTGCCCGTTCTCGTAGATCCGGGCGGGGATGTTCTCCATCTGGAAACCGGCCGGGGCGATGCCGTCCAGGCCCATCTCCTTGGTGGAGGAGGAGGCGGTGCGCATGAGGAACAGCGCGCCGACCTTGCCCTGCTGGCGGATCGCGTCGTCGTCACCGAGGTCCTTGAGGTGCAGGGACTGCACGGCGAGCCGGATGCCGATGCCGACCTTGCGGCCGGTCTTCTGGATGTCGGCGATGAGGTAGGCGGTGGCCTTGCGCATCGCTTCGTCCGGGTGGGACAGCAGCCGGTTGATCTCATCCAGCGTGATGTTGATGAGCGGCCACGGCTTGTTCAGGGCGAAGTCGCCGCGGCCCATCTCGTTAGAGATCCGCTCGCGGTACTTCATGACCGCGTGCGCGGCCGTGAGCATCAGGAGCGTCTCGACCGGGCCCTTGGCGAACCAGTCGACCCGGCCCTCCGCCTCGGGCAGCGACATGCCGCCCTGGACGTCGCCGACCCAGGAGACGACGCCGGAGCGCTTCTCCGCGGCGAGGATCAGGTTCTGCAGGACGGACTTGCCCGCGCCGGTGACGCCGGCGGTGATGCCGCGCAGCGCGCCCTGGCTCGGGTCCCACAACCGCATCCGGGCGGGCTTGCCGTCGTGGCAGACGCCGATGGTGACGCGGCCCTTGGAGTCCATCGTCAGGTCTTCGACGGTGGCCTTGCGGACCTTCATCAGCGGGTTCGTCTTGTAGATGGAGACGACGCCCTGGCGGATGCCGTCGGTCTCGATGACGAGCCGGGAGGGGTCGTCGATGCCGAAGGCGGAGCAGATCGCCGTGTGCGGCAGGTGGATCTCCTTGCCGGGCGGGGAGGCGACCAGCAGCACGATGCGGTGCGGTTCGGCCCGGTAGTCGAGCAGCTCGACACCGGGGGCGGCCTTGCCCGGGGCGGCGACCGCGGTCTCCCACAGGCCGCGGATGCCTTCGGCGACGGCTTCGACGTCCTCGGAGGTGGGGCGGGCGACCAGCCGCATCCGGCCGGGCCCGGATCCCTGGATCGGGCGGATTTTCACGGTGCCGACCGGGAAGTCGAACGCGGCGGCGAGCTGCACCTCGGTGAAGGTGGGCACCGCCTTCCCGGCCTGGGCGACGACGATGGCCTCGAAGTCGGGCCGGTCGGCGCGGAACGGGGTGATGGACACCAGCCGGGTGCCGTCGCCGGTGGCCTGCTGCCACTTCACGGCGAGGAACTCGGTGTAGGTCAGCGGTTCCCCGGGTCCGGCGCCGTGCTGCGCCTGGTGCTCGGCGAGCTCTAGGACCAGGCCGGCGCTGCGGGTGAGCGGCACCATCCATCCCATCAGGGACGCCCACGCGGCCGGGGCGACGACCTCCCACCAGTTGAAGCCGGGGGTGATCAGGTTCGCCACGTAGGTGCCGGCGGCCGTCAGGAACGGGATCGCGCGCTGCGCCCGGGTCAGGACGCTCAGGCCCTGGTCGGGGTCCTTGGTCTTTGCGTACAGCCAGGCGAGGGTGCCCAGTCCGATCCCGCCGGAGGCGAGGTAGGACCAGGCGCTGTCGTCCAGCTGCGGGCCGACGGCCATCCCGGCCGCCGCGAGGGCGTAGGAGGTGCGTTCGGCCAGGACGCGCCGGTAGATGACGTGGCCCGGGACGCGCTTGGTGGTGTCGGCGGCCGGCGCCGCCTGGTCGATGGTGCTCAACACTGCCTCCGTTCAAGGGCAGGCAGCAGCAGGGGCCGCACCCGGCGGTCCGGGTGCGGCCCCTGCTGCTGCGGGGTGAGGGGTTGTTCAGCTGCGGCGGCCGGTGCGCCGGTAGAAGCCGGGCTTGGCCTGCCGGACTCCGGAGCCGTTGGAGGCTTCGTAGCCGGGGCGGTACTCGCGGTCGTGCGCGGAGTTGAAGCCGCGGGCATCGGTGTCGACGGCGTCGGCCGCGTTGACCATCTCGCCGGACGCCTCCGCGACCCCGGTCAGGGAGGTGGAGACGTCCTCGATCATCGAGGTGAAGCGGGGCTCAACTTCGGCCTGGCCGCACATCTCCGACAGGCGCATGGCCGCACCGGCGTTGGCCTGCATGTGCGAGCGGAGCAGGTGCATGCCCTCCTTGAGGAAGAGGGCGGAGGCCGCGAGCTTGGCGGTCCGGCCGGCCAGGGCGAGGAAGCCGTTGCCCGTGCTGGCGCTGCCGGTGCTGCTGGCCACGCCGTTGTTCATGCCCGGGATGGCGGGGAGGTTGTCGCTCACGTGATCTCCTCTCAGTTCTCGTTGTGAACGCGGGCGGCGGGCACGGCCAGGCCCATGTCCTCGGTGGCCTGCACGAGGGGCCGGTAGGCGTCGAACATCGCGTTCTCCGCGCTCTCGGAGAGCTCCGCGGCCGTCAGGGATTTGGTGGACATCTCGTCGGCCTTGCGGGCCAGGACCTCCATGGACTCCGCCAGCTTCGCCATCGCGGCACCGGTCATCCGGCCGATGACGTTGTGGGTGGAGCGCAGGTCGGCGGCGAGTTCGTCCAGCTCGTGCCGAATCTGTCGCGCCTTCTGGGAGAGGTTGCGGCAGGTCTCGTGCGCCTTGAACGACTGCCCGGTGAGCTCCTCCAGGACGTCGAGCGTGTCGTCGAGGGTGACCTCGGTCTGGTGCTGGGCGTCCATGTCCGCGACGCTGCCGCTGCCCCATTTCGTCAGCCAGGCGTCACTCACGCTGTTCTCCTTCGTGCTCGAGGTCGAGGTGCTGGCGGGGAGCCCCGCGCCGGACGTCGCCGGGCCGGATGTCGGGGAGTCGGCCCGCTCCACCGTGATCGGACCGGCCGGAGCGGACGCCGCCGTCGCCATGCCCATCGCCTCGAACGGCGACAGGCGCGGGGTGCCGGTGCCCGGCACCGTTCCGCCGCCCGGCGGGGTCGAGGCAGTGGCGGCACCGGCGACCGCAGTGGCCGGGGCGGGCATCGGGCCGGTCGGAGCGGCGGGGCCGGGCCGTGTGACCGGGCCGGGCGTCGGCGCCGGACGCGGGCCCGGGACCGTGGTGGTGCGCATCCGGGCGCGCTTGCGGGCCCGCGCCTTGGCCGTGGACCAGGGGGTACGGCGGGTCGGTACCCCCGCGGCCGGACCGACCGGCGCCTTCGCGGCCGGACCGGCGGGCTTGGTGGTCTTGGTCTTCGGGCCGGTCTTCTTCTTCGGCTTCTTGACCTTGACCTTCGTGACGACGGGCGGCCGCATCTTCTTGCGGCGGCGCTTGAGCCGCTTCTCAGCGGTCTCGTGCACCGCCTCGCCGAAGGTGGTCCGGCCCCGTTCGGCGGACTTGCGGGCCGCGTCCATCTTCTTGCCGTACTCGCGGTCGAAGCGCCGGCACTTGCGGCAGCGGCAGCCGTAGGAGTCCGACGCCGCCATGGTGCCGTGCGCGATGCCGGGCGTGAGCTTGACCTTCTTGCCCTTGCGGGACTTGCCGCCCGGCGCCTTGGGCACCGGGGCCGGGATCGTGCCGCCCTTGCCGGAGCGGGTCTTGCCCTTCTTCCCGCCGCCGCGCTTGCTGCCGGGCGCCGTGGTGCCCGCGCCGCTGCTGCCCTTCCCCTTCGGCTTCGTCTTCGGGCCGGTGCCGGAGGTGGTGGTGCCGGGCTTCTTACGCAGGATCCCGGACGGGCCGGTCGTGCCGCGCGGCGACTTCTTGGTGCCGCTCTTGGGACCGGTCGTCGTGCCCTTGCCGGTGCCGGGGCCCTTCGAGCTGGTGGTTCCGGGCGTGGTCTTCCCGCCCGCCCCCGTGCCCTTGCCGGAGCTCTTGGTGCCGGGGCCGGTCGTCTTGTCGGTACCCGTCCCGGAGCCCGGTCCGCGCTTCTTGCCCGGACCGTCGGACGAACCGCTGGCCCCGGCCCCGGTGCTGCCGGGGCCGCGGTTCTTCCTGCCGCCACCGCCGCCGCTGTTGCTCGGGCCTTTGCCGCCGCCGGAGCCTCCCGAACCGCCCGAGCCGCCGGACGATCCGGGGCCGCGGTTCTTCTTGAGGTTCACGCCGCCGCCCTGCGAGGTGCGCTTGAGCGGTGTGACGCCCGAGCCGCCCTCGCCGCCGGAACCGGAGTTGGAGCGGCCGGGCCCGGAGCCCGAACCGCCGCCGCGCCCGCCCCGCGAGCCGCCGCCAGAACCGCCAGAGCCGCTGGGCGACCGGGTCGTCGACCCGCCGCGCCCCCGGCCTCCCGAGCCGCCCGAGCGGCCTCCCGGGCCGCCAGGACCGCGCTGGAGCGTCTTGCGGCCGTACTCGTGGCTGGGCTGCACCTGCTTCTTCGAACCGCTCCCGCCGGGGCCGTCCTTGGCGGTGCTCGCGGTCTTCGCGACCGCTTCGCGCTGCTCCCGGTTGGCCCGGCCCGCCGCGACGGCGGAGTGGATGCCGCGCATGGCCGCCAGGGACACCGCGAGGATCGCCGCCAGGGACAGCGAACCCAGGCGCGGCGCGGCGGGCTGCGCACCCTCCGAGCGGAAGGTCGCCGGGACCATCGCGCCGCCCGTCGCAGGGGTCGCGGCGGGCGCAGCGGCGGGCTCCGAGTCGCCGGAGAACGGGGTGCCGAGACCGGGCTCGGGCAGGGCCGCGATGACGTCCATCGGGTCGGTTCGTGTCGCGGGTGCAAACGCTTCGGGGGTGACCGGAGAGGTGTCTGCGGGGGCGGCGAACGGCACGTCGACCGGAGCCGAAGCAGGGGGTTCCGCGGGGGGTTCGGCAGGGGCGGTGTAGCCCACGCGGGGGAAGTGGATCAGGTTGTTCGAGCCGTCGTCGTCGGCCATGACGTCTCCCTCTCGGAGTTGACAGACGGTCACCGCCTGGGGCACCCTCTCGCGCGCACGACACGCGCGCGCCTTGGGGTGCTCCAGGCGGCGAGGAAGAGGCGGTGATGAAGAAGAACTTCGTCACCCTCCGTTGCGCTTGAAGAAGTCGTGCAGCTCCTCGGTGAGCTTGCGCCACACCTCGGGACGACCCTCGCGTTCGGCCTTGATGGCCAGGGTCCGGCACGCGTCGTACCAGACCCCGGCCCGCTCCTTCTCGGTCGTGGCTTCCGCGATCCGCGCGTTCCAGTGCTTCGCGCGGTTTTGCGTCTGCCGAGGCGTGCTCAACCCTGCTCTCCCTTCGGGAAGTAGTCGTTGATCGAGGCGGTCGGCCGCTCACCGCCGGCCGCCATCGGCCACTGCTGCCAGGGGTTGTCGGCGGCCACGAACTCCGCCGGCCTCGCCTGCCCGGCCGCGCCCGGCACCTGGTCGACCGGGGCGTTCAGCGAGGTCACCGTCTTGTCCAGGGACTTGGCGACGGCGGTCCCCAGGGCGGCCTGACGGCCGGACTTGCGCTCCAGCTTCCGGGCCTCCGCCGCGGCCCTGCGCTGGGGGAGCTCCAGGACCTCGTTCTTGTAGGTCGCGTACAGGGCCTCCGCCTTGCTCGCGGCCTCGCCGGACGCCTTCTGCATGGCCTTGAGCTGCCGCGACACCTTCCAGGCGCGGATCTTCTTGGCCATCCAGCGGTCACCGTCGATCGGCGTCTGCTCCAGGCGCCGGCGCACGATGTCGGCGATCTGCCCGTACTGCTGGGCGTCGCGAACGTGCTGGTCGCGGACGGTCGCGGTGAAGGCCCGCAGGCCCTCATCCGTGAACAGTGCGTTGATATCCATGAGGTGGGGTTCTCCTTCTCGGGGCGGGGGTGATCTGGGAGGCTTTGTCGTGGCGTTTCGGCGCCTTCACCGCGCTCCCGAGGCGCTGACTTCGTCTCGGGGGCCGGTGGAACCGTCGAAAGGCTCGTTTGTGCAGGTCACTGCTCCGGGCGGTATCCGTTGGCGAGCAGCTCGGCTGCCTCCTGGCGGTACTTGGAGGCGGTGTCGGTCGACGACACGTCGAACTCGCGCTGGACGTCGGCGATCGAGACGACCCGGCACAGCTCCCGCTGGATCCCGTCGGCGTCCAGGCCGACGAACACCGCGCCGGCCGCGAGCGCCATGCGCACGACCTTGCGGAGCGCCCGCTCGCGCGGCTTCAGCTTCGCGGCGTCCTCAATTTCGGCCGCGCGCCGCTCGACTTCGGCGGCGGCGAGCCGCCTTTCGGCAGCGGCGTACTCGGTTTCGGCTTCACGCTTGCGGGCCGCCTGCGTGTTCGCGTCGGCGGTCGCCTTGCGCTCGTTCTCCTGCGCCGCGAGCCGGTCGGCTTCGGCGGCGCGGCGGCGGGTTTCGGCAGCGGCCTTCTCCGTTTCGGCAGCGACCCGATCGGCTTCGGCAGCACGCTGCCGGGCCTCCGCGATCTCCGCCGTCTCGATGGCCTGAGCCTCCGCCGCGGCGACCCGGTCGGCCTCCGCAGCTTCCTTCCGCTTCTCCGCCGCTTGGCGCTCCAGCTCCGCCGCGCGGACATCCGCAGCGGCCTTGGCCTCGCGCTCCTGGGCGGCCTTGCGCTCCGCCTCCGCCTCACGGGCGCGGGCTTCGGCGATGACCGCCGTCTCCAGCGCGGCCTCCTCCAGCGCAGCGGCCCGCTCTGCGGCGCTGACCTGGGCTTTGGCGTGGGCGCGGGCCTGGCCGGTCTCGCCCTCCACCCGGGCGCGGACGGCTTCGAGCTTGCCCTCCGCCTCCAGCCGGTCGGCTTCGGCCTGCTTGCGCGCGAGCTCCTGGCGCGTCTCCGCGTCCAGGCGCCGGCGCTCGGCTTCCTCCGCGCGGGCCTCCGCCTCGCGTTCCTGCTGCTCAGGCATCGCGAGGGCCTCGGAGACGGTGTAGCCGTAGGCGGCCATCTTCATCGGCAGCCGCTCATCCTCACTGGCCTTGCCCAGGTCGCCGTCGTACTTGCGCTTGAGCCACTGCTCGTAGGCGATGAGGTCCTGCTGGCGCCGGATCATCTCCGGGTAGGAGGTGACGTTGTGCAGCCGCATCCGGCGGTAGAACCGCGGGGTTGCGATGGGGGAGAGGATCCAGCGGTGCAGCGGGATCCGGTCGGTGACCGTTCCCGCCTCCAGCCTGGCCTTTTGGATGATCAGGCGGCGGGCGGCCTCGACGCCGATCACGAACAGGATCGGCATGACGCCGTGGCTGGCGGCCTGGACCGGATCGGTGCCGATGTGGCCCTGTGAACTGGCGTTGAACCAGATCGTCGCGCCCGTCATGGCGTGCGCGGCCATCCGCAGGAGCGGCCACGGGGTGCCCTTGCGGATCAGGTACAGGTCCAGCGCGAGGAACGCGATGATGCTGGCGTCGACGCCGACCGGGAACCAGGGGGCCAGTTCCTTGCTGAACCCCCAGCTCAGGGCGACCTTGGCCAGGGTGCTGTAGGACATCGCGAAGCCGATGACGCCGACCAGCGTGCCGCCGAAGGCGGCGACGAGGGACAGGGCGGTCATCAGCCGGTCGCGGGTGGGCTTGATCGTCTTCCGCTTGTCCGGACTCGAAACGCCCCGGGCCGTACCCGAAACCTTCTCGGGTGCGCCCGAAGCCAGGCCCGGCGGGTGCGAAGCGGGGGTGTCGGGAGCCGCGGTCTGCGGCACGTCAGTGATCGTCATGGGGGCCTCCGGAAGGGGTCGTTCAGGGCGGGGTCGAAACGGCGGCCGGTGCTCCCGAAACGCGAGGGGTGCGTTCCCGAAACGGCGGCCGGTGCGGACGGTTGATCACGAAACTGGCACCGGCACTACCCGCTTCGGGCACACGGAAAGGCCGGCCTCCCGAGGGGCGGGCGGCCGGTGCGGGGGAGCGCTGCGGGGCGGGCCCGAAACTGCCTGCCGCTCCCGCCGGGCGGGAACGAAATCAGCTCTCGGGGAACCGCGCGCCGTGCCGGATGAGGTCGGCGGTGGTGATGCCGAAGTGGCGGCACCGGTCGATCAGCGGCTGGAGCCTGTCGCTGTCGGAGCGCGTCTCGGGCGAGCCGACGCCGTACCGCTGCTGCGTGGCGAACAGCGCGTTGAGCGCGGTCGCGGTGCGGGCGGCGTGCCGTTCGAAGCGGCCCTCGCCCACCCATTCCTCCGCGATGACGTGGAGGGTGGTGCGCCAGCTGCCGCTGTAGTCCTCCGGCTCGATCGGCGGGATGTCGCTGCCGAAGATCGCGAAAGCGGCGGCCTGGGCGGCGGCTTCCGTGCCGGGCTGGAGCGGGGTCATCGTCGTGGCCATGTGGCCTCCCTCGACTGTCGGTCCGGGCTGTCCGGCTCCCCGTCACCGCCCGTCCCGGCCGCCGTGGTGCAGCGGGTCGGTGCGGGCGGATCAGGCAGCCGCCAGAACGGATCAGGCAGTGCGCTGGCGGGCGGCGCGGCGCTTGAGGGAACGGCGCTCCTTCTCGGACAGCCCGCCCCACACCCCGGCGGCCTCGCCGCGCTCCAGCGCGCCCTGGAGGCAGGGCTCCATCAGCGGGCAGCGACGGCAGACAGCCTTGGCCTCTTCCTCCTGGAGCAGGGCCGGGCCGCTGTCCCCGATCGGGAAGAACAGCTCTGGGGCCTCATCGGCGCAGGCCGCGCGGGGACGCTCGGGCGCGGCCGCGGTTGAGACGGCGCCGTAGTACGGGGTGCGTACGATGGAGTTGCGATTCATCAGGGCCTCCCAGAAGGTCCAGTGCAGGAGACAGCCCCGGGGCGGCCACCCTGGGGCTGTTGCGTGTGCGGCGGCCGGACGGCCGGAGCGGGCGGAAGCTCCCGGCGCTCTCCGCCGGCCCCGGCCGGGACGGCGCGGGGACGACGGGCAGGGCCGGAATCAACGCTGCTTCTGACGTGCGTTGTAGGCGTCCTGGAGGCGGGCGAACCGATCGTGGATCGGCACCCCCTCGGCACACGGCGTCTCGCCCTGGCAGGCCGGGCACGCGGCGGTGTGCTCGGTGGAGTCCTGGAACGCGCGCATGTAGCGGACGAATAGGTCGTCGGTCGGCCGGGCGCTCATCGGCGGTTGGCCTCCGACCTCTTGTTCTGCTCCCGGTTCTTCTGCGAGAGCGCCTCGCGTTCGGCGTCGGTGAGGCTGGTGATCACGCCGCCACCTCCCAACCGGCCAGCACCGGCGCGACGGTGGAGAAGAGGACCAGGGCGACGTCAACGCGGGCGGCGTCCTCGGGCTCGTAGCCCTGGTCGTCGTCCTCGCGCTCGATGTCGTCGATGATCCCCGCCCGCGGCTGCGCCGCGGTGCGTGTCATGCTGTGCTGCATCAGGTCCTCCAGTCAGGTCCTGGACAGCTCCCGGGCCGCAATCCCAAGGGCTGTCGCGATCGCTCCCTACTCGGGGAGCTGACTGCTTGTACGAGCAGCCACGGCCCCGGCCTCCCCTCTGCGGGGTGGCCGGGGCCGTGGTCGTTCGTCCGGAGCGGGTCAGTTCGCGGGGCGCTCGGGGTGCAGCGTCTTGAGCGGCACCCGGGGCGCACCCAGCGGTGCGTCGCCGCCTGGCAGCTGCGTGCGGCGGGTGTCGGCGTCGCGGACCGCGGACTCGGTCGACGCCCACTTCATCTCGCGCAGCAGCCACAGGGGGCGGCCGTTGCCGGGCTCGTCATCCGCCGATGCCTGCTTCTGCGCGGCGATCTGGCTGACGGCCGGGGCGACCGCGGTCTTCGGCTTGCGCAGCACGGTGGTCGAGCGGCGGTGGCCGGTCTCCGCGTGGCCGTCCTCCAGGCGCTCCTGCCACTTCTTGACCGTGACGTCGACGGTGACCAGGCGGTTGCTGCCCAGGCGGCAGCGGACGGCCGCGTCCTTGCCCGCACGGCCGGTGTCGTGCGGCACGAGCTTGGGCTTGCTGGTCTGGAGGCCGGTGATCGGCACCCACGTCTTGCAGTCGGGGCAGATCAGCGACGCACAGGCCGGGCGCAGGTCGAACTGGTGGGGCTTGAGAGTGGAGAGGGTCAGGGCAGGGCGGGCGTTGACGGTGCGGGAGCGGGTCCGGCTCCAGCGGGGACGGGCGGTGCGCTCAAGGGTCGAAGCAGACATCTGGACTCCTCACAGACGGAGCGGCAGGGGCGCGGGTCGCGATGCTCTCTCCGCCCTCCGGGCCGCCCGGTTCAAGGCCGGCGTCCCGCAGGACAGACAGCGCACAGCGCTGCGACGTGCACGCAGTTGTCGCGGCCGTCAGGCTCCGGGGGAGTTCGATGGTGCTCTCGCGTCCTCAGCGAGCTGAGGACTACCCCGGCCGCCCCGAAGGGCGGACGACTATTGCGGTCTTGCGATGGTGCTTACTCGGTGCTCCCGGAGGATCACCGACACCTTACATCAGGTTGCATCAGGTACCCTCAGGTGTCAAGCGGTATAGTGAGGCACCCAGAGGGAATCCGAAGGAGGCGAAGGCACATGTCAGGGCCACCCCGAGCCGACAATCGGCCGCCATACGCGCGCATCGCGGGCCACTACCGCGACTTGATCAGCTCTGGGGAGCTCTCGCCGGGTGACCTCCTGCCCAGCATCAAGACGCTGGCTGCCGAGTGGGAGGTCAGCACCGCTACCGCGGACCGGGCGATGAGGCTGCTGCGCGAAGAGAGGCTGGTGCGGGGCATCCCGGGTGTCGGCACCGAGGTGACGGCGCGTCCCATCTCGCTCTCCTCCGGAGCGGAACGCCACGACCGCAGCAGCAAGACTCAGTCGTCGTGGGGCGTTGGAGAGAAATCCTCCGGCCACACCGCCGGCATAGTGGCGGCTCCTGAGGACGTCGCTCATGTGTTTGGCATTTCGCCTGGTGACGACGTGATTCGCCGCAGCCGTGTCTACCGGGACGGTCATGGGATCGTCTCCCACTCCACGTCATGGATCCCGGCGGAGTTCGCCCAGGCCGTCCCCGAGTTGGCGCGGAGCGAGCGGCTCAAGGGCGGGCTGTCGCTCGACTTGATCGCTCGGGCTACCGGACGGCACGTCGTTAAGCGCGTGGATGAGGAGACTGCTCGCATCGCGACAAAGCGCGACCTCGAGCTCTTGGAGCTGGAGGCCGCCACCGTCGCGGCAATCCTTGTGTTGACCGCGCGCTTCCTGGACGCCGACGGCGAGCTGCTGGAGTACGGCGTGGACTTGGGCGCCCCGGGCCGCACCCGTCGCACGACGTCAGAAATGCAGCGGTGACCACACGGAACGTCGTCGCCCTCGACGACACGCTCGTCTCCTGCCTCGAAACCCGCCTCAGCCAGCTTCTTCGAGCCGAGCACACCGACACCCTCACGCTGGAAGGACGATTCGAGATCACGCGTATCTCCGCCGCTTTGTCTGGCCGACCGGACCCCGCGCCTCGCGCGATCCTCATGTCCGGTCTCCAGGGCTCCGGCAAGACAACCCTCGCCCGCGCCCTGGAGAAGGCCGGCTTCCGGCGCCTGTGCCCTGATGAGGAGATGTTCCGCCGCTACGGCCACTACGGCAGGGACTTCCCCCGCGGCGAGTTCAGGGTCCGGGAGGCGCCCGTACTCAAGGACATCGCCCTTGAACTCCAGGACCTCCTGGCGGCCGGACACGACACCGTGGTCGACCACGGCTTTTGGACTCCGGAAGAGCGAGCCCAATGGGCAGCAACTGTGATGGAGGCCGGCGGCGAGCCTGTTCTCATCTACTTGCCAGTGCCGCATGAGGTGCGCTGGGACCGAATCCGGAAGCGCAACGAGCAGTCGCTGGCCGACGCGAACAGCATCGAGTTCAGCGAGGAAGACCTTCTCAGGCACGCGGGCCGCTTCCGCCCGCCAACCGCTGATGAGCCGCACATCCTGTACAACGGTCACCCAAAGACCGTGCTGGCCGCGCTCCGCCGTGCAAGTCCTCCCATGGATGGCGGCCCCCATTGACTCCTACCCCCCACACGCAGCACCTGGCACTTGATGACCATGACCGTGCTCGGGTCCTGCGACTGCGGAAAGTGACATCGGCCGGTGACATTCGGAATGTCACCACCACTTGTCACCTCCGCGCGATCAAGAGGCCGTGCCATGCTCGGCCGCAGAAGGGCCGGCTTCCGCTCCGCGGGCATCACCCTGTCGGGGCGCAGGCTGCGCCGCTGGACCGTACGGGGAAGGGGATCGCGATGGTTGACGAGCGTCCTGACTGGGCTCGCCGGATGGTGGATGAGCGTGCTGCTCGGGGCTGGTCGCAAACCGACGCGGTGCGTGCACTGATGGTTCGGCTCCCAGACAACCAGGTCGTGAGCGAACAGGACCTGCTGCGCCAGTGGAAGCGATGGGAGGCGGGCGAGGCTCAGCCGACGAAGTACCGGTCAGCAATCGCTCAGACCTTCGGTACGACGACGGGCGCCTTCTTCCCCGAGCGCAGCCGGCGCGACGGCCGCGCGGAGATCTTGCAGGTCAGCGGCATGGACACGGTGGACATCATCGCGCGGCTGCGAGCCTCGGACGTGGACGTCGCGACGCTGGACGCGCTGCGGATCACGGCGGACCGGCTGTGCTGCGAATACGCGTACATGCCCGCCGACCAGCTGCTCCTGGAGGGCAAGGCGTGGCTCGCCCGCGTCGTCGGCCTCCAGCACCAGCGGGTCAGCCTGGCACAGCACCGCGAGATCATCGCGCTCGCCGGGAAGCTGTCGCTCCTGGTGGGCTGTGTCGAGTACGACTCCGGCCGCCCCCGCGACGCGGAGGCGACCCGGCAGGCCGCGCTGATGCTCGGTCAAGAGGCCGGGGAGCTCAGCGTGCAGGGCTGGGCGCACGAGATGAGGGCTTGGTTCGCGCTGACGCGGGGCGACTACCGCGGCGTCATCGCGGCCGCGGAGACCGGCATCGCCGTGGCGCCGAACGAAAGCGTCGCCGCGCAGCTGTACGCTCAAAAGGCCAAGGCGTGGGCGAGGTTGGGCGACCGGTCGCAGACCGAGGTCGCACTCGACCAAGGCCGCCAGATCCTGGAACGGCTCCCGTATCCCGAGAACATCGAGAACCATTTCGTCGTCGACCCCGCGAAATACGACTTCTACCGCATGGACGCGCTCAGGAAGTCAGGCGAGAACCGACTCGCGGAGCAGCTGGCCAATGAAGTCATCCGGGCCAGCACGGATTTCGACGGGACGGAGCGGTCGCCCATGCGGATCGCGGAAGCCCGCGTCACGCTCGGCGTGGTCGCCGCACGTGAGGGCGACCTGGACACTGCGCTCGCCTACGGGGAGCGGGCCCTGACCGGGGAGCGGAAGTCTCTGCCCTCGCTCGCGATGGTGGCCGCCGACCTCGGTCAGGCCCTCCAGACACACTACGGGCACGCCTCGGAGGCGCAGGAGTTCGTCACCCATCTTCGTGAACTGCGGGGTGGACAGTGACTTTCCCGTACGGCGGGCAGTTTCCCGCGCGCTTCCCGTCAGACGGGTTGGCCTTGCATGCTGCGCGAATTCGCCCCGCAGTTCTGGCCGGTTATGCAGTTAGGCTGTGCGCAGAAGTGATCGACAACGGCGAAAGCCCCCGGGACCGGGCCTGGTCCACTGGGGGCTCTCGAACGGGGCGAAGCTCCGTTTGGGCGAGCACCTGGTTGGGAGGTGATCGCGGGATGAAGACTACCCGCACCCATAGAACTTCACACGCATCTGCGCCGTTCCATCGTCGCGATCACGCCTTCAGGTGCGCTTTCCGGCAGGCCGACTCCACCTTCGGAATCGAGGGGGTCGGGATGACCTAGGTCATCGGCCGCGCGCGCCACTCTGCGGACTGACAATCCGCTTCGGCCTCGCGCGGCCCTTCGCACCGAGCGGGATTGACACCCCGGCTCGGCTGCTCGGTCCCGGGCATGACACCGGTTCCAAGCTTCGGCTCATCGAGCCACTTCCTTCTCAGTAACCCCGCCTTCGACAAGCGGGTCGGCCCCTTCGACAAGGGCCACCAGCAACACCCCGGCCTTTGACAGGGCCAGCGCATTACCCGAGCAAGACCCCGACCGCTGACAACGGTCGGCACCCGCCCAAACCGCGGGGCTCTTTGACGAGGGCCCTGCGGTCCACCACCACCCAGAGGAGAGGAGAAATCTCCCCCCTTCCGACCCACCTCTCGGCGTTTCGGTTGGGACCGCGCCCGCTCCTCCCGGAGGGGGCTTGGTGCCTTCCATCCACTCGTCGGCCCGCCCCGCGTCGCGGGGTGGTCCGGCTCGCATATGAAAGTTGGTGTCCCCGCCATAGTGCACGACTTCCCGTCTTCTTGTCAGCTCGACCGTGTCCGATTCACGCTGGTTCGACCCATCAGCACTTCCCGCGTGATGGGATTCGCACACCCTGTTTGCGCAGTTCACGGCTTTAGTCATGATGAGCCTTGGAGTGAGCTCCTGGCGGCCGCCGGGGATGCGCTCCTGCCAGGCCTCTCTCGTCGTCTCTCCGCTGTCCACAGCTTCGACGCCGGTCGCCGGACTCTGTCCACAGGTCGTTCGGTGCAGGTTCGCCGGATGGATGATGAAGCGCGTGTTCTGCCCCGAAAGGGAGGTGTCCGCTTTGGCGTGTACACCGGCTCGATGGCGACTCAGGCGGTATTCGCGGCTCCTGCCGTGGCGGTGGGCCGGTGAGCGGCGTGGCGGCACCGGCCGCTGTGCTGCTCCCTTCTCCGCGTCCGTCGGTCGACGACGTCGACGCGGTGGTCGTGCTGCCTGTGCTGTTCGTGCCGGAGGCGTCGCAGTGGCTGTCGACGTCGACGGGCCGGATCGCGGGCGATAGCTACTCCTGGATGCAGGCGGTCCACTGGGTGGCCGGGTCCGGGCTCTACAAGCCGCGGCGGCACCGGTCGCACGGGCCGCGCAGCTTCGGTGCGACGACCGTGCGCGTCGCCCAGGAGCTCGCGCAGCTCTTTCCGTGCCGTCCGGGGGTCGAGTACCTGATGCGCCGCACCGGCATGGCGGAGCGGTCGGTGGAGTACCACCTGGGGATGCTGCGAGAGGCCGGGCTACTCGCGTGGATCGTCAAGGGCACGCGGGTGTCCGGCGGCCCCGCACTGGCGTCGGAGTTCGCGCGGATGATCCCGGTGGAGTTCGATGCCGCGCTGGGGATCCGCACGGTGCAGCGCGATGAGGACGCTCCGGCGTACACGCGGGCGGTGTCCGGGATCGCGGAGGCCGGCCGGGAGCTGATGGCGAAGCTGGCGAAGAAGGCGTCGCGGAAGGTGCGCAAGCCGCGCTCGAAGACGTCGTCGAAGGTCCCGGCGAAGGCCTTAGTGAGGGGTGCTGAGCAGGGGGGTGTGACGGCTGTTTCGGATGAGGTCCGTTGCACCCCAATGCAGGTTGGTACCTCAGCGTCTTCTACTGCGGGTGATACTTCCCTCCCCCCTGAGAGCAAGCTCGCCAGCGGGAAACGCAAGTCCCCCACCCTAAAGAAGTCCAAGGCGAAGCCCGGTGGACGCCGGAAGCTGAACTGCGTCGGTCGCCGCTTCCAGCTGACCGGGGAGCTGATCTGCCGGGTGCCGTGGCTGGCGAAGGCTGCGCGGCCGCGGATCGCCTGGATCGTGCGGGAGGTCGCCGACGCCGGGTGGACCGCGGACGAGGTGATCGCCTGGCTGGACCTGGAAGACGCCCCGGAGCAGGTGCTGCGCCCGTCCGGATTCCTCGCGCAGCGCCTGGACGGCGCCGTGCGGCTGTGGCCGACCGCTGAAGGCCGCGCCCGCGCGGTGGAGGCATACCGGGCCTCCCGCCGCGCTGAGCAGGCCCGGCACGCCGAATGGGAAGGCTCCGGTGGTCCCTCGAGCCAGTTCGCGGCCCGTCTCTTCCGTGAGGCGGCCGCGCAGGTCCGCCGGCACGACCAGCCGCCCGCGCAGCTGCTGTACACGCTCACCACCGACGACGTCCCCGCCGCGCCGCCGGAGCTGTCGGAGCACGAGCTGATCGACATGCGTGCGGCCGCGCAGAAGGACCCCTCGCTGGTCACCTCGATCGCTGCCGCCTACGGCGAGGACTACGCGCGCTACGTGTTCAGCGCCGATATCGCCGACCTGGTCCAGCGGGTGCGCGGCACCGGCCACCTGGTCATCGACCGCCCCTGGGAGGAGTACGCATGAGCGAGGACCTGGCCCCCGCCCTCTCGGGTGTCGACCTGGCCCGGGTGGCGCTGCAGGTCGCGCGGGCAGCAGCGAAGACCCGGTCGGCCGATGCGGCCGGAGGCGGTGCCGCCACCCGGCGCGTGCGGCCGTCGCGTCGCACCGGCGGACGGGATCCGATCACGTTCGCCGCCGCGATCGACCATCTCGTGGCCGAGCGGGCCTGGGAGGCCCCGGCCGCAGCCGGCAGCGTCATCGACCGCTGGGCGGACATCGCCCCCGAACTGGTCGGCAAGGTCAAGCCGGTGCACTACGAGCCGGCCACCCGGCAGCTGGACCTGCTGCCCGTCTCCCCTGCCTACGCCACCCAGCTGCGGTTGCTGGGCAGGCAGCTGATCGACCGGATCAACACCAAGACCGGCCAGGAAACCGTCAAGGAACTGCGCGTCCTGGCCCCGGGCGACACCGCATCTGCCCCGGGCGACACCGGGGCAGACCACGAGGGCTCATCGAACGCGAAGGCGCCGGTGAAGACCCGCGAGATGGCTTGCGACGGCTACCGCCGCGCGCTCGCCGCCCACCAGGCGGTCCGTCCCGACCGGCACGTCGACCCGGCCATCCAGGAGGCTGTCGAGTCGCAGACCCGCGCCCTGCGCGAGCTCAGCCGGCGCGCGTTCCCCGACCCCGAGTCCGGTGACCAGCCCAGCCCCATCGAAGCAGCCCGTGTCCAACGGCGTCGCGACGCCGCTGCCAGCCGGGCCGCCGCTTTGCGGCGTGCCCGAGCCGAATGCGCTCAGAAGGCCGACGGGCAATCAGCAGCCGCGCAGCGCACGGCGTGAGAAAGCGGGCCGCCGTGCCGAAGCCCGGTCTTGACGTAGGCCATAAAGCCCCGTCCAGACCCAGGATGCGCAAGAGTGGGCGGGTGTCCAAGAAGAAGAACGCCAGCAGCAAGGAAAAGCGCGCCGGACGCCAGAGGACTGCCGCCGAGAGCCGGCGCCGCGCGCAGCAGTACGAGGGCGTGCCCGAAGAGATCGTGGAGCTGCTCGAATCGCCGTACACCTTGCCGGAGTGGGAAAGGTTTTACCGCGCCTTCCCCACGGTCACCGCGGCCGTCGAGGCGGCTGGCAGGGGCGAGACCGTGGAGGTCTACAGCAGCGAGCACGAGCTCTACCAGCTGCGGGTGATCCTGGTGGATGGCGAACCTGTGGTGGAGACACTCCTGTATGTGCCCTACGGAACGCGGGACGCGCTGTGGAGCGGGCTGCTGCACAGCGACGACCAGGACGACGCACTGAAGCGGATCACCGGTGCGCTGCCTGACCTGCTCCCGGACGATGTCCCGCTTGAAGGGGTCGACTGCGTCGTAGAAGCGGCCCCCTCTGGGGCGAGACTGCCGCGCTTTGCCTACCGGTACCGGATCCCCGCCTCGGGCCTGAAAAGGTGGAAGGATCAGTGGGAGGAGGCCAGCCGTTTCACTTCCCTTCAGGAAGCCGTCAGCTGGAGCGATACCCGTGCAGCTGGCCACGCCGACGCCGTCGAGATTCTGCGGCGGCACGGCATTCCGGCGGTCAGCTGCGACGCCTGCGGACATGCCGTGACGAACCGCCACCCCGCCTGGCCCGGACTGTGGGTCGACTTCATGGGCGATGATTTCGGGCCCGTGTGCCCGGAGTGGGACGACTCATCGCTGGAAACGGAGAACGAGCTGGACAGCCTCGCCATCGGAGGCCCTCACCAAGTCGACGAGGCCGCCCTGACGGGCGCTTGAGCAGCGCAACGTCACCCCATAGCCCGAGTGTCTGGGCTTGTGGCCGGGATGGCACCGAAACGGTGCCGTCGCGGACCAGGGCATGGACCTGGGCGGACATCAACAGCCCGGTGGTTCACCTACCGGCGATAGCAGGAGAGAGCCGGCGGCCGGGCCGAGCCCCACGTCATGAGGCCCGGCCTGGGCAGTCTTCAGACGAGACCGAGCACGGCCAGTGTCGTGAGTCCGAGCGTCATGGACACCGCGAAGGTGCCCCCTGCAGAGAGGACGGCCTCGGCGAGGGAGGCCCCGGTGGTGTAGGTGAGGATTCCAGCACCGGTAGCCACGATTATCGAGGCCAGGGCGCACACCACGACCAGCAGCACTTTGACGCCGAACGATGGGTTGAACTTCAACGGTCCGGATGACCTTTCCGGTGGCCGGACCTGGGGCACACGGCTCTCAGCCCGACCACCACGTTGCCTACGTGGGATCTTGCTGAGGCCGTGCCGACGTTCACGAGTCTCGCTGGCCTTGCCAGGGCCGTCCTGTGGCTGTTCATCCCGATCTGCTCGGTGGTCAACGGTGCGTAGGCTCACCAATAAGCTCTCGAGGCATCAGCCACGGGCTTCGCAACATAGCCGCATAACAGGGAACAGCACGATGAGGCTCAAGCCCACTTCGGGGCGCCTTGTTGTCGGCCGACCCGGGACACGTCGGGGTCCCGAGCTCGCGCATGTCGCTCGCACTAGCTGCGCACTGTAGTGGAAGGGCAGAATCACAACACTCAAGACACGCACACTTGTTCAGTCCGACGGCTGGGGGCACGCGGCGCCCAGGTTCGCCGGTACGGCCGTCGGTTTCGCCGGCGGGTAGGACTGGCCAGCCGTGGGCCGCGCCGCCCGGCGGCCCTACGGCGCCGCAGCGACCAAGGCCAGCGCCAGGCCCGCGAACCGTGGCCGCCCCGAACCTTCCGTTGCCTCAGCCGAGAAGAGCAGCCCGTTCAGGATGTCTACGCGCCCGGGTGGGTGTGCCGTCCAGGGAGTCGAGGAGCTGACCGAAGGTGATCTTCTCTTCGTCGTAGTCGAAGGTCATCGCGGCGGCGAGGGCCTCCCACCGTCCCGTGCTGCGCCCGCAGTGGTCCAGCAGGATCTTCAGGGTGGCTTCGGGTTCGTGGTGGGCGAGGACCTCGTCGGCGGGGAACTGGCGCAGGTGCTCCAGGGTGCGGTAGCGGGATTTCACGATGGCGCGGTAGACCTCGGAGCGGGAGAGGATCTCACCGGTGGCGGGGGAGTCGAGCCAGGACTGCAGGACGGCCGCGGGGTCGGGGTGCTTGCTGAGTTCGTCGTCGTCCAGCAGCCGTACCACACCGTCGTCCTCGTCTTCGGGTACCGGGACGGCGGCTGCCGCGGCCAGGAACCAGTCGGGGCCGTCGGCCTTCTCGGCGATCCAGGCCAGTTCGGCGGGGTGCAGCCCGTTCAGGACGTCTGCGACGGTGGTATGCGGGGCGTGCGGGTTGGCGGCGAGGGTGGACAGTGCCTGGACGCGGCGGTGCTCGTAGTGGCGTTCCAGGAGCCGGGCCGGGCGGTCGTGGTCGGGATCTGCGTTGTCGATGATGCGGATCAAGGCTCGGCTCGGCGTGGGGGAGACGACGGCCGGCTGATCGAGCCGGGCGAGCTGGGCGCAGGCTCCGGCGAGGTGGTCGGGGTTGGCGCTGAGGAGGGCAAGGTCCTCGGCGAGGCGGAGGACGCGGCCGTCGAACTCGTGGTCGCCTTCCTGCTTGTCGGCCCAGGTGAGCAGTTGGCCACGGATGACGAGAGTGTCGGCGGCCGCGTGCAGCTGGTCGGCGACGAGGTCGACCAGGTGTGGGTTGTTGTGGACGCGGTTTGCGAGGTGGTGCAGGGTCCGGCGGGCAGTCACCTGTGGGTTGGGCAGGTCGGCTAGTTCGGGCAGGCACAAGGCCGGAAGGCAGGCGAGCAGCAGTTCCTCGCTGAGAGCGGGAGCCGGGTCGGCGGGGAGTTCCTTGCCATCCGGGTCGGCGGCGCGGAGCCGGGCTTTCTCGAGGGTCTGCGTCTCGGCCTGGTCCAGCAGCAGGTGCTGGACAGCCGCCCCGAGCACGGGGTGGGCGGTGAGCTGCGCCCACCGCCCGGGGCACCGGGCCAGCATCGCCCAGCTGGCGCGGCCGCCCAGTTCCAGCGACCAGTCCTTCGGATACGCGGACGCGGCTTCCCAGCCCTCTTCGGGTTCCGGGTGGAGCAGGTACGCGGCGAGCGGGGTGAGGCAGGCTTCCAGGACGGCGTCGAACAGTTCTGGCGGCACGGGCGGGGCCGGCGCGGCGCCCTTGGTGCGGGTGTAGCGGTCGGGGTCCCAGTTCCGGATGACCTGCTCTACCTCGTGGTCGGGGAGGCGGGGCAGGAGCGCGATTGCCGCCTCGACCTGGCCGGGGTGCCATGCCAGCGCGGAGATCAGCCCGGCCCAGGCCCGGCGGTGCCGCAGGATGGCGGGCACGTCGGCGGCGGTCACGGTGCCGTCGGCCGCCAGGGCGGCCAGCATCTTCTCGTCGACGTGCACCAGGAGCTGGCCGCGCAGCCGCTTGGCAGAGGTCCGCGCCAGCAGCGCGGGCAGCGCGGCCTTGAGTGCTTCCTCCCGCCACCGGTCGGCCTGGGCGTCAAAGCCATCTGGCGCCGCCGCCGGGGCACACAAGGCCCCGATCACCGTCTTGAGTGCTTCCTCGGGGAGGTCCTTGCTCATCGCGAGATCCCGCCACAGCGGGTACGTACGGGCGTTGACCATCCTCGGATCCCCTCCACACCTGACCCGGCGTCACTGCCTGGTCGCCATCCGTAGAAGCGACCGTACGGCGCACTCGGGCCCAAGCGGGGCGCGATCCATAAAGTCGCCTCGCCTTCATGCGCTGATCTGAGCCATGCGAGAGCGCGGCGGGTCAACGGCGTGGGATGAGTTCGGGCACCGAGGAGGCGGTGTGCGGCCATATCACCGCGTCGGGTGGAGACGCCATCGCGGACGCGGTGGAGCGGCAGGCTGCCGCGATGCGCGCGCTCAGCGCCCGCGCCTTCCCAGAGACCGACGTGCCAGGCGAGCAGCTGGCTCCGATCGAGGCGGCCCGCACCAGACGTCGGCAGGCGGAGGCCCCCGGGTCCTGGCGCTGCGCGAAGCCCGGCAGGAACTCGTGGCCTGGAAAGCAGCTGCGCCTCAACGGCTGTTGTCCGGTGAGGGCCGACTCCAGGAGGCCTAAGCGGCTGCACCGTGCGGCTCGACGGTCGGCGCAGCGGCACCTACGACATGAACGTGTGCTCGATATTGTGAATGTTCAGGATCGGTTACGAACCTCGGCAGTCCCGGTCATCGCTTTCCGCAACGCGATGGTGGCAGGCATCGTTGGGCAGCACACAGCAGGAGGGGACCAGTGAGCGACCGTAGTGCGATCGAGTGGACCGAAGCGACGTGGAATCCGACCACGGGATGTGACCGTGTCTCGGAGGGCTGCGACAACTGCTACGCGCTGGCGCTGGCGAAACGCCTGAAGGCGATGGGCTCGCCGAAGTATCAGGCCGACGGTGACCCACGGACTTCCGGCCCTGGGTTCGGGCTGACGCTCCACCCGGACGCCCTGCGGGTGCCCTACGGGTGGAAGAGCCCGCGCACGGTGTTCGTGAACTCGATGAGCGACCTCTTCCACGCCCGGGTTCCGCTGGACTACGTGCGCCGGGTCTTCGAGGTGATGGCCGACACCCCGCAGCACACCTACCAGGTGCTGACCAAGCGGGCACGGCGCCTGCGGCAGGTCGCCGGCCGTCTGGAGTGGCCGGACAACCTGTGGATGGGCGTGTCGGTGGAGAGCGCCAAGGAGCTGCCGCGTGTGGACGACCTGCGGCAGGTGCCGGCGGCGGTGCGGTTCCTGTCGTGCGAGCCGCTGCTGGGGCCGCTGGACGGGCTCGAGCTGTCCGGAATCGACTGGGTGATCGCAGGCGGCGAGTCCGGGCGGGGGCACCGGCCGCTGGACGAGGCCTGGGTCGCGCAGATCCGGGACGTCTGCCAGCAAGCCGGTGTGGCCTTCTTCTTCAAACAGTGGGGCGGCCGCACGCCGAAGGCCGGCGGCCGCGAGCTGGACGGCCGTACCTGGGACGAGATGCCGCAGCCCGCGGCGGTGTAGCACCGCGGGCTGCGGGCGGCGCGTTCACGGTCGTGCAGGATGCACGACCAGTGCGCGGGTCTTTTCGCCGCCGATGCCCGTGGTGGGTGTCTTGCCCTGGCTGTGGAGGTACTTGACGGCTTTGCGGGCGGCCGGATCGGTGACCTGCCCGAAGTAGTCCCCGAAGACAGTCAGGGTGTGGTCGACCAGCCGGACCGGACGTCCGGCGCTCAGCAGTTCCTCCAGGTTGGCGGCCATGACCGGCACGGCTTCCTTCTCCACGGTCGCGGGGTCGGGCCGCAGGACGGAGACGGTGGAGAACAAGGCGTCGGGGTCGTCCCGGGTCTCCTGCAGTTCCAGGGTCTTCCACCATTCCGCGCGGGCCCGGGCCACGGTGTCGCCGAACACCCACAGCCCGTACTGGCTGCGGGTGGCGAACACCAGCCGGTAGACGGCGCGCTTGTGCGGCGCGTGCGAGACCGGCACCGACTGCACGAACATGCCGGTGCGGCGGGCCAGGCGGCGGGCGTACTCGGCTGCCACCGCTTCGATGGCGTCCTCCGCGGCGCCGGCCTGCGCGCCGGGGGCCGCCGCCTCGGCGAAGTACTCGCGCCACCAGGCGCCCCCGCAGACCTCGTCGAAGCGCCGCAGCGAGGTCTCGTTGCCCTTGGGCGAACGGACATGGCCGCCCAGCCGCCACACCGCCATCATGCTGAAGTTCATCAGCAGCTCGGTCGCCGGCTTCCTGCGCGGCCGCTGCCTGGCCAGCACATCCACGAGCCGGTCCTGGGGCAACACCAGCCCGCACGGATCCAGGAAGAGGAACAGCGGCGTGCCCGAGGCACGCTGGATAACGCTGTCGAGGACACCATCGACCTCACCGCGGTGGGCGTGCGCAAGCACACCGCGGCGGCGGTAGCCCTCCACGACCTCCTGCAGCCGCTCGAACGACCTGGCTTGTGCCTCGGTGAAGAAGCCCTCCACCGTCACCCCACGCTGGGCACGGAAGTGGGAGGCGACCCTGAGCGCGATCTCCGCGGAGGCGGGCTCGCCGTTCTCGTAACGGCCCTCGCCCGCGTACCCGTCCAGGTAGACCACCCGCTTGTCGTGCGACTGGCCGCTCAGCATGCCGCCGAACTGCGGCAGATAGCGCTTCAGCAGGTCATGCTTGAAGACGCTGGGCAGCGCTTTGTCTTTCCAGTAATCCCCGCTTGTTCCCGTCGACATGGCCCCCACCTCGTCACGGTCCGGTCAACCGTCTGCTACGCATGGTCAGTCACGCACCGGAGTCCGACAAGAGGCCCGAAGCCTCACCCCTCGCGGTTCCGACCTGGCTGCGGTGCTTGAGAGATCGTGGCGAGGGGACGCGGTTGCAGCAGTAGCCCGTTCGAGTGAGAGGCGTATGCTGCCGCGCCTCTCGGTCGTCAACCCAAGCAGTGCAACGTCGCCTGTTCCGGTGATCTCCGGCCCGGTCGCCGACATGGCATCGTGGCCGTCGCCACACTCGCGATCGTGACCGACCTGAACCTCCCCGGCGCCGCCTCCGAGGACCTCCCTGACGGGGCAGCTCGGAGGACAGCTGGCACCGGCCGCGTCCGCTTCTCGCTCGCGCGGTGGGTCCTCGCCCCGCGTACGACGTGGCAGGCACGCCGCCTGGCCGCTGACTTCGGTGAGGGGATGGATGCCCGAACTGCGTGGGTGATGGCCCGTCTGGCCCGTCATCCTGACGAGCGTGGCTACGCCATGGGTCACCTGGACGACGATCGTCGGGCCGTGGACTGAGCTGAGCTCAGGTGTCGGCCTTCGGTTCGCGTAGAGAGGTTCTCTCGCCGGGGACAGCCTCGCCGGTCTCGTCGTCGATGGACCACAGGGCGCAGGCGAGGAGGTACAGGGCGACCATCCCGGCGTAGATGAACGCGCCCCAGCCGAAGATCAGCACAAAGACGTTCGCGTCGCCGCGCGGGGCGCTGTAGGCGACGCCCTGCCCGGTGGTGAACAGCCACGAGAACCACGTGGAACGGACGAATCCCGGGTCCGCATCCACTCCGTCATCACCGGAGAGATCACCAACGAAGAGTGGAGATCCACCGTAGCGGCGCCGTGCACGTCTACGAATGATCCTCCCGGCACGACACCCGGCAACCGACTGATGCCGGGCGCCGTGCCGGGGCCCTTCACGCGGTGGTGGGGCCGGTCTCCTCGTCGGGGTTTGTGCTCTGCTCCGTGGAGGTCGGCAAGGTACCAGTGTTCTCCGGCTCGCCGTCGCCCTCGGTACGGCTTTCGACGGAGGGGATGTCCGAGGTGGGGGTGGTGCGGTCGTCGAGGGTGATGGTGACCGGCGTACCGCTGGAGGTGAGGTCGGTCAGGCTCTCTTCGATCCGCTCATACAGGGTGGCGGCGAGTTCTTAGTCGCCGTCGTCGTCGCTGGCGGTGTGCTTAATGGAGTGCAGGCTGATCAGCAGGGCAATCAGGGAACGACCGGACAGAGCGGCGCGGATCCGCTCGTCTCCCTCGCGGCGACCTGCGGCGGCACTCGGAAGTGCGGGTGCCGTCCGGCGTGGGCGGTGATGAACTCCCAGATGTCGCGGTGGCACAGCAGGCTGGCGGAGGAGACGCGGGCCGCCGTCTTGAGCAGGGTGCTGTGCTCTGCGCTCACCTCGGCGGCCGCGGTCTCGGCGGCGGTGTCGGGCTGGGGCCGCAGCTCTTCCACGGCGGCGCGCAGGTCTGCGATCTCCCCCCGCAGGGAGGCGAGCGCGGACCTGGCTTCGACCAGGGCCGTGCAGGCCGGCGAGCCCGTGGAGTGGACGGGCAGCATCGACGGGTCGACGATGCGCCACCGTGTCCTCCTGGCCGACGACGGCACCACCGCCGTCGAACAGGCTGTCTTCGCCGGTGGCCCTCTTGAGGAGATCCTGCTATGCGCCTGGCACCAGGCCGGGGAGCAGGGGCGGGAGTTGCTGGAGGACGGAGTGCTCGCCGCCCTGGATGACCTTCATGCGGTGGTCCGGCCGGTCCTGGAGGCTGAGATCCGCAAGGTTCGCCCCGACTACACCGCTGCTGTTCTGCAGTCCTTCCGTGAGGAGCCAGAACCGCACGGGCCGGGCATGCCGGTGTTCGGGTGGCGTCTTCTCCACCCGGTCGGCCCGGACACCACTTGGGAGGACACCCGCGATACCGCCGCGTGGAACACCTCCCAGACCATGTCCGGCTGGCTCGACTACTACGACCACATCCCCGAACTCCAGCGGACCGGACTTGTTGGCCTACTGCGCAAGCACGGTGTCCCTGTCGTGCTCTGCGCGGATTGCGGGCAACCCATCACCGACCGCCACCCGCGGTGGACCGGCGTCTGGGTCACTCCCGACAGTGAGCACGGCCCCGTGTGCGGAGAACCCCAGGCCGCTCCTGTCACTGCGAAGCCTCTGATCGGGACGTTCACCGACCAGGACTTCGGCAGCCCGCACCGCCCTGTGACACCACAGACAGTCTTCTGTCGGAGATGATCTGCAGTTACAGGACAGCCCTTATTCAGGACGGTACCCTTGGCCGCACCGAATCGCCCAGCAATTGCTTGGTTGCGAGATCTTGATAAATGCCTTCGATCGCGATCAGTTCCTGGTGAGTGCCTCGAGCGCAGATCCTTCCCTTGTCCATGACCAGAATTCGGTCAGCGGTAGTGACTGTGGAGAGGCGGTGTGCGATGACCAGGACCGTGGTTTCACGTGAGATGTCGGCGACCGCCTCTCTGATCTGGAGCTCGTTTACAGAATCGAGCTGCGAGGTGACTTCATCCAGTAGAAGGACAGTAGGGCGTCTCAGGAGCGTCCTGGCGATGGCGACACGCTGGCGTTCCCCTCCGGACAAGGCGGCCCCGCGATGCCCCACGGGAGAGTCCAGACCAGAGGGTAACCGTTTGATGAGTGCCTCAAGTCGAGTGGCAGAGATGATACTGGCGAGTTCGGCTTCCGTCGCCCAGGGCGCCGACAAGAGCAGGTTCTCCCTCAAGGTTCCATCAAGAACCGGAGCATCCTGCTCCACATATCCGATGGTAGATCGGAGTTGTTGCAGCGATATCTCTCGTATGTTCCGGCCATCCAACGTCACCTTGCCGTTTTGCGGGTCGTAGAAGCGCTCCAACAGAGAGAAGATAGTGGACTTACCCGCTCCGGACGGGCCGACGATTGCGGTCAATCCGCCGGCTGGCAGCTCGAAGCTCACATCGGACAGGGCCGCCGGCTCGTTCGAGTGGTAGCTGAAGGTGACCTCCTCGAAGGCGAGGGGGGATTTCAGGACCTGTTCAGCCCGGGGCGCTGCCAGCACCGGTTCGCATTCCAGATCGGATATCTCACCTATTCGCCGCACCGCCGCCAGACCGGCCTGCAAGCCGCTCGCTCCGTTCACGAGTAGTCCGATGGGGCCGGTGAGATAGAACAGGTAGAGCAAGAAGGCGATGAGCGAGGACAGGGGGAGGGCGCCGCTTTCGACCCTTGCACCTCCGACTCCCAGCACTGCGAGGAAGGACATCTGAATGATGAGACTTGTTGACACCCCGGCCAGCGCCCCCCAGCCTGCCGCACGGACCCCGTGCTGATATGCCCTTTCAGCAGCATCATTCAGGGCGGAGATCTCCCGTTCCTCGGCTCCGCTTGCCTTGATCGTGCGGAGCGCGCCCAGCGACCGTTCGAGGCCCGATGCAAGTTCTGCCAGGGCGATTTGCACCTTCTGGCCAGCCATACCGATCCGGGGCATGACGGTTACCGTGGCGCTGCCCACAACGATCAAGATTCCGCTAACCACGGCGAAGAGCACGCCGTCCAACTTGTACATGAAGAACGTCATACCGATTAGGGAGCAGAGTCCCGTCGCCACATCGACGAGATTTCCTGTCGCTGCTTGACGGAGAAGAGTCGTGTCTGCAGTCGCCCGAGACAAGAGATCTCCTGGCTTGAACCGCTCGGCCGCGCTGACGCGCAGGCTGATCAGGCGGGCGAGCAGGTGCCGGCGGGCGCCAAGGACCACGCCCTCGGCGCTTCGCTCGATCACATAGGTCCCCAAGGCGGCAGCAACGGCTCCGCCGACAATCAGGACGCCCAGCCATAGGCTCGGTGCGAAGACTGAACCCTCTGCGCCAAGAGCCTCGACGAAGTCCTTGGCAACCAGAGGTTGCAGAAGGCTGGCCAGCGCGCCCATGGCACTGAGCAGACCGCCGACGATGAGCGAGCGTCGCTGTGCACGGGAGTAAGCCAATAGTTCGCGGATCTCCCGCACCCGGGCCTCCAAAGCTCTGGCGTTACGGGCACCCTACACAGGTGGCGAGCCGATGAGGTATTGCACTTTTTGGTGATTGCGCACGGCCCTCCTCCCCGTTCATTCTTCTTACACGGATTGAAAGGGAGGCTGCGAAGGCTATGAGTGCAGCGTTAGAGCGTGATCCGGCAGATGGCGTTATCGAACTGCTTGAGGATGCGGATCTCCTGCGCCCGATGGCTATTCGTGTCGCGGCAACTCTCAGACTGGCCGACCACGTGGCTAACGGCGTCAGCACAGCGGACGAGTTGTCCGCACGCACCGGGACGCATTCAGGCAGCCTGGAAAAACTGATGCGATTCCTTATAACACTGGGAGTGTTCAAGGGGACCGCCGACGGTTACAGTCTCACCGAGCGCGGAGAGCTTCTCGCCTGGGATGCGCCCGCTCCGATCGCTCGTGCACTTGATCTAGAGGGCATGATGGGGCGAGGCGAGCTCGCGATAGCGAATCTGCTGCACACCGTCCGAACCGGAGAGACCGCCTATTCCAACCTGTTTGGCAAAAGCTATTGGGAAGATCTCAACGGTGACCCCCTCTATCTGGAATCCCTGGATCCGGCAGGAATAAAGGGATCAGGATTCGCCTGGGACGCACATCTCGTTACGGATTCGTATGACTGGAGCGGTATCGGCCACGTCGTCGACGTCGGAGGAAATGCCGGCAGTATTCTCATTAGCCTCCTACAAAAGCACTCGCATCTGCAGGGCACCGTGGTGGATCTTCCAAATTTCGTGAAGATTGCCCAACGTCAGATCGAAAGGGCAGGTCTCTCCGATCGATGCGATGCGGTGGTAGCGGACATGCTCACTGCACTCCCTGCAGGAGGAGACGTATACCTCCTTTCCGCGATCCTGTCTGACTGGGATGATGGCGATGCAGTCCTAATTCTTAGGCAGTGCGCGAAGGTAGCGGGCTCGACGGGACGAGTTCTGGTCGCGGAAGTCGACATGGATTTGGATCTACCTGATCCCGAGCACAAGGCTGCGGCCGATCTACGGATGGCCGCTGCGGTCACGGTTCCCTCAAGGAGCGTAGACGCTATCAAAGAACTCGCGTCCAGGGCCGGTCTGCGTCTCACCTGGGAGGGGCCTGCCACCCGTAGCAGATCGATCCTAGAATTTATGAACTGAGGCGCTTGTAGAGAATGAGTGCATGCATTCTCTATTTCCATCTCAGCCATAAGGAAGAGAGAGTAGAAATGGACAAGAAGGAAGCCATCCAGGAGCTCGTCGCCGGCTTCGACACCTACGCCGCCCCGGGTGACCTGAGCGAGGTCGCCGCCGGCGACGCTCCTGCGAGTGCGTGGGGTTGCGTCTCGTTCCTCGTCTCCGTCAGCGTCTCCACGACCGTGGTCAAGGGCTGCTAGTAGCCTCTCGCGGCTGGGCTCCTGGCTCAAATGGGGTCCAGCCGCGCTCCAACCGAGTCTGGAAGAGCAATGAAGTACTCCGTGATGCTGCCCTTCATGGGCGTTCTCCCTCAACAGGCCATCCCATACGCAGCTCTGGTCGATCGCACCAGCCTGATGCGGCTCTGGCAAGGCCAAGCCATGTCGATCGAACCACACCAGCTGTTCGCATATGCGGCTGGACAGGGTTTCAATATTCCCGTCGGGACATGCGTCTCGGTCATGCCCTTCCGGCACCCCTTCGAGGCAGCGATCGAAGCGCGTTCCCTGGCGTTGACGACTGGGAAGCCAGTGGTTGCGGGCTTCGGCCCGGGCGCGCGCCTTCTTCAAGAGACGCTTCTGGGACGCCCGTACGCGAGCCCACTGGCAGCTGTACGAGAGTACTTGACCCTGGTGCGTTCACTGCTTGACGGAGAGATGGCGTCGGAAGCGGGGACCTATTTCACCGCCAAGGACGCGATGCTTCCACCACTCCCAGGCCCGGCCATCGGCTCGCTCGACATCGAGCTGGGGCTCGGAGTGCTTAGACCTGGGATGGCGCGACTCGTCGGTGAGCTTGCCGACGTGGCGATCACCTGGCTGACTCCTCCCAAATACCTCCAGGATCGGATCCTCCCGGCCATGCGTGAAGCGGCGGCTACCGCTGGACGCGCCGTGCCGCGGATTGCCGCTGTGGTCCCAGTGTCCTTGACCAAGAACGGTCGAGACGCCGCCTCCGTCGTCTTGGCCGGGTCCAGGTTCCATCTCCAGGCACCGCACTATCTCGACATGCTGACAAAAGCCGGACTGAAGGTCGATTCCGATCAGCCCGAGGTAACTGCTCGGAGCCTTGTCGCGGCTGATGGCTTCATCTCCGGTACACCCGAGGACGTAGTCAAGGGCCTGGACGCCTATCGGGCTGCCGGCGTGGACGAGGTGGTGCTCAACTTAACCGGAGTGTGCGCCCTGGAAGGAGAAAAGGCGGCGTTCAGTGAGCTCGCCGCTATCCAGTGCGCAATCGAGGACTCCCTGGGGCAGGAGTCTCTTCATGACCGATGAAACGCCACCTCTACCTCCGCATCCTGCGTTCGGCTTCTCACGACTGCTAGTCGTCGTAACCGGTGCGGTCAACGCTTCCGAAACTGCAGGTTGGGTCACCTGGATCCGGGCATGCTACCCGGACCTCGAATACAGAATTGTCCTGACGCACAGTGCCCAGAGGTTCGTAACACGGACCGCGCTGAGCGCCTCCGCTGGCAGCTCGGCTCTGGTCGACGAGTGGCCCGAACATGAGGGAGTGGCCCGACACGTTGAATGGGCCGGATGGGCGGATGCGGTCGTGGTCTACCCAGCCACGATGCACTACTTGGCGCGACTGGCGACCGGAATGGCCGATACGCCATCGTTGCTCGCTGCGCACTGTACATCGAGCCCGATCTCGCTCGCCATGTCCGTGCCTCCAGGCGCTATTACCAGCCCGGTGTACATGCAACATTTGGAGCTGTTGACAGCGCGTAAAAACATAGACGTAATCCCGCCGGTCAGGGGGATCAGCGTAAGCACCGGACGTAACGACGGGTGGGGGCCAGCGCCCCTCCCTGAGGTATTCGCCCGTCTGGAAAAGCGGCGGCAGGGAAAGTGATCCAGGATTTTACTCTCCCCAACGGGTTGCGTGCCCTTCTTGTTCCTGATCAGCAGACGCCTCGCGTAGCCGTGGCGGTGCATTATGGCGTCGGCTTCAGATCGGAGCAACCAGGGCAGGAAGGCCTCGCCCACCTATTCGAGCACTTGATGTTTTGTGGCAGTGAAAACTTTCCGGGCGGGTCTTATTTCAGAGAGGTCCTGGAATCTGGCGGGTGGGCCAACGCCACTACTCATCAGGACTACACAGAGTATTTCCAAGTGGTTACGGCAGATCGGCTCGAATCTGCCTTGTTCGCCGAGGCCGACCGAATGCGCGCTCCCACCCTGAACGCCGAAAGCCTGGCTGCGCAGCTGAATTTCGTCGAGCAAGAGATCGCGACTGCTCGCGCCGACGCCACCGCGTGTGCCTCTTGGCCCCTGCTCGGGCAAGCTATGTTTGACGATTTCGCTAACGCGCACGATGGCTACGGCGAACTGACGGCACTTCGCAACACTTCCCTTGTAACTTGCCGGCGCTTTGCATTGGACCACTACGTTCCGGCTAATGCGGTGTTGACTGTTACTGGGAGATTCGACTCGGATCATGTAACGAGACTGGTCAAGGGCTACTTCGGCGACATCCCGTCAAGTCCCCCGATGTGCCCCGCCGGCCCGCTGGAGACGGCGTCGGGACCTTCTCGAGAAATCGAGGTACGTGGAGCAGCGGGATCGGCTTCCGTTGTGGCGGTCGGGTTCCGCTTACCAGGCCCGGAACTGGGTCTCACCGAGTACGTTGCTCACATGGTGGTCGCGCAGATCCTGGCGGACACGGGAGTTCCCTCGGATGCTGATGCTCCACTGCCGGTCACTGCCCGCTGCGGTTTCTTCCAGCCCATGGACGCTCTGAGTCCTGATGTCCTACAGGTCGTGGCCAGGTTGCCGGAGAAGTTCGACCCAGCCCTGCTCCCGGTGAGCCTAGGGGACCGGCTCAAGCGCATCGCGGCCGCACCGAATTCGGCTCTCTCCAAGCGTGCGGCGGGGGCTTTGGTCATCGACTTCTACAGACGTTCCCATGAGCCCCTGGCGAGGGCGCGGAGTCTAGGGCGGAACGCTCTCTTGTTCGGCGACCCAAGGCCAAGCCTCTCGCTCCCCGATTTAATCCTGCGCTCCGACCCGGCGAGTGCCGCCGCCCGGCTTTTGGAACAGCGTCCGTCCGTGGTTGTGGTCCGGTCATGAACGTCGAGCGACCTGAGTTTCGCGACGTAGATCTGGACAGCGGCATCCGAGTCGTCGTGGTCACCGACGACCGGGTCCCTCTTGTAGAGGTGCGCCTCCGGACGCCCAACCACGGGGTCACACCAGCAGTCATCCAGCGCTTCAGCGCCTCAGGGAGCCAAGGTTACCTCTCGCCGCAGGCGATCATCAGTGGGTACTGGCTGGACGTTCAGGCGAGCGCGCTGGCGCATTGGAATGGCCGGCTGCTCAGAACATTGAGCGGTGTCCTCGGCGCGGGCCTCGTCCCTGACAGCGTGCTCGTCATCGTCGGTTCAGTGGACCTGGACAAAGCCGTCGCAGACGCCGCCTCAGCGTTCGAAGGCTCCCCTCGGCGACCGAAAGCACCTTCGGCTGTCGGGCCTCCAGGAGTGTTCGCCGTGGACGTCACCGGCGGCAACGTCGCCCTGCGGACCGCTGAGGCTCCGCCGGGTTCGTGCGTATCTGAGGCCGCCCGCACGGTGGCGACGGCAATCATCGGCGGGCACGAGGAATCTCGGCTGGGCCGCAGATTCCGCAGGACCGCCACGCAGGTGTACCGACTCGACGCAGCTCGCGATGCGCTTCGCGGAGCCCCTGAGTTCGTCGTCCGAGCGGTCACTTCCCCTGACAGCGCGAATGAGGGTCTTCACCAGGTCATGGAGGAAATCAGAAACACTCAGACGGGCATTCTTGAGCAGGAGGAGATCAACACAGCAGCCACCTTGGTCCGCGGCCAACTCCTCTCTATCTTCGATTCGCAGTCCACGCTAGCCGACCGGCTTATCCGAACAATCGCCATGGGCCGCGCCCCCGAGGACATGTGGCACCTGCCTGAAGCGATCACTGGCGTTGGCATTGGCGATGTGACCTCTGCATTTCATGAACTCTTGGGACGATCAATAGATGAACTGAGGTGTACAACTCATGAATGACACTGCCGACATCGAGGCCGTCATGCTGTCTACGGGCTTCGGCTCTTTTGTTGGAGAAGTTCGGCAGACGCACCATGGACGAAATCACATGTGGTCCGGCGCTACCTCCGAGGGCTCCAATGTCTTCGTTAAGCGACTTGTCGGCGACTCCGTGGATGTGCAAAGGAGATACAACCGCTGTGTTGCCCATGCCAAGTTCGCTGCTGCTGGACCTGCGAAGAGTGTCTCGACGCCCCGGCTGCTTGCTGCGGACGAGCGGTCAAGAACACTGATTTTTGAGTACGTGCAGGGTAGCCGCTCCGGAGCTGAGCTCATGGCGAAGGATGCTTTTCCCGACTCCACTGCCCGCGAAATAGGGAGAGCCATCGGAGAGCTGCACGGGATGACCGTTCATGGGGCTGAAGATTCCGCAGGCCCTTTACTCCCTTCCCTTGAGCTGCTCGAAGGGCTTCCTGCGGCGATGTTTGAGGCGTCGAGCAACGCAGAGCTCGAAGCGTGGCGGCTGATGCAGGGGGATGCACGGCTCATCGAGGGGATCGCCACGCTTCTCGACCAGGAGTTCAAGGCACCCAAGGTTCCAGCACACTGCGACTTCCGTCTCGACCAGGTGCTGCTCACCGATGAACGGCTATGGATCGCAGATTGGGAAGAGTTCCGAGTTGCCGACCCCGCACGTGATGTCGGCAGCTTCGCAGGCGAATGGCTCTACCGCTCTATCATGGACATCGCCACGACGCGCGGGGACTCTGAGATCGAGGAAGTCGAGCTCACCGCCGAAATGATCATTCAGCGTGGAGTGACCAAACTGTCCAGACTTCAGCCGAAAATCCAGCAGTTCTGGTATGGCTATCGAGAGACACGCCAGAATATCGATGCCGACCTGGCTCATCGGGCGACAGCATTTGCGGGATGGCACCTACTCGACAGGCTGATCGCCAGTGCGTCGGGTCAGGTCCGCTTGCTCGGGCCTGACCGTGCAGCCGCCGGCGTTGGCCGCACCGCTCTGCTCACACCGGAGCGGTTCATTTCAGTACTGGGATTGGGAGACGGGTCAAATGCCTGATGAAGCACCAATGAAGCCAGCAGACATGCTGCAGGTCGCGAAGTCGGTAACTATCTCGCCGGATCGGCTCTCGGCGGACGTCGCCGGCATGGATTTTTCTGAGGATTCGCCCCGCGAGTTGCAAAAGGTTATAGCGGGCGCCCTGTACGAGCGGTTTCACGTCGGCAGGGAGGTTGGCAAGATAATCAACCGCCAGCTGACCCGAAGCTTGCATCGCGATATCGATTTCGAGATGAGATTGCGAAAGGCGGTTCCGCACGAGAATATCGAAGTGACTGGACGAGTGATGCGCATGCCGCGCGCTAACTCGGATGGTCTGCGTGAAGTCCTTCTTGACCGCGATGGCTTGAGGATCTGGACACCAATCGAGGCGCTACATGAAACGAATATCCGTTCCATCGGGCAGATAGTCTCTTTGAGTGCGAGCCCGTGCCGCCCAGCGGTGTCTCCCGGGTTTTTTCTCGTTCAAGGCAAGCGGCACCTCGACCCCGATTCCAGCATTGTGCGTGTGTACACCAACATCACAGAACACGAGCAGGCACCGGATGTCTGGGCGGCTGCGCTTAGACGTCTCGAAGATGTCGGTGCGGCCTTTCGCGCGAAGATTCTTTCTGATCTGCCGTCGTATCCGAGAAGGGACGCCCTTGTTATCTATCTAGAGTCCACCTATGAAGCGGCAGCGTTCGATATAGCTGATGCCGTATCTGGGCTCCCCGGAGTGGGAGCCACCACTTCGGTTTATGCCTCGGAACTCACCGCTGGGGTAGCCATGGCCTGGGAGCCGAGCGACCCCAGGCCTGGCCGACATGGCCTGAGCTTCGGCCAGCACCGGTCGAGCGTGCTGGCCGAAGCTCTGATGCACTCCGCGAGGACCGGCTGTCCGATAGGGACATCGCTGACGGATCACCTGGTCGAGGCCGGCGTCGACCCAGGTAACCCTGCGCGGAACCTACACTGAGAACAGCGTGAGCAGTATCCAGACCGGCGCCGCGGTGGCGAGAAGCGAGTCCAGTCGATCCATGACACCGCCATGGCCCGGTAGGAGCGAACCCATGTCTTTAAGGCCAAGATCACGCTTGACCACCGAAGCAATGAGATCGCCGAAAGTGGCGGCGACCACTGCGGTGGCGCCCAGAGACACGCCCTGCCACCAGACAAGGTCCAGCAGATAGCAGGAACAGAGAATGCCTACTGCGATGCAACCCACCACGGATCCGGAAAATCCTTCCCAGGTCTTTTTTGGGCTGATCTCAGGGGCCATGCGATGAGTGCCGAAAAGGGTGCCCGCGAGATAGCCGCCGATATCGCTAGCTACGGTCAACGCGATCCAAGTGGTCACGTGGTCGGCGCCGTCCGACGAGCGGAGTAAGAGCATGCTAAAGCTCCCGAAGAGGGAGACCCATGCCAAAACCATGATCGATGCGGATGCATCTTTGACATAACCTGAGACTGGCTGGTACATCCGCCACGCCAGCAGCGCCAGGCAGGTCAGGGAGAAGCTGATGAGAAGAGCCTCCACCCCCATGACAAATGCGAATGCCAGCATGAAGATTGAACCCGCGAGGACCGGCACTCGGCAGACGCCTATGCTTCGCGCCATCAATGCTTGAGAAATCTCATTGACGGCAAGAACGATAAATGCCGCCGATAACACGGCGAAAGCGGGTTTGAAAAGATAGAGGGTAGTCAGGCTAACTCCGATTAGGCCCACCCCGACGACGGAAGCAGCAGACAAGTCCCGACCGCCAGCGGGGGAGCCTGGGCTCACCGAGGTGTTCTGCATTTTACACATCCGGCGGTTACGTTCTGGTGGACCAGGGATATCAATCCTGCCTGCAGCCTTGACTCAACTTGTAATTTTTTGAAAATATTTGCCATGTGAGCCTTAATGGTATACTCGGAGATATCTAATTCTGCGGCGATCTTTCGATTCGAATAGCCGGAGCCCAGCAGGAGAAATACGTCTCTCTCTCGAGAGGAAAGCTCTTCTATTATGCTGACCTTCGACTGCCAAGAATAATGAACTTCCGAACCGCGCACCAAGCCCCCTGTGTGAACTGTGTACTAGACCGCTGTTGAATCAAATTCAAGACTAGCCGACGGCAAGCTAAGCCCCACCATGAGATCATAAGTTCGAATGTAAGGCAACTCTATCCAGTGCACTTGAGACCGCTCTCATCCCTCTTTGTGCGATCTGGCCAGATTCCGGCAACAAAATGGCCCGAATGACACTGTGAAGCGGATGAGTAAATATGCGATAGGGCGAGCAGGGTGGGATTTTGAGGCCGCTGCGGACATAGCTCAACGAGGCCGCTCACGCGAGGGTCATGGGTTCAGGTATGCTCGTTCCTATTGAAAGCTTTCCCGAAACAGTGCAGGCCGCCTGTCGCTGGTTGCCGCTCACGCCCATCATTGGTCTGATTCAGTCGGGATGGACCGGCAACGCCGCAGCAGGCGAATATCTACTGCACTTATTTCAAGCTCTCATATGGATGGCACTCTCACTCCTCGCTGTTAAGCATTCTCCCGCTGGGAGTCGCGTGCATGAATCGTGACGCGGATGCGGTCCTATTGAGCTTCTTCAGCGTTGACGCTCCAGGGTGAGGATAACCTTGGCGATTGACGTCATACGGTTGCGGCTGCATCGGGACCTGCGGAAGGTTCGCTAGTGTCCTGAGTCGGAGATTCGTCGGCAGTAGGCGGCGACTTTGTCGAGGATCTCGTCGGCGGTCTTCGTCCAGACGAAGGGTCTGGGGTTTTCGTTCCAGTCGGCGAGCCAGGACCGGATGTCGCGTTCGAGGGCCTGGACGGACCGGTGAACACCGCGCTTGAGCTTCTTCTGGGTCAGCTCGGCGAACCACCGCTCCACCAGGTTCAGCCAGGACGAACTCGTCGGCGTGAAGTGCAGGTGGAAACGGGGATGGGCCAGCAGCCACTTCTTGACGGCGGGCGTCTTGTGGGTGACGTAGTTGTCCAGGATGAGATGCACCTCGAGCTCGGCGGGCACCTCCTTGTCCAGCTTGGCCAGGAACTTCTTGAACTCCACGGCCCGGTGCCGCCGGTGCAGGGAGCCGATCACCTTGCCGGTGGCGACCTCCAGTGCGGCGAACAGGGTGGTGGTGCCGGCGCGGACGTAGTCGTGACTGCGGCGTTCGGGAACTCCAGGCATCATTGGCAGCACGGGCTGGGACCGGTCCAGAGCCTGGATCTGGGACTTCTCGTCCACGCACAGCACCAGGGCCTTCTCCGGCGGGTCCAGGTAGAGGCCCACCACGTCGCGGACCTTGTCGATGAATAACGGGTCCGTGGACAGTTTGAACGTCTGCGTCCGGTGCGGGGCCAGGGCGAACGCCCGCCAGATCCGCGAGATCGCGGACTGGGACATGCCGGTGGCGGCCGCCATCGACCTCGTCGACCAGTGGGTGGCGTTCTTCGGCTTCTCCTCCAGCGTCTTGACGATGACGCGCTCGACGTCCGCGTCGGTGATCTTCCGCGGGACGCCAGGCCGCGGCTCGTCGGACAAGCCGTCCAAACCCCGCTCGAGGAAGCGCCGCCGCCAGGTGCGGACCGTGTCCGGGCTGACCCGAAGCCGGCGCGACACCTCCATGCTGGAGTGCCCCTCGGCGCACTCCAGCACGATCCGCGACCGCAAGGCCAGAGCCTGGGCCGTCGAGCGGCGACGCACCCAGCCCTCCAACACGGCCCGCTGAGCATCGGTCACCGACAACGGCGGAATCTTCGGACCCGGACGACTCATACCGAACCAACGACGAATCTCCGACTCAGGTCACTAGAGGTTGTCCCGTAAATGCTCTGGGGCATGCCGGATGACCTGCTCGTTTCCCTGTCATCCGGTGAGGGTGAGGTTGTGCAGGCGGGCGATGCCGAGCATGGCGTGGTGGACGCCATCGCCTCTGAGGCGGCAGTCGTGCAGGATCTTCCAGCTCTTCATGCGGGCGAAGGTGTGCTCGACGCGGGCGCGGACCTTGCGGTGGGAGGCGTTGTGCTCCTCCTTCCAGAAGGGCAGTTCCTCGTCCTTGTACCGGCGGTAGTGCGGAATGGTCAGGCCGGTGCCCCGGTAGCCACCGTCGGCGATCACCGCGGGGGTGATACCGACAGCGGCTTTCGCGCCGGAGTCCTGCCAGGCCCGGCAGTCGTTGCGGTTGCCGGGCAGCGGCCTGCCGACGGCGACGACGAGGCGGGTGTCGGCGTCGATGACGACCTGGTGGTTGGTGGAGTAGCGGTAGTTCTTGCTGGAGGCGGCCACGGCCCGGTCCCGGGTGGGGACCAGCGTGCCGTCCACGATGAGCACGGTGTCCTTGCGGAACCGGCGTCGGGGCTGGAGTGCGAGAGCCGGTCCGAGGTGGCCGACGATCCGGTCGGCCGCCGACTTGGAGACGCCGAACAGCGGGGCGAGCTGGCGCAGGGTGAGGTTGGTGCGCCAGTACGCGGCCACCAGCAGCACCCGGTCCTGAAGCGGCAGCGACCACGGCCGGCCCTTGCGGACCGGATCGGCTCCCTCACGCCGCAGCGCGGTGATCAGCTTGTTGAACTGCCGCGGGCTCAGCCCGGTGAACGGGCCTATCCAGGAGGGCTCCGACGCCGTGATCACACCAGCCACGACAAGATCATCTCACCCCTGACCAGCAGTTACGGGACAACCTCTAGGACTTCAGGTTCGCGACGCCGCGTTCGACGGGCGCTCACGCTGCGGACAGTTCCTGGTTAAGAAGTCATCTCATTTGGTTCGGTAGGCTGCCGACCATGGTGGGGATTGTCGAGCGGCTGGTACCGGATGAGTTGTGGGAGCTGTTCCAGCGCGTAGTGCCGGAGGCGCCCTCGCGGCCCCAGGGCGGCGGACGGCGTCGGCACAGTGACCGTGAGGTGCTGGCCGCGATCGTCTTCGTGGCGACGTCGGGCTGGACGTGGCAGCAGGTGCCCGCGGCGTCGTTCGGGCCGTCCGGCGCGACGGCTCATCGCCGGTTTGCCGAGTGGACCAAGGCCCGGGTGTGGGCCAAGCTGCACCGCCTGGTCCTGGACGAGCTCGGCTCCCGCGGTGAGCTGGACTGGTCCCGTTGTGCGATCGACTCGGTGAACATGCGGGCCCTGAAAAGGGGGATCTGACGGGTCTGAATCCTGTCGACCGGGGCAAGTACGGGTCGAAGATCCATCTGATCACCGAGCGGACCGGTCTGCCCATCTCCGTCGGAATCTCCGGCGCCAACCTCCACGACAGCCAGGCCTTGATCCCGCTGGTGAAGGGCATACCCCCGATCCGCTCCCGCCGCGGCCGACGCCGCCGCAGGCCCGGCAAGCTCCACGCCGACAAGGGCTACGACTACCGCCACCTGCGGCAATGGCTCTCCCGCCGGGGCATCCGGCACCGCATCGCCCGCAAGGGCATCGAGACCTCGCAGCGGCTCGGGCGCCACCGGTGGACCATCGAACGGACCATGTCCTGGCTGGCCGGCTGCCGCCGCCTCCACCGCCGCTACGAACGCAAGGCCGAGCACTTCCTGGCCTTCACCAGCATCGCCTGCACCCTGATCTGCTACCGCAGACTCACCAAATGAGATGTCTTCTAAGACGGCCGTGGGCGTGGCCATGACGGAGCGCTGGTCAGCTGACTGGTTCGACGAGGGCCCGGCGGGTTCGCCGAAGTAGCGCACGACTGGTACTCCTATGAGGACAAGCAGACTTACGCGGAGTACGAGTTCGACGTCAACAACGACGGCACCGCCACGTTCGGGGTCTCCTACGTAAAGGTCTACGACCTCGTGAGGATGCTCAACGCCCTCGAGCGGGCCCTCGCCGACCGGCGCACAGCCTGACCTCAAGGTGAGGTGACGCGTTTCCCTGGAGCCTTCCGCGTCACCTCACCCGGACGGCAGAATGCGGAGCATGGACGCCCCTACTGCTTTCCTGGCCGCGCTCGCCATCACCACCGCAGGCGGAGCAGTGACTGCCTTCACGGTCCATGCCGGTGTGGTCATGGTCCGCGCGCAGAGCACCCCGAGCCGGGAGGCGTGGCACAGGGCACACCGGCAGCGCCGAGAGGCGTACGCGGAGTTCGGCATTATCGCGGCCCGGATCGCCACTATCGTCGGCCTGTGGCCCGCCCTGCCCACCGCGGCCCGGCCCGAGCAGCGGGACCAGGCGGGCAGGTACCTGCGGATTCTAGAGCGGCAACTGGGTGTCGTGATGCTAGGGGGTGGCCAGGAGGTCCAGATCGCTGCGCAGCAGCTCGTCGACCAGTGCACGCGGCTCGTCCACGGCCTGGACGTTGACGCGGCCCCCGGCCCGGCCGAAGGCGCCACCAGCGCGCTGACACTGCCGTTCCTCCAGGCGTGCCAGGAGTACCTCGATGCCGAGTCGGCCCGCCACTTCGGCACCGCTGCACGACGCGCCCCGCGCCTGTCCTCGAGGTGACGTGACGTGGCTGGAGCCGCAGAAATGTGTCACCTCACATCACGGCGTGCTGGCGAGCACGGTTGATCGTGGAGTCGACCGACACAGTCCACTCCACCGCCCCAACCGAGTCGTCCCGAACCTGACCTCCTCGAGCAGACAAGCCCACGTCCCGTCCGCCTCCCACCTGGCGAACTGCTCATAGACCGTCTGCCACGGCCCGAAGCGTTCCGGCAGGTCACGCCACGGAACATCCGTCCCAACTGCCGCAACACCCCGTTGATCACCTGTTGGTGATCCCGCCACGCCGGACCCGGTCGGCCACGCTGCCGGCCCGACCGTGTGATCGCGGACAAGACCTATAGCTCTCGTGGATTCCGCGGCTACCTGCGACGACGCGGGATCACACACATGATTCCCGAGAAGAGCGACCAGCAGCGACACCGGCACCGTCACGGCAGTCGGCCACCTCGGTTCGACCGACAGACCTACCGCCGCCGCAACACCGTCGAACGCTGCTTCAACTGACTCAAGGGTTTCGCGGCATCGCCACCCGATACGAAAGACCGCCACCTCCTACGAAGCGGCGGTCACACTCGCATCGTTCCCGCTCTGGGCAAGATCCGTTTGAAGACGGACCTTAGTTCAGTGCCGCCTTGCGTTCTTGCTCTCGAAGCGGGGCGCCTGGTAGGAGCTTCTTCTTCGGGCCGAACAGCATGGGCCGGAGCATGTCCGGGGAGAACAGGCGGGTGGGGGGCTCGAGCAGGCTCATGACGTCGAGGAGGGCGCCGAGGGCGCGGGGGTTGGTGGCGCCGGTCTCCACGCAGCGGTCGACGTAGCGGGCTAGGAGCTTTTCCACGACAGTGGGCGGAATGTTGGAGGCGCCAGGGTAGAGGGCGTCCTGGCCAACTGCCAGGTCCCATGCGGCGCCGACGGGACGGGCCGCCGCGCGCTGCATGTGCTGGGCGGTGCCGGGTGCAGTGAGGGGGCTGGTGCGTAGTACGTCCCGGACAGCAAGCGCGCACTGGGCGGCGACGGACAGGCCGTGGCCGTACACGGGATTGTAGCCGGCGATGGCGTCGCCGAGGGCGACGAACCCGTCGGGCCAGCGGTTCATTTTCTCGTAGTAGCGGCGGATGTTGGCCGTGCTGCGCGAGGTCCTGACGTCACCGATCGGTTCCGCGTCCTTGAGTAGTTCCCCGATGACGGGATCGCCGAGTTTGAGGGCGAAGTCGATGAAGGCTTCATTGTCGGCGGTGGGCTCGCCGCCGCGGGTGCCGCACAGGGTGACGATCCAGCGGTCGCCCTCGATTGGCAGGATGATTCCGCCCTGGCCGGGCGGGTTGGCGGGGTTGGCCTGCACATTGACGAGTGGAAAGCCGATGCCGGCGGTGCTGCCGGGCGCCTTGTAAAGGCGGGTGGCGTAGACGACGCCGGCGTTGACTTCACGCGTTTCGACCTCGGGCAGACCCATGCTCTGGAGCCACTGGGGTGCGCTGGTGCCGCGGCCGGAAGCGTCGATGACCAGGTTGGCGTTCAGAGTCTCAGCGGTGTCGCCGCTCTGCACGCGGACGCCCGTGACGATCGTCGACGAGCCCTCCAAGCCGAGCGCGGTGGTGTTCTCGTGGAGTGCGATGCGTGGGTCGTCGAGGACGTGGGCGCTCAGGACGTGGTCGAGGAGAAAACGGGAGCACACCAGGTTGCGGTGCGGGACGTTCTCGAAACGCCGGAACCACACTTCGTTGGGGGCGCGGGAGACCATGTCGCCCATGATGCGGATGAGACGCGCTCCGCGGGCGACGGTCTCTTCGATGACGCCGGGCAGCAGTTCCTCGAGTGCTTTTACTCCTCCCGTCCACACCAGGTGGGCGTGATGGGCCTGGGGTATTCCGCGGCGTGGCTTGGGGCCGTCGGGCAGGGAGTCGCGCTCGATTATCGTGACGTCGGCGAACTCGGCGAGTGCGGCCGCTGCCAGGAGTCCGGAGGCGCTGGCGCCGATGACGATGGCGGTGGGCCGGCCGGTGGTGGCTCTGTCAGACATGGACGGTCATGCTCTCTGTGCTGGTCGTCCGCTGGCGTACGCGGTCGAGGAGACGGGGGCGGTGCAGGGCTTTGCCAATGGCGTCCAGGTGCTCGGTGACCTCGGGGCCGATCAGCGGAGGCTGGTCTTGTGTGCTGAGCGGTGCATTGGCGGTATAGGCGTCGACGGCTTTGTGGATGGCGACGGCGCCGGCGATTCCACGGGCCTGGTTCTCTCCGTGTTCGGCGGCGGCTTCTGCGTAGTGCCGCTGGTAGGCGGTGTGATCGAAGTAGGGGGCGAGAACGCGTAGGGCATCGTGGATGCGCTGTTCGCGCTGCATCAATTTCAGGTCCACCGGTGTGAGCACGCCGAAGCGGGCGGTGGCTGCCGCCGCGTTGGTGACGCGGACGGTCCGCCACAGGGCACGCAGGCGCCGGTAGTCGCGACCGTTGCGGATGCGGGTCTGAATGGCGGGACCGGCCTGCGGGATGATGAAGCCGAGCGCTACGAGGGCGGCCTTGAGTAGGGCGAATGGCGGCGCCACCTTTGTGCTCAGCGAGTCCAGATCGTGCCCGCCCCAGCGGGCGCCGACTGCGATCAGCTTGGCGACGTCGAAGACGAGGCCGGAGGCGTACCCCATCTGCAGACAGACGACGCCGCTCTTGATCCAGCCCTTGGTGATTTCGGGGTACCACTTCCACAACATGCTCGCCGAGACCAGCGACGACACCGCGTGGGCAACGACGTACAGCAGGATGTGTTCCCGCATCCAGGGCGTGGTCGCGTAGTAGGTGTCGAGGTCGTAGATGCGGGGTTCGGGGACGTCGGCCAGGAGGAACGTTATCCATAAGGCGGCGATGATGCCCGCATAGATCCAGTAAATGGCGATCATGCGGCGGCGGCGTCGGTCGGAGGGTGGTTCCCGCCAGCGCATGATCATGGTCAGGCTGGTGGCGCAGAACGCGGTGAGGAAGCTGTATGCCCAGGGGGCTGCGATGTTCGGGATACCGGTCCAGACGTTCAGCCGGTGAATGTTGATCGGCGTGATGACAACGAGGACGGCCGCAGCCCATAACAGGAGGAGGGCGGTTGCGCGGACGTCGGGGTCGCGGCGGCCGGCGCGCCACAGCATCGGACCTCTCAGCGCCAGTGCGACGACGAGGGCGGCGGTGGGGACGATGTAGGGAATGTTGAGATCGGCCATCAGAGGACGCGTCCGCCTCGGTGCGACAGCGACAGGGTGAGACGGCCCTCGACGGTGGCGGCGGTGGCTCGGGGTTGTGCGTGCCGCCCGGCTACCCAGGTGCGGACCTCGCTGCCGAACCAGAGCCCGAAGGTCTCGGCATCGATTTCGTCGGTGTGCGCGGATTCGAAGCGGGCTGCAACGGCGAGGAGCGCGTCCAAGGGCACTCGTTCTGATTCGAGGACCAGTTCCGCAGCCCGCCGGATCGTGTCGCTCGAGGTATTGGGGGTGACCGTGCGAGCCGCAGCGCTCAGCCCGGGCATCGCGTGACTGCAGTGGTCGAACTCCTCGTGGTACAGCTCGTGCCCGAGGATGACAAGCTGCGCCTGTGGGGCCATGCCAGCGGCGATCACGATCAAGCTCCGGTCATCCGTTACCAAGCGTAATCCTGAGACCGGCACCTCGGGAGGGAAGTCCCTGAAAAGCAGAACGACCGGCCTGTTTTTACGCTTGCTCATCGCATGGCAGAACTCCTCCATCACGACCTCTGCGGCGGCCGGCACCTGGATGCGCTTCGCCACGTCCCTGCCCAAGTCGGCGAGCAGCGCCTTCATGGTCTTACTGCTCATCAGTCCTGGCCCCTTTTCGGCGGAATGACTGATTTGAAGACACCTTCCAGGAGGACGGCAAGCTGCTCCTTGCTGGAGATGCCTCCGGGGGCGCCGTGCGTTCGCATGTCGGCGGCCTTCACCCCGTACCTGTCCATGAGGGCTTCGATCGGGTCGCGCTCGGGGGGCTCGTACCGAAGAAGGATGCGTTGGAGCGCTCGGTTCAGAGCGTCGACCGCGAGGCTGGTGAAGTAGGTTTCCTGGCCGTCCAGTTCGAAGTAAACAGCCAGCTCATGGAGGGTTTTCGAGTTCGGCACCTTCTCGCCGCGGATCACGCTGCGGGCCCAAGGGCGGGAGATCGGGTGGAGGGCTACCTGGACCTCCCCGATGAGCTGCGCCTCGGTTTTCTGGGTCTCGGCCAGGTGGTACGCCACGAAGGCCTTCATGCGCGCCAGGACCCGTTCATTGAACTCCCGCTCCGGTACCTCCTCGCCCCGCAGCAGAGCGAGGACCGTATCTACCGGAAGGGACGTCTTGTCAGCCAAAATCTGTGGGTTCAGGATGGTATGCCTCTCTAGGCCCTGCGCCTCGATCTGCGCCTCAAGGCGCCGGAGGGTCTCGGAGACGGGGGTGTTCACCTGTGCGCTCCCGCGTGTTGGGTGATCGTCATGTCCCCACACTTTACGCGGGAAGCGCCCAGGTGGAAACGATCGTTACCCATGACAGAAACGATCGTTGACACGACCTGTTGCCACATAGCAAGATCCGGGTAGCGAGATCGGGACGCCCAGTCACTTTGCGTAGTCATTTATTGATCGTTGAGCAGTCAGCCACATAAGCCTGCATGGGGGGGGTTGCCCATACCCAAGCGTGAACGTGCACGTTCGACCGAGCGCCGAGGGCCATGGCCTTCGAACTGACATCCGTATAGCTATTGCCGACGGGACAAACTAGACCGTGACGCCCCACAACCGGACTACGGACTCGCTCAAGGAGACAGGCACACACGTGCCAGGCGCGTTGAATTGGCTCCACTTCTCACTCGGCCCCGGCCATACCTCGGCCAACGCGATACAGCAGACAGCCACGGTAGTGAACACGACGCTGCCACACCTCCTCGGCGAACTGCCCGCCACTGCACGGTTCGACGCCGACACGCTGGCCGTTCTCACTGAGTTGGTCGGCGTCACAGCGTGGCGGGTGAAAGGTGATCACGACCGACAGGTCGAACACCGCGGAGATGGCGCACTTAACCCCCTCCATGTCCTCAGCGGAGACGTACCCGAGGAGTTCGTCCTACCCGAACCGCAATGGACGGAACGGGAAGACGTGGACCATGACCACGCCGCGCACCGGCTGCCGACTGGGCATGGCAACGAGCATACCGAGGCCGTCCTCGACCTCCTGGACGAGCATGTACAGAATGCCGCCCGGATGCAGCCGGACCACGACGTCATTCTCGGCGAGAACGGTGCGCTCCCGGTTGACTGTGGAGACACGCCAGACCGCCCCCCTCAGAGCTTCGGTCACGCGGCATCCGCTTCGTAAGGTGTGATCGCCAACACGAAAGTAGCTGCACGCATGCAGAAGGGGCGCCACCTGCCTCGGCGACGCCCCGCCTTCCTACCCGGTTCCTCGCCAAAGGGGGTAGGGACTGCTTGGCGCCGAGCATACAGGCTGCCCTGCGCGGACCACTTGTTTCCGCGCCCACCTGTGATAGTCGCGACGCGCAGTTCCTGCTCTCTGCACGACAGAGAGAGTCACTTGAGCCTCACCTCCATCGGCCTCGCACTCGATGCTCCTGCCGACATCACGCCCACGGAGCGACTGCTCCTCGTCCACCTGGCCCGGGATGCGGCGGGCGACGAAATGATATCTACCAGTATCCGACACTTTTCCGCCGGGACGAATACCAGCCTGTTCACCGTCACACGCTCGTTCCGCCGGCTGGCGGAACTCAAGTTGGACCGGCATGGCCACTTCAGCGACGCCACTGGGAGGCCGTCCTCGGCCTGGTGCGTGAGGCTGCCCGCCCCGACTGGCAACGGGAGCACCAGGGGAGGCCCAGCGTGACCATCAAGCACATCGCGATGGTGCTTGATGCCGAGGGACTGGACGGGCCGGAGAAGCTACTTCTGATTGCCTACTGCAACAGGACCGACGATCACGGGTACTGCTGGCCGGGCCAGCAACGCCTCGCCGACGATTGCGGCACGTCCATCGCAACGGTCAAGCGGGTAAAGGCGAAGCTGATCAAGAAGAAGCTGATCGCCTCCCAGCGACGCCTAGACCCACGAACGGGCGAGCCCATTACCAACCTGACGCGCGTGAACCTCGAACTCTTGGCTGCGATGAAGCACCAGCGCACCAACTACGACGACAACGTCATCGAGCGAATCATGTTCGACGACAACACGCTTTTGCCGACCAAGAAGAAGAAGGCCCCCAAAAGCGCAGCGCAGGCTTCTGACCAGGTGATGGCTCAAAACGAGCCCGACCCCGGGCCCAAGATGAGCCCGACCTCGGGTCAGGATGGGCCCGACAGCGGGGTCAAGTTGAGCCGAGGGCTGGGTCAAGTTGAGCCCCTAACCATCAGTGATCCACCAGAGAAACCCTATGGAACCGTCCATCCCTCCGTAGGTTCCACGAAGTCCCCCGAGGGAGAAGGAGAGACGGACGGCAGTAAGCCCTTCCGACGAGAGATACCCCTGACGGAAGGCGTGCGCTTCCTCATGGAGCTCGGCCGCATGCAGCCGAAGCTCATGATCACGGGAAAGCCGCTACTGGATCAGGGCCTGGTAGTCGACGAATTGTTCCGTCGGGGCTGGAAGGACGAGGTCCTGTGGGAGCTGCTCACCCGGCCGTTTCCGGAGCCGCTGCGTAGCGTGGGCGCCGTCATCGCCAGGAGGCTGCGCGATGCCCTGGGCTCGCCCCTGCCCAGCCCGCGCCGGGTATCGAAGAGTGATGAAACGCCGACGCCCAGGCAGTACACCGCGGGCGGCACCGTCATGCTTCGGCGGCAGCACGAGTGCGACGGCAATTATGGCTTGTGCGGAGTGCCGGTAGAAGCGGAGGGGGACAGGTGTCGCGAGCATGCGCGAGAGCCACAGTCGACGCGATGACCGGTTTAAGAACAGCAACACCCGCTGTGAGGGCCGGGCAGGCAGTCAACCGGCCGGCGTATTTCCGTTGACGGCTCTGGCGATGGCCTCGGCCGCCTCGCGGTTGTCGTGCCAAACAACCGGTAAGCCGTGATCCTTGCTGTCGAACAGCTGGAGGTCCTGCGGCCGTCGCGGGGGTCACCGAGGTGCGCGAAGTGCCCAGACGAAGGTGATGGACGCCGGCGTCATCGCGGCGGCCCTTGAGGAAGCGCGGTTCGACGCCCGGCAGGACTGACGGCACGAGGCCCTGGCCACCGACGTCCGCGGCCGGGCGGAGCTCGCAGAGGGGGAGCGCCTCGCCCAGGTGCTCGCCGCCGCGGCACCGGGCACCGTCTACGCCCCGGAGGCCGACGACGTCGTCCAGGCCGAGCTCGCCGCCGAAGCCGCGGCCGCCGTCCACGAGGCGCAGCGCAACGCGGCCCGCGCCGACGAACTCCAGGCGCTGCGCGAGCTCGGCACGCTGGGGCAGACCGAACCCTGGGACGGAGACGAAGCCGTGCGCGACGAGCTGACCCGGCGAGCCGGCGGGTACATCCAGGCCGACGTCGATGCCTGGCTCGCCCGCGCCCTGGCTGCGCACCTCGGGCACTACTGCGACCCGGCCGCCCGCGAGGCCGCCACCGGCCTTCTGACGCCGCCGGTCCTCGCCCATGCCGCGCTGCTCGCCGTACTCGCCCGCCTGGCCCCCGGCGCCGGCGTCGACGAGCTGGCCGCGGACCGGCTCTCCACCAGCGAGCCCGAAGCCGCCGGAGCCCTCGCCGCGTTCCTCGCCCGCTGTCCTGTCTTATCGAAGGTTGACCGTTCTCACTGAAATTTGAGCGACGAGGTCAGCGCCGCTTGCCGAGACCTGGAAGCCCTCCGGGCACCGTTCGAACGCTGCTTGAAGGTTTGTCGGCGATGCGCCGCGACGGGTCGGATGCCGGTGATTCCTGCGCAGCTCTCAGCGGTGGAAGCAGGGTTGGCTCACCGCCTGTCGGGGGCACCACAACGTCTCCGGAGGCGGCACAAGCAGCGAGCTTCCCTGGCGGTTGGTGGGAGTAGAGGCGGCCGGTCCGGGCGTTGACCTTGGTTTTTGCACCGCAGTCTGCACATTCGTATCGGATCGCGTCCGGGTTTCGCACTCCGCCCCCTCTGAGTGACCGCTGCCGGAGGACCCGGGCCGGTCGCTGTCATCGTGACCTGAGAACCCCGCTTGCGATAGGGGCACCACGGGCTTCGGCGTCAGCCCTCAGTGAGAACGGTCAACCTTCGGTGAGACAAGACACCCTCGCCCGCTCCGAGGCGAGCTGACCTCTCCCGAACCGTGTCACGTTAACAGAGAGTGAGTGTGGCAGAAGTGTCACTCTCCCTTGAAAAGCGTCACGCCAGGTGTCACACCACAGCGAATATATGCCTGTTTACCCGTTTCTCGTCGCCTGGAGCGGCCTCCAGGCTGGATTCCGAGCGGGGGAGCGTGACAGCCAGGGGTGGGCTTACGCGGGCCCCGGGGCAGTACGGAGCGTAGTTGCGGGACGGGTTCTTCCGGAGTGGTCCCCGGCCCGGTCGCCCGGCGATACCGTGGTGAGACACGCCAGTTCTGCCTTCTGGAGCCCTCGATGAGCGAACAGCCGGCCCCCGCCGACACTGCCCGGCAGCTGGAGCCCGCGGCCGCCGACGCGGTACGCGCGTACGCAGCCAAGACCCGCGCCGACGCCGACCGGTTCGCCGCCGTACTGGAGGACATCGCCACCAACGGCCTGCCCTCAGTGGAGGACTGCACGCCGTGGGAGGAGCTGCGCGAAGCCCACCTCGCCCGCCTCGCTCGCCAACGCCCGGCCGTCGCCTGATGGCCCCGCAGAACAGCCCGCGCCGCGCCCGGATCGCGTTCTCCGACTCCGCCGCGAAGCAACTGGAGAACATCACCAGCGGGGCAGAGATCCATGCCCTGGACCGCGCCCTGGTCGTCATCTCCGTCGACCCCGACATCGGTGAGCCGATCCCCGGCGACATCGCCGGCCCCCATCTGCGCGAGTACGCCGACGAAGTCGAACGCGTACGCCTCTTGTACTGGGTTACGGCGCTTCGCACCGTGGTCGTCGTCGCATACCTTGAGGTCTGACCCGCAAAGGATCCGGCTGCGTCGTCGATCGTCCAGGAGCTCTCCGGCCGCCGCGAGCTCGGAGGGCTCCGCACGGTGGTGGAATGCCCGTTCAAGGCCACCGCGCTCCGCGAAGGCCCGGCGCAGGACTCCGGGACGTGCGCGGCCTGGCTCGCGTTCCTGTACCCGGTGCACCCCGTGGACCTGTCCGGGTGGCCCGGTGCCGCGGACCACCCGGACACCGGCACGATGCCGTGCGGCACCATCCTCGACTACCGCTCACCCGAAGGACAGCTCCAGTCGCACTCCGACCTGTGGCTGACACCGCTGACCGGAGTCGACCCGGCCGCGCACGGCGGTGTGTGGTCCGGCGTCCTGGACCAGGCCGACGGCATGCTGCTCGCCCGGGTCGAAGCGGTGGAGGCCGCTGGTGAGGACAGCCCGTTGCAGAACATGCTGGCGATGATGGGCGTGGCTCGGCGCTCCACAGCCGAAGGCGATCTCGGGGTGACGGCGACCGTCCTCGGGTACTGCGAGACCCTCACTCAGAGCCTCTGCCCTTCCCCGCCAACCGCCTTGCACTCTCGCATCCGACCAGGGGACATGGCCCCGAGGACTGCGGTCGGCGGATCGGCACGGGCGGCTCCGCGAACGGGTCCTGCCCCCATTGGCGGGTACTCCAGGTAGTACCTGCGTGCGGGTTGAGTTTCTTTCCCCCTGAGAGCGAAGCTCGCCGCGCGGGCACACATCACCCGCCGCCACCTGTGCCGATGCCCGACCCTGACCGCCCAGCGCACATGATCCTTCCCGGCCCCGTGCGGCCGCCTGCGGCGTTCTGACGCCTTCCGGGCCCCAAGGGCGACGATCACGGGTCTCAGAGGCGCCCACAGCGGCGTACAGCGGTTCGAGCAAGCAGCGGAGTGCCCAGCCCCTCGGCGACGGCTTCACGGCGGGCCACGCCTCGCCCCGGGCCACCTCTTGCTGCTCCCGACCCGAGCTCTGCTCCCAGAGAGAAGGAAACTCAACCCGCAGATAGGCACTACCTGTACTACCTGCCAATGGGGTGCAAGACCCGCTCCGCTCCCACCTCCCACCAGGCCTCGGCCGCCGACGTCTGTCACCGGCCGGTTGCAGCACCCTCGCGCTGCCCGGCCGCGACGTCCTGCTGCTCCTGGTGGTGAAGGGTGCAAGACGCGTGCTGCAAGTCTGCTGAGGAGTGCAGCGCAGTAATCGCACGACCCAGACGGCACACGGGTGCTGCACGGGTAGCAAGGCCGGCCTCAGCGTGCAGCAGGCGGCCCGCTGCCTCCGAGGTGGCTACGCGGTCGCGGCTGCTGCAGATGGCCTGCTGCCGGGGTGGTCGCTGCCACGCGTGCAGGCCCGCAGCGCGCAGTCGAGGAACACGTCGACGTCAACACTGTCGCTCGTGCGGGCTGTCCTGCCTGCGGCTTTCCCCTGGAGGGGAACGGTGCACGCGCCTGCCGGGCGGGCCGCCGGCTCTGTTCTGGAGAACTAGGACAAGACGGTTCCCCTGGTGATACCGACGCCTGCGCCGCGCTCTGCTGACCTGGGGTTTCCCCTGGGGGAACGGTGTGCACCACGACTCCTGCCCGCGGCGGCGCTTGTTCTGGAGAACTAGAACAAGACGGTTTCCCTGGTGATACCGACAGCCCCGGCGGCGGGCCGGTGACCTGGGGTTTCCCCTGCGCGAGAACGATGTATCGCCTTGAGGCCCAAAGCGCTTCCCCCAGGGGAAGCGCTCGCGTCCGGGACACGCGAACGGCGCCGGCACCCTGGGGTGCCGGCGCCTTGGCGTCGGGAAAGGCCCTGTAAGGCCGATCAGGCGCTTTGCGCGAGGTTGGCGACCTGGGCGGCGAAGCGGGTTCGCCGTTGCTCGGTGAAGTCCTCTGCGGGCGTCGTGTTGATCTCAGGGACAGCCATCGCGGTGCCGGCGACCCGGCCGCCGGTGAGGACGGGGTGGAGCTGGTAGCAGCCGCGGCGCAGGAGCCAGGCGAGGCCGGCCTGCTTCAGCTCCTTGAAGCCGCGGTTGACCGCGGGCTTCCCGGCTCCGAGCTCAGCGGCCATCTCGGCCTGGCTGATGCCGACGGCTCCGGTGTCGGGGTCCTGGAGGGCCAGGAGCACGTCGAGCACGCGTCGGGCGGTCAGGGAGACGTCCACGAGGGCGAGCATCCGCAAAGCGTCGCGGGTGAGCACGATCGGCTCGTTGGACGGGGGGCCAGGTACGTAAGTGGTGCTCACGAGGGCCTCCTGGTCGTTGTCGTCTGGCTCTGAGGATATGCCCGTGTGCGTCATGCGCTCGCCTTTCGGGCGGGCAGCCGGCGGCGCGACAGCGTCACGACCTTCTCGCGGCGGCGGGCGGCCTCGGTTTCCTTCTTCGCCTTCGCCCGCTCCGCGCGCCACTCGGCGGGGTAGTCCGGGGCCGGGATGATGCAGGCCGGGCCCTTCGCGGCGTTCCACTCCTTCTGCCACTGCTCCTGCTCGGCGGAGGTGCCGGCCACCGTGAGCCAGGGGTTCAGCTGGAGTACGCCGGGCTTCGCGGTCCGCATCCAGCCGATGTGGTGGAAGAACTGCGCAGGCTCGCTCACCGAGGCCGCGGACAGGCTGCACAGCTTCTGGAGGTCACGCTGGTTGATCCGAATGTACCCGCGCGGCGCCTTCGTCCGGTCCACGCCGTGGTAAGCCGGGTCCTGCGCGGCCACCAGCTTGCACCACACCTGGAACCAGGAGCCGGGCATCTTCAGGCTGCCCAGAACGTCCATCAGCAGCCGAGCATCCAGAACGTAACCCTTCACCTCCGCGCTCACCGCAAACTCACGGCCCTGGATCTTCTCGACACTGACGACCATGCCGCCCTTGCCGTCGGACCGCGCGACAACGCGCTGGCCGGGCCGAACGACCGGCAGCTGCTCCATCAAAGCCTCCAGGAAGATCATCGCGTGCAGCCCGAACGGTATCACTAGGGGAACCGTCCTGTTTCAGAGATCTAGAACAAACCCCGGTCCCGGCGCGTCGCTCCACTCCGTGACACGCCCCAGGTTTGTTCTAGATCTCCAGAACAAACCGACCCCCCCTTGTTCTGGAGATCTAGAACACGCTGTTCGGTGTTTGTGCAGGTCAGCGCGATCTGAGGCCGTGAGCACTCTTAGGTGTCTGTAAGACACCAACTGGGCACTGGGGCGGGCACCGGCCGCCGGTTCCACCAAACTGTCAGCAGCCGGAGGCCGGGCGTGTCTGCCCTCGCCCACGCCCTCACAGGGGTGAGGCATGGTGGCTGAGGCGGCTTCGCGTGCGGCTCCGTGGCTCGAGTGCGGACCGTAGGCGGCACCAGCGGAGCTGCGTCTCGGGTGGTACCGGCCACGACGATCAAAAGCCACGAAGCGTGGCTGGTGCCGGTGAGGGTTTCCGCCGCCCGGCCCGAAGGGCCGTTCGGCTCAGGTACCTCCGCACCCCGGAATATCGACTTTCCGATCTCCGAGGTATCGTTCTGCGCCTGAGGTCCGAGCTTTCCCAATTCGTGATTCCTCGCCTAAGTGGCGCCCTGAATACCGGTGCTGATGCAGCCTCAAAGTGCACGTCCCATCCAGGTCGTTGGAGGTGTCCCACATTTCCGCCAGTGCTACATGCTGCATCAAACTGATGCACGCAATGCACTGGAACCCGCACCAATGAACGAATCCCACTCTCGCAGCCAGCCCGGCCCGCGAAGCGGCCCCAACAGCCCTGGAAGCGCAGCCTGAAGGACCGTCAGGCAGGGGAGCGCAGCGGACCTGCCGGCCCGGGCTGCAGCGCAGCGGAAGCCCGGTGGCGGGACAAAGTCCCGCCACTCCGGAAGCGCAGCGGACGGAGCGTCAACCCCGATGCGCAGCATCGGGGTTGTACGGGTGGCGCAGCCACCCGTCAGTGCTCCCGCGGAGCGGGAGCACAACCCCCGCGCGCAGCGCGGGGGTTCGCTTGCCCATCGCGCAGCGATGGGGTACCCGCTCCGCGGG
>NZ_JBITSN010000024.1:0-29872 GCF_044540975.1 Streptomyces sp. NPDC085927
CGCTTCCTTCGTACTCGCCCTCGCGGGCTTTCCTCCGGGCGCTTCCCTTCGGTCCTGCGTTTCCGACTCTATCAGATCTTTCCGATCCGATTTCCCCGGGGTTTTCCGCCTTGACAGGTTCCCGCTTTTTGCGTTTCCCTTTCCGGCGGCTCCGACTCTATCAGGCTCTTTCGGGCCTGATTCCCAGTCGATAGGATCGTCGGCACGCTTTAGGGTTTTCGCCCGTCGGCCTTTCGACGTTCACTACGTTAGCCGATCCCCTCGCTCGATTCACAATCGGGCTTCCCCGGTTCGAAATTCGGACATGAGGACATGACGAACTCGACCCTTTTGAGGGTGATCTTAAGTAGTGGGTTGACCGCTTCCGGCTGCAGGCGAACGCCGTACCCGGCTCAGCGGCTCGGACTACATTACGCATCTTCCAGGGTGGAGTCAACTTCGTCGGCGCTTCGGGACGTGGGCCCGGTACGGGCTCACCGTGGGGTCGTCGGCGACCCAGAAGCGCCAGGGGTGCGCGGCTCCGTCGCCGGAGACTCCGGTGCGCGGGCCGTTGCGTACCTGCTCGGAGGGGACGGCGGTGCCGGCGAGGACCCGTAGCGGGGTGTCGCCCGGGGTGCAGGCGTCCGTACCGTCCAGGGAACGGTCCACGTCCAGGGCCGTTGCCAGGCGGGCCGGGCCTTTGGCCAGTTCCTTGTCGTTACGGGCCGAGAGTCGACGGGTACGGGCGAGCTCGGCGCCCTCGACGATCTCGCCGGCCCGCAGGAGTACCCCGCTCGCCCGGTGCTCGGGCCCGCACACCAGGTTCATGCAGAACCACATGCCATAGGTGAAGTAGACGTACACATGGCCGGGCGGACCGAACATCACGCCGTTGCGGGCGGTGCGGCCCCGGTAGGCGTGGGAGCCGGGATCGTTGGGGCCGTCGTAGGCCTCGACCTCCGTCAGACGGAGGGTGATCGGGCCGTCCGGCGTGGCACGCACCACGAGCCGGCCGAGCAGGTCGGGGGCGACCTCGAGGACGGGGCGGTCGAAGAACTCCCTGGGCAGGGGCGTACGGTCGGGGGTCGCGATCATGGCGTCCGAGAGTACTCCAGGCGGGTTCGGCCGCGGGGTGGTCACAGGGCGCCGCGCTTGCAAGGGTGACGGACACGGAACCGGCCAGAGCCGGATCGCGTTGTTAGGGATCGAAGGTCCACATGTGGCAACGACGCGATAGAGAACGACAAGGGGAGAGACATGGCGTTCAAGAAGCTGCTCGCGAGCCTGGGAGCCGGCGGGGCTTCGGTCGAGACGGTGCTGCACGAGGTCAACGTCGTTCCGGGTGGGGTCGTCCAGGGTGAGGTGCGGATCCAGGGCGGGTCCGTGAATCAGCAGATCGAGGGTCTGTCGGTCGGTTTGCAGGCCAAGGTCGAGGTCGAGAGCGGCGACGAGGAGTACAAGCAGAACATCGAGTTCGCCAAGTCTCGGCTCGGGGGCGCCTTCGAAATCGAGGCCGGCGCCGTTCACGCGGTCCCGTTCGGGCTGGAGATCCCCTGGGAGACACCGATCACGACGATCGACGGACAGTCCCTGCGCGGGATGAACATCGGCGTGACCACGGAGCTGGCGATCGCGCGGGCCGTGGACTCCGGTGACCTGGACCCGATCAATGTGCACCCGCTGCCGGCCCAGAAGGCGATCCTGGACGCGTTCATCCAGCTGGGCTTCCGGTTCAAGAGCGCGGACATGGAGCGCGGTCACGTCCGGGGGACGCGTCAGCAGCTGCCGTTCTACCAGGAGATCGAGTTCTTCCCGCCCCAGCAGTACCACGGGCTGCAGCAGGTCGAGCTGACCTTCGTGGCCGACGACCAGGCGATGGACGTCGTGCTGGAGATGGACAAGAAGCCCGGTCTGTTCAGTGAGGGCAGCGACACCTTCCGGTCCTTCAAGGTGGGGCTGAACGACTACCAGGGCACCGACTGGACCGCCTACCTCAACCAGTGGCTGTCCGAGGTCGGCAGCAAGCGGAACTGGTTCTAGGCTCGGTTCCACCGAACGTAGGCGATCAGCAGGAGGTACCGAGGTGACCGAGCTCGAGCGGCGTCCGCTCCCCCATGACTTCCACCCGCCCGTACCGTCGTTCACGGTGACGAGCAGGGAGGTCGAGGAGGGCGCGACGCTCCAGGAGGCCCAGGTGCACGCGGGCGGCAACACCTCGCCGCAGTTGCGCTGGACGGACTTCCCGCCGGAGACCAGGAGCTTCGCCGTGACCTGCTACGACCCGGACGCCCCGACGGGGAGCGGGTTCTGGCACTGGGTGGTGTTCGACATCCCGGCCTCGGTGACCGAGCTGCCGACCGGGGCGGGCAGCGGCGGGTTCGAGGGGCTGCCCGAGGGCGCGATTCAGGCGCGCAACGACTACGGCACCAAGGACTTCGGCGGTGCGGCGCCGCCGCCCGGGGACGGACCGCACCGGTATGTGTTCACGGTGTACGCGGTGGATCAGGAGAAGCTCGGTCCGGACTCGGACGCGTCCCCTGCGGTCGTGGGCTTCAACCTGCGGTTCCACACGCTCGCGCGGGCCCAGCTGATCGGTGAGTACGAGGTGCCCGCCGGCTCCTGACCCGATTCCGGCGTTCACGGAACGTTTGCCCGCCCCTGGTCTTGGAATTGATCAGGGGCGGGCATTTTTGTTGCCGGGGATGGGGACACCTCCCGTGGAGCAGCAGATATTGCGTTGTCCATCTCGGCGTGCCCGGCCAGAGTTGATCCCAGTCCGCCGAGGGGTGGGCCGGTGGGCACGGAAGGTGGGCTGACATGCGGGACACGCTGGTACTGAACGCGAGCTTCGAGCCGTTGTCGACGGTGACGTTGAACCGGGCCGTCGTTCTGGTGCTTCAGGACAAGGCGGTCGTCGAGCAGGCCCACCCCGAGCTGCGGATGCGGGGAGCCGCGGTCGACATACCGGCGCCGCGGGTGATCAGGCTCTGCCAATACGTCAGGGTGCCGTTCCGAAGACGGGCGCCGTGGTCGAGGCGGGGTGTCCTGGTGCGCGACCGGAACCGGTGCGCGTACTGCGGACGGCGGGCCACCACCGTGGATCACGTGGTCCCGCGGTCGCACGGTGGTCAGGACACCTGGCTGAACACGGTGGCCTCGTGCGCGGAGGACAACCACCGCAAGGCGAACCGGACTCCGGAGCAGGCGGGGATGCCACTGCTGCGGCAGCCGTTCGAGCCGACTCCGGCGGACGCGATGCTGCTGGCGCTGGGGCGGGAGGACCTGGACGCGCTCCCGGAGTGGCTGGCTCAGCCCGCGGCGTAGATCCTGCTTCTCACCAGAGCCTGCTTCTCGTACGAGTGCGGCGGGGCCCGCTTCCCGAAGGAAGCGGGCCCCGCCGCACTGCTGGTCGCGTACTGCCGTTCGCGTACGGCCCGTCGTCGGGTCAGTCGATGGAGGGCTTCTCCCGGCGCTCCGTGGCGGCGCCCGAGTTGCCGTTGCCACCGCCCTGGCCGCCACCGCCGAAGCCACCGAAGTTGCCCATGGCGCCCGACAGTCCCTTGAGCGCGTCGCCGATCTCGCTGGGGACGATCCAGAGCTTGTTGGCGTCGCCCTCGGCGATCTTCGGGAGCATCTGGAGGTACTGGTAGGAGAGCAGCTTCTGGTCGGGGTCGCCCGCGTGGATCGCCTCGAAGACCGTCCGGACGGCCTGGGCCTCACCCTCGGCCCTGAGGGCCGCTGCCTTGGCCTCGCCCTCGGCCCGCAGGATCTGGGACTGCTTCTCGCCCTCGGCGCGCAGGATCTCGGACTGCCGGACACCTTCGGCCTGGAGGATCGCGGCGCGCTTGTCGCGGTCGGCGCGCATCTGCTTCTCCATCGAGTCCTGGATGGAGGTGGGCGGCTCGATCGCCTTGAGCTCGACGCGGTTGACGCGGATGCCCCACTTGCCGGTGGCTTCGTCGAGGACACCGCGCAGGGCCGCGTTGATCTCCTCGCGGGAGGTCAGGGTGCGCTCGAGGTCCATGCCGCCGATGATGTTGCGCAGGGTGGTGACGGTGAGCTGCTCGATCGCCTGGATGTAGCTGGCGACCTCGTAGGTGGCGGCCCGCGCGTCGGTCACCTGGTAGTAGATGACGGTGTCGATGTTGACGACCAGGTTGTCCTGGGTGATCACCGGCTGCGGCGGGAACGGGACGACCTGTTCACGCAGGTCGATCCGGTTGCGAATGGTGTCGATGAACGGGACGACGATGTTGAGGCCCGCGTTGAGTGTGCGTGTGTAGCGGCCGAAGCGCTCGACGATGGCCGCGCTCGCCTGCGGGATGACTTGGATCGTCTTGATCAGGGCGATGAAGACCAACACCACCAGGATGATCAGAACGATGATGACCGGTTCCATCGTCGGTTCCCCGTACCCTTCTTCGTCTCGGCGCCTTCGGAAGATCTTATGCGTGTTGAAGATCTTGCTGGTCGAGTCTGCCAGACCGTAGTACAACTCGCTGGCCGTTCGGTCCAGTTGTTGTCCCGTGGGAGCACGTCGTACGAGGTCGACCGCGCGGTTCGTGCGGTCGGTCGTGCGGTCACATGACGATCGCCGTGGCTCCCGCGATCTCCACGACGTCCACTTCCTGGCCGACTTCGAAGGCATGACCGGAGTCGAGGGCGCGTGCCGACCAGACCTCGCCGGCCAGCTTGATCCGGCCGCCGGAGCCGTCCACCCGCTCCAGTACGACCGCCTGCTTGCCCTTCAAGGCGTCGACGCCGGTGGCGTGTCGGGGGCGTTGTGCGCGTTGTCGCTTCGCGATGGGCCGTACGACGGCGATGAGAGCGGTCGAGACGACGGCGAAGACCACGACTTGGAGCACGGCGCCGCCACCGAAGATTCCGGAGACCACCGCGGCGGCGACGGCGCCCACCGCGAGCATGCCGAGTTCGGGCATCGCGGTGATCACCAGCGCGATGCCGAGTACAGCCGCGCCGATCAGCCACCAGAGCCATGCGTCGATGTCCACATGGTCATGGTAGGACCGCGCACCCTGTCACCGACAGGGCGCCGGGGGTGTGAACGGACCTTCTCGGCTCGGTTCTTGAGGGGGACGTGCCCCGGCGCGTCCCGGAACCCACGGACCTGCTCCCTGAACTCTCCCCCGTGCAGGGCCGGTTCGGACCGTCGGCCTCAGGCCATCGGGAGGCCCTGTGCGGTCCAGCGGTCGCCGACCTGCTCCACGACCAGCGGGAGGCCGAAGCACAGGGAGAGGTTGCGGGAGGTGAGCTCGAGTTCCAGCGGGCCCGCGGCGAGGATCTGGCCCTGACGGATCATCAGTACGTGGGTGAAGCCGGGGGCGATCTCCTCGACGTGGTGCGTGACCATGACCATGGAGGGGGCGATCGGGTCGCGGGCGAGGCGGCCGAGGCGGCGTACGAGGTCCTCGCGGCCTCCGAGGTCCAGGCCGGCGGCGGGCTCGTCGAGGAGCAGCAGCTCGGGGTCGGTCATCAGCGCGCGGGCGATGAGGGTGCGCTTGCGCTCGCCCTCGGAGAGGGTGCCGAATGCGCGGCCCACGAACTCGGACATGCCCAGGCGGTCGAGGAAGGCGCGGGCGCGCTGTTCGTCGATCTCCTCGTACTCCTCCTGCCAGCCGGCGGTCATGCCGTAGGCGGCGGTCAGTACGGTCTGCAGGACCGTCTGGTTCTTGGGGAGCTTGTCGGCCATGCCGTTGCCGGCGATGCCGATGCGCGGGCGCAGTTCGAAGACGTCGGTGCCGGGGGTGCCGAGGGTCTCGCCGAGGATGGTGGCGGTGCCGGCGCTGGGGAACAGGTAACTGGAGGCGATATTGAGGAGCGTGGTCTTGCCCGCGCCGTTGGGGCCGAGGATGACCCAGCGCTCACCCTCCTTGACCGACCAGGACACCTGATCCACCAGAGCCCGGCCCTCGCGGACCACGGATACGTCCTGAAGCTCCAGAACATCGCTCATGAGCGCGTTGTCTCCCCTTGCAGTGTGGCCGGGTCTCGGCTGTGTCGTACGCCTGTGATCGGTCCGCCGCCCCCGTGGGCGCAGCCCTCCATGAAATCTACGCCACCGGTCGGCCCGGACATCCCATCGGTCCGGTCCTTAGGGTGGGGGCATGCTCTCGGAACCACGTTCAGGACGTCTCACCTCATGGGGAAATGCCCTTTTCTCCGGTCTTGTCTCGCCTGATGACGCCGTGCTCGCCATCGTCGGCGACGACGCGGTGCACCGGGTGGAGGGGTTGCCGGGCGAGCCCGCGCCGGTGGGCCTCACGCTGGCGCTGGGCCGGCTGCGGGCGCTCGGGGTGACCGGGCTGCGGATCGCGCTGCCCACGCCGGGGCATCCGCTGGGGCTGAGCGGGCCGCCGGAGTTCAACGCGCGGGCGCTGGAGGCCGGGGAGGCGGTGGTCGCTCACGGGTCCGCCCTGGGGCTGGTGCCCCGGGTACGGGAGGCCGGGCCCGAGGGCGATGTGCATGTGGAGGTCCTCTGGCACTGTCTGCCGGTGCGGGAGGCGCCGCCCGCCGATGTGCCCTCCCTCGGCGAGGCGGAGCGGGAGCTGGCGGAGGCGCTGCGGGAGGCGACCGAGGTCCTGACGCGGCTGGACGTGGCCGGGTCGGGGCCGGTGGCCGAGGCGGCGATCGACGCCTACCGGGCGCGGGCGGAGCCGGGGCGTCAGGTGCTGGCGCCGGGATACCCGCCGCGGGCGGTGCGGGTGCTGGAGCTGGCGCAGCGGGTCGGGGCGCTGGTCTCGCTGGCCCGTACGAACGGGCACGGGGGCGCGGTGAGCGCGTCGGAGATGGCGGCCCGCGGGGAGGCTCTGCGTCCGGTGGAGCGCACGGCCCGGCGGGCGCAGGTCGCCGCGTACAACTCGGTGGTGGAGGAGCGGGAGCGGGGCGTCGGGTGAGTGCCGGTTCGCCGGTGCCCGGGGGAACGGTCCTTACGGCTCCGGTGCCCCGGACGGCGACGACAACGCCGGCCGGCCTCCCGGGTGGGGCCGGGAGGCCGGGGTCGTCACCGGTTCGATGACAGGCGTCAGCCGTTGACCGCCACGTTGCCGAAGGCGGGGTTCAGCAGGCCGATCACGTTGACGCTGTTGCCGGACACGTTGACCGGGACGTCGACCGGGACCTGGATGACGTTGCCCGAGACGACGCCCGGGGAGCCCACGGCCGTGCCGTCGGCGTGCGCGCCGTCGGTGGCGGAGGCCATGCCCGTACCGGCGGCCAGCAGTCCGCCGGCCATCATCGTCACGGCCGCTGCCTTCTTCAGGTTCTTCACTTTCCGAGCCCTCCTCGCGGTCCCCGCGGCAGGCGCCGCGGTACGTACGGGACAACGGCGGGGGCCGAAGAAGGATGCGCCATCCGGGTGACATTCCCACGACGGTATGAATCTCGGACCGGAGGGGAACCATCCGCCCGGCGTCGGACGTCACCGCCCCGGATCTCACGGCGCCGGACGTCATGTGCCCGGCCGCCGGGCAGCTGGTCGAGTGCCCGGATGCCCGGAAGCACCCGAGTGCTCCGGCTCAGGTGCTCAGCCCGTGGCGTACGGCCCACAGGGCGGCCTGGGTGCGGTCCGACAGGTCGAGTTTCATCAGGATGTTCGAGACGTGGGTCTTCACGGTCTTCTCGGAGAGCACGAGGGCGCGGGCGATCTCCCGGTTGGAGCGTCCGTCCGCTATGAGGCCGAGCACCTCGCGTTCCCGCTCCGTGAGCGAACCGGCGCGGCCCTGGCCGGAGTGGGTCTCCTCCTGGGCCAGCAGGGCACCGGCCACCTCGGCCTGGAGGAGGACGTGCCCGGCGTGCACGGAGCGGATGGCCCCGGCGAGCGCGTCGGGGTCGATGTCCTTGTACACGTATCCGGCGGCGCCCGCGCGCAGGGCCGGGACCACGGTGCGCTGCTCGGTGAAGCTGGTGACGATCAGCACGCGCGCGTGATGGTCCAGTTCGCGGAGCCGGCGCAGTGCGTCCACGCCGTCCATGCCCGGCATCCTGACGTCCATCAGGATCACGTCGGGCCGCAGTTCGCCGGCGAGGGCGACTCCTTCGGCGCCGTCCGCGGCCTCGCCGACGACCTCGATGTCGTCCTGCACCTCCAGGAAGGTGCGCAGGCCCCGGCGGACCACCTGGTGGTCGTCGACCAGCAGCACCCTGATCGCGTCAGCCACCGGGAACCTCCATCTCGATCGTGGCGCCCTTGCCCGGCGCCGATTCCACGGTCAGGCTGCCGCCGACCCCGCTCGACCGGTCGCGCATGGAGACCAGGCCGAGATGGCGTCCCGCGCGGCGGATGATCCCCGGGTCGAAGCCCTTGCCGTCGTCGGCGACCCGCAGGACGGCGCCGTTGCCCCTGCGTTCCAGGGTGACGTCGACGTGGTCGGCCTCCGCGTGCCGCAGCGCGTTGTGCAGCGCCTCCTGCGCCACGCGCAGCACCGCTTCCTCCTGGGTGGCGGGCAGGGCGCGCACCCCGTGGGCGGTGAAGGTCACGCGCGCGCTGTGCGCGCGGTCGAGGACCTGGACCTGGGTGCGGAGGGTGGCGACGAGGCCGTCCTCGTCGAGGGCCGCGGGGCGCAGCTCGACGACCGCGGCGCGCAGTTCCTCGGCGGCCTCGGCCGCGAGTGCGGCGACCTGCTGGAGTTCCCCCTTGGCCCGGGACGGGTCGCGGTCCACGAGGCGGGCGGCCGCCTGGGCGGTGAGGCGCAGGGAGAACAGTTTCTGGCTGACGGCGTCGTGGAGCTCGTGTGCGAGACGGGAACGTTCCTCGGCGATGGTCAGCTCGCGGCTGCGCTCGTAGAGCCGGGCGTTGGTGAGGGCGATCGCGGCGTGCTGGGCCAGGATGCCGAGGACGTCCTCGTCGTCCTGGGTGAATCCGCAGATGCCGTCCGGCTCGGGACCGCCCGGGGCCCGGGGCGGGTGTCCCCCCACGGGCCTCAGCTTGTTGGCGAGGAAGAGGGCGCCGATGACCTCGTCGCCGTCGCGGATGGGCAGTCCCAGGAAGTCGACCAGGTCGGGGTGGGCGCTGGGCCAGCCCCCGAAGCGGGGGTCCTTGCGCACGTCGGCGAGGCGCTGAGGTCCGTCCTCGTGCAGCATCGCGGCGAGAACGCCGTGCTGGCGCGGGAGGGGGCCGATGGCCTTCCACTGTCCGTCGCTGACTCCGTCGACGACGAACTGGGCGAAGCCTCCGTGGTCGTCGGGGACGCCGAGCGCGGCGTACTGGGCGTCGAGCAGCTCACGCGCCGAGGCGACGATCGTCTTGAGGACGTCGCGCACCTCGAGGTGCCGGCTCATGGCCAGCAGCGCGGTGCTCACCGCGGCGAGGCCGGACGGGGGACCGTGGCTCATGTCCTCACGGTACCGGCGGGTCCCGCCACCGCGGATCCGTCCGGTGGCGGCGGTGACCCGGGCCCAAGGTCGTAGGACCTCGGGCCGGCCGGGAGCCCTCCGACGGCCTGCCGCAGCACCGGCCGAGACCCCTCACAGAGCGGCTTGCTTCAGCAACTCTCGGTGAGGATTGCGGGTGCCCGGTGTGAGGCCAGGCATAGGGCGTACATCACGTACGAAGGTGAATAGGAGAGAAAAAAGGGGCATCTCGGCGGGGCGTATGTCCGATTCGCCCCTCATGCCCCTACCCTGATCCACTATCCGCCTTCGTACGTCACACCTTTGCCCCGCCATTTTGCGGCCGCTAAGAATGGCTCCCGTCGCTCAGCGCCGTGGGATGTCCCCCACGGCGTTCGTGCCGGAAGAACCCCTGTCCCCACCGGACGTTGAGCGACCTCCGCGCTAGTCGAAGAGGTCTCCCACTCATGTCGAAGAACTTCCTCACCCGTGGTCATGCCCGTGCGTTGAACCGCCATCACAAGATCGCCGTCGCCGGTGTCGCCGCTTTCGGTGCCGCCGCCATCGGCTTCTCGGCCACGCCGAGCGACGCCTCGACGACCACCACGAGCGAGGCGGCCTCCGTCGCGCGGATCTCGTACAGCACCGAGCCGATCAAGGACGTCAAGGGCACCATCACCGACCAACTGGCCGACTCCGGTGTGAAGACCGAGCTGATCGCGGCGAAGAAGCAGGCAGCCACCGATCTCGCGGCCAAGAAGAAGGCCGCCGCGGCCGCTGCGAAGAAGCAGGCAGAGCAGGAGCGAGAGACCGGGGAAGCGGCCAGCCGCTCCGGCGACCGCCACTGGGGGGACAAGCGCGCCGTCGCCGGCGAGTCCGCCCCGAAGAGCTACGCCGACAACCTCGACGGCTGGATCCGTGAGTCGCTGGACATCATGGACAAGCGTGGTATCCCGGGCTCGTACGAGGGCATCCACCGCAACATCATCCGGGAGTCCTCGGGCAACCCGAAGGCCATCAACCTGTGGGACATCAACGCCCAGAACGGCATCCCGTCCAAGGGTCTGCTGCAGGTGATCCCGCCCACGTTCGCGGCGTACCACGTCCCGGGCACGTCGAAGAACATCTACGACCCGGTCGCGAACATCACCGCCGCCTGCAACTACGCGGCCGACCGGTACGGCTCCATGGACAACGTCTACAGCGCGTACTGAGGTCGGCGCGGACCTCTTCACGCGGCCTGAAGCGAACGGACACGCCGAAGGGCGGCACCCTCCTGACAGGGTGCCGCCCTTCGGGGCGTACGGCGCGCGGGCGGCCGCACCGGTCACTTGCGCATGACCTCGGGCTCGTGCCGGCGCAGGAAGCGGGCCACGAAGAAGCCGCAGACCACGCCGAGGGCGATGAGCGCGCCCATGTCCATGAGCCAGGTCCCGGCGGTGTGCTCCCACAGCGGATCGGGGTCGCCCGGGGTCTCCGGCGGGCTGACCAGGTTGAAGTCCAGCGTGGCACCGGAGGCGGCGACCGCCCAGCGCGACGGCATCAGGAACGAGAACTGGTTGACGCCGACCGTGCCGTGCAGCGCGAACAGGCAGCCGGTGAACACGACCTGGATGATCGCGAACATCACCAGCAGCGGCATGGTCTTCTCGGCGGTCTTCACCAGCGCGGAGATGATCAGGCCGAACATCATCGAGGTGAAGCCCAGCGCCATGATCGGGATGGACAGCTCGAGCAGGGTGAAGCCGCCGAGGACCAGCCCCTCCTCGGGGATCTCCCGGCTGGAGAAACCGATGACGCCGACCATCAGGCCCTGCAGCACGGTGACCATGCCGAGCACGAACACCTTGGACATCAGATACGCCGAGCGGGACAGCCCCGTCGCGCGTTCCCGCTCGTAGATGACCCGTTCCTTGATCAGCTCACGTACGGAGTTCGCGGCGCCGGCGAAGCAGGCGCCGACCGCGAGGATCAGCAGGACCGTGGCGGCGGTGCCGTTGGGACGGATCTGGCCGGCCGCGTTGGGCGCGTTCGGCAGCAGTCCCTTGTCGGGGTCGATGAGCAGACTGACCGCGCCGAGGACGGCCGGCAAGATCACCGTCAGGGCGAGGAAGCCCTTGTCGGAGACGATCACCGAGACGTAGCGGCGTACCAGTGTGACGAACTGCGACATCCAGCCCTGCGGCTTCGGCGGCCGCAGCGCCTGCATCTGGGGGGCCGGTACGGACTGCGGCGCGACCGCGTCGATGTCCGCGGCGTACATCTGGTAGTGCTGCGAGCCCTTCCAGCGGCCCGCCCAGTCGTAGTCGCGGTAGTTCTCGAATGCGGAGAAGACGTCGGCCCAGGTGTCGTAGCCGAAGAAGTTCAGCGCCTCGTCGGGCGGGCCGAAGTAGGCGACCGAGCCGCCGGGCGCCATCACCAGGAGCTTGTCGCAGATCGCCAGCTCGGCCACGGAGTGGGTGACGACGAGGACGGTGCGCCCGTCGTCGGCGAGTCCGCGCAGCAGCTGCATGACATCGCGGTCCATGCCCGGGTCGAGACCCGAGGTCGGCTCGTCCAGGAAGATCAGCGACGGCTTGGTGAGCAGCTCCAGTGCCACCGAGACCCGCTTGCGCTGGCCGCCGGAGAGGGACGTGACCTTCTTGTCCTTGTGGATGTCGAGCTTCAGCTCGCGCAGCACCTCGTCGATGCGGGCATCGCGCTCGGCGGCCGTGGTGTCGGCCGGGAAGCGGAGCTTGGCCGCGTACTTGAGGGCCTTCTTGACGGTCAGCTCCTTGTGCAGGATGTCGTCCTGCGGGACCAGACCGATGCGCTGGCGCAGCTCGGCGAACTGCTTGTAGAGGTTCCGGTTGTCGTAGAGGACCTCGCCCCGGTCGGCCGGCCGGTAGCCGGTGAGCGCCTTGAGCAGGGTCGACTTGCCGGAGCCGGACGGGCCGATGACCGCGATCAGCGACTTCTCGGGCACGCCGAAGGAGACGTCCTTGAGGATCTGCTTGCCGCCGTCGACCGTGACGGTCAGGTGCCGGGCGGAGAAGGACACCTCACCGGTGTCGACGAACTCCTCGAGCCGGTCACCGACGATCCGGAACGTCGAGTGGCCGACGCCGACGATGTCGGTCGGGCCGAGCAGCTGCGTCCCGCCCTTGGCGATCGGCATGCCGTTGACGTAGGTGCCGTTGTGCGAGCCCAGGTCGCGGATCTCCATGCGGCCGTCGGGCGTCGAGTGGAACTCGGCGTGGTTGCGGGAGACCTGCAGGTCGGAGACGACCAGGTCGTTCTCCAGGGCACGGCCGATCCGCATCACGCGGCCGAGCGAGAACTGGTGGAACGTGGTCGGGCTGCGGTCGCCGTACATCGGCGCCGCCCCCGCGGCGCCCCCGGGGCCCTGCTGCTGCGGCACGTGCGGCGCGGGCCGCTGCTGCGGCGGCGACTGTGAAGGCTGCTGCTGCCGGCCGCCCTGGGCCTGCGCCTGCTGCTGCCCCTGCTGGACCCACCCCGGGGTCGCCCCCTGCACCCCCTGCGCGGCGTACGGCTGTTGCGGCTGCGCCTGCGGCGAGGCGGCCGGGGCCGCGGCGCCGGACAGGGTCACACGCGGCCCGTCGTTCGCGTTGCCCAGGTTCAGCGCCGTGTCGGAGCCGATCTCCAGATGATGGATCCGCTGGCCCTGCGCGAACGTGCCGTTGGTGCTGCCATGGTCCTCGACGACCCAACTGCGGCCGTTGAAGCTGATGGTGGCGTGCCGCCAGGAGACCCTGGCATCGTCCACCACGACGTCCCCCTGCGGATCGCGTCCCAGGGTGTACGACCTGGACGGGTCGAGCGTCCAGGTCCGTCCGTTTGATTCCAGTACGAGTTCCGGCACTCCATGCCCCACTGAGTTGTCCCCCGAATTTCCCCCATCGCAGGGAGTCTAGGGATGTCGAACATCGGGGGGAACTATTTCAGGCTCGGCCCTCCGACCGGAAGTCGGGCCTTGCGAAGCGGGCGCCCGATGCTTCGACCGCCGTCGTTGACGGTGTTGAAACCGGGCCGGAGAGTGGTAAACCACGCGAGGGGGACATGCGCGGCCACCTCGCCGCGGGAGCGGATCGGGGGGTCTGCCATGAGTGGTGCCACGAGTGCGGCCAGGGGCGTCGGCACCGCGGAGCACGGCACGCGCGTGCCGTGGGCGGACGTCGTGATGTCCGCGGTCGCCGCGGTGAGCTGGGCGCTGATCGGGATGGCGGGGACGGCGGCGCTCGGACTGCATCTGCTGGACGCGGACTCGGCGGGTTCACTGGGGCCGATGACGGCCGCGGTGGTGGCGCTGGCGGCCGGCGGCTCGGTCACCCCCTCCGGCGACGTGTCGGTGTTCGGGCTGTCGGGCGCGGAGGCGAGTACGGCCGTCGAGATCACGCCACTGGGAGTGAGTCTGGTCGGTGCGCTCCTGCTGTCGTACTTCTTCCTACGGTCCCTGCGGGCCGCGGGTGTCGTGTTGGCGCCGGCCGAACTCGTCGCCCGCGCGGGCACGGTCGCAGCACTCTTCGTGGGGATGTCGGGCGGGCTGGTGTGGGCGGGCCACGACGTCGTGACGATCGACGGGGGCGCGCTGGGGCCGGCCGACCTGCCGGGCGACGGAGGCGGCGGGCTGGAGATTCCGGGGCTGGGGGACCTCGGGGACGTCGGGGGACTGCTGCCGGACCGGGTCGGCGACCTGGTCGAGGCCCGGGCGGCGGTCGGGTTCACCGTCGACGCGGTGCCGACCCTGCTCGGCGGCCTGGGCTGGTCGGTCTGCGTCCTGGCCGTCGCGTTGCTGGCGTCCCGGCGCACTCCGCTGCCACGCGGCTGGGACGCCGTGCACCGGGCCGTACGGCCTGCCGTGTCCGCCCTGGTCGTGGTGGGGCTGGTGGCGGTGGCGGCGGGGCTCACGGCGGCGGGGTACGCGGCGATCGACGACGAGCATCCCCGGCGGATCGCCGGAGCGGCTCTGCTGGGCGCGCCGAACGGGGCGTGGCTCGGCATCCCGGTCGGGCTGTTCGTGCCCTGGGACGGGCGGGCGACGGGTGTGCTGCTCGGTGTCCTGCCGCATCCCGTGGACGACCTGCTGCGCATGAGCTCCGGCCGGCCGGTCACGCTGGCCCGGCTGGCCGAGCTCGACGGACGGGTGTGGCTGCTGGGGGTGGCGGCCGCGGTGATGATGTTGCTGGCCGGTGTGCTGGTCGCGGTACGGACGCCGCTGGGGGCGACGGCCGGTCCGGGTGTTCCGGGCGGCGGGGTGCCGGGTGCGCGCGGCACCGGTGGTGCGGGTGCCGTACGGGAGGGGGGCGCCGCGGGGTTCGCCGGGCGGTGTGCGCTGCGGCTGGGGGTCGCGACGGCATTGGCCCTGCCTCTGCTGGCCTGGCTGACGGAGGTGTCGGCGAACGCCTCGCTGTCCGTACTCGGCTTCGACGCGTTCGGGGCGGGCATCGAGCTGCGCGGGAGCCTCGGCATGGCGCTGCTCATGGGCGCGGTCTGGGGTGCGGGCGCGGGTGCCGCGGGGGCGCTGCTGGCGTGGGCGAGCGGGGCCGCCGGACGGCGGGCGGCACCGCTGGCACAAGCGGCGGCCTCGGCCGTGGGAGATCTCCGGGCCGGGAAGGGCGCGGCGGGTGCGGCGGGTGCCGGCGGTACGGAGGCCGTACGGGGCGCCGGGGCCGTCGGCCCTACGGAGGGCGGGCCGTCGTCCGGGGCGGGAGCGGGGCCGTATGCGCCGGGGATGCCGTACCGGCCGCCGAATCCGGACACCAACCCGTATCTGACCGTGCCCGAGGAGCTGTGGGGCCCGCAGGACGCGCGCCCGCCCGGGGAGGGGTGGCAGCGGCCCGGTCCACCACCGGCACTCGGTGACATACGGCCGCCCGGCCGAACGGCGGACGGGCCTCCCCGGGACGGCGGTCCGGGCGAACCGGGCGCCGGTGACGGACCGGTCGAGCCGGGTGAGCGGAACGAGCCGGGGGACGACATCTCCGATGCTCCTACTGTGATCCGTCCCGTCGAACCGCCTCCGCGTGGCCGGCCCCGGGGCAGGCGGCCCGGGGGCGGTTCCGGGCCGTCGGCCGGGGGGCGGTCGCCGCTGTGGCCGGACGAAGGCCCGCCGCCTCCTCCCCCGGCGCCGCGCGGGCCCGGCGGTGGACGGTGAGAAAGGCAGGGTGAGGGGGCGGTACCCGGGCGCGTAAGGTCCGGGACACCTCCGTGACACCGAGAGTTCGCTGTCCGCCAGACGGACCTCGGGCGCGCGGGGCACTGCGTGCCGGATACGGTGGGAACACCATGAGTGCATCGCAGACCTCGGACGTTCCCACGCTCCTTGTCAAGATCTTCGGCAAGGACAGGCCGGGCATCACAGCCGGTCTCTTCGACACCCTCGCCGCCTACTCCGTCGATGTGGTCGACATCGAGCAGGTCGTCACCCGTGGCCGCATCGTGCTGTGCGCGCTCGTGACCGAGCCGTCGCAGGGCCTGGAGGGCAATCTGCGGGCGACCGTCCACAGCTGGGCGGAGTCCATGAAACTGCAGGCGGAGATCATCTCCGGCATCGGCGACAACCGCCCGCGCGGGCTCGGCCGTTCCCTGGTCACCGTGCTGGGCCACCCGCTCACCGCCGAGACGGCGGCGGCGATCGCCGCGCGGATCACCCGGTCCGGCGCCAACATCGACCGTGTCTTCCGGCTCGCCAAGTACCCGGTGACCGCGGTGGAGTTCGCGGTGTCCGGCACGGAGACGGAGCCGCTGCGCACCGCCCTGGTGACCGATGCGGCGAAGCTCGGCGTCGATATCGCGGTCGTGGCGGCCGGACTGCACCGGCGCGCTCAGCGTCTGGTCGTCATGGATGTGGACTCCACCCTCATCCAGGACGAGGTGATCGAGCTCTTCGCCGCCCATGCCGGGTGCCAGGACAAGGTCGCCGAGGTGACCGAGGCCGCGATGCGCGGGGAGCTGGACTTCGAGCAGTCGCTGCACGCACGCGTGCAGCTGCTGGCGGGACTGGACGCCTCCGTGGTGGACAAGGTGCGCAGCGAGGTACGGCTGACACCGGGCGCCCGTACCCTGGTCCGCACGCTGAAGCGGCTCGGTTACCAGGTGGGGGTGGTCTCCGGGGGGTTCACCCAGGTCACGGACGATCTGAAGGAACGGCTCGCGCTGGACTTCGCCCACGCCAACACGCTGGAGATCGTCGACGGGAAGCTGACCGGCAGGGTCACGGGCGAGATCGTGGACCGGCCGGGCAAGGCGCGGCTGCTGCGCCGGTTCGCCGCCGAGGCGGGGGTTCCGTTGTCGCAGACCGTGGCGATCGGCGACGGCGCGAATGACCTGGACATGCTCAACGCGGCGGGTCTCGGTGTCGCCTTCAACGCCAAGCCGGTGGTACGTCAGGCCGCCCACACGGCCGTGAACTTCCCCTTCCTGGACACGGTCCTGTATCTGCTGGGCATCACGCGTGAAGAGGTCGAGGCGGCGGACGTCCTCGACCTGGACTGAGCCGCGCGGAGGATTCGCGGGCCCACCGGCCGCACCGCGCCCGATCCGTCCGGTCCACGGCCGCCCTGTTCGAGGCCGCCCTGTTCGCGGCCGCCGGCGCCCTTGCCGGGAGCGGGACCCGGCACCTGGTCCACGCCGTCGGTGCCCGGCCCCGCCGTCACGCCGTGCGGGTCACTCGCTGGGAGCCCAGTAGTCGAGCAGGGTGGCGACGCCCGGCTCCAGGGACTTCCAGGAACCGGTGAAGGACAGCACGGCGAACGCGGCTGCCGGATAGCCTCGGCGGCTCATTCGCTCGCCCGCGTCCCCCTCGGCCGATCCGGTGAGGATCTCGGCGGCTGCCTGGATCCCGGGGTTGTGGCCGACCAGGAGCACGTTCTGCGCGTCGTCCGGGGTTTCGTTCAGCAGGGCGATCAGTTCACCGGGCGAGGCCTCGTAGATCCGCTCCTCGTACACCGTCTTCGGTCGCTGCGGGAACTCGTGCACCGCGAGTTTCCACGTCTCCCGGGTCCGGGTCGCGGTGGAGCACAGGGCCAGATCGAAGGCGATGGCGGAGTCGGCGAGCTTGCGTCCGGCGACCGCGGCGTCCGTCCTGCCGCGCTCGGCGAGCGGGCGCTCATGGTCGGCCACCGGCGGCCAGTCGGCCTTCGCATGCCGGAAAAGGACAATCCTGCGGGGTTCTGCGACGCTCATGTGACCCAGCTTCGCACGAAACAGGCCACGAGGCGCAGGGAGTTGACGGCCACTTCCAGGGTGCTCAGCGGGCCATGAGCTGCTGTGCCCGCTCGATGAGCTGGGTGATCCCGGGCTCCGCGGTCGCCGCGTGCGCGTCCGCGGGGTTCAGGAGCAGGGTGAGCAGCGCGACGAAGGCGAGTGCGGGCAGGGCGAGGGCCCACCACGGCAGCCGGATGTCGACGCCGCCCCGGGGGGCCGGGCGGGGCCGGGTGTGCGTGCGCGCCGGCATGGGAGCCTCCGCTCTTCGAGTGGTCCGTGTCCGCGTCTCGCGGCCACATCTCGAAGGTATGTACTTCCGGGCTCCCAACCCATCCGGTGACCCACCTACTTGACCCTGAGCCTGGCCCCCTAGGGGATGGGGGTGCCAGCACCACCATGGGCCCCGGGCCGGGGCGGCGGGGGTCTCACGGCGCCAGGATGCTCGCGATCACACCGATGACGATGAAGATGGCGAAGAACGCGCCGAAGACGAGCAGCATCTTCTTCTGGCCGTTCTGGGGGTTCGGGTCGAGAACTGGCATGGGGCAAGTCTCGCACCCGCCACCGGTCCGGCGCGCTCCGGGGGCGGGCGGGTCGGAAAACCGGAGGACCGCGGGCTCAGCGGCCGGCCGCCGCCTCTTCCTCCACCGTGCGGGCGCGGCCCGCCAGCACGCCCGCGGCCATCTGCGGGATCAGCAGGGCGGACATGAGCGCCAGCGGCAGGCCCCAGCCGCCGCTGTGCTGGTAGAGGACGCCCACCAGGAGGGGGCCCGGGAGGGAGATCAGATAGCCGGTGCTCTGTGCGAAGGCCGACAGCTTGGCCACACCCTCGCCGGACCTCGCCCGCATCCCGACCATGGTGAGCGCGAGCGGGAAGGCGCAGTTGGCGATGCCCAGCAGCAGCGCCCAGACCAGGGCACCGGCGGCGGGCGCGAAGTACAGCCCGGCGTATCCGGCCAGCCCGCTCATGCCGAGCACGACCACGATCGGGCCCTGCCGGGGCAGCCGCGCGGCGACGCGCGGGATGACGAAGGCGAGCGGCACACCCATCACCATGGTGAGCGCGAGCAACAGCCCGGCCGTGCTCGCGGGTACGCCCGCATCCCGGAAGATCTGCGCCATCCAGCCCATGGTGATGTAGGCGGCGGTCGCCTGGAGCCCGAAGAAGACGGCCAGCGCCCAGGCGGTCCGGCTGCGGGTGATCCGCAGTCCGGGTGCGGGCGCCTGCTCGCGTGACGGGTGCTGACCGGGCACCCGCTCCCCCGGCGTTCCCTCTTCCGGCGTGCGCCGCTCCCCCCTGTTCCGCTCCCGCGCGGGCGTCCGCTCCGCCGGTGCCCTGCCCCGCTCCCCCACGAACAGGAGCCAGGGCAGTACGGCAGCCGCGGCGAGCGCCGACCACAGGGCGAGTCCCGACTCCCAGTTCCCGCCCAGCGCCTCGGTCACCGGCACGGTCACCGCCGCGGCCAGGGCCGTGCCGAGGGCGAGGGCCATGGAGTACAGGCCGGTCATGGAACCGACCCGGTCCGGGAACCACTGCTTGACGATGACCGGCATCAGGACGTTGCTGACGGCGATGCCCATGAGCGCGAGGGCGCTGACCGCGAGGAAGCCCGCCGTGCTTCCCGTGAACGGACGTATCAGCAGGCCGGCGCCGATGGCGGTCAGGCCGGCGCACACCACCGCGCCCGGTCCGAAGCGGCGGGCCAGCCGTGGGGCGGTGACGCCGAAGACGGCGAAGCACAGCGAGGGCAGGGAGGTGAGCAGTCCGGCCACGGTGCCGCTCATACCGAGCCCGGTGCGGACCTCCTCGAGCAGCGCGCCGAGGCTGACGATGGCGGGCCGGAGGTTCAGCGCCGCCAGCACGATGCCGACGACGAGCAGCCGCACCGTCCACACGCGCGGGCCGGACCGTCCGGCTCCTCGGTCGTCGGCCCCCGGGGCGCCGCCCTCCCGGTGACCCGGCTCCGGGCCGTCGGTGCCCCCGGCGGGCCTCTCGCAGGTCTCCGTGCCGTCGGACGCCGGAGCCGTCGCGCACGCGGTCGTGGACGCGACCGTCCGGGATTCCTCACCAGCCATGAGACCCATCATAGAATCATGGGATGATTGGTTGTCCATGCTGGGAGCGCCGCCCGGTGCCTCCGCCGTGCGAAGGTGTGTCATGCCCCTGAGCCACCCCCGTCGTTCCGCGCTGTCCGAGCAGGTCATCGCCGTGCTGCGCGCCCAGATCACCTCGGGCGAGTGGCCGGTCGGCTCCCGCATTCCGACCGAGCCGGAGCTGGTCGAACAGCTGGGGGTGGCCCGTAACACGGTCCGCGAGGCCGTCCGCGCGCTGGCGCACAACGGGCTGCTGGACATTCGCCAGGGCTCGGGCACGTATGTCGTCGCCACGAGTGAGCTGGCGGGTGTGATGCACCGCCGCTTCGCCGACGCCGACCCCGGGGACATCGCGGAACTGCGCTCCACCCTGGAGGCGTCCGCGGCGCGGCTGGCCGCCCGGCGGCGCACCGAGAAGGACCTCAAGCAGCTCGGCACGCTGCTGCTGCGCCGCGAGGAGGCCTGGGAGTCGGGTGAGGCGGAACCCTTCGTGGCGGCGGACACCACCTTCCACCTCGCCGTCGTGGCCGCGTCGCACAACGACGTGCTGACCACGCTGTACGCGGACCTGAGCGAGGTCCTGCGGGACTGGCTGCGCGACGACGTGGGCCAGGAGCTGACCTCTCGGACGCACATGGACCACTCGCGGCTGCTGGACGCGATCCGCGCGGGTGACGCGGCGACGGCGGCCGAGGAGGCCGCCTCCTATCCGCTCGTGTGCCGTCCGGGGCGTGTCAGCCCGCCTTCCGGTGGCTGATCCACGCCGCCCCGACCTCCTTCCAGCAGCGTCCGGCGAGCCGCACGGTCTGCGCGGGCCCGGCGGCCACCGGGGCGCTGTCGCTGTCGAGGTCCCACCATCGGACGCATTCGATGTGCAGGCGCACGTGGTCGGTGCCCGGATAGGGGTTGTGGCAGTACGCGGTCACCCAGGACCCGTCGACCCCGATCCGGCAGGCGGCCCCGAACGGGTCGCCGGCCGCCGCGGCGTCCGGCCCGCCGTCCGATCCCGCGTCGGCGGGGAGCACGCGCGGGTGCGGCATCGCGTCGTACGGCATCGCGTCGTACGCCAGGATCGGCACGAGGCCGATACCGGCGGCGACGGCGACGGTCATCGAGGCCAGGCGGTAGAAGCGCACAAGGGGACCTCCTCGGCCGTGCTGGGGGGAGGGGGATCACGCGACGAACGCGTACTCCACGGTCCCCTGCCGGCACCGGACCCCGCCTGCCCTGCTGAGCCGGTCGGGTGACACGGCCGAGGGCCCGCACCCTCAGGGGTGCGGGCCCTCGGCACGGCCTGGGGCGCCCCTAGGCGCCGACGGCGTGCAGTCCGCCGTCCACGTGGACGATCTCGCCCGTGGTCTTCGGGAACCAGTCGCTCAGCAGGGCGACGACACCGCGGCCGGCCGGCTCGGGGTCCTTCAGGTCCCACTCCAGCGGGGCACGGCTGTCCCACACGGAGGCCAGCTCGCCGAAGCCCGGGATGGACTTGGCGGCCATGGAACCGATCGGGCCCGCCGAGATCAGGTTGCAGCGGATGTTCTGCTTGCCCAGGTCACGCGCCATGTAGCGGCTGGTCGCCTCCAGGGCGGCCTTGGCGGGGCCCATCCAGTCGTACTGCGGCCAGGCGTACTGCGCGTCGAAGGTGAGGCCGACGACGGAGCCGCCGTTCTGCATCAGCGGCAGGCAGGCCATGGTCAGCGACTTCAGGGAGAACGCCGAGACGTGCATGGCCGTGGAGACCGACTCGAACGGCGTGTTGAGGAAGTTGCCGCCGAGCGCGTCCTGCGGCGCGAAGCCGATGGAGTGCACGACGCCGTCGAGCCCGCCGAGCTCCTCGCCCACGATGTCCGCGAGACGGCCCAGGTGCTCCTCGTTGGTCACGTCGAGCTCGATGACCTTGGTGGGCTTGGGCAGCTTCCTGGCGATGCGCTCGGTCAGCGTGGGCCGCGGGAAGGCGGTCAGGATGATCTCGGCGCCCTGCTCCTGGGCCAGCCTGGCCGTGTGGAAGGCGATGGAGGACTCCATCAGCACACCGGTGATCAGGACGCGCTTGCCCTCGAGAATTCCGCTCATGTCGTTCAGTGACCCATTCCCAGTCCGCCGTCAACGGGAATGACGGCTCCAGTGATGTACGAGGCGTCGTCCGAGGCGAGGAACCGCACCGCGGCGGCGATCTCCTCCGACCGCGCGTACCGGGCGAGCGGCACCTGCGCGAGGATCTTCGTCTGCTGCTCCTCGGTGAGCTCCCTGGTCATGTCGGTGTCGACGAAACCGGGCGCGACGACGTTGAAGGTGATGTTGCGCGAGCCCAGCTCACGGGCGAGGGAGCGCGCGAAGCCGACCAGCGCGGCCTTGGAGGCCGCGTAGTTCGCCTGCCCGGCGGACCCGAGGAGCCCGACGACCGACGAGATGAGCACGACACGGCCCTTCTTGGCCCGCAGCATGCCGCGGTTGGCGCGCTTGACGACGCGGAAGGTGCCGGTGAGGTTGGTGTCGACGACGGACGTGAAGTCCTCCTCCGACATCCGCATCAGCAACTGGTCCTTGTTGATGCCGGCGTTGGCGACCAGCACCTCGACGGGACCGTGCGCTTCCTCGATCTCCTTGTAGGCCTGCTCCACCTGCTCGCTGTCGGTGATGTCGCACTTGACGGCGAGGAAGTCCTTGGGGGGCTCACCCGAGCGGTACGTGATCGCGACCTTGTCACCGGCATCGGCGAACGCGCGGGCGATGGCGAGGCCGATGCCCCGGTTACCTCCGGTGACGAGAACCGAGCGGCTCAACGGATCACCCTTTCGATAGCGGTCTGGAGCCCCTGCGAGACAGGTGCCTTCCCCGAAAACCTATCGGTCCGGGCGCACCGGAAGACATTCGGGCACCGACAGTGGCCGATGGGTCTCACTGTCGGATTCCTACAGAAACGGCCCGGGTCCCGGTCCGCGTCACCCCACTGCCGTGCCGCGTCACGCGCCGTACCGTTCGCCGGGGCACGGGCGGCCGCAGCGAGCGCGGGGAAGGCGGGGAATCCGGGGGGCACGGCATGATTCACTGCCTTCGACGGTCCGTCGGCGAGCGTTCGAAGGGAATTCCCACTCGTGCCCCACGAAGTTGATCAGACGTTCCTGGCGCTGCCCCTGCGCCCCCTCGCCGACGCCGCGCTCGCGCGGGCGCGGGCGCTGGGGGCGGAGCACGCGGATTTCCGGCTGGAGCGGGTGCGTGACGCGTCCTGGCGGCTGCGGGACGCCAAGCCGGCCGGCTCGTCGGACACCACCGACCTGGGATACGCGGTGCGCGTGGTGCACGGCGGGACGTGGGGTTTCGCGTCCGGCGTGGACCTCACCCCGGACGCCGCCGCCAAGGTCGCGTCGCAGGCCGTGGCGATGGCGAAGCTGTCCGCCCGGGTGATCGGGGCGGCGGGGTCGACGGAGCGGGTGGAGCTGGCCGACGAGCCCGTGCACGCCGACCGGACGTGGGTCTCCTCGTACGAGATCGATCCGTTCACCGTGCCAGCCGGGGAGAAGGCCGGGCTGCTGGCCGAGTGGAGCGCGCGGCTGCTGGCGGCGCGCGAGGTGGACCATGTGGACGCCTCGCTGCTCACCGTGCACGAGAACAAGTTCTACGCCGATACCGCGGGGACCGTCACCACGCAGCAGCGGGTGCGGCTGCACCCCGTGTTCACGGCCGTTTCCGTCGACGAGTCGAGCGGCGAGTTCGACTCCATGCGCACCCTCGCGCCGCCCGCCGGGCGCGGCTGGGAGTACTTGACGGGCACCGGCTGGGACTGGGACGACGAGCTGGAGCGGATGCCCGGGCTGCTGGCCGAGAAGATGCGTGCGCCGAGTGTCGAGCCGGGCCTGTACGACCTGGTCGTGGACCCGTCCAACCTGTGGCTGACCATCCACGAGTCCATCGGGCACGCCACCGAGCTGGACCGGGCCCTCGGCTACGAGGCCGCCTACGCCGGCACCTCCTTCGCCACCTTCGACCAGCTCGGCACGCTGCGCTACGGCTCCGAGCTGATGAACGTCACCGGCGACCGCACCGCCGAGCACGGCCTGGCGAGCATCGGGTACGACGACGAGGGCGTCGAGGCGCAGTCCTGGGACCTGGTGAAGGACGGCACGCTGGTCGGCTACCAGCTGGACCGGCGGATCGCGAGGCTGACCGGGTTCGAGCGGTCCAACGGGTGTGCGTTCGCGGACTCCCCCGGGCATGTGCCGGTGCAGCGCATGGCCAATGTGTCGCTGCGGCCGGATCCGGCCGGGATGTCGACCGAGGATCTGATCGGGGGTGTGGACCGGGGCATCTACGTCGTCGGTGACCGGTCGTGGAGCATCGACATGCAGCGGTACAACTTCCAGTTCACCGGGCAGCGTTTCTACCGGATCGAGAACGGGCGGCTCACGGGGCAGCTGCGGGACGTCGCCTACCAGGCCACGACCACCGACTTCTGGAGCTCCATGACGGCGGTCGGGGGCCCGCAGACGTATGTCCTCGGGGGCGCCTTCAACTGCGGCAAGGCCCAGCCGGGGCAGATCGCGGCGGTCTCGCACGGCTGCCCGTCCGCCCTCTTCAAGGGCGTCAACATTCTGAACACCACGCAGGAGGCGGGCCGATGAGCGCGCGTGTGCCCAACGGCGTCACTTCGTCGACCACCGAGCCGCACGAGATCGTCGAGCGCGCTCTCGCCCTGTCCCGGGCCGACGGCTGTGTCGTGATCGCCGACGAGCAGTCGACCGCCAATCTGCGCTGGGCGGGCAACTCGCTCACCACGAACGGTGTCACGCGCGGGCGCACGCTCACCGTCATCGCCACCGTGGACGGTGTGGAGGGCACCGCGTCCGGCGTGGTGTCCCGGTCGGCGGTGACCGTCGACGAGCTGGAGCCCCTGGTGCGGGCCGCCGAGGCCGCCGCGCGGGGCGCCGGTCCCGCAGAGGACGCCCAGCCGCTGGTCACGGGAGTGGCGGGGACGACTGAGTCCCCCGATTTCACCGAGGCGCCCGCGGAGACCTCGTCCGCCGTGTTCGCCGACTTCGCGCCGGCGCTCGGGGAGGCGTTCGCCCGTGCGCGTGCGGGCGGCCGGGAGCTGTACGGCTTCGCCAACCACGAGCTGGTGTCCAGCTATCTCGGCACGTCCACGGGCCTGCGGCTGCGGCACGACCAGCCCAACGGGACGCTGGAGCTCAACGCCAAGTCGCCGGACCGTACCCGCTCGGCGTGGGCAGGCCGCTCCACGCGGGACTTCAAGGACGTCGACCCGGCGGCGCTCGACGCCGAGCTGGCGGTGCGGCTGGGCTGGGCCGAGCGGCGGCTCGAGCTGCCCGCCGGCCGGTACGAGACGCTGCTGCCGCCGACCGCCGTCGCGGACCTGCTGATCTACCAGCTGTGGTCGGCCTCCGGCCGGGACGCGGCCGAGGGCCGCACGGTGTTCTCCAAGCCGGGCGGCGGCACCCGGACCGGCGAGCGGCTGACCGGGCTGCCGCTGAGCCTGCGCAGCGACCCGAACGAGCCGGGTCTGGAGTCGGCCCCGTTCGTGATCGCGCACTCCTCCGGGGGCGACCGGTCGGTGTTCGACAACGGGCTGCCGCTGACGGCCACCGACTGGGTACGGGAGGGCGAGCTGAACCGGCTGACCACCAGCAGGCACAGCGCGGCCCTCAGCGGACTGCCGGTGGCGCCCGCGATCGACAACCTGATCCTGGACGGCGGCGGCGACCGCTCCCTCGAGGAAATGGTCGCGGCCACCAAGCGCGGGCTGCTGCTGACCTGCCTGTGGTACATCCGCGAGGTGGACCCGGCGACCCTGCTGCTCACCGGTCTGACCCGGGACGGCGTCTACCTCGTCGAGGACGGCGAGGTCGTCGGCGAGGTCAACAACTTCCGGTTCAACGAGTCGCCGGTGGACCTGCTGGGCCGGGCCACGGAGGCGGGGCGTACGGAGAAGACGCTGCCCAGGGAGTGGGGCGACTGGTTCACCAGGGCCGCGATGCCCGCGCTGCGGGTCCCCGATTTCAATATGAGTTCTGTCAGCCAGGGCGTATAACCTCGTTGCTGTCCGGGCTGTCACCCGACTGCCCGGGCGGCAACGAACCGAAGAAGTACCGAGGAGACGCGAGCACCGTGACGGACATCGTCGACGAGCTGAAGTGGCGCGGGCTGTTCGCCCAGTCCACCGACGAGGACGCCTTGCGCAAGGCGATCGCGGACGGTCCTGTCACGTTCTATTGCGGCTTCGACCCGACCGCGCCGTCACTGCACGTCGGACACCTGGTGCAGGTGCTCACGATGCGCCGGCTCCAGCAGGCCGGACTCCGGCCGCTGGCGCTGGTGGGCGGTGCCACGGGCCAGATCGGCGACCCCCGCCCGACGGCGGAGCGCACGCTGAACGACCCGGAGACGGTGTCCGGCTGGGTGGACCGGCTGCGTGGCCAGATCGAGCCGTTCCTGTCCTTCGAGGGCGAGAACGCGGCCACGATGGTCAACAACCTCGACTGGACGCAGAACCTGTCCGCGATCGAGTTCCTGCGGGACATCGGCAAGCACTTCCGCGTCAACAAGATGCTGACGAAGGACTCCGTCGCACGGCGGCTGGAGTCCTCCGAGGGCATCAGCTACACGGAGTTCAGCTACCAGCTCCTGCAGGGCATGGACTTCCTCCAGCTGTACCGGCGCTACGGCTGCACGCTCCAGCAGGGCGGCAGCGACCAGTGGGGCAACCTCACGGCCGGGCTCGACCTGATCCACCGCCTGGAGCCGGACGCCGAGGCGCACGCGCTGGCGACGCCGCTGATGACGAAGGCGGACGGCACCAAGTTCGGCAAGACCGAGGGTGGCGCCGTCTGGCTCGACCCGGAGATGACCACGCCGTACGCGTTCTACCAGTTCTGGCTGAACGTGGACGACCGGGACATCTCGACCTACATGCGCATCCTGTCCTTCAGGTCCCGCGAGGAGCTGGAGGCGCTGGAGCAGCAGACGGCGGAGCGTCCGCAGGCGCGCGCGGCGCAGCGCGCCCTGGCGGAGGAGCTGACGACGCTGGTGCACGGCGCCGGTCAGACGGCCGCCGTGATCGCCGCCTCGAAGGCGCTGTTCGGTCGGGGCGAGCTGGCGGAGCTGGACGAGCGGACGCTGGCGGCGGCCCTCTCGGAGGTGCCGCATGTCCGGGTCGCCGACCTCGGCCCGGTCGTCGACCTGTTCGCCGAGGTCGGCCTGGTCCCCAGCAAGTCGGCCGCGCGGCGCACGGTGAAGGAGGGCGGTGCCTACGTGAACAACGTCAAGGTCACCGCCGAGGACGCCGTCCCCTCGAAGGAGGATCTGCTGCACGGCCGCTGGCTGGTGCTGCGCCGCGGCAAGAAGAACCTCGCGGCGGTGGAGGTCACGACCGCCTGAGCACACCGCTCGGGCGCGTCACGTGAACGTCCTCGCGTGAACCGTCCTCACGTGACATGACAGGGGCGGTCTCCGGCGGGGTGTGGGTGTCCCCTGTTCCCGGAGGCCGCCTCCCGTCGTCGCATCGCCGGGGCCGGCGCGTCGTGCCCGGCGTACGGGGCGTGCCGGCGTACGTCAGGTCCGCTGGGTGCGCTTGCCCTTCATCTGCACGTACAGCATGTCGACGAGGAAGACGATGACGACCGCCGCCACCACCTGGAAGATGTGCCGGATCCAGTCGATGCCCGAGGTCGCCTCGACCCCGAAGCCCCGCGCGATGGCGTTGCCCGCGAGGGCGCCGAGGATGCCGCAGATGGTGGTCAGCCACAGTGGACTGTGCTGCTTTCCCGGGATGATCGCCTTCGCGATCAGACCGAGCACGAACCCCACGATGATCGCCCACAACCAGCCCATGACTGCCTCCTGGTACACCTTGACGCGAGCATTACGGCCAGTGTCGGCCCGGACTCGTTACGCCGCATGTCGGCCGTGCCGTACGGACCGCGGCGCAGACCGGGTGGACGGACCGGGGTACGGGCCCGGGGCGCGGACGGGGACACGGGCCGGGCGCCCCGGCCTCGTGGGCGGTGGGGGTGCGGCGTAACGTGGTGATGTGCGGGCCCGAGTCCCGGCCGGTCGCAGAACGGCCGGAGGCAGGGAAAGTCCGATTCGGGCGGATGGTGGAACGCGATGCGGAAGCAGCACGGCAACGGCGGCGTCCAGGTCTTCCGGATCACCGGTGCCAGAACGGGTCTTCAGGAGGACGTGCGCGGGCGGCAGCGCCGGTACGTGATCTCGATGATCGTTCGTACGATTTCGGTCGTCCTCGCGGCCACGCTCTGGAACGTGGAACGGCACGTCGCGATCGTGGCGCTGGCTCTCGGCATGCTGCTGCCGTACATCGCGGTGGTGATCGCCAACGCCGGGCGTGAAAACGCGCCGTCGCTGCCGTCGGCTCATCTGACGCCGCAGATGCGACCGATGATCACATCTGCACGGACGAATGACGGTCCGGCGGAACCCGGGACGGAAGATGTGACGTCCGAGCCCGCCCCCGGCGCACGAACGGAGCGGCCCGAGCCGTCATGGCCTTCGGGACATGACCATGACCGGCCGTAAGCGGAAGACGTTAACCCGCCAAGCTCAAGAAAAGCTCAGATCAATCATGTTGTTCCGGTGCCGGGGGCGGGGTGACCCGTGACATACTTCGTACGCGCTCCGCATCCCCCGTCGGAGCGACGGACCGACGCCGGGCAGCTCCCCCCGTGGCTGCTCGGCGTCGCCTTTTCTCCCGCTTTCACCCTTTCGCGCGGAACGTCGCACTGCGCCGACCGGGTTGCCGACCGGGTTAGGGTCGGCGGTGTGATGGACCCTGATCCCGAGACGCCGATCTGTTCCGCGAAGGGCTGCCGTGCCGCCGCCGTGTGGGTGCTCGCCTGGAACAACCCGAAGCTGCACACGCCGGAGCGCCGCAAGACCTGGCTCGCGTGCGAGGAGCACCGGGAGCACCTGTCGCAGTTCCTCGGTGTGCGCGGGTTCCTGAAGGACGTCGTGCGCTTCGAGGAGTGGAAGGCGCCCGAAGGGGCGTAAGGCCCGAGGCCGCTCCACGGACCCCTCGGGCCCTCCCGGCGGCCCTCAGCCGCCGATCGCCGACATCGGGCGGTCCGGCTGGACGAAGGACGGGTCGTCGAGGCCGGCGCCCGCCTTCTTGCCCCACATCGCCAGTTTCCAGATCCGGGCGATCTCCTCGTCGGAGGCGTCGGAGCGCAGGGCGGCGCGCAGGTCCGTCTCCTCGGTGGCGAACAGGCATGTGCGTATCTGTCCGTCGGCGGTGAGGCGGGTGCGGTCGCAGGCCGCGCAGAACGGCCGGGTGACGGAGGCGATGACCCCCACGCGGTGCGGGCCGCCGTCCACCAGCCAGCGCTCGGCGGGGGCCGAGCCCCGGGCCTCGTCGCCCTCGGGGGTCAGCTCGAAGCGGGTGCGCAGGGAGGTGAGGATGTCGCCGGCGGTGATCATCCCGTCGCGCTTCCAGCCGTGCTGGGCGTCCAGCGGCATCTGCTCGATGAAGCGCAGCTCGTAGTCGTGCTCCACGGCCCAGGCGAGCAGGTCGGGGGCCTCGTCGCCGTTGAGCCCCGGCATCAGGACCGAGTTGACCTTCACCGGGGTCAGACCGGCTTCGCGGGCCGCGTGCAGGCCGTCGACGACGTCCTGGTGGCGGTTGCGGCGGGTGAGGGTCTTGAAGACGTCCGGGCGGAGCGTGTCCAGGGAGACGTTGACCCGGTCCAGGCCGGCCTCCTTCAGTGCCGCCGCCGTGCGCCGCAGGCCGATGCCGTTCGTGGTGAGGGACATCTGGGGGCGGGGCTCCAGGGCGGCGACACGCTCGACGATGCCGACCAGGCCGGGGCGGAGGAGGGGTTCACCGCCGGTGAAGCGGACCTCCTCGATGCCGAGGGAGGTGACGGCGATGTCGACGAGGCGGACGATCTCGTCGTCCGTCAGCAGGTCGGGCTTGGCGAGCCACTGCAGGCCCTCCTCGGGCATGCAGTAGGTGCACCGCAGATTGCACCGGTCGGTCAGTGACACCCTCAGGTCGGTGGCCACCCGGCCGTACGTGTCGATGAGCACGTGGGCCCCCTCCCTCCACTCGGATCACTCATGCTCCGTATCTGTGAGCCTACGTGACGCCACCGACAAGCCACAGTGTCCCGGGACCACGAGATGCGCGACGGCCGCGGGGGGGGGGCCCCCCCCGGGGGCCCCCCCCCGGCGGGGGGGGGGGGGGGGCCGGGCCGGGGGGGGGGGGCCCGGGCGGGGGGCG
>NZ_JBITSN010000024.1:29882-70691 GCF_044540975.1 Streptomyces sp. NPDC085927
CACCCTGCTCGTTCTTGCTGCCCCCCCCCCCCCCCCCCCCCCCCCCCCGCCCCGCCCCGCCCCCCGCCCCCCCCCCCGGCCCGGCCCCCCCCCCCCCCCCCCCCCCCCCCCCCCCCCCCCCCGGAAGGGGGGAGCGATCGGGCCGGTCAGTGGGCGCCGGTGCCGGTCAGCGACCGGACCTCCAACTCCGCGAACTTCTTGGCGTCGGGCTCCTCCTTCGACAGGACGGTGCCGAGCCAGCCCATCAGGAAGCCGAACGGGATGGAGATGATGCCCGGGTTCTTCAGGGGGAACCAGGCGAAGTCGACGTCGGGGAACATCGCCGTGGGGTCGCCGGAGACGACGGGCGAGAACAGCACCAGGCCGACCGCGACGGTGAGACCGCCGTAGATCGACCACAGGGCGCCCTGGGTGGTGAACCGCTTCCAGAACAGGCTGTAGAGGATCGTCGGCAGGTTGGCGGAGGCGGCGACCGCGAAGGCCAGTGCGACCAGACCGGCCACGTTCAGGTCGCGGGCGAGGGCGCCCAGACCGATGGAGACGACGCCGATGAAGATGGTCGCCAGGCGGGCCGCGCGGACCTCCTCCGCACCGGTGGCCTTCCCCTTGCGGATGACGTTGGCGTAGATGTCGTGCGCGAAGGAGGACGACGAGGCGAGGGTGAGACCGGCGACCACGGCGAGGATCGTGGCGAAGGCGACCGCCGAGATGGTGGCGAGCAGGATCGCGCCCCAGGTCGAGTCGACGCCGCCCAGATGCAGGGCGAGCAGGGGTGCGGCCGTGTTGCCGGACGGGTTCGAGGCGATGATCTCGTCCCGCGAGATGAGCGCCGCGGCGCCGAAGCCGAGCGCGATCGTCATCAGGTAGAAGCCGCCGATGATGCCGATGGCCCAGTTCACGGACTTACGGGCGGCCTTGGCGTTGGGCACCGTGTAGAAGCGGATCAGGATGTGCGGCAGGCCGGCGGTGCCGAGCACCAGGGCGATGCCGAGGGAGATGAAGTCCAGCTTGGTGGTGCCGCTCGCGCCGTACTGCAGACCGGGCTCCAGGAAGGACGCGCCCGCGCCGCTGTTGTCGGCGGCCTTGCCCAGCAGGTCGGAGATGTTGAAGTTGAACTTCAGCAGCACCAGGAAGGTGATCAGGATGGTGCCGCCGATGAGGAGCACGGCCTTGACCATCTGCACCCAGGTGGTGCCCTTCATGCCGCCGATGGAGACGTACACGACCATCAGGACGCCGACCAGGGCGACGATCAGGATCTTGCCGGCGTCGGAGGTGATGCCGAGCAGCAGCGAGACGAGCACGCCGGCGCCCGCCATCTGGGCCAGCAGGTAGAAGATCGACACGACGATGGTGGAGGTGCCGGCTGCGGTGCGCACGGGCCGCTGGCGCATGCGGTAGGCGAGGACGTCACCCATGGTGTAGCGGCCGGAGTTGCGCAGGGGCTCGGCGACCAGGAGCAGGGCGACCAGCCAGGCGACGAGGAACCCGATGGAGTAGAGGAAGCCGTCGTAGCCGAAGAGGGCGATGGCGCCCGCGATGCCGAGGAAGGACGCGGCCGACATGTAGTCGCCGGAGACCGCGAGCCCGTTCTGGAAGGCGCTGAACTGGCGTCCGCCCGCGTAGAAGTCGGCGGCGTCCTTGGTCTGCCGGCCCGCCCACACGGTGATGCCGAGGGTCGCAAGGACGAACAGCGCGAACAGGGTGATGATGAGCGGGCGGTGCTCGCTCGCCTCGTTCGCGGCGAGCTGGATGTGGGTGATCGAGGGGCTCATGCGCCACCCTCCATACGCGTCTTGATGGCCTCGGCCTTGGGGTCGAGCTGGGTGGCGGCGTGCCGCGAGTACCACCACGCGATGAAGAACGTGGTGACGAACTGCAGGACACCGAAGACGAAGGCGACGTTGATGTTGCCGAACAGCTTGGTGCCCATGAAGCCGCCCGCGTAGTTCGAGAGCAGCACGTACAGCAGGTACCAGACGATGAAGCCGACGGTCAGGGGGAAGGCGAAGGAGCGGTAGGAGCGGCGCAGTTCACCGAACTCAGCGCTCTCCTGCACCTCGGTGAACTCCTCGGGCGTGGGGAGTTTGTGTTGCTCTGCTGAGGGGGGCGGTGCTTCGGCGGCCACGAAGTCTCCTCGCGTTACGGATGCGGTTCGGACGGGGACGGGGGCGAGTGTCCTCGCGCTCCCTGCACAACGTCACGGCGCCACGCGAGGACCGGTTCAACCCCGCGTGCTTCTTTTGTGCGGACGTTCGCCGAAGACACGGCCGGGAAAACGTTGCTGGCCGGCGAGCGCGCGGGATAGCTTCGCTCTGCACCACCCGTCATGTACCTGCCCGAGCACCATCTGTGCCTCGGGCCGGTTTTGTTTCCGGATGATGTGGAGATCCCATGGCTCATCTGCGTTCCAGAGGCCGGCTCGCCCTCGCCGTGCCCGTCGCGCTGTCCCTGACCGTCTCGCTCGGCTTCCTGCCGGCGACGGCCTCGGCGGCTCCGCAGGCGGCGTCGGCGGCAGTTGAACGGGCGAACGAGCAGGCGACGGAGCGGGCGACGGACGCCCCCGGTCTGGCGTACGTCGTCAACACCAGGACGGACCGCCGCACGATCGCGTCGGTGGAGAAGGCGGTCGCCGCGGCCGGCGGGACCGTCGTGGTCACGTACGACCGGATCGGTGTGATCGTCGTCCACTCGGCGAACCCCGGCTTCGCCCAGGAGATGCGCGCCGTGCGCGGGGTGCAGTCGGCCGGTGCGACCCGCACCGCCCCGCTGGTCCCCGCGGGGACGACGGACGAGGGCGCGGCGGACTACGTGACGGCCGAGGAGGCCGCCAGGGCACGGGCCGTCTCCGCGCGGACCCCCAACAGCGAGCCCCTCGAGGCCGACCAGTGGGACCTGCGCGCGATCGGCGCCGACAAGGCGGCGCAGATCAACCCGGGCAGCCGCAAGGTCACCGTCGCCGTGATCGACACCGGCGTGGACGACTCCCACCCCGACCTCGAGCCGAACTTCTCCGCCGCCCAGTCGGCCAACTGCGTCGGCGGCAAGGCGGACACCAGTGAGGGCGCTTGGCGCCCGTACACGGACGAGGACTACCACGGCACCCACGTGGCCGGTGAGATCGCCGCGGCCCGCAACGGCATCGGCGTCGCCGGTGTCGCGCCCGGCGTCAAGGTCTCGTCCATCAAGGTGAGCGACCCGGACAACGGGCTGTTCTACCCGGAGAACGTGGTCTGCGCCTTCGTGTTCGCCGCCGACCACGGCGTGGAGATCACGAACAACAGCTACTACGTCGACCCGTGGCTCTACAACTGCATGGACGACCCGGACCAGCGGGCGATCGTCGACGCGGTCAACCGGGCCCAGAAGTACGCCCAGTTCAAGGGCACCCTGCACGTCTCGTCGGCCGGCAACTCCAACCACGACCTGGCCGCGGACGCGATCGACGACGCCTCCAGCCCCAACGACACCACGCCGGTCGAGCGCACCATCGACCCGTCCGAGTGCTTCGACCTGCCGACCCAGCTCCCGGGCGTGGTCACGGTCAGCGCGACGGGCGTGCAGAACCTCAAGTCGTACTACTCCACGTACGGCAAGGGGGTCGTCGACGTGGCCGCGCCCGGCGGCGACGGGCGCTACCAGACGCCCGACACCCCGTCGAAGAACGGCCGCATCCTGTCCACCATGCCGAACGGCGAGTACGCCTTCCTGCAGGGCACCTCGATGGCCGCGCCGCACGTCGCCGGTGTCGCCGCGCTGCTGAAGTCCAGGTACCCGTGGGCGCCCCCGGCCCAGTTGCAGGCGCTGCTGAAGGCGCAGGCGAACAACCCGGGCTGCCCGGAGTCGTACGACCAGAACGGCGACGGCGTGCAGGACGCGACGTGCGAGGGCGGCAGCCGGGTCAACGGCTTCTACGGCTCCGGCATCGTCGACGCGCTGCGCGCGGTGAAGCGGTGACGCGGTGACGCGGTGACGCGTTATTCGTCCTGCGGGGCCTGTGGGTGAGTGAGAGGGGGCCGGGCGGTCATTCGTCCGGCCCCCTCCGCTGCCGGCCGGCCGATACCGCATAGTGCACCCATGACCGACACCGACCGCCCCGCCCCCGGCTCCCGCCCCGGACTCGCCGCCGCCTGGTCCTCGGTGGGCGGAGACCCGGCTCTCCTCACGCGCGTGACGACCGTCGAGCGGTCCGGGGCGCTTCCCGCGCGGCTGCCGGTACGGGAGGTGGCGCGCGCCTGCGTGGGCGCGTGCGCGCTGGCCGCGGCCGAACTGGGCGCGCGTCGGGCGGGGCCCGCTCGTCCCGGCCGCCCCCCGGGCCTCGAAGTGCCCGCCGTGCGGGTGGACGACGGAGCGGTCGCGGCGGCGTTCGTCAGTGAGCGGCATCTGCTGGTCGACGGGCGGGCTCCGGTGTCCTTCGCCCCGCTGTCGCGCTTCTGGCGCACGGCGGACGGATGGGTGCGCACGCACGCCAACTACCCGCACCACCGGGCCCGGCTGCTCGCCGCGCTGGGTACGTCCGACGACCCGGAGGCGGTGGCGGCGGCGCTCGCCGAGCGGTCGGCCGCGGAGGCCGAGGAGACCGTGTACGCCGCCGGGGGCCTCGCCGTCGCGCTGCGGACGCCCGCCGAGTGGGCGTCGCACGAGCAGGCGGCGGCGGTGGCGCGGCGCCCGCTGGTGGAGCGCGGGCGGCTGGATTCCGCCCCCGCGCGGACACTCACCCCCGTGGACCGTGATCCCCTGCTGCCCGCCGCGGGGCTGCGGGTGCTGGATCTGACCCGGGTCGTCGCGGGCCCCGTCGCCACCCGCACGCTCGCCCTGCTCGGCGCGGACGTGCTGCGTCTGGACCCGCCGGGGCTGCCCGAACTCCCCGACCAGCACACCGACACGGGATTCGGGAAGCGTTCGGCCCTGCTGGATCTGCCGGCCGGCCGGGACACGTTCGAGGAACTGCTCGCGGCGGCGGACGTGGTGGTCACCGGGTACCGGCCGGGGTCCCTGGACCACCTGGGGCTGGGTCCCGAGGAGTTGGCCGAGCGCCGGCCCGGAGTGGTCGTGGCCCAGTTGTCGGCGTGGGGGGCGTACGGGCCGTGGGGCGACCGGCGCGGCTTCGACAGTCTGGTGCAGGCGGCCACGGGGATCGCGGTGAGCGAGGGTTCGGCCGGACGGCCGGGGGTGCTCCCGGCGCAGGCCCTCGACCACGGCACCGGGTATCTGCTGGCGGCGGCGGTGCTGCGGGCGCTGGCCGAGCAGGCGGACGAGGGCGGCAGCCGGTTCGTCCGGCTGGCGCTGGCGCGGACGGCGGCCTGGCTGCTGGAGGGGGCCGCGCCCACGCGTGGGCCGGGCGGCGAGCGGACCGCGGCGGCCCCCGGCCCCGCCTCCGCCTCCGCCCCGGGCGCGGGCGCGGGCGGGTCCGCCGACGACTGGCTCACGGAGACGGACAGCGCCCTGGGAAGACTGCGGTACGCCCGGTCCCCGGTGTCGTTCACCGACGGCCCCCGTGACTGGAGCCGTCCGCCCGGGCCGTGGGGTGCCGACGCGGCCCGGTGGGGGTGACGGCGCCGGTGACGGCAGCCGGCCGGGGCGGTAAATGCGGCCTTGACCGGAAAAGCGCCCCTGCCTTCCATCCCGTGCTTGCCCGTTCTGTGAGCGCTTGTGAAGATCCTGGGGTGACTCTGACAAACCCCACGTCCGGGACGACCGGCGCGCACAGGGGCGCGCAGCGTCCCGGCGCCGGCCCGGCCGTCGCCGTCCTCGTACTGGTGGCGCTGGCCGCGCTGATACCGCTCCTCGGCCCGTCCCCGGCCCTGCACGGCACCGGTGAGGCCGCCGCGCCCGGCACCGGTGGCATAGCCCTGCTCCGGACGGTGCTGTTCGCGGCGCTGGCCGTACCCGTCGGCGAGCTGTTCGTGAGACGGCTGCTGCGTTCCGTGCCCGACGCTCCCCCGGCCGTGCCGCGCGGCTGGTCCACCGTCGCGAACTCCGTCGGTTTCGTGGCCGCTCTCGGGCTCGCCTGCGTCGTGGCCACCGGGAACCTGGTTCCCGACAGCCTCGCCGCCATCGACGTGGGCAGCCTGTACGACTCGCGGGAGGGCAAGCTCGCCCTCCTGGAGGTCAACGCGTTCCTCGCCGCGGCCCTGTGCGCCGCTTCCGGCCGTCCGGGTACGCAGGTCTGGCCGCTGGCCGCGATCGTCGTCGCCGAGGCCCTGCGCGCGCATCCCGAGACCGAGTACACCCCGCTGATCGGCTCCGGGCTGACGTTGATCCATCTGATCTGCGCCTCGCTCTGGGTGGGCGGCCTGCTGTACGCGCTGCGCACGATGCGCGCGTGGCGGGGCTCGCCGGCGGGCGCCGTGCTGCTGGGGCTGTACGCGCGCGTGGCGGCCGTTCTGCTCGTCGCCATCACGGCGACCGGGGTGTGCAGTTCGCTGCGCCGGATGCCGCCGGAGTCGGTCCTGGAGCAGCTGACGGACACGGCGTACGGGCGTGTCCTGCTCGCCAAGGTGATCCTGATGGCCGGGGTCGCGGCCCTCGCCCTGTGGGCCAGGATCCGGCTGGCCCGCGCGGCCGATCCGCTGAGCGCCGGTGGTCCCGCGCGGGCGGAGGTGTACGTTCTGGCCCTGGTGGTGGCGGTGTCGGGCCTCCTGACGGCGCTGCCGGTGCCGATCCGCTGGTGAGGGGCGGGCGGTGGGGGTCTCCCACCGCCCATGGGCGCGGACGCCCGGGCGGGTGCGGTTCCCGCCCGTGAGGACGAGCGCGGCCGCGGTGTGCACCGGAGGCGGTACCCGGCCCACCTCTCCGAACATTCCCGGCACCGAACAGGCGTGCCTCGCGCGATGCCTGACGGGCAGGGCTGTCGGCGGGGGCCCGTATCCTCGTGAACCATGCTCGAAGACCTCACGACCGAAGCGTCCTCCCCCACCGCGTGGCCGGCCACGTATCCGCAGGGATACGCGGTCGTCGACGTGGAGACCACGGGGCTCGCCCGGGACGACCGCATCATCTCGGCGGGCGTCTACCAGCTGAACGCGCGCGGTGAGGTCGAGGACCACTGGTACACGACGGTCGATCCGGAGCGGGACCCCGGCCCGGTGTGGATCCACGGTCTGACGCGCGAGGCGCTCCGGGGGGCGCCCCTCTTCACCGACATCGCCGGGGAGTTCGCCACCCGGCTGGAGGGCCGGGTGCTCGTCGCGCACAACGCCGTCTTCGACTGGCAGATGATCGCCCGCGAGTACGCGCGCGCCCGTGCGCAGGCGCCGGTGAAGCAGCGGCTGTGCACGATCGCCCTCTCCAAGGAGCTCGCGCTGCCGCTGCCCAACCACAAACTGGAGTCGCTCGCCGCGCACTTCGGCGTGGTCCAGCAGCGCGCGCACCACGCGCTGGACGACGCGCGGGTGCTGGCGGAGGCCTTCCGGCCCAGCCTGCGGACCGCGGCGGCGCGCGGCGTCCGGCTGCCGCTGCACGAGTGCCTGCCGCTGACGGAGTGGACGGACCGGCCCCGCACCGGGCAGGAGGCGGGCCGCGGGGGCGGCTACCGGCCCACCGGTTGGCGCCCGTCCCGCAAGCGGCCGGCGTGCCCGTACCCCAACCCGGGCCGGTACGAACCGGGCAGGCCCCTCAAGCAGGGCATGCGGGTCGCCTTCTCCGGCGACACCTCCGTGGAACGGGACCTGCTGGAGGACCGGGCGGCCGAGGCCGGGCTGCATGTCGCCACCAGCATCTCCCGGCTGACCAGCCTCCTGGTCACCAACGATCCGGACTCGGGCACGTCCAAGGTGGTCAAGGCCCGGCAGTACGGCACCCCGGTCATGGACGAGGCGGCGTTCGGACAACTGCTGCGCGACGTCGAGCCCGCACCGGAGGGCTGACCCCGGACGCCCGGCCCGCCGGACCGGCCCTAGCCGCTCACGCTGCCGACCTTGTCCACGATGCCGGCCTTCCCCTCCGCGCGGGCGCAGTGCGCTCCGCAGTACCAGTGGCCGTCGGCCTCGACGCCCTGGCCGATGATCTGCACCCGGCAGTGCTCACAGATCGGGGCCATGCGATGAATCGCACAGGCGAACGAATCGAATACGTGGGCGGAACCGTCCTGGGTCGTGACGGTGAAGGCCAGCGCGTAGTCGTTCCCGCACACTTCGCAACGTGTCATAAACCGCATCGTTGGGGCCAGGTGGGGCATTGGCAAGCCGAGGAGGCTGCTGCCCGGAGGTTCTACCCGGTCGGCGCAGCGGCCCCGGAAGGAGTCGCTTCGGCTCCCCCGGCTCAAGGATTCCCGTGCGGCCGGTCCTCGGTGAGGGCCGGGCGGGACCGTCGACCGGGTGTGAGGACGTACCCGCCTGAATGCACCCCCCGGCCCTGGTTGTACGGTCGTGGGGTGTACCGCTTCCTGTTGTCCCGCCAGTGGGTGATTCTCACCCTGCTGGCGCTCGTGCTCATCCCGACGATGGTCGAGCTGGGCTTCTGGCAGTTGCACCGTCACGAGCGCCGGGTCGCGCTGAACCAGGTGATCACCGACTCCCTGGCGGCGAAGCCGGTGCCCGCCGAATCGCTGACCGCGCCCGGGGCGAAGGTCGACGGCGACCACCTGTACCGCAGGGTGACGGCGAAGGGCGGCTTCGACGCCTCCGACGAGGTCGTCGTGCGCCGCCGCACCAACGCGGACGAGGAGGTCGGCTACCACGTCCTGACCCCCTTCGTCCTCGAGGACGGCAAGGTCCTGCTGGTCAACCGGGGCTGGATCCCCGCGGACGGTCCGAGCCAGACCGCGTTCCCGGAGGTTCCCGCCCCGCCCGAGGGCGAGCTCACCATCACCGGGCGGCTGATGCAGGACCAGACGACCGAGGACAGCGGCATCAAGAACCTCCAGGGCCTGCCGGACCGGCAGATCATGCTGATCAACAGCGAGCTGGAGGCCGACCGGCTCGGCAAGCAGGTCCTCGGCGGCTACGTCGACCTGACCGACCCCGGGCCGAGCGGTGACACCCCGGAGCCCGTCCCCTCGCCCGAGCACGACGAGATCGGCCCCCACATGGCGTACGCCGTCCAGTGGTGGCTGTTCGCCGCGGGCGTCCCCGTGGGCTGGGTCGTCCTCGTCCGCCGCGAGGCCCGGGAGCGGGCGGAGAAGGCGGAGCGGGAGGCGGACGCCACGGGCGCGCAGGACACCGAGCCCGCGGCGGTGTAGCTCCTCACTCACCCGGCTCCGCCCTGATTGCCGCACCCGGTGGCCGGGCATCCGCACCTCGTGCACCGTATCGAGGACTACGCGCTCATCGGCGACGAACAGACCGCTGCCCTGGTGGGCGCGGACGGCTCCGTCGACTGGCTCTGCCTGCCCCGCTTCGACTCCGGCGCCTGCTTCGCCCGGCTGCTCGGCGACGAGGACAACGGTCACTGGCGCATCGCGCCCGTGGGCGCCGAGCGGTACACGCGCCGCGCCTACCGCCGGGACACCCTCGTCCTGGACACCGAGTGGGAGACCGACGAGGGCCTGGTGCGCGTCACGGACCTGATGCCGCAGCGCGACCGCGCGCCCGACCTGGTGCGCATCGTCGAGGGCGTCCGCGGCGAGGTGACCGTCCGCAGCACGCTCCGGCTGCGCTTCGACTACGGCTCGGTGGTGCCCTGGGTGCGCAGGGCGGACGGCCACCGGGTGGCGGTCGCCGGGCCTGACTCGGCGTGGCTGCGCAGTGTGCCGGAGGTGCCCACCTGGGGCGAGGACCGCGGCACGCACTCCGAGTTCACGGTCGCGCCGGGCGAGCGGGTCGCGTTCGTCCTCACCTGGCACCCGTCCCACGAGCCGCGCCCGCCGCTGGTGGATCCGTACTCCTCGCTGCGGCACAGCATCGCCGACTGGCGCGCGTGGGCGTCCCGCTGCCGTTACGACGGGCCGCACCGGGACGCGGTCGTGCGGTCCCTGATCACGCTCAAGGCGCTCACCTACTCGCCCACGGGCGGCATCGTCGCCGCGCCCACCACCTCCCTGCCGGAGGAACCGGGCGGGGTGCGCAACTGGGACTACCGCTTCTGCTGGCTGCGCGACTCCACGCTGACCCTGAACGCGCTGCTGGCGGCCGGCTACCAGGACGAGGCGGAGGCGTGGCGCAACTGGCTGCTGCGCGCGGTCGCCGGCGACCCGGCGGATCTTCAGATCATGTACGGGGTGGCGGGTGAGCGGCGGCTGCCCGAGACCGAACTGCCGTGGCTGTCCGGCTTCGACGGCGCCACTCCGGTACGGGTCGGGAACGACGCCGTCAGCCAGCTTCAGCTGGACGTGTACGGCGAGGTCGTGGACTCGCTGGCACTGGCCCGACGGTCGGGCCTGTCCCCGCACCCGGACGTGTGGGCGCTGCAGAGGGTGCTGCTGGACTTCCTCCGGTCGGTCTGGCGGCAGCCGGACGAGGGGCTGTGGGAGGTACGCGGCGGCCGGCGGCACTTCGTGCACTCCAAGGTGATGGTGTGGGTGGCCGCCGACCGCGCCGTGCGCCTCCTGGAGGAGAACCCGGACCTCGATGACGACGTCGAGCGCGATCTCAAGGACTGGCGCGCGTTGCGCGACGAGGTGCACCGTGACGTGTGCGAGAAGGGGTACGACCCCGAGCGGAACACCTTCACCCAGTCCTACGGCTCGCGGGAACTCGACGCCGCGCTGCTGCTGATCCCCCGGGTGGGCTTTCTGCCGCCCGACGATCCCCGGGTACTCGGTACCGTCGACGCGATCCACACGGAGCTGGGACAGGACGGGCTCGTGCGCCGCTACACCCCGGACCGGAACGACGTCGACGGCCTGCCCGGTGTGGAGGGCACCTTCCTGGTGTGCTCGTTCTGGCTCGCGGACGCCCTGCACATGACGGGCCGCACGGCTCAGGCGCGCGAGCTGTTCGAACGGCTGCTGGGACTCGCCAACGACGTGGGTCTGCTGGCGGAGGAGTACGACCCGGTCGGCAAGAGGCTGCTGGGCAACTTCCCGCAGGCGTTCAGTCACATCGGTCTGGTGAACACCGCTCTCGCCCTGTTCGGAAGCGAGGAGGCAGGATAGGGGCCATGGATCTTGGACTGAAGGACCGGGTGTACGTCGTCACCGGGGCGACCCGCGGGCTGGGCAACGCCACCGCGCGCGAGCTGGTCGCGGACGGCGCGAAGGTGATCGTCACGGGACGGGAGCAGCAGAGCGTCGCCGAGGCGGCCGCCGAGCTGGGGCCGGACGCGGTCGGCGTGGCGGTCGACAACGCCGACCCCGAGGCGGCGGCGCGGCTGATCGCGACCGCGCGTGAGCGGTTCCACCGTTTCGACGGCATCCTCGTCAGCGTGGGCGGTCCTCCGCCCGGGTTCGTGGCCGACACCACCGACGAGCAGTGGCGGTCGGCGTTCGAGTCGGTGTTCCTGGGCGCGGTGCGGCTGGCCCGGGCCGCCGCGGCGGAGCTGGGCGAGGGCGGGGTCATCGGCTTCGTGCTGTCCGGCTCGGTGCACGAGCCGCTGCCCGGCCTGACCATCTCCAACGGGCTGCGCCCGGGGCTGGCCGGCTTCGCCAAGTCCCTCGCGGACGAGCTGGGCCCGCGCGGCATCCGTGTCGTGGGGGTGCTCCCGGGGCGCATCGACACGGACCGCGTCCGTGAGCTCGACTCCCTCTCCGCCGACCCGGAGGCCACCCGCCAGGCGGCCCAGTCCCGCATCCCGCTGCGCCGCTACGGCACCCCTGCGGAGTTCGGCCGCGCCGCCGCCTTCCTCCTCTCCCCGGCCGCCTCCTACGTCACGGGCGTCATGGTCCCGGTGGACGGCGGGGTACGGCACGGGTTCTGAGGACCGTTCCAAAGGAGACGGGGCCGCGCGGAGCGGTCCGGTCAGCGGCGCAGCAGGAGTGAGGTCACGCGCAGTCGGCCGCTGTGGATCCACACGTCGGAGTACTCCACCGGCCGCCCGTCCTCCAGATAGGTGACCTGCTGGAGGTACTGCACCGGGCTGCCCTGTTCCACGGCCAGGGCACGGGCGGTCTCCTCGGTGGCCGCCTCGGCGCTGAACGTGCGCCGGGCGGTGGCGATCCGGAGACCGAACGTGCCCTCTAGCTCGCCGAAGAGGCTCGAGGACGTGAAGTCCGCCCGCTCGATGCCGGGCGCGAGGTCGGCGCGCACGAAGTTGAACAGGAGCGCGACCGGGCCCTCGGGGATGCTGCGCACCCGCACCAGCCGCAGTACCTGGGCGTCGGGGGAGGCCAGGTCGAGGAGGGCCGCGACGGGCCGGGGCGGGGTGATCAGGGAACACTCCCGCACTTCGGTGGTGGCGACGACGCCCTGGCTGGCGAAGTCCTCCGAGAGGGTGCTCAGCTTCTGGGCGATCGACGGTTCGATGACCGTGGACGTGACGAAGGTGCCGCGTCCGCGGACCTGCCTCAGCAGCCCTTCCTCGATGAGGGTCGTCAGGGCGCGGTGCACCGTGCCGCGGCTGACGCCGAACTCCTGGGCCAGTTCGGGCTCGCTCTTGAGCCGGTAGTGCGCCGGCCACTCACCGCTCGCGATGCGCAGTCGGATGTGTTCCGAGATCTGCACGTGGATCGCGGTGGGGACGTTGCGCCGGATGCCCGGAAGACCCCCTTCGTCGGCCGTCACGGTCACGCGTCTCCTCTCCACGGTGGATGCGCCGTGCCCCGGCCGTGGGGGGCCGGGGCACGGCAGCTGGTCGGTCACAGCCGCCCGGCGGCTGGTCAGTAGCTGACGGTGTGGTCGTCGCCGGTGTCGGTGACGATTGACTTCCCGGCACTCGTACCGAGCAACGAGGCGCCGGCACGCAGGAGTTCCAGGGACTGGCGGTAGGTCTTGATGGAGCCCGACGCCTTCACCCGGACGCCGTCACGGGCCCGGTCGACAAGGTAGCGGACGCTGTCCGGGCCGGCCGTCTCGATCTGTCCGCTGCTGGCGTTCTTGAGGTAGGCGACGCCGGCCTCCATGGCCAGTTCGACGGCGGCCTCCTTCTCCTGCGCGCTGAGCAGTGGCAGCTCCAGCATGACCTTGACGGGGCCTCCGAAGGCGCGGACCACACCCGCGATGTCCTCGCGGAACTCATCGTACTTGCCGCTCCTGAGCCAGCCGACCTGTACGCCGATGTCGAGCTGGGTGGCGCCGAGCCGGGCTATCTCGGCCGCCTCGGCCGCCTTGCCCGCGCTGGTCATGACGCCCACCGTGGGGAAGTCCAGGGCGGAGGCGACCTCGATACCGGTGCCGCGCAGTTCGGCGACCACGACGGAGAGCCAGGAGGCGGGAACCATCGCGGCGTTGAAGCCGTAGGTGACGGCCTCCTGCGCGTGGGCGACCATGTCGTCGCGAGTGGCGTCGGGCTCGATACGGGTGTGCTGGATGTAGGGGGCGAGCTCGGCCGGGCTGAGCGCCGGTTCGGCGGCGGGCGTCGTCACTGTCTCGGACACGGATTGTCTCCCTGAGAGGTGGGGGTGGTGCGGGCGGCGGAACGGTCCGGCGCCCGCGACGTCGGATCCCGGGGGGATCAGAGCTTGGAGGCGTACTCCGGAGGAACGTCGACGTCCTCCTTGTCGAACCAGCGGGGCGCGTCGACTCCGCAGAACAGGCCGATGTTGCCCCAGGGTTCGAAGGCGCCGGTGCGGACGACGACCTTGGCGCGGCGGGCCAGTTCGCCGAGCACCTCGGCATGCGGCCGGGTGGTGAACTCGGCCCCGGAGAACCTCTCGCGCAGCCATGCGTCGAGCCGGGGGTGACGGGTGGGGACGTCCTCGGCCCGCACCACGCCCTCGACGACGAGTTCGTCCGCGATCAGGCCGAGCACGGTGCGCAGATCCGGAAGGTTCTCCGCGATCGCCAGGTCGACGCGGTGGGCGTCCCGGGGGACGGGGAAGCCCGCGTCGACGACCAGCAGCAGGTCGGTGTGGCCGAGGGTGGCCAGGGCCCCGCTCAGTTCGGCGTTGAGGATGCCGTGTCGTTTCATGGTCGTTCCCTTCTGTGGTGAGGAAGTTGGTGCTCAGGCGGCCGGCACCGCTCCGGTCGCCAAGGTCATGATCGATTCCTCGGTCGCCTCGGCCGACGGCACGACGCCGGCGACGCGGCCTTCGCTCATCACCACGATCCGGTCGGTCAGGGTGAGCAGTTCGGGCAGGTCCGAGGAGGAGCAGAGGATCGCGAGGCCCTTCTCCGCCAGCCCGAACAGCTGCTCGTAGATCTCCGCCTTCGCTCCGACGTCCACCCCGCGGGTGGGTTCGTCGAGGATCAGCACGGCCGGGTCGATCGCCAGCCAGCGGCCGAGGACCACCTTCTGCTGGTTGCCGCCGGACAGGCTGGTGATGGGCTGCTCCATGGTGGCGGTCTTGACCCGCATGCGCTGTGCCTGTCCGGTGGCCTCCCGGTTGAGGGCCCCGCGGCGGAGCAGTCCGAACCGGCTGAGCCGCTCCGTGGTCAGCGCGCCGATGTTGTCACCGACGCTCATGGTCGTCAGCAGGCCCTGGGCGCGGCGCTCGCCGGGGACGAACGCCAGGCGGCGGCCGACGCTGGCGACGGGGTGGCGCCGCTGGTAGGGCTCGCCCAGGAGTTCCACCTCGCCGCCGGTGCCGCGGTCGCCGCCGAAGATGTTGTGCAGCAGTTCCACCCGCCCGGAGTCAGGCAGTCCGGCCACTCCGAGGATCTCGCCGGGCCGTATCTCCAGGGACACGTCCCGGTGCCGGCGGCCGGTCAGCCCGGTCAGGCGCAGGGCGGGCGCGACGCCGGGATCGGGCCGGTGGTCGGGGCGCCGTTCGAAGTGGCCGAGGCGGCGGCCGACCATGGCGGCGACCGCCTGGTCGGGGGTGGTCTCGGAGTTCCGCCAGGAGGCGACGTGGGAACCGTCGCGCAGCACCTCGATGCGGTCGGCCAGCCGGAAGACCTCCGGCATGCGGTGGGAGACGTAGAGCAGGGTGGTGCCGTCCGCCTTGAGGCCGTCCATCAGGGTGAACAGCCGCTCCGCCTCGGCGGGGGTGAGCATGGCGGTCGGCTCGTCCAGGATCAGGACCCGGCAGCCCCGGGCGACGGACCGGGCCACCACGACGAGCTGCTGGGTGGCCAGGTCCAGCGACCCGACGGGGGTGGAGGGGTCCAGGGCCAGGTCCAGGCGGGCCAGGATCTCGGCGGTGCGTTCCGCCATCCGGCCGCGGGAGGGGAACCAGCGGTTTCCCGGTTCCATACCGCTCAGGACGTTCTCCGCGACGCTGCGGTCGGGCAGCAGCGAAAGCTCCTGGGGGACGATCGCGACGCCGTGCCGGTCCAGCATGGTGCTGGGGTCGAAGGAGGTCACCCGCTCCCCGAAGACGGTGACGGTGCCCTCGCTGGGCGGCTGGAGACCGGCGAGGATCTTGAGCAGGGTGGACTTCCCCGCGCCGTTCTCCCCGAGCAGCGCGGTGACCTCGCCGGCGGGGACGTCGAAGGAGACGTCGGACAGGGCGCGCACCGGGCCGAAGCTGCGGGACAGTCCGCGTATCCCGACGGCCGTGGCGGCCTGGGACGCGGCGGTCACTTCTCCACCGTCGCTTCACCGAGGTTGTCCCGGGTGACGAACTGGGCCCCGGTGTTCACGCCGGTGATCTCCGTGCCCTCGTCGAGGAAGTCGTGGAGCACCTTGACGGCCTGGTAGCCCTGCTCGCTCGGGTTCTGACTGATCGTGAAGTCGACCACGCCGCTCTGGAGGTACTCGGCGGTCTGCGGCAGCAGGTCGAAACCGCCGACGGTGATGGTGTCCTGCTTCTTCGCGCCCGCCACCCACTTGGCGGCGGCGGTCGTGGAGCAGCAGTCGAGGCCCGCGACGGCGACGACGCCGGACTGCCCGGACATCGTGGACTCGACGGTGTTGTACGCGGCACTGGGCTCGTTTCCGACGTTGACCGGGCCGACGATCTCCAGACCGCTTCCGGACAGGCCCTGCTTGAATCCGCTGAACCGGTCGTGGGACCAGCCGGCTCCGGTGTCCACCGAGAAGACGACGACCTTGCCCTTGGCGTTCGCGCCGAGGTCCTTGCGGAGCCGCTCGGCCTGCGCCTTGCCCGAACCCTTGAGGTCCTGGCCGACGAAGCCCATCTGCTCCGAGTCCGGGTTGTCGGTGTTGAAGGAGACGACGGGGACACCGGCCTTGTACGCCTGGGCTATGACGGGCTTGAGGGCGTCACTGGACGCGGAGGAGACGGCGAGGCCGTCGACGGCCTTCTGCTGCAGCAGTGTCTGGATCTCGGAGACCTGCTTGGCCGCGTCGCCACCGGTGGGCCCGATCAGGCTCGCCTCGACGCCGAGTTCCTTGCCTGCCTTCTTCATGCCCGCGCCGATGGGCGTGGCGAAGGCCAGGGACGGGTCGTGGTAGCTGAGCTTGATCCGCAGCGGCTCGCCGTCGTCGATCCGCTGCTGGACGTGGGCGGCGAGCTTGAACCCGCCGTCGGAACCCGCGCTGTCGGCAGAGGTGACGGCGCCGCAGGCGGTGAGGCCGAGGACGGTGGTGGCGGTGGCCACGGCGACGAGGCTTCTGAGGGTGGGACGAGAGGACACGGCAAGACTCCTTTGTCACGGGGTGTCACTGGGGGCGGCGGCCCGGGGACGCTTGGCGGCGGACGCGGCGGTGCGACCGGCCGGGGGCGTGCGCGGCCGGGAGGGCCTGGACGGGGAGGGAGGAAGGCGGCGGTCAGGCGCGGGACTTGCGCCGGCGTTGCCAGGTGTCGGCGGCGACCGCGGCGACGATGACCAGGCCGGTCACGACGGTCTGCCAGAAGGAGGAGATCCCCTTGACGTTGAGGATGTTCTGGAGCAGGCCGATGAAGGCGACGCCGATGACGGTGCCCCAGATGGTGCCGGAGCCGCCGAACAGCGCGGCGCCGCCGATGATGACCGCGGAGATCACGGTGAGTTCCATGCCCTGGCCGGTGACGCCCTGGACGTAGGACAGGAAGGACAGGCCGAGGACGCCCGCGAGTCCGGCGGTGAAGCCGGAGAGGACGAACGCGGTCAGCTTGACCCGCTTGACGTTGACGCCGACGAGCCGGGCGGCTTCCTGGTTGCCGCCGACGGCGTAGGTGTTGAAGCCGAAGCGGGAACGGGACAGCAGTACCGCGCCGATCACGGCGATGACGGCGAAGAACACGAACTGCATCGGAATGACGCCGAACAGGAGGCCCTGCCCCAGCAGGTTGAAGTCCGCGACGCCCGCCTGCGAGGAGCTGAGGGAGATCGGGGCGCCGTCGGAGATGAGCAGTGCGATGCCGCGGAACACGCTGAGCGTGCCGAGGGTGACGATGAACGACGGCACGCCGAGCACGACCACCGCCAGGCCGTTGAACAGTCCCGCCACCGCGCCGACGGCGAGTCCGACGAACGCCGCCAGGCCCCAGCTCCAGCCGTCCGAGATCAGGATGCCGGTCGAGATCGCCGACAGGGCGTAGGTGGAACCGACGGAGAGATCGATCTCTCCGTTGAGGATCACGAAGGTCACGCCGATGGCCATGATGCCGATCTGGGACACCTGCTGACCGACCGAGAGCAGGTTGTCGGACTGGGCGAAGCTCGGCGAGAGGATGCTGCCCAGCACGAAGAGCAGGACGAGCGCGGCGAAGACACCGGACTCACGGGCGTGCAGCATTCTGCGCAGGGGAAGTGCGAACTCCCGCTGCGCGGGCGCGGTGGTCGTGGTCATCGTTCGGTTCCAATCAGGGCGTTCAGCCGGTCTCGGGTCGGCAGCGCGGGAATGACCCCGGCGATGGTCACGGTGTGGGCGCCGGCCACCCCGGCGATGTGGGCCGCCTCGGTGAGAGGGCGCCCCTCGGCGAGGGTGACGGCGAGCGCGGCGGTGAAGGAGTCGCCCGCTCCGGTGGTGTCGACGACGGACCTGGCCGGGTGCGGCGGAATCCGTGTCGTGACTCCCGCCTGTACGACGAGTGCTCCCTCTCCGCCCCGGGTCAGGACCGCGGCGCCGCCGGTGAGCGCGCACAGACGGCGCGTCAGTTCCTCGTCGTCCAGTCCGTGTCCCTCCTGGAGTCCGAGGAGCACGGGGGCCTCGGTCTGGTTGGGAGTGATCACGTCGATCAGCGGCCAGAGGTCGTCGGGCAGCGGGCGTGCGGGGGCCGGGTTGAGCAGTGTCGTGGTTCCCGCTCGGCGGCCCGCGCGCAGCGCCGCGGCGACGGCCGCCTCGGGGATCTCCATGGAGACCACGAGGATGTCGGCGGCGGCGATCTCGGCGTGGAACGACTCCACGGCGGCCGCGTCCAGTTCGTCCAGGGCGCCGGGGGCGATGCTGATGCGGTTCTCCCCGGACGGTTCGACCAGGATGAAGCCGACCATCGTCGGGGCGCCGGCCGTCAGGACGTGGTCCGCCGCGACGCCTTCCTCGCGCCACAGTGCGCGGGCGGCCCGCCCGAAGTCGTCGTCGCCGACCGCCGTCAGCAGGGAGACCTGTGCGCCGAGCCGTGCGGCACCGATGGCCTGGTTGCTTCCCTTGCCTCCGGGCCCCGGGGAGAACACCCCGCCCGAGACGGTCTCACCTGCGGCGGGCGACTTGGGCAACCGCATGGTCAGCCCAGCCCCATAGCTTCCGACAACCGCCACCTTGACCATGCGCCCACCTCATTGCATAGGGACAACCGTGAACATGAGGGTGAGCGTATGTACAGTGATGTCTATAGTCAACGGTTACAGAGAAGCGTCTTCTGAGCCAACATCGGGGATGACGGAGCCCTCAAGGGGCGGCGCGGGTGTACGCCGCGGGCTCAGGTGGAGCCCGGTGCATCCGGGTGGAGGGCGGTGCGCCTGGGTGGGGCCGGTGCGCCCGGGTGGGGCCGGTGCACCTGGGGGGAGGTCACCGAACGGCCTGCCCCGCTCGCGGGCAGGCCGACGGGAGCGGGATGCCCCCGGTGTGCCCGCGTGTCTTCGCGGAGAACCGGTGAACGCGCCGAAGCGCTCAACTGACCCGTTCGGCGTGGTGTTTGACCGCCCTGAGGCGGACCTCGGCCGGGAGGGTGGGGAGGCCCGCGGACTCGCGGGCGTGGGCCAGGGCTCCGGTGGTGAGGGTGTCCAGCACGGTGCCGGGGTCGACGTGGGGTTCCAGGAGGAGGCGGACGCGGGTCCGCGGGATGCCGCGGCGGCCGGTCAGCCGTACACGGGCCTGTTCGACGCCGTCCAGCCGGCCCGCCTCCTGGGCGAGGGCGGTCTCCAGCGCCCGGCCGCGCAGCACCGCGTCGTCACCGTCACCCGTGTCGACGAACACCTCGGCGAGCCGTCGCCTGCGCAGTACCGCGACCAGCCACCACAGGAGGAGCAGAACGAGGACGGCGAGCGCGGCGATCACGACCGGCCACCACCAGCCCTCGTCCCGCCACCGGGTCCGTTCGGCCTCGTCCAGCAGGACGTCGTGCCGTCCGTCGTGCAGCCACCAGGAGGGCGCGGGCGCCCCCAGGCCCACGGCCAGGACGGACCCGCCGAGGGCCACCAGCAGCAGGCCCACGATCCCGAGCAGGACACGGTTGACGACTCTGATCACCGCTCTCACCCCTTCCGGCCGGGACGCCGCACCCGTACCGCCAGCACCGGGGGCCGGGACAGCGCCATGCGCCCGACCGTGTCGGCGAGCACCTCGCGCAGGTCGGCCCGTACGTCGTCCAGTTCACGGAAATGCGACACCGCGCGGACGTCGGCCCGCCTGCGCTTCACCCGTACGCGTACCGACCGCACCCCGGGGACCTCCATGGCCCGGTCCCGCAGCACCATCGCCGCCGCGTCGCGGTCGAGACCGGCGCGTACGTCGGGGTGGGTGCGGCGCATCGGGAGCAGGGACCGCAGCCCGGGGGTGAGGGCCAGCAGGAGCAGCCAGAGTCCGAGGGCGGTGGCGGCACCGGCGCCCAGCAGCACCCAGATGTCGTCCAGGGGCCGCCCGGCCATCTGGTCGGTCAGCTCCCGGCGCCAGCTCATCGCGGGCCGGTCGGCGCGCACCGCGGCGATGTCGTACAGGAACAGCGCCGCCACCACCAGGAGCAGCAGCGCGAGCAGGCCGGCGGAAATCCTGCGCGCCGACCAGAAACGCCGGGCACCGCTGCCCACGGCGTCGTCGTCCGGCGCGGGCGGCCGTGTCTTCTCCAGGACGGTGCCCGTGGCGACTTCGCCGGGCCCGGATCCGCTCATCGGGTCCTCCCGTGGGGCTCGTCGAGCGCCGCCGGGTGCAGCCGTTCCACCTGGACGGCGACCTCCGGTACCTGCATGCCCGTCAGCCCGGACACCCGTTCGATCACCCGGCGGCGCACCTGGCCGCACCGGCCGCCGATGTCGCCGGGGTAACCGAGTTCGACGTGGACGCTGACCCGCGCGGTGTCGTCGTGGTGGACGACGACCGTGGCGTACGGCCGTTCGGCGTCCTGGGGCAGCGGTCCGACCGCCTCGCGGGCCGCCTGGGAGGCGATCTTCGCGACCACCCGGTCGGCGATCCGGGTGGCCCCGCGCTCGCGCGGCGGCACGAGGCCCGGGGCGCCGCCGGTCTCACCCTCCGCCGTGCTCACCGGTACCACCGGTGTCACCGCCGCCGATCGTTACGGGAACGGAAGAAGTCGCCGAATTCCAGGTCCCCCTCGAGGAACCGTCCGACGACGAAACCGACGGCCCCCAGGGCCGCCACCAGCAGGAAGGCCCCGAATCCGCCGAAGTAGCCGGCGAAGCCCAGTGCCATGCCGGCGATCATGCCGACCACGGCCATGCTCATGGTGCGCTCCTCAGTTGCTCAGCGGTTCGCCGTCCTCGCGGTCCCGGGCCCCCGTTCACCGCCCGGTTTCTCACTGGAGGCGGCTCTCCGGCTCCTCGTCCTCCTCGTCCGGCAGCTTCACGTCGCTCACCGCGATGTTGACCTCGACCACCTCGAGGCTGGTCATCCGCTCGACCGCCGCGATGACGTTCTCCCGTACGGCCCTGGCGACGTCGCCGATGGACACGCCGTAGTCGACGACGATCTCCAGGTCGAGCGCGGTCTGCACCTCACCGACCTCGGCCTTCACACCACGGGTCACCGATTTCGACCCGCCCGGCACCCGGTCGCGCACGGCCCCGAAGGTCCGGGACAGGCCGCTGCCCATGGCGTGCACGCCGAGCACGTCCCGCGCCGCCATGCCCGCGATCTTCTCCACGACGCCGTCGGCGATCGTGGTGCGGCCGCGCGTGGCGGGGTCGCCTCCGCCGCGCCGGGCGCCCGGACCTCTGCGCGCGGAGGTGTCCGGCCCGGTCTTCTCGAGGTCGGCGGCCCGCGTCGAGCCGCCGTCCGTGATGTCGCTCATCGCCGTACGTCCCTTCCGATCGTCGTCCACAGGACCACCGTATGCGCCGATGCGTGGTTGCGCGCCAGGGATACGGCAGGCTGGAGGAATGACGGCGGACCGATGGACTCGGACAGTGCGGCAGCAGTTGGGACTGGGCAGGCTTCTGCCCCTGGGCGGACCGCGCGACGGCGCGTGGATCTTCGAGCGGGCCGCCGGGACGGTTCTGCGACGCGCGGTGGCGCGGGCCGAGCCGGGCATTCGCCTGGACGGCCTGCGGATCGCGCTCGCCGCTCCGGAGGAGGCCGTCGAGCCGGTGGTGCCCGCACCGCCCAGTGCCCTGCCACCGGGCTCGCTGCGGGTGACGGCCCGGTTCGCGGCCACGGCGGCGGAGCCTCTTCCGGTGACGGCGGACCGGCTGCGGGCGGTGCTGTCGCGGGCCGCGGCGGAGCGGATCGGGCTGGTGGTGACGGAGGTGGACCTGGGGGTGACGGAGCTGCTGGACGCGGAGGCCGGGCCGGCGGGCCCGGCGGCGGAGAGCGGGCCGGGCAGCGCGGCGGACGGGCCTGGCGATGCTCCGTTCGAGGGCCGGGGCGGTACTCCGACCGAGGTACCGGAGTCCGGTGGCGGGTCCGACGAGGACCGGGTCGCCGCCGCGGCGCTCGCCGTACCGGGGGTGTCCCGGCTGACGGGCGCGCTCGGCCGGGCGGTGCACCTCGCGCCGTCGCCGCAGACGCCCGACGGTGTCGCCCTGACCGGCCGTCACGCGCGCGTGGACCTCGCCGTCGGGGCGGACCACCGGGCCCTGGACGTGGCCCGGGCGGTCCGTGCGGCGGTGTCGGCCGCCCTGCCGGACCGCCCGACGGTGGCGGTCCTGGTCACAGCGGTCGACTGACGCTCCTCAGCGCGTCACAGGCCGCTCATTCGCCGAGACCGGCCAGGTCCCGCAGCCGGCGGCCCTGGGCCGCGCGCTCGGCGACCCGCTGCTCCTCGTACGTACGCTCCACGGCCCCGCCCAGCAGTGCCTTCGTCTCGATCACCGCGTCCCGGGGCGCGGCGAGCAGCGCCGCCGCGAGGTCCTGCACCGCTCCGTCCAGTTCGTCGCCGGGTACGGCGATGTTGGCGAGTCCGGTGTTCACGGCCTCCTCGGCCGTGACGAACCGGCCGGTCGCGCAGATCTCCAGCGCGCGGGCGTACCCGACGAGCCCGACCAGCGGGTGCGTGCCGGTCAGGTCCGGGACGAGTCCCAGGCCGGTCTCGCGCATGGCGAACTGGACGTCGTCGGCGACGACCCGCAGGTCGCAGGCGAGGGCCAGCTGGAAACCGGCTCCGATGGCATGCCCCTGCACGGCTGCGATGGACACGATGTCGCTGCGCCGCCACCAGGTGAACGCCTCCTGGTAGGCGGCGATGGTCGCGTCGAGGTCGGCCTCGCTGCCGCGCGCCATCTCGACGAACGACGGATCGCCCTCGATTCCCTCAAGGGTGAGCATCTGGCGGTCGAGACCGGCGGAGAAGGACTTGCCCTCACCGCGGAGCACCACGACCCGCACGGAACCCGGCAGCAGCCGGCCCGCCTCGGTCAACGCACGCCACAGAGCGGGGCTCTGCGCGTTGCGCTTGGCCGGGTTGGTCAGTGTCACCGTGGCGATCGCGTCGTCGACGGTGAGCCGTACGCCGTCCTTGTCGAGTACGGGACCAAGGTCCTGGGCGGGCGAAGCCATGGGGCGCCTCCGATGGGTGCGGTCGTCCTCCGTACCGTACGGCGGGACCGGGCCCGCCCTGCGGCACAGCTAAGTGACTGCACAGTAACCACCCGCCCGGCCTGTCGGCCGACCGGGTGGCCACCTCGGATCGTGGGCGCCGGGGGTCAGGCCGAAGCGGCCTTCTTGCCCCGGGTCGCCCCGCCACGCCCTCGGAGCGTGACGCCCGATTCGCTGAGCATGCGGTGCACGAAGCCATACGAGCGGCCGGTCTCCTCGGCCAATGCCCGGATGCTCGCACCGGCGTCGTACTTCTTCTTCAGGTCTGCCGCGAGCTTGTCGCGCGCGGCGCCGGTCACCCGGCTGCCCTTCTTCAGAGTCTCGGCCACCCGTGCCTCCTCATGGGAAGTGCGCTCTGGTCTCCTCATGATCACCCCTCTCGGGCCCGATGGCCACCCATTCGGCAAGGTCCGTGCGACAAGGTTGTGACGACAGGAGTGCATCCCCACATACGGAATGAGCGATTCCACGGGGTGCCGACCACACCCGCGGACGCGCTCCGCCGCGAAATGCCAGGTCAGAAAGACGTGGCGGCCGAGCCCCGGGCGATCGGGGGCTCGGCCGCGAAATCCGTGCAGGACACACCTGGGTACGAGGAGATCTCACACGAATGAGGGATCACCGATGGGCCGAATGATCCATACGCGGTGGATCAGGCCTGCGACCGGCAAGGCCGGCGGTCCGGGGCCTGGGGCCCCAGGCCCCGGGGGCCGCTCAGGCGAGGGCGACGAGGTCCGCGTAGTCGGCGCCCCACAGGTCCTCGATGCCGTCCGGCAGCAGGATGATCCGCTCCGGCTGGAGCGCCTCGACGGCGCCCTCGTCGTGCGTGACCAGAACCACGGCGCCCTTGTAGGTGCGCAGCGCGCCGAGGATCTCCTCGCGGCTGGCCGGGTCGAGGTTGTTGGTGGGCTCGTCGAGGAGGAGCACGTTCGCCGAGGAGACCACGAGGGTCGCGAGCGCGAGGCGGGTCTTCTCGCCGCCGGAGAGGACACCGGCGGGCTTGTCGACGTCGTCACCGGAGAACAGGAACGAGCCGAGCACCTTGCGGACCTCGACGAGGTCCATGTCGGGTGCGGCGGAGCGCATGTTCTCCAGCACCGTGCGGTCCCGGTCGAGGGTCTCGTGCTCCTGGGCGTAGTACCCGAGCTTGAGCCCGTGGCCGGGTACGACCGCGCCCGTGTCGGGCTGTTCCACTCCGCCGAGGAGGCGCAGCAGGGTGGTCTTGCCGGCGCCGTTGAGGCCGAGGATGACGACGCGGGAGCCCTTGTCGATCGCCAGGTCGACATCGGTGAAGATCTCGAGCGAGCCGTACGACTTCGACAGGCCCTCGGCGGTCAGCGGGGTCCTGCCGCAGGGGGACGGCTCGGGGAAGCGCAGCTTGGCGACCTTGTCGGCCTGGCGGACGCCTTCGAGGCCGGACAGCAGGCGCTCCGCGCGGCGGGCCATGTTCTGCGCGGCGACGGTCTTGGTGGCCTTGGCGCGCATCTTGTCGGCCTGGGCGTTGAGGGCGGCGGCCTTCTTCTCGGCGTTCTGCCGCTCGCGTTTGCGGCGCTTCTCGTCGGCCTCGCGCTGCTGCTGGTAGAGCTTCCAGCCCATGTTGTAGATGTCGATCGTGGAGCGGTTGGCGTCCAGGTAGAACACCTTGTTGACGACCGTCTCGACCAGGTCTACGTCGTGGGAGATGACGATGAAGCCGCCGCGGTAGGTCTTGAGGTAGTCGCGCAGCCAGACGATCGAGTCGGCGTCGAGGTGGTTGGTCGGCTCGTCGAGCAGGAGGGTGTCCGCGTCGGAGAACAGGATGCGGGCCAGCTCGATACGGCGGCGCTGGCCGCCGGAGAGCGTGTGCAGCGGCTGGCCGAGCACCCGGTCGGGCAGGTTCAGCGCGGCGGCGATGGTGGCGGCCTCGGCCTCGGCGGCGTACCCGCCCTTGGTGAGGAACTCGGTCTCCTGGCGCTCGTACTGCCTCAGCGCCTTCTCACGGGTGGTGCCCTGGCCGTTCGCGATGCGCTGCTCGTTCTCGCGCATCTTGCGGATCAGGGTGTCCAGGCCGCGGGCGGACAGGACGCGGTCGCGGGCGAGCACGTCGAGGTCGCCGGTGCGGGGGTCCTGGGGGAGGTAGCCGACCTCGCCGGAGCGGGTGACGTTGCCGGCGGCGGGGACGCCCTGGCCGGCGAGGACCTTGGTGAGGGTGGTCTTGCCGGCGCCGTTGCGGCCGACCAGGCCGATGCGGTCGCCCTTGGCGATGCGGAAGGTGGCGCTCTCGATGAGGACACGGGCACCGGCGCGCAGCTCGATGCCGGAGGCGGAGATCACGGACAGGCTCCAGGGCGTTGGGTGGCGGTGGGCGGCTGAGGGCGTTCCCGCCGTCTAATGCGCGAGGAGAATGGCCATGGAAGCCATTCTAACGGGGCCGCGCAACCTCTTTTCCGGCGCCGTGGGTGTGCGGTGCAGGACGCCCTCCCGGACCGGGCGGTGTTGTCGGTGGCGGGTGTCACACTGAGCGCCGGGTCGAATTTCTGGCGATCTTCCGGCGATTGTCCGGTTGTGGGACACGAGGAGTGATGACCATGGCAGGCACGGGCGGCGGGCGTCCGAGCATCTTTCCGACCCTGCTGTACACGGACGCGAAGGCGGCGATCCGGCAGCTCACCGAGGCCTTCGGGTTCACCGAGCTGTCGGTGTACGAGGACGGGGGCGGCGGGGTGGCCCACGCCGAGCTGGTACAGGGCAACGGCGCGGTGATGCTGGGTTCCAGGGGCACCGGCAGCGCGTTCGACAAGGCGATGGAGGGCTCGGGTCCGGTCGGGGTCTACGTCGTCGTGGACGACGTCGACGCGCATCACCGGCGGGCGGTGGAACAGGGCGCGGAGATCGTGATGCCCCCGACGGACCAGGACTACGGCTCGCGGGACTACACGGCCCGCGACCTCGAGGGCAACATCTGGAGCTTCGGCACGTACGCGCCCGAGACCGGGGCGTGAACGGGGAGCGGAGAGGGCTGCGCCGAGGGGCCGGGAACGGCGGGGCCGCCCCCGCAGGGCCGCAGGACCGCGCGGGCGGTCCCGCGGGGGCCGTTCGGGTCGTACCGGTCCTGCGGGGGGCGGGCTGGTCCTGCGGGGCGCGGGCGGTTCGTGCGAGGGGCCGGGGTCAGCCTCCGGTGTGCACCTGGAAGGCAGCCCGGCGGACAGCTTTGGCCAAGGCCGGGTCGGGGTGCGCGGCGGCCAGGGCGACCAGGACCTGGACGGTCCGCGGGTGTCCGACGGCGCGCACCTCGTTCAGCAGCGCGTGGACGGTGGGCTGGACCGCGGACTCCAGATGCCGCACCAGCAGCGGGGCCTCCCCGTGGTCGGCGACCGCGGCGGCGGTGTCCACCCACAGCCAGGTGGCCTCCGCCCGGGTGAGGACCTCGTGGGCGTCCTCGGGGTCGGCGCCCTCGTGCTCGGCGAGCCACAGCAGGGCGTAGGGCCGCAGCGTCGGCTCGTCGTGCACGGCGCGGACCTCGGGTTCGGCGGGGGCGCCCACGACCCGCAGCGCCTCGAAGGCGAGGCCGCGCAGCAGGGCGTCCTCGCCGCGGGCGGCGTTGAGCAGTTCGGTGACCGCGCTGCCCACCGGGCGGGCGGCGAGCCAGGCGCGGTACTCGGCGCGTGCCGCGTTGGGGCGCAGTTGGGCGCAGCCGCGGAGCATGTCCTCGGCGCCCTGCTCGATGTTCCCGGCGGGGCTCTGGGCGGCGACGCAGATCTGCTCCAGCTTGACCCAGACCGCCCAGCTGCCGAGGGGGGTGAGGGTGGCCTGTCCCTCGCCGTAGGTGAGGGCGCCCACGGCGGCGAGGGCGCGCAGGGCCCAGTCGAGGAGCGGGGCGAGCGGGACGTCGTCGGCACCCGGCCCGGCGAGGGTGGGCGCGGGCGCGGCCGGTCCGAGCCCGAGCCCGGGCTCGGGCGCGGGCGCGGGCTCTGGCTCTGGCTCGGGGTGGGCGGTGCCGGAGGGGCGGGGCCCGTAGTCGACCTCGCAGCGCTCCGTACGCAGTTCGGTGACCCGCTGCTGCAGGAGGTCGAGGAGCTGCGGGACGGGGACCGGGCCGGCCGACAGCTGGAGGAAGGAGAGGACCTGCGGCATGGCCGAGACGACCTCGCCCACGGCGGCGGGCCCGTGGTCCTCGGGTTCCGGGTGGGCGAGCGACCAGGCGTCGAACAGGGCGACCCAGCCACGCAGGACGGCGCTGTCGTCACGGTCCCAGGCGCGCAGCCGCCAGCCGGGGCGGGCGGTGTCGCCGTGCACCTCGATCAGGCCGGCGAGCCGGGCCGTGTCCCAGTCGGCGCGGACCTGAGCCGGAGTCAGGCCCAGATCGTCGGCCGCCCATTCGACGGTCGCGTCGGAGAGGATGGCCCGGCCGGCGGCGGTGGCGCTGCCCCGGCCGGGGCCCAGTGCGGCGTCGGCCCAGCGGGCGACGCGGGCCGCGCCGGCCAGACCGGAGCGCGCCATTCGGGCCAGCTCCGCGGGGGCCGGTGTGCCTTCCGGCGGGCGTGGCGCAGGGCGGCGCGAGCGCTGCTGGTTCATCGCCCTGGGGGCGGCGGCCAGGGGTCGCGGGCGGACAAGTCGAAGCCTGGAGTCGCGCGGGATACGGGACGTCACGGGTGCAGTCTCGCGGTTGACGGTCCGAAAACCCAAACGGAATGTCACGGGCGGCGAGGGGCAGGGCCGATGCACGGGGCCGCGGGGGCCCTAGGAGGAAGAAAACGGGCCCGGGCCGGGAGGGAACACGCCGGGAACACGCCGCGGAACGGAATCCCCGGCGACGGCCCGCGGGGCCGGTGGGCGCGGGCCGGCACGCCGGGTCGGGCGGGGCGGCTCGGCGGACCGGACGGGACGGGCGCGGCGGGACGGATGAGGCGGACGGGACGGGCGCGGCGGGACGGGCCGCGCGGCGGTCACAGGGAAGCGGCGGTCACATGAAAGGGGTGAGGAAGCGGCGCAGTGCCTCTTCGTAGGTGTGCGGGTCGGCGTTCCACATGGCGCCGTGCGGCGCGTCCGCGACCGTGTGCAGGGTGACCGTGTTGGGCTGGGCGGCGGCCAGGCGGCGGGAGAACTGCCAGGGGGCCACGATGTCGCCGGGGCCGTGGGCGATCAGGGTGGGAATGCCCACGCGTTCCGGCCCCGGGGTGCCGCGGTGGCGGCCTCCGTGGTGGCGGCCTCCGTGGTGGTCGCCGTGGCGGCCGGTGCGGCCCTGGGCGGCGCGGACAGCCAGCGGCAGCAGCGCTCCGGGGGTGCGGCGGGCCGCGGCGAGGGCGCGCAGCGTCGATTCCCAGCTGAGCACCGGGGAGTCGAGGACCAGCCCGGCGATGTGGTCGCGCAGTGTGGAACGGGCGGCGGCGCGCAGCGCCATGGTCGCGCCGGTGGACCAGCCGAGCAGGACGACCTGCCGGGCACCGGCGTCCACCGCGTACCGGATCGCCGCGTCGAGGTCGCGCCACTCGGTCTCGCCCAGGTGGTTGAGGCCGTCGGGCGAGCGCGGTGCGCCCCGGTCGCCCCGGTAGGCGAGGGCGAGCACCGGGAAGTGGTGGCGGTGCAGGAACTCCATGAGGTTCATGGCGTGTTCCCGGGTGGCGCCGAGGCCGTGCGCCGCGAGCACCCAGGTGTCCCGGACGTCCGGGACGAACCAGGCGGGGAGGGGGCCGAGTTCGCCGGGGACCTCGACGTCGGTGTGGTCCAGGCCCAGGGCGGTCCCCGGGTCGCCGACGTAGAGGTTCGGGGTGAGCCAGGCCCGGTCGCCGGGCTCCAGGGTGCCCCGTACGACGCGTTCCAGGCGGCGCACGACGGTGTCGGCGGAGTCCGGAACGCCCTCCAGGACGGGGCCGACGATCGCGTGGATGCCGTCACCGGAGAGGCCGTAGCGGCCGGGCCGCAGCGTGGCGAGGTGCCGGGTGAGGGTGACCTGGCCGGCGGCGGTGCCGTGCACGGTGAGCCGGGGCTCGGTGGGCAGGGGTCTGCCCGGCGGCGCCTTGAGGGCGGCGTCGCTGGCGAGCCGGCCGATCGCCACCGTGGCGACGGAGGCCCCTATCACGGCGGTGACGGCAGCGGCCGTCGCTCTGACAGTACGCACCCACCCAGTGTCCCGGCCGGCCGGCCGACCGGCCACCCCAGCGACGGCCGGGGGCCCGGGCCGACGGGCGCCGGGCGCGGGGCACCAAGGCACCGGAACCGGGACGCCGGGACACACGGTGTTGACCGGTCAACACCACACGGTGTCGACCGGTCAAGGGCTGACCCGCCCACCGGCCGGGCGGGTCAGCCGTGCTGTCCGTAGCTCCGCAGGCGGTCGGTGACCTCCGCCAGGTGCCCGGCCGACAGGAGGTTCGGGGAGCGGCCGGGGACGGACGAGGCGGTCAGCCAGAGCCTGCACATCCACTCCAGCTGGGCGGTGCGGTCGTAGGCCTGGTCGAGGGTCGTGCCGTGGGTGACGGTGCCGTGGTTCTGGAGGAGGCAGCCGGTACGGTCCTCGAGGGCGCGCAGCATGTTCCCGGCCAGCTCGTCGGTGCCGTACGTCGCGTAGGGAGCCACCCGGACGGGTCCGCCGAGCGCGGCGGCCATGTAGTGGATCAGCGGGAGTTCGTCGACGAGCGTGGAGACGGCGGTCGCGTGCACGGCGTGCGTGTGCACCACCGCGCGGGCGCCGGTCGTGCGGTACACCGCGAGATGCATGGGCAGCTCGCTGGTGGGGACCAGGGTGCCGAGCACCTGCCGGCCGGTGAGGTCGACGCCGGTGACGTCGTCCGGCGTCAGCCGGTCGTAGGGCACTCCCGACGGTGTGACCAGTACGGTCGCCCCGACCCGCACCGAGACGTTGCCGGAGGTTCCGACGACGAGCCCGTCCGAGACGGTCCGGCGGGCCGCCCCGACGAGGGCGGCCCAGGCGTGCGCCTCCTCGCCGCTCACGGCCCCGGCCCGGCGCTCCCGCCGTTCTCCCGCGCGCTGCGGGCGGTCCTCGGCGCGCGCTCCGTCCTCCGCGGCCCGCCGGTCCCCCTGTCGTTCGGTCATGCCGCGATCCTGCCGGGTGACCGGAGTCTCCTCAACGGCGTCCCGCCGGCTCCCACGACTCTCCGCGACTGCTCACGGCCGTCCTCGGCCCGTTGTGGAACAGTCGGCTTCATCACAGTCACCCTGACGCCCATCCCAGTTCATCTTCCGTTCATCCAAGTTACCTACGTTCAACGCGCCAATGACTTCGAACGATTGCCTGGGTAAATGGAAAGCTTCTCGCTGATCCTCGCGATTGTGGTGGTAACCGCACTTGCGTTTGATTTCACGAACGGTTTCCACGACACCGCGAACGCGATGGCGACGACCATTTCGACCGGTGCCCTCAAGCCCAAGGTTGCGGTGGCGATGTCCGCCGTGCTCAACCTGGTGGGCGCCTTCCTCTCCGTGGAGGTCGCCAACACGATCTCCAAGGGCCTCGTCGACGAGGCCGGCATCCGTCCCGAGGTCATCTTCGCCGCACTGGTCGGCGCGATCCTCTGGAACCTCCTGACCTGGCTGGTCGGTCTGCCGTCCAGCTCCTCGCACGCCCTGATGGGCGGCCTGATCGGCGCCACCGTCGCCTCGGCGGGCTTCGGCGCGGTGCACGGCGACGTCCTGGTCACCAAGGTGCTGATCCCCGCGATCGCCGCGCCGCTGGTCGCCGGCCTGGCCGCGATGTTCGCGACCCGGCTGACCTACCGCATGAACCGCAAGTCGGCCGACAGCAAGTCCTCCGAGAAGGGGTACCGGGCCGGACAGATCGCCTCCGCCGGTCTGGTCTCCCTGGCCCACGGCACCAACGACGCCCAGAAGACGATGGGCATCATCACCCTGGCCCTGGTCGCCGGCGGTGCCCTGGCTCCCGACTCGGACCCGCCGATGTGGGTCATCGTCTCCGCGGGCATCGCCATCGCGCTCGGCACCTACCTCGGCGGCTGGCGCATCATCCGCACCATGGGCAAGGGCCTGACCGACCTCCAGCCGCAGCAGGGCTTCGTCGCCCAGACCAGCGCCGCGACGGTCATCCTGGCCTCCTCCCACCTCGGTTTCTCCCTGTCCACCACGCACTCCGTCTCCGGTTCCGTGATGGGTGCGGGCCTGGGCCGCAAGGGCGGCGTGGTCCGCTGGTCCACGGCCACCCGGATGTTCGTCGCCTGGGGTCTGACGCTGCCGGCGGCGGCCCTGGTCGCGGCGGTCGCCGAGTGGGTCTGCGGCTTCGGCAGCTGGGGCACCGCCCTCGTCGCCGTCTTCCTGATCGCCTCCAGCGCGGCGATCTGGAAGATCTCCCGGCGCGAGGTCGTCGACCACACCAACGTCAACGACACCGACGACACCGACGGCCCCGGCGCCTCCGGGGCCACCGGCGAGGAGCAGAGCGGCGTCGTGACCGCGGCCATGGCCGCGGTGGCTCCCCCGCCGGCGGGCCCCGTGGCCGAGGAGCTCTCGGCCACCATCCCGGCCCCCACCGACCCGATGGCCCCTCCGGCCAGGACCACGGTCTGACCCCGCAGGAAGACACGTAGGAGAAGAGCACCATGAAGATCGACTGGGCGGCCCTCGGTTCCGTCTTCGGCGTCAGCCTCGTGGTCACCGTGGCCCTGGTGGCCCTGTTCACCCTGGGCATCACCGGCCTGTCCCGCCGTGAACGGGCCGCCGCCCAGGGCGAGTCCACGGTCCTGGCGATCACCGGCGCCTACGCCTGCTTCGCGGCCTGCGCGGCGGCGGTGGCGTACGGGATCTACCTGATCATGGCCTGACGACTGCCCGACGGCTGTCCGGTTCGCCTGACGGCGCCTGATTCCGGGGCAGGTCCCGGGCCGGCGTCCCGGTCGGGGCCATGTCGTCCGTCCGGCGGGCGGTGCGGGGCACATTGCCTCCGTACCGCCCGTTCCGCGTTTCCCGGACCGTCCGCCGGCCGGCCCCTGACCATCTCCGCCGGCTGTTTCCGGAGCGTCTGCCGACCGTTCCGAACTGCTTGTCGCGCCGCGGAACCCCCTGCCCGCGGTTCACCTTCCGGAACCCCTCTGTGGGCCTCAGCACACTTCAGCCTCGCAGGTCAAAGGCAAGTTGACGGTTCTTCCGGACCGTGGTGAACTGCCGGAGCCATTACGGCGGCAGGAGAGGAAGCCGGTGCGAATCCGGCGCGGTCCCGCCACTGTCACCGGGGTGCACGACCCCGGGAGCCAGGAACTCCCACCGCCGGTCTCGTCGAACCAGGGCGTGGACACCCTGAGTGAGGACATACCGCCATGCCCGGCTGCCTGTTGAGGTCGACCAGCGATGCTCCGCCCCGGTCCGGGGCGGCCGTTCCCGCCGGATCCCTCACCGGCTGAGCCCATGGGTGCCGATCGCGAGTTCGCGTACGGTGCCGCCGCCGGCCTCCTCGGCGACCTGCTTCTCGGCGATCCCCGCCGAGGGCATCCGGTCGCCGCTTTCGGGCGGGCCGCGGCTGCCGTGGAACGGGTGCTGTGGCAGGACGACCGGGGCCGGGGCGCGCTGCACACCGCCGTCTGCGTCGGCGGGGCCGTCGCTCTGGGGAGCCTGGCCGCCCGCTGCGTACGGTCCTCCCCCGCCGCCTCCGTCGCCCTGACCGGCGTGGCCACCTGGGCCGTCGTCGGAGGGACGTCGCTGGCCCGGGAGGCCCGCGCCATCGGGCGCGCCCTGGAGTCCGGGACCGCCGAGGGCATCGAGGCGGCGCGGGCGCGGCTGCCGCACCTGTGCGGGCGGGACCCGCAGGCGCTGGACGCCGAAGGGATCGCCCGCGCGGTCGTGGAGTCCGTCGCCGAGAACACCTCCGACGCCGTGGTGGGCGCCCTGGTGTGGGGTGCCGCCGCCGGTGTGCCGGGGCTGCTCGGGTTCCGGGCCGTCAACACCCTGGACGCCATGGTCGGTCACAAGTCCCCCCGGCATCTGCGGTACGGCTGGGCCTCCGCGCGCCTCGACGACGTCGCCGGGTGGCCCGGGGCGCGGCTGACCGCCGTACTCGCCGCGGTCGCCGGGCCGGATCCGCGGGGTGCCGTCCTGGCATGGCGCGCGGATGCCGCGAAGCATCCGAGTCCCAACGCCGGACCCGTGGAGGCGTCCTTCGCGGGCGCGCTCGGCGTGCGGCTCGGCGGGACGCTGTCCTACGCCGGGCGGGTCGAGCACCGGCCCGTCCTCAACGGCGGCGGCCGTGCCGTGACCGTGGCGGACATCGACCGCGCGGTACGGCTCTCGCAGCGCGTCGGCCGGCTGGCACTCGGCGTCGGCGTCGGCGCGCGCATCGGCGTACGGGCCGTCGTGCGGGCCGTCCCCAAGGCGCGCCGAAAGGGGCGTACGGCATGACGGGCGGTGCCACGGCCGGTATGAGGGGCGGCGGGCTGCTGGTCGCCGGTACGACGTCGGACGCCGGCAAGAGCGTGGTGGCCGCCGGGATCTGCCGGTGGCTGGTGCGGCAGGGCGTCAAGGTCGCGCCGTTCAAGGCGCAGAACATGTCACTGAACTCGTTCGTGACGCGGGAGGGCGCCGAGATCGGGCGGGCGCAGGCCATGCAGGCCCAGGCCTGCCGGGTCGAGCCGACCGCGCTGATGAACCCGGTGCTGCTCAAGCCGGGCGGGGAGCGGAGCAGCCAGGTCGTGCTGCTGGGCAGGCCGGTCGGTGAGCTGAGCGCGCGCGGCTACCACGGCGGGCGGCAACAACAGCTCCTGGGCACGGTGCTGGACTCCCTCGCGCAGCTGCGGGCCACGTACGACGCGGTGATCTGCGAAGGGGCCGGCAGCCCGGCCGAGATCAATCTGCGGCGCACCGACATCGTCAACATGGGGATCGCCAGGAACGCCTCGCTCCCCGTCCTCGTCGTCGGCGACATCGACCGCGGCGGGGTCTTCGCCTCCTTCTTCGGCACCGTCGCGCTGCTGTCGCGCGAGGACCAGGAGCTGGTCGCCGGCTTCCTGGTGAACAAGTTCCGGGGCGATGTCTCGCTGCTGGAGCCGGGCCTGGACATGCTGCACGGTCTGACCGGGCGGCACACGTACGGCGTGCTGCCCTTCCGGCACGGGCTCGGCATCGACGAGGAGGACGGACTGGCGGTGTCCCTGCGGGGTGCCGTACGGGAGTCCGCGGTCGCCGCGCCGGTCGGCGAGGACGTGCTGCGGGTCGCCGTGTGCGCGGTGCCGCTGATGTCCAACTTCACCGACGTGGACGCGCTGGCCGCGGAACCGGGGGTCGTGGTCCGCTTCGTGGACCGGCCCGAGGAACTGGCCGACGCCGACCTCGTGGTGGTGCCGGGCACGCGCGGCACCGTACGGGCCCTGCAGTGGCTGCGGGAGCGCGGGCTCGCGGACGCCCTGCGGCGGCGGGCGGCCGAGGGGCGGCCCGTGCTCGGGATCTGCGGGGGCTTCCAGATCCTCGGCGAGCGCATCGAGGACGACGTGGAGAGCCGCGCCGGCCGGGTCGACGGGCTCGGGATCCTGCCCGTACGGGTGCGCTTCGCACGGGAGAAGACGCTCGAGCGGCCCGTCGGAAAGGCCCTCGGGGAGCCCGTCGAGGGCTACGAGATCCATCACGGGGTCGCCGACGTACGGGGAGGTACGGCGTTCATCTCCGATGACGGCGGACACGGCCTGGACGGCTGCCGGGCCGGGCAGACCTGGGGCACGCACTGGCACGGTTCGCTGGAGTCGGACGGCTTCCGCCGGGCCTTCCTGCGCGAGGTGGCCGCCGCCGCGGGACGCCGTTTCGTACCGGCCCCCGACACCTCGTTCGCCGCGCTGCGCGAGGAGCAGCTCGACCGGCTCGGCGATCTGATCGAAGAGCACGCGGACACGGATGCGCTGTGGCGGCTCATCGAGTCCGGCGCCCCGCCGGGGCTGCCGTTCGTTCCGCCGGGAGCGCCCGCATGAGCGCCGCGCCGCCGTCGGCCGTCGACGCGGCGGGGCTCCGGGAGTGCCGCCCCCGGGCCGGCGGAGAGCGGGTTTCGATCCCGGCGGTCCCGCGGCCCGCGGCCGGGCTGAACAGTCGGACACCATCCGAAGGAGTGATCACCGCGTGAGTACGCCCTATCCCTTCACCGCCGTCGTCGGCCAGGACGACCTGCGGCTGGCCCTGCTGCTGAACGCGGTGTCACCGCGGGTGGGCGGCGTCCTCGTGCGGGGGGAGAAGGGGACCGCGAAGTCGACGGCCGTCAGGGCGCTGGCCGCGCTGATGCCGGAGACCGAGGTCGTACCCGGCTGCCGGTTCTCCTGCGACCCCGCGGCCCCGGACCCGTCGTGCCCTGACGGACCGCACGAGTCCCGCCCCGGGGCGCGGCGCCCCACGGCCCTCGTCGAGCTTCCGGTCGGCGCCTCCGAGGACCGGCTGGTGGGCGCCCTCGACATCGAGCGGGCGCTCGCGGAGGGGGTGAAGGCCTTCGAACCGGGTCTGCTCGCGGGCGCCCACCGGGGGATCCTGTACGTCGACGAGGTCAATCTCCTGAACGACCATCTCGTCGACCTGCTGCTGGACGCGGCCGCCATGGGCGCCTCGTACGTCGAGCGCGAGGGTGTCTCCGTACGGCACGCGGCGCGCTTCCTGCTCGTCGGGACCATGAATCCCGAGGAGGGCGAGCTGCGACCCCAGTTGCTGGACCGGTTCGGACTGACCGTGGAGGTCAAGGCCTCGCGGGAGCCGGACCAGCGGGTGGAGGTCGTGCGGCGCAGGCTGGCCTATGACGACGCCCCGGAGGAGTTCGCCGCGCGCTGGGCCGGCGAGGAGGCCGCCGTACGGCAGCGGATCATGGCGGCGCGGGAGCTGCTGCCGTCGGTGCGGCTGGGCGATGCGGCGCTGCGGCAGATCGCGGCGACCTGTGCCGCCTTCGAGGTGGACGGCATGCGTGCCGACATCGTGATGGCGCGCACCGCGACGGCGCTGGCGGCCTGGGCCGGGCGGACGGACGTACTGGCCGAGGACGTACGGCAGGCCGCGCTGCTGGCCCTCCCCCACCGGCGGCGGCGCAACCCGTTCGACGCGCCCGGGCTCGACGAGGACAAGCTCGACGAGACGCTGGCGCAGTTCGGCGGGCAGGACGGGGACGGGGACGAGGCGGGAGACGACGGGGACGGCGACGGTCCGGGTCCTGGCGGTGGCCCCGGCGGGCAGCCTGAGCCCGACGACGGCCCGCCCGGCGACGGTGACGTCGCCGGGCGGTCCGAGGCCGATGAGGCCGGGGAGCCGCAGGCGGGGCCCGGTGGTGGCGCGGGCGAGCAGGCCCCGGCGCGTGCTTCCGAGCCGTTCCGCACGAAGGTGCTGAGTGTTCCCGGCATCGGTGAGGGTGCCGCCGGGCGGCGGTCGCGGGCGCGGACCGACCGCGGGCGGACCACGGGGGCGCGCCGGCCTCGGGGCGCGCTGACCAAGCTGCATCTGGCTGCCACCGTGCAGGCCGCGGCGCCGCATCAGCGGGTGCGGGGGCGCAGCGGCCCGGGACTGGTGGTCCGGCGGGACGATCTCAGGCAGGCGGTGCGGGAGGGCCACGAGTCCAATCTCGTGCTGTTCGTGGTCGACGCCTCCGGGTCGATGGCCGCGCGGCAGCGGATGAGCGCCGTGAAGGGTGCCGTGTTGTCGCTGCTGCTGGACGCCTACCAGCGGCGGGACAAGGTGGGGCTGGTGACCTTCCGCGGGGCGGCCGCCGAGGTGGTGCTGCCGCCGACCTCGTCCGTGGACGCGGCGGCGGCCCGGCTGGAGTCGCTGCCGACCGGCGGGCGTACACCGCTCGCGGCAGGGCTGCTCAAGGCGCACGACGTGCTGCGCGTGGAGCGGCTGCGGGACCCGGCGCGGCGGCCGCTGGTCGTGATGGTGACCGACGGGCGGGCCACCGGTGGCCCCGAACCGGTCGCCCTCGCCGGGCGGGCGGCGCGGCTGTTCGCCGCCGAGGGGACGGCCTCCGTGGTGGTGGACTGCGAGGCGGGGCCGGTGCGCCTGGGTCTGGCGGGGCAGCTCGCGGGTGAGCTGGGCGGTACGGCGGTGACGCTGGACGAGTTGCGGGCGGACTCGATCGCCGGGCTGGTCAGGGATGTGCAGGGTGCCGGAACGAGGAGGGTGGCGTAATGCCGAAGGGACAGCCGAATGTCGTACCGCAGGACGGGCTGACGACGCGCCAGCGGCGCAACCGGCCGCTGGTCGTCGTGCACACGGGCGTCGGGAAGGGCAAGTCGACGGCCGCCTTCGGGCTGGCGCTGCGGGCCTGGAACCAGGGCTGGCCGGTCGGGGTGTTCCAGTTCGTCAAGTCGGCGAAGTGGAAGGTCGGCGAGGAGAACGCGCTGCGGGTGCTCGGCGCCTCCGGCGAGGGAGGCAGCGTCGACTGGCACAAGATGGGCGAGGGCTGGTCCTGGGTTCAGCGGGATGCCCAGCAGGACAACGAGGAGAAGGCCCGGGAGGGCTGGGAGCAGGTCAAGCGGGACCTGGCCGCCGAGACGTACCGGCTGTACGTGCTGGACGAGTTCGCGTACCCGATGCACTGGGGCTGGGTCGACACCGAGGAGGTCGTGTCGGTGCTGCGTGAGCGGCCCGGGACCCAGCACGTCGTGATCACCGGGCGGAACGCGCCGGAGAAGCTCGTGGACTTCGCCGACCTCGTGACCGACATGTCCAAGGTCAAGCACCCGATGGACGCGGGGCAGAAGGGGCAGAGGGGCATCGAGTGGTGAGGGCGTCGGTGCCGTCGTCGGCACAGGCCTCCGTGGCGCCGCCCCGGCTGGTCCTCGCCGCGCCCTCGTCGGGCAGCGGCAAGACCACCGTCGCCACGGGGCTGATGGCCGCGCTCGCCGCGCGGGGACTGGCCGTGTCCCCGCACAAGGTCGGGCCGGACTACATCGACCCCGGGTACCACTCGCTGGCCACCGGGCGCGTGGGGCGCAACCTGGACGCGTACCTGTGCGGGCCCGGCCTGATCGGTCCGCTGTTCCTGCACGGGGCGCGCGGGTGCGACATCGCGGTCGTCGAGGGCGTGATGGGGCTGTACGACGGGGCCGCGGGGCAGGAGGAGCTGGCGTCCACGGCCCAGGTGGCGAAACTGCTGCGGGCGCCGGTGGTGCTGGTCGTGGACGCGTCGTCGCAGTCCCGGTCGGTGGCGGCGCTGGTGCACGGGTTCGTGACGTGGGATCCGGAGGTGCGGATCGGGGGCGTGATCCTCAACAAGGTCGCGTCGGACCGTCACGAGGCCTTGCTGCGGGAGGCGTTGGAGTCGTCGGGGGTGCCGGTGCTCGGTGTGGTGCGGCGGGCCCCGCAGGTCGGCACACCCTCGCGGCATCTGGGGCTGGTGCCGGTCGCCGAGCGGCGGGACAGTGCGGTGGAGGCGGTCGCGGCGATGGCCGCGCAGGTGGCCGCCGGGTGTGACCTGGAGGCGTTGGTCGCGCTGGCTCACGGGGCCGGGGACCTGCCGTGTGCGGAGTGGGACGCGGCGGCGGCCCTTGTCTCCTCTCCCCCGCCGCCCCTTCCCGTCCCGGCCCCGGGGGTTGCGCTCCCGGACGGGCCGGTGGTGGTCGCCGTTGCCGGTGGGGCGGCGTTCTCGTTCTCCTACGCGGAACATGCCGAACTGCTCGCTGCTGCCGGGGCGGAGGTCGTCGTCTTCGATCCTCTGCGGGACGAGGAACTGCCCGAGGGGACCCGGGGAGTGGTCGTCGGGGGCGGGTTCCCCGAGATGTACGCCACCGAGCTGTCGGCCAACGAGCCGCTGCGGAAGGCCGTCGCCGAACTCGCTCTGAGCGGTGCTCCGGTGGCCGCCGAGTGTGCGGGACTGCTGTATCTGTGCCGGGAGCTGGACGGTCTGCCCATGTGCGGGGTGCTGGACGCCACCGCGCGGATGACCGGGCGGCTCACCCTCGGTTACCGGGACGCGGTGGCCGTGTCGGACAGCGTGCTGGCCGCGGCCGGGACGCGGATGCGGGGTCACGAGTTCCACCGCACCGTCGTGGAACCCGGCGCGGGGGACGCACCCGCGTGGGGCGTGCGGACACCGGCACCCCGCGTCGAGGGCTTCGTGCGGCGCGGTGTGCACGCCAGCTATCTGCACACGCACTGGGCGGGCGAGCCCGGCGTGGCCCGCCGGTTCGTGGAGCGGTGCCGGACCTCATGAGCGGCGGCGGGACGAGCGGCCGCGCGCACGGGGCCGGCCTCGGGCCGCCGTCCCTCGTCGTCGGGGTCGGTGCCTCGAAGGGCGTCCCGGCCGAGGAGTTGCTCGCTCTGATCGAGGCGGCCCTGCGCGACGCCGGGCTGTCCTCCGCGTCGCTCGCCCACCTGGCCACCGGGGACGCGAAGGCCGAGGAGCCCGGCATCGTGGAGGCCGCCCGGCGGCTGGGGGTGCCCCTGGTGGTCCACGGCTCCGAGGAACTGGCGCGCGTCGAGGTGCCCCACCCGTCCGACGCGCCGCTGGCCGCCGTCGGCACCCCGTCGGTCGCGGAGGCCGCCGCGCTGGCCGGCGGGGGCGAACTCCTCGTGCCCAAGCGCAAGTCGGAGCGCGCGGACGGGCAGCCGGCGAGGGCGACCTGTGCCGTCGTACGGCGGCCGGCACAGCACACGCACCCGCGCTCCCCTGCGAACTGAACCGGAGGACAGCATGCACGACCTGCGACACCACGGGGACGCCGAGGTCCGGGACGACGGCTCCGCGCTGGTCGACCTCGCCGTGAACGTCCGTTCGGGCACTCCCCCGGCGTGGCTGCGCGAGCACATCGCCGGGTCGGTGGCCGGCCTCGCCGCCTACCCGGACGGGCGGGCGGCGCGGGCCGCGGTGGCGGCGCGGCACGGGCTGCCGGTGGAGCGGGTGCTGCTGACGGCGGGGGCCGCCGAAGCGTTCGTGCTGCTGGCGCGGGCGCTGAAGGTGCGCCGGCCGGTGGTGGTGCATCCGCAGTTCACCGAGCCGGAGGCGGCGCTGCGGGACGCGGGGCACACGGTCGACCGGGTGCTGCTGCGGGAGGAGGACGGTTTCCGCCTGGATCCCGGCGCGGTCCCCGAGGCCGCGGACCTGGTGGTGATCGGCAACCCGACGAATCCGACGTCCGTACTGCACCCGGCCGCCGGCATCGCCCGGCTCGCCCGGCCGGGCCGGACCCTGGTCGTGGACGAGGCGTTCCTGGACGCGGTGCCGGGCGAGCGGGAGGCGCTGGCCGGACGGACGGACGTACCGGGACTGGTGGTCCTGCGCAGTCTCACCAAGACGTGGGGCCTGGCGGGACTGCGCATCGGGTACGTCCTGGCCGGGCCGGAGACGATCGAACTGCTGTCACGGGCGCAGCCCCTGTGGCCGGTGTCCACGCCCGCGCTGGCGGCTGCGGAGGCGTGCGTGGGGCCCAGGGCCCTGGCGGAGGCGGACGGGGCGGCCCGCCGCACCGCCGCGGACCGTTCCCGTCTCCTCACCGGCCTCGGGGAGTTCGCCGACCGCGGGGTACGGGCCGTGGAAGGCGCCGAGGGCCCCTTCGTCCTCCTCCGGCTCCCGCACGCGGCGGCCGTACGGGAACGCCTGCGCGCACTCGGTTTCGCGGTACGGCGCGGGGACACCTTCCCGGGCCTCGACCAGCGCTGGCTGCGCGTCGCGGTACGCGACCGTGGGACGACGGACGCGTTCCTGGAGGCGCTGGGCCGGGCCCTGGACGCAAGCTGAGCCGAGCCGCACACGGCAGCGGCCCGGCCCTCATCCGCCGGCCCCGGGCCGCCACATCGCCGTCGGGGGGGGCCCGGGGGGGGGGGGGGGGCCCCCCCCCCCGGGGGGGGGGGGGGGGGCCCCCCCCCGGCCCCCCGGCCCCCCCCCCCCCCCCCCCCCCCCGGGGGGGGGGGGCGCCC
>NZ_JBITSN010000025.1:0-67837 GCF_044540975.1 Streptomyces sp. NPDC085927
CAACGGTTCCAGCTTCGGGCCCCGACGAGGGACTGACGCACCAGCAGTAGAAGTCACGCAACTACTAACGATCAACTACTGGCGCAGGACACTAGGGGTTCTCGTTCGGTTCCGGCCGGGGGTGGTGCGGTGACGGGCGTACGACGACCTTTCCGGACGTGAGGTCTATCGGCCCGTGTCCGGGATCGGCGTCGCCGACGTCCTCCCGGGTCAGTTCGAGGCGGTTCTGCTCGTCCCGGGTGTGCTTGCGGCCGGGAGTGAACAGTTCCTCGAAGGCGTTGAACACCGCTCCCCCTTCCAGGGCCGCGTGGGCGCGCCGCCCATTATCCCGCCGCGGGCCGGTTTCCGGCCGGGGCGGTGAACAGCTGCAGGCGGTGGGCGACCGCCGCCGCCTCGCCGCGTCCGGAGACCCCGAGTTTGCCGAGGATGTTGGAGACGTGGACGCTGGCCGTCTTCGGCGAGATGAACAGCTCCTCGGCGATACGGCGGTTGGTGTGGCCGGCGGCCACCAGGCGCAGCACGTCGCGTTCCCTGCCGGTGAGGCCGAGGGCGTCGGCCGGATCGGCGGGGGCCGGGGCCCGCTTGCCCGTACCGGGGTCCAGGGCGAGGCGGGCGCGCTGGGCCAGCAGGGTGGCCGACCGGGCCAGCGGGACCGCCCCGAGCCGCTCGGCGACGGCTCTGGACAGCCGGAGCAGTTCCGTGGCGCGGGCACGCTCGTCCTCGCCCGTTCCCGAGGCGAGCAGTGCCTCGGCGAGCCGGAGGCGGACCCGGGCGAGGTCGTGGGGCCGCTCCAGCTGTTCCAGGGCGGCGACGGCCGCGGCCCACTCCTCCGGTTCCGGCCGGCCCTCGGCGCGCAGCAGCTCGGCGCGCAGCCACACCTCGTAGGCCCGCCACAGCGGGACGCCGGTGGTCAGGGTCCGGGCCGCCGCGCGGAGGTGTCCGAGGATCGTCGGGCGGTCCGGTTCGGTGGCGGGGTCGCCGTACGCGTCGGCCTCGGCGGTCGCCGCGGCGAGCAGCAGGGGCCAGCAGTGGCGCTGGGTGCCGGGCGGGAGGCCGGAGTCGAAGGCACCGAGGGCGGTGAGCAGTTCGGTCCTGGCGTCGGTCAGGCGGCCTTCGGCGGCGGCGGTCCCGATGGCGACCCAGGCCATCGGCAGGAAGTACTGCGGCATGGAGTCGTGGGTGCCGAAGGAGACGCGGGCCGCGCGGAGATGGCGGCCGGCCTCGGCCGTCTCGCCCCGGTCGAGGGCGAGACGGGCCAGACACACCCGGGCTCCGGCGCGTGGCTTGGCGCTCTGCTCGAGGTGCTGGGCGCCGGTGGCGGCCTCGGCCGCCTCGTCCCAGCGGCCGAGGGAGTGGAGGGTCTCGGCGAGGTTGCCCCGCACCCAGCCCTCCGAGTCCAGCAGGCCGAGCTCGCGGGTGACCCGCAGGCCCTCCCGCAGGAGTGCGGCCGCCTCCTGCGAGCGGCCGATGCCTTCGAGTGCGGACGGCAGGTTGATGTGGCTGCGGCCCACCACCATGTCCACGCCCAGTTCGGTCGCCCGGTCCTTGACCTCGTACATCTCGGCGAGGCCGGCGTCGATGTCACCCGCGTCGACCTTGAGTCCGCCGAGCGTGAGCCGGGCGCCCAGTTCGATGTCGTGGGCGCCGACCATGCGTGCGTACTCGACGGCCCGTTCGGCTGCGGCCATGGCTTCGGGGCCCGGTTCGTGCAGCATGGACCAGCCGGCGGCGGAGGCGAGGACCTCGGCGTGCACCTCGGACGGGGGCAGGCCGCGCACCAGGTCCTGCGCGGTGCCGAGTTCGCTCCAGCCGTCGCCGCGGGCGAGGGACTGGGTGAGCCGGGAGCGCTGGACCCAGAACCAGGCGGCGCGCAGCGGGTCCGGTTCCTCCTCCAGGACGCGCAGGGCCCGCTTGGTGATCTTCATGGCGCGTTCGCGTTCCCCGCAGAGCCGTCCGGCGACGGCGGCCTCGGCCATCAGGTCGAGGTAGTGCAGGGGGACCGCCCCGGCCGTTTCCGGGTCGCCCTGGGGCGCGCCGGGCGGCGTACCGCGTCGTTGCGGCAGCGGGGGCGGGTAGGCCTCGGTGTAGTCGACCGGGCGCAAGGCGGCCCGTACGGCGTCGGGGACGGAGTCCCACAGTTCCATCGCCCTTTCCAGCAGGCCCAGTTGCTCGGAGTAGGCGTGGCGTCTTCGGGCCTCGACGGAGGCGTCGAGGACGGCGGGCAGAGCCTTGGCGGCGTCGTGGGCGTGGTACCAGTAGCTGGCCAGGCGGGTCACCCGCTCGTCGGCGGGGACGGGGGTGGGGTCGGCCTCCAGGGCTTCGGCGTAGCGGCGGTTGAGGCGGGCGCGTTCGCCGGGCAGCAGGTCGTCGCTGACGGCCTCGCGGACCAGGGAGTGGCGGAAGCGGTAGCCGTCGCGGTCGGGCACGGGCGTGAGGATGCCGGCGTTCACCGTGGCGCGCAGGGCGCCGAGGAGGTCGTCCTCGGCGAGCCGGGCGACGGCGGCCAGCAGCCGGTGCTCGACGGTGGAGCCGCCCTCGGCGACGCACCGGACCACCTGCTGGGCGCTCTCGGGCAGCCTCTCGACCCTGACCAGGAGCAGGTCGCGCAGGGTGTCGGTGAGTCCGGTGCGGCAGCCCCCGGGGGAGGCGGCGGCGAGTTCCTCGATGAAGAAGGCGTTGCCGTCGGAGCGTTCGAAGATCTCGTCGACGTGGTCCGGTTCGGGTTCCCGGGCGAGGATGCCGGCGAGCTGGCGGCCGGCCTCCTCGCGGTTGAAGCGGCCGAGTTCGACGCGGTGGACCGTGCGGAGCCGGTCGAGTTCGGCGAGCAGGGGGCGCAGCGGGTGGCGGCGGTGGATGTCGTCGGACCGGTAGGTGGCGAGGACGACGAGGCGGCCGGTGCGCAGGGTGCGGAAGAGATAGGCGAGCAGGTGGCGGGTGGAGGCGTCGGCCCAGTGCAGGTCCTCCAGGGCGAGGACGACGGTGTGTTCGGCGGCAACGCGTTCCAGCAGGCGGGCGGTGAGTGCGAAGAGGCGGGCCATGCCGTGTTCGTCGCGCCGGGTCTCGGGGGCGGCGGGGCCGAGTTCGGGCAGCAGGCGGGCCAGTTCTTCCTCCTGTCCGGCGGCCGCGGCGGCGAGCCGGGCGGGGAGTTCGCGGCGCAGCCGGCGCAGTGCGGTGGAGAAGGGGGCGAAGGGCAGGCCGTCGGCGCCGATCTCGACGCAGCCGCCGAGCGCGACGACCGCGCCCCGGCCGGCGGCCGCGGCGGCGAACTCCTCGACGAGGCGGGTCTTGCCGACGCCCGCCTCGCCCCCGACGAGCAGCGCCTGCGGTTCGCCCGCGGCGGCGCGGGCTAGCGCGGTGTTCAGGACGTCGAGTTCAGCCGCACGGCCGATGAACACGGGGCTGACAGATCTGGTCTCCACGGCCCCGAGCATGGCACGCGGGCCCGCCGGCCCGGCATCGGTTTTCGCCGCCCAGGACGCCGCGGGGCGGCGCCCGTTCAGGGCCGGAACCGGCTGGGCGCCCACGGTCCCGGTCCCGGGCTCGACGCGGCGCTCCGGCGCCGGTTTCGTGCCGGCGGAACGACGGCCGACCCCCGTACGGCCGCCGTCGCGCGTCGGGTCGCTCTTCCCTGTGCGGTCACCGCGGCCGGCGCTTCCCGTCCCCGCGGCGGGGCTCATACGGCTCGGGCGAACCGGTGGCGGTGCGGGCGGCGGCTATGGCTCTCGTGCTCGGCCCCGTGTGCCTCGGCTTCGCGGCGGGCGGCACGTGCGAGTCGGACGGCCTCACGGGCCCTGCGCTCGTCGTCGGCCCGGCGGATGAGGTCGGCGGTGCGGTCCTTGGCGATCTCGTACTCGTACATGGTGGGTTCCCTCGGGGAGTCGGTGTCCGGCATCGCCTTGCGCGATGCCTCCACCTTCGTCTCCCAGGGGGGCCGGCCACATCGGGAGAGTTCCGCATCTTCGGCGGCCCCGGGGCCTTAGATACGTGTGCGGGACCTCGGTCCGGCCGTAAGGCGCTCGTGACCGGACTAAGGCCCCTCGGGAACCGTGCGGATTCTCCCCGGTGTCCGCCGGGGGCCCGCGGTGGCTCATCCGGTCGCGGGCAGCCCCAGCAGCACGTCGGTGTACTTGAGGACGGCGAGCAGCAGTCCGATGACGCCGAGTGCGACACCGCCCCACGCGACCGACTTGATCCAGGGCGCCTGCCCGGCGCCGGGCGTCCCGAACGCGGGCCGCGCGAGCACCACGACGCCGATGACCAGCGCGGTCAGCGCGAACAGGCCGCCCCACAGTGCGCTGGTCTGCCAGGCGTCGCCGTAGATCTCCTTGACCTGGGTGGCGACGGTGGAGTCCGCGGCCGTCTCCAGCTGGCCGACGAGGGTTTCGCGGGCGGCGGCCACCGTGCCGAGCCAGCTGCCGGTGAGCGAGACGACGCCGAGCCCGGCGGAGACGATCGCCGCGGCGCCCTGTCCGACTCCGTGGGCGCCCTGGAGCTCCGGCTCCGGCTCCGTGTCCGGCTCCGTCTCCGTGGTGCCGCTGTCGGCCGTGTCGGCGTCAACGGCCGCTCCGGCCTCGGTCCCGGCCCCGGTTTCACTCCTGTCCGCGCTGTTGTCCGCGCTGTTGTCCTCGGCCTTGGCCGCTTTCTCGGTCTCGGTCTTGGTACCCATGAGGCGCACCGTACGGACGCTCTCTGAGAAGCGCCTTAATGATCGCTGTGCGCCGCGCGTGCCTGCCGCCATTCGGGGGCCAGGACCGACCACACCTCCAGGTCGTGCCGTACGCCGTGGTGGAGGTGGGACTGGCGCCGTACCCCGTCGAGGGTCATGCCGAGCCGGCGGGCGATGTTGAGGCTGGGCCCGTTTCCGGCGGCGGCGACCCACTCGACGCGGTGGATGCCGCGCTGCTCGATCACCCAGCCGATCAGTACCCGCATGGCGCGGGTGACGAGCCCGCGCCCGGTGGCGGCCGGCTCCAGCCAGCAGCCGACCTCACAGGTGCCGTTCGCGGCGTCGAAGTTCAGCGTGAGCACCCCGCCCACAAGGGTGCCGTCCAGCCACAGGCCGTGCAGCGCGGCCGTGTCGGCGGCGCGGAGGTCGGCGTACCGCTGGAGGGCCTCCCGCGCGGTGGGCACGTCGACGGCCTTGGAGCCGAAGGGAACGTACTGGTTGATGAATTCCCGGCCCCGCTCCAGATGGGCGAGGAACTCCTCCGCGTGCCAGGGCTCCAGGGGACGCAGTTCGGCTCCGTCGTCACCCAGTCGTATGGCGTACATCCGTCTTCCGCTCCTCCTGGGCCGGCACGTCCTCCACCTCGGCGTCGGTGGCGGCGGCCAGCTTCTCATGGGCGGCCCGGCTCTCGGGCGGCTCGATGCTGATGCGCGGCAGGATCCGGTCCAGCCGGCGCGGCAGCCACCAGTTGGCGTCGCCGAGCAGGTGCATGAGGGCGGGGACGAGCAGGGTCCGCAGGACGAAGGCGTCGAGGGCTACGGCGGCGGCGAGGGCGATGCCGAACATCGCGATCACGCGGTCGCCGGTCAGGACGAAGGCGAGGAAGACCGCGATCATGATCACGGCCGCGGAGTTGATCACCCGGCCGGTCTCGGCGAGGCCGACCCGTACCGCGCGCCGGTTGTCGCCGGTCTCCAGCCATTCCTCGTACATCCGGCTGATCAGGAAGACCTGGTAGTCCATGGAGAGCCCGAAGAGGACCGACACCATGATCACGGGCAGGAAGGGTTCTATGGGCCCCGCGCTGCCGAGGCCGAGCAGTTCACTGCCCCAGCCCCATTGGAAGATCGCCACGACCACGCCGAAGGCGGCGGCGACGGCGGCCACGTTCATCGCCGCGGCCTTGAGCGGGATGACGACGGACCGGAAGGCGAGCAGGAGCAGCAGACAGCCCAGGCCGATGACGACACCGACGAAGAGGGGCAGTTTGCCGATGATGACCTCGGCGAAGTCGTCGTAGCCGGCCGTCACGCCGCCGACCCGCACGTCGAGGGTGGTGCCGGACTCGGCGCGGGGCAGGACGTCCTCGCGCAGCCGGTCGACCAGGTCGCTGGTCAGCTTCGACTGCGGGGAGGACTCCGGTACGACGGAGAGGTAGGCGGTGCCGCCGTCCGCGCTGTGGACCACCGGTCCGACGGCCGCGACGCCCTCGGTCCCGCCCAGCACGGGGCCGATCCGGTCCAGGGCGAGCCGGTCGGCGGCGCCGTCCACCTCGGTCACGAGGGTGAGCGGACCGTTGACGCCGGGGCCGAATCCTTCGGCGAGGAGGTCGTAGGCCTGGCGGGTGGTGGAGGTCTTCGGGTCGTTGCCCTGGTCGGAGGTGCCGAGGTGCAGGGAGGAGGTGGGAAGTGCCAGCACCGCCATGACGAGCAGGGCGAACGCGCCGAGCAGCTTGGGCCTGCGCTCCACGAACGCCGCCCAGCGGGCGGCGAAGCCGGTCGGCAGCTCCGGCTGCGGGCCGGACTCCGCCAGCCGGCGCCGTTCGCGGCGGCTGAGCGCGCGCATGCCGATGAACGACAGCAGCGCGGGCAGCAGGGTGACGGAGGCCGCGACGGTCAGGAGCACGGTGAGCGAGGCCGCGACGGCGACGCCGTTGAGGAAGTTCAGCCGGAGGATCAGCATGCCCAGCAGGGCGATGCACACGGTGGCCCCCGCGAACACGACCGCGCGTCCGGTGGTGGCGACGGCTTCGGTGGCGGCCTCGGCGACGGACAGCCCGCGCTTCAGTCCGCGCCGGTGCCTGGTCACGATGAACAGGGCGTAGTCGATGCCGACGCCGAGTCCGATCAGCATGCCCAGCATCGGCGCGAAGTCGGCGACGGTCATGACGTGCCCGAGCAGCACGATCGAGGCGTACGCGGTGCCGACGCCGACCAGCGCGGTGGCGATGGGCAGCAGCGAGGCGGCGAGCGAGCCGAAGGCGAGGAAGAGGACGAGGGCGGCGACCGCCACTCCGACGATCTCGGCGAGGTGGCCTTCGGGCATCCCGGGCGCGACGGCGCTGCCGCCCACTTCCACCTGGAGGCCGTCGGTCTCCGCGGCCTCGGCCGTCTCGAGCACGGCCGCGGCCTCGCCCTCGTCGATGTCCTTGGCCAGGTCCTCGAAGGTGACGGTGGCGTAGGCGGTGCGGCCGTCCGCGCTGATCCCGCCGGTGCCGTCGTCCCCGTACGGGCCGGTCACGGCGGCTATGCCGGGCAGATCCTCCATCCGGTCCAGGGTGCGGGTCATGCTCTGTTCGACACCGGATTCCAGGACGCTGCCGGAGGGTGTGTGCCAGACAACGGTGTTGCTGTCGCCCGAGAGCTCCGGGAACCCCTCGCGCAGCAGTTCGGTGGCGTAGCCGGACTCGGTGCCGGGCACCTCGTAGTCGTTCGAGTACGCGTTTCCGGCCGCGAGGGCTCCGGCCGCGACCCCGCCGAGGGCGAGGAGCCACAGCAGGACGGTGATCAGACGGCGTCGGACACACCAGCGTGCGAGTGCTGTCACGAATCATGCTCCAGAGTGACTGTTGATGGATCTTTGACCGGGAACAGCCGCTTGTGACCGAACAGCCCGCAAAGAACGCATGAGCAAGGAATTCGCACTCTTTCACCCAAGAAAGATCAATGGTGATGTTCGTGTGTTTATTCACAGTGCGCGGGACGCACACCTCTCGTGCCGGTCACCCCGAATCCGTTTCCGGACGTGAGGTCGCACCCGTACCGGGGTCAGTCGAACTGATCCCCCAGCGCCATCCCCATCAGCCCCGCGATCGACAGCCACAGCGCCCTGCGGGTCCGTCCGCGTGAGCCCAGTACGGCGGCGAGTGCGCAGGTACCGGCGCCGCAGGCGTAGGCCACCGGGACGAGGGCCGGGGCGGAGCCGGTGAGACGGAGCAACGCCGCGGCCGTCCCGGCCAGGGCGAGCACGGCACCGGTGCCGGCCGCGGCCCGCCGGGCCCGACGCGGGGCGTCGTCGTCGCCGTGCTCCCCTTGTTCGCCGTGCTCCCCGTGCCCGGCGGCTTCGGCCTCTTCGGCGCGAGTGTCCGGGGACAAGTCGGAATCAGCACGTCCGCTCATGCCGCGGGAGCGTATCGCCCCGGCTCCGGAAACCGGGATGCGGGGTGCGTGATCCCTTGCTAGCGTCCGTCGGTCCGACGTTCCGCGGCAGCTCGCCGCTCGGCAGAAGCAGGTGCTTTGATGACGGTCCGCCCGATCTCCGACGCGACCCTTTCCCTCTGCACGGACCCAAGGAGCCCGTTCACCGATGTCGGACATCACCTCGCACACCCCGCACGACGACCTCGCTAGCCGCCTCATCCTGCCCCGGTACCCGCGCAGCAGCGCCTACGACGCCCGCTGGACCGTCGAGAACACGATGGGCCCGCACCCGCTGTGGCTGCTGGAGTGGCTCGCCCCGGCCCTCGGCCTCGACACGCTGCGCCCCGGCGCACGCGTGCTCGACCTGGGCTGCGGACGCGCCATGACGTCCGTCTTCCTGGCCAGGGAGTACGACGTCCAGGTCACCGCGGCCGACCTGTGGATCAAGCCCGACGAGAACGCGCGCCGCATCGCCGGGGCGGGCGTCGCCGACCGGGTGCTGCCGGTCCTCGCCGAGGCGCACGACCTGCCCTTCGGCGACGAGAGCTTCGACGCGATCGTCTCCATCGACGCGTACCAGTACTTCGGCACCGACGATCTGTACCTGCCGTCTCTGACCCGGCTGCTGAAGCCGGGCGGGCGGATCGGTGTCGTCGTCCCGGCGATGCGTGAGGAGATCGAGGGCAGCGAGCCGCCGGAGCACCTGAAGCCCTTCTGGGACCCCGCGTTCTGGTGCTTCCACACGCCCGGGTGGTGGCGGCGGCACTGGACCCGCAGCGGGGCCGTGGAGGTCGAGGCGGCCGACTGGCAGCCGGACGGCTGGCGGGACTGGCTGCTCTGGTGCGACGTCGTCGCCGGGGAGAGCACGGAGGAGTTCCATGTGCGGTCGAGCCGTGAGAGCGCGCGGATGCTGCGCGTGGACGAGGGCCGCACGCTCGGCTTCGCCCGCGTGGTGGGGCGCCGGCCCTGACCTCGGGTCGGCCCCGGCCTCGTGAGACACCGGCGCCGGCCGTGTGAAGCACCGGCGCCGGCCGCGCCACGGAGCCGGCCGTACGGAAGAGGGGGACGCATCGAACCCGATGCGTCCCCCTCTTCCTTCACTCTCCCGTGCGGCGCCCGGGGATCAGCCCTCGGCGACGCCCAGCTGCTGAAGGATCAACTCCTTGACGCGGGCCGCGTCCGCCTGGCCGCGGGTGGCCTTCATGACCGCGCCGACCAGTGCGCCGGCCGCCGCGACCTTGCCGCCGCGGATCTTGTCCGCGACGCCCGGGTTGCCGGCGATGGCCTCCTTGACGGCGGCGGTGAGCGCGCCGTCGTCGGAGACGACCTTCAGGCCGCGCTTGTCGACCACCTCGTCCGGAGTGCCCTCGCCCTCGAGGACGCCCTCGATGACCTGACGGGCCAGCTTGTCGTTCAGGTCGCCGGAGGCCACCAGCGCGGTGACGCGGGCGACCTGCTCCGGCGTGATCGCCAGCTCGTCGAGCGCCTTGGCGGACTCGTTGGCGCTGCGGGCGAGTTCACCCATCCACCACTTGCGGGCGGAGGCGGCGTCCGCGCCGGCGTCGATCGTGGCGACGATCAGGTCCAGCGCACCGGCGTTGAGGATCGCCTGCATGTCGGTGCCGGAGATCCCCCACTCCTCGCGGAGCCGGTTGCGGCGCACCAGCGGCAGCTCGGGCAGCCCGGCGCGCAGCTCCTCGACCCACTGGCGGGCCGGGGCGACGGGGACCAGGTCGGGCTCCGGGAAGTACCGGTAGTCCTCGGCCTCCTCCTTCACGCGGCCGGAGGTCGTCGACCCCGTGTCCTCGTGGAAGTGCCGGGTCTCCTGGATGATCGTCCCGCCGTCGTTCAGCACGGCGGCGTGCCGCTGGATCTCGAAGCGGGCCGCGCGCTCCACGGACCGCAGCGAGTTGACGTTCTTCGTCTCCGAGCGGGTGCCGAACTTCTCCCGGCCGTGCGGGCGCAGCGACAGGTTGACGTCGCAGCGCATCTGGCCCATCTCCATCCGGGCCTCGGACACGCCGAGCGCCCGGATGAGCTCGCGCAGTTCCCGCACGTAGGCGCGCGCGACCTCGGGGGCCCGCTCGCCCGCTCCCTCGATCGGCTTGGTGACGATCTCGATGAGCGGGATGCCGGCCCGGTTGTAGTCGAGCAGGGAGTGGGACGCGCCGTGGATACGGCCGGTGGCGCCGCCGACGTGCGTCGACTTGCCGGTGTCCTCCTCCATGTGGGCGCGCTCGATGTCCACGCGGAAGGTCTCGCCGTCCTCCAGCTGCACGTCGAGGTAGCCGTTGAAGGCGATCGGCTCGTCGTACTGGGAGGTCTGGAAGTTCTTCGGCATGTCCGGATAGAAGTAGTTCTTCCGGGCGAAGCGGCACCACTCGGCGATCTCGCAGTTCAGCGCGAGACCGATCTTGATGGCGGACTCGACGCCGATCGCGTTGACGACCGGGAGCGCGCCCGGCATGCCGAGGCAGGTGGGGCAGGTCTGGGTGTTCGGGTCGGCGCCGAGCGTGGTCGAGCAGCCGCAGAACATCTTGGTCCTGGTGCCGAGTTCGACATGGACCTCGAGGCCCATGACGGGGTCGTACGACGCGAGTGCGTCCTCGTACGACACCAGGTCGGTCGTGGTGGTCACGGTGTAACTTCCCTCTCAGCCCAGCAGGACGTCGTCGTCGCCCAGCCGCTTCAGCTCGCGGTACAGGATGGCGAGGCTCGTGACGATCGCGACGGCGGACACGGTGGCGTCGATCAGGACCAGGGTGTCCTTCTCGTGCCGCGCCTTCTTGACGCGCTTGGCGACGCCGAGCGCGCCGAACGCGGTGGCGGCCATGGACAGGTACGTGCCGGACCTGGACTTCTTGAAGCCCTTGGCCTTGGTCAGTGCGCTCACAGCGACGGTGCCTCCTCGATCAGCGGGTGGCCCCACTTTTCCACGAAGGCCGCCTCGACGGCTGCGCCGACCTTGTAGAGGCGGTCGTCCTTCATGACCGGGGCGATGATCTGCAGTCCGACCGGCAGGTTGTCCTCGGGCGCGAGGCCGCAGGGCAGCGACATGGCGGCGTTGCCGGCCAGGTTGGTCGGGATGGTGCACAGGTCGGCGAGGTACATCGCCATCGGGTCGTCGGCGCGCTCGCCGATCGCGAAGGCGGTGGTCGGGGTCGTCGGGGAGACGATCACGTCGACCTGCTCGAACGCCGTGTCGAAGTCCTGCTTGATCAGCGTACGGACCTTCTGGGCGCTGCCGTAGTACGCGTCGTAGTAGCCGGAGCTGAGCGCGTACGTGCCGAGCATGATGCGGCGCTTGACCTCGGGGCCGAAGCCGGCCTCGCGGGTCAGCGAGGTGACCTCCTCGGCGGAGTGCGTGCCGTCGTCGCCGGTCCGCAGGCCGTAGCGCAGGCCGTCGAAGCGGGCGAGGTTGGAGGAGCACTCGGACGGGGCGATCAGGTAGTACGCCGACAGCGCGAGGTCGAAGGACGGGCAGTCCAGTTCGACGATCTCGGCGCCGAGTCCCCTGAGCAGCTCGACACTCTCGTCGAACCGCTGGATGACGCCGGCCTGGTAGCCCTCGCCGCGGAACTGCTTGACGACGCCGACGCGCATGCCCGCGACCGAGCCGTTGCGGGCGGCCTCGACGACCGGGGGGACCGGCTCGTCGATGGAGGTGGAGTCGAGCGGGTCGTGCCCGGCGATGACCTCGTGCAGCAGGGCCGCGTCCAGGACCGTGCGGGCGCAGGGACCGCCCTGGTCGAGGGAGGAGGAGAACGCCACCATGCCGTAGCGGGAGACCGCGCCGTAGGTCGGCTTCACGCCGACCGTGCCGGTGACGGAGGCCGGCTGGCGGATGGAGCCGCCGGTGTCGGTGCCGATGGCGAGGGGGGCCTGGAAGGAGGCGAGCGCGGCGCTCGACCCGCCGCCGGAGCCGCCGGGGATCCTGGTGAGGTCCCAGGGGTTGCCGGTCGGTCCGTAGGCGCTGTTCTCGGTGGACGACCCCATGGCGAACTCGTCCATGTTGGTCTTGCCGAGGATGACGACGTCGGCGGCCTTGAGCCGCTTGGTGAGCGTCGCGTCGTACGGCGGGATCCAGCCCTCGAGGAGCTTGGAGCCGACCGTGGTCGGGATGCCCTCGGTGGTGAAGATGTCCTTGAGCGCGAGGGGGACGCCGGCCAGCGGGCCGAGCTTCTCCCCCTTGGCGCGCTTCTCGTCGACGGCGCGGGCCTGGGCGAGGGCGCCCTCGCGGTCGACGTGCAGGAAGGCGTGCACCTTCTCGTCGACGGCCTCGATCCGGGCCAGGTGTGCCTCGGTGACCTGGACGGCCGTGAGCTCGCCGGAGGCGATCCTCGCGGCGGTCTCGGCGGCGGTGAGCTTGATGCAGTATTCGATGTCTTTGGCCATCATGGGATTCAGTCCTCCCCCAGGATCTGCGGCACCTTGAAACGCTGCTGCTCCTGGGCCGGGGCGCCGGAGAGCGCCTGCTCGGGGGTGAGCGAGGGACGGACCTCGTCCGGGCGCATGACGTTCGTCAGCGGGAGCGGGTGCGAGGTCGGCGGTACGTCTTGGTCGGCGACCTCGCTGACGCGGGCCACCGCGCCGATGATGTCGTCGAGCTGGCCTGCGAAGTGGTCGAGCTCTTCGGGCTTCAGCTCCAGACGCGCCAGCCGGGCGAGGTGGGCGACCTCCTCGCGCGTAATGCCAGGCATGCAGCGTTCCTCTAGGGTGAGTGTGCGGTTCGTGCTAGGACCTGCCGTCGCGTCCCGGGCCGGGCGTGGCGCGGCGGGCGGGGAGGTGACGACAGGCCCCAATCCTATGGGGCGCGGCCCCGTACCCGTGAAACGGTTTGCCCGCGCCCTCCGGAAGCGGGACGCCCCATGGGTTCAGGCCGGGTGGCCGGAGTCGTCGGCGGCCACTGCCGGGAGGGCGGCAGCGGGGCGCTGCCAGCCGCGGGAGCCGCGGGCGAGGAGCCAGGCCGTGGTTTCGGCGGGCGGCATCGCGGCCGCGACCAGCCAGCCCTGGACGGCGTCGCAGCCGAGGTCGCGCAGGCGTTCCCAGGTCTCGTCGTCCTCGACGCCCTCGGCGACGACGAGCAGTCCGAGCGAGTGGGCGAGGTCGACGGTGCAGCGCACGATCTCGGCGTCCTCGGGGTCGACGGCCAGCCGTGCCACGAACGAGCGGTCGATCTTCAGTTCGCTGACGGGCAGCCGCCGCAGGTGCACGAGGGAGGAGTAGCCGGTGCCGAAGTCGTCGAGGGACATCCGCACGCCGTGCCCGGTCAGGGCGTTCAGGGTGTCGGCGGCGCGCTGCGGGTCCTCCAGGAGGACGTGCTCGGTGATCTCCAGCTGGAGGGCCCCCGCCGGGACGCCGTGCCGGGCCAGCCGGGCCGCGACGGAGCCGGCGAAGCCGGGGATGTGGACGTCGCGCGGGGAGACGTTGACCGCGACCGGCACGAACAGGCCCTGCGCACGCCACTCGGCGACCTGGCCGAGCGCGGTCTCCAGCACGTACTCGGTGAGGTGCGGCATCAGTCCGGAGGACTCGGCGATCGCTATGAACTCGTCCGGCGGCACCCTGCCGCGCTCCGGATGCACCCAGCGGACCAGGGCCTCCAGGCCCGCGACCTGTCCGTCGAAGCGGACCTTGGGCTGGTAGTGGAGCTGGACCTCGTGGGCGTCCAGGGCCCGGCGCAGGTCTCCCAGGAGTCCCAGCCGGTCGGGGGTGTTGGAGTCCCGCTTGGACTCGTAGACCTCGACGCCCGTACGGTCCCGTTTGGCCTGGTACATCGCCACGTCCGCGCGCCGCAGCAGGCCCTCCGCGTCGAGGGCGTGGTCGGGGAAGACGGCGACGCCCGCGCTGGCCTCCAGCACGAGGGTGAGGCCGTCGAGGTCGAGGGGCGAGCTGAGGGCGGACACCAGGCTGCGGGCGACCCGGGTCGCGGACGTGGTGGAGTCGGAGACCGGCAGTAAGACGGCGAACTCGTCGCCACCGAGCCGCGCGGCCTCCGCCCCGCGCGGCAGGGCCAGTCTCAGCCGGTCGGCGATCTGGAGCAGCAGCCGGTCACCCGCGAGGTGACCGAGAGTGTCATTGACCGATCGGAACCGGTCGAGGTCGATCAGCATGAGGGTGGGGCGGGCGCCCGCGCGCTCGGCGTCGTCCAGCGCGGTCCAGATGCGCTCGAGGAGCCACTGGCGGTTGGGCAGCCCGGTCAGCGGATCGCGCAACTGCTCCTCCGCGCGGGCCCTCGCCATCCACAGCATGGAGTCGAGTGCGATCAGCGGGATGGCGAACAGCGGCAGGACGATCGGCCGGGCGTCGGCGACCACGCAGATCAGCGGCGCTATGCCGAGCAGCGCCACCGCGACCAGGCCCTGTCTGACCAGGGCGGTGCGGGCGACTGTGGGCAGTCCGCCCCGCGGGACGTGCAGGTACCAGTAGAGGGTGCGGGTGACCGCGAGATACGCGGCGGCGACCAGCACCACCTCGACGGCGGTGTGCAGCCCCCAACTGTCCGGGGTCGAGGGGGACTCGACGGACGGTACGGACCCGCACAGGGCCAGCACCAGCGCGCCGGCGCCGACGCCGAGCAGGTCCACCGCGCCGTGCAGGATGCCCTGCCGCCAGCGGCCCCGCCGGGCCACGCCGACCAGCACGACCACGGTGAGGCTGACCATGCCGGCCGGGACCCAGCCGTAGAGCAGCAGCACGGCGAGGGTGACCGCGGCGCCCGAACCGGTGCCGCCCCACCAGCGGGAGCGGCCCAGCATCACCAGGTGGCCGACGACGATCCCGGTCAGTACGGCCAGGGACCAGCCGACGCGGCCGGACGGGAAGAGCGCGTGAGAGCCGGTGAACGCTCCCAGGACACCGGCGCCGAGCACGAACGCGGCCGCCGAGACGACCGCCGTGGGCAGCGCGGGCCAGGACAGGTGCCGTTCCGCGTGCACTTCGGACAGGCCCGGGCCGTCCGAGGACAGTCCGGTGGAGAGCGGGGGTGCTCCGGGGCCCCGCCCGGCTCCCTGTGGTCCTGCCGCCGGCCGCCCCGCGGCCTGTCGTCCGGTGCCGCGCGCGCCCTGGGGCCGCGCCTCCGCGGTGCGCGCCCCGGGGCGTCCCGGCGTGCCCGCGGGCCCCGCGGGCCGTCCTGCCCCACGTCCGCGTCGCCGTACGGCCGCCATGCGGCGCAGACCCAGGCGCAGCCGTGAGCCCGGAGCGGCGCTCTCGGTGGGTTCCATTCCCGTCCCTCTCACAGCCGGCGGCGCCCACGCCACGCGGCTCGATGCCTGACAACCCCCGGCGACTCCGTGATAGAAAGCCCTTCCACGGTGCCGCCACGAACACGGGGATGCTCCGGCCGCAGCTGGGCACGGCGGGCGCACCTCCCAACAGTAGGCCGCGGAGGGCTTCCAGGGGCACCGGTCGCCGACGGTTGCCCGAATGCGCCCCAGTCACCCGTATCCATCTGGTATGCGCCGATCGAGTGACCTTTCACCTGCTGTTTTCGGCTACTCCTCGACGGGCAGCGCCACGGCGGCCGCCGCCTGGGGTCCCTCGTCGAGCAGGACGGTGAAGCCCTCCTCGTTCAGAACCGGCACCTTGAGCTGCATCGCCTTGTCGTGCTTCGATCCCGGGTTGTCGCCCACGACGACGAAGGACGTCTTCTTCGAGACCGAACCGGTCACCTTCGCTCCCCGGCTCTGCAGCGCCTCCTTCGCGCCGTCCCGGGTGAAACGCTCCAGGGTGCCGGTCACCACGACCGTCAGCCCCGCCAGCGGACGCGGGCCCTCCTCCTCGCCGGCCCCCTCGTCCTCCATGCAAACACCGGCCGCCCGCCATTTGCGGATGATCTCGCGGTGCCACTCCTCGGCGAACCACTGCTTGACCGAGGCGGCGATGATGCCGCCGACGCCCTCCGTGTCGGCCAGTTCCTTCTCGGTGGCCTGCTCGATCCGGTCGACGGACCGGAACTCCCGGGCCAGCGCCTCCGCCGCCACCGGGCCGACGTGCCGGATCGACAGCCCGGTGAGGATCCGGGCGAGCGGGCGCTCCTTGGCCGCCGCGATGTTCGCCAGCATCGCAACCGCGTTCTTCCGCGGCTCGCCCTCCTGGTTGGCGAAGACGGTGGCGATCTTCTCCTCGCCCGTCTTCGGGTCCCGCTTGGGCAGCCCGCTGTCCTGGTCGAGGACGTACGCCTTGATGGGCAGCAGTTGCTCGATGGTGAGGTCGAACAGGTCGCCCTCGTCCTTCAGCGGCGGGTCCGCGGGCTCCAGCGGCCCGGTGAGCGCCGCGGCGGCGACATAGCCGAAGTGCTCGATGTCCAGCGCCTTGCGGCCCGCGAGGTAGAACAGGCGCTCCCGCAACTGGGCGGGGCAGGCACGGGCGTTGGGGCAGCGCAGGTCGACGTCGCCCTCCTTCATCGGCCGCAGCGGCGTACCGCACTCCGGGCACTCGGCCGGCATCACGAAGGCGCGCTCGCTGCCGTCGCGCAGGTCGGCGACCGGGCCGAGGATCTCCGGGATGACGTCACCGGCCTTGCGCAGCACCACCGTGTCCCCGATGAGGATGCCTTTGGCCTTGACCACGTCCTGGTTGTGCAGCGTGGCGAACTCGACCTCGGAGCCGGCCACGGTGACCGGCTCGACCTGCGCGTACGGCGTGACCCTGCCCGTACGGCCCACGCCCACCCGGATGTTGACGAGCTTGGTGTTGACCTCCTCGGGCGCGTACTTGTAGGCGATGGCCCAGCGCGGCGCGCGCGAGGTGGAGCCGAGGCGGCCCTGGAGCGGGATCTCGTCGAGCTTGACCACCGCGCCGTCGATCTCGTGCGCCACGGAGTGCCGGTGCTCGCCGTAGTACGCGATGAACTCCCGCACGCCTTCGAGGCCGTCGACCACACGGTTGTGCTCGGAGGTGGGCAGGCCCCACGTCTTCAGCAGGTCGTACGCCTCGGAGAGGCGGGCGAGGCCCTCGAAGCCCTCCAGGGCGCCGATGCCGTGGACGACCATGTGCAGGGGGCGGGTGGCGGTGACGCGCGGGTCCTTCTGGCGCAGCGAACCGGCCGCCGCGTTGCGCGGGTTGGCGAAGGGCTTGTCACCGGCCTCCACCAGACGGGCGTTGAGGCCCTGGAACTCCTCCATCGGGAAGAAGACCTCGCCGCGGATCTCCACGAGGGCGGGCACCCCGTCGCCCTTCAGGCGGTCCGGGATCTCGGCGATGGTCCGCACGTTGGGCGTGATGTCCTCGCCGGTGCGGCCGTCGCCGCGGGTCGCCGCGCGGACCAGGCGCCCGTGCTCGTAGGTGAGGTTGACGGCGAGGCCGTCGACCTTCAGCTCGCACAGGAGGTGGAACTCCTGCTCGCCCAGCTCCCGGTGGATGCGCTCGACCCAGGCGGCGAGGTCGTCGTCGTTGAAGGTGTTGTCGAGGGAGAGCATGCGGGAGCGGTGCTGGACGGAGGTGAACTCCGTCGCGTACGCCCCGGCGACCTTCTGGGTCGGGGAGTCGGGGGTGCGCAGTTCGGGGTACTGCTCCTCCAGCGCCTCCAGTTCGTGCAGCAGCCGGTCGAACTCGGCGTCACTGACGACGGGCGCGTCGTTCACGTAGTACCGGAAGCGGTGCTCCTCGATCTGCTCGGCGAGCCGGGCGTGCCGCTCCCGCGCCTCGGCCGGCACACTCGTCGTCTCCGCCTGCTGGTCACCCGCCACCGTGTCTTCTCCCGTCACTCTGGGTTGTCCGCGAGGGATCTCGCCGCCCGGACGCAGTGTGCGTAGGCGGTGCGCGCGTACTCCGGGGAGGCTCCCGCGAGTCCGCACGCCGGGGTGACCGTGACCGCCTCCGTGAGAAGGCCCGGCCGCAGCCCCAGCCTGCGCCACAGCGTTCTGACCCCCATGACGCTACCGGCAGGGTCCGACAACGGGCCGTCCGTCCCCGGCACGACACCGGTGAACAGCCGGGTGCCGCTCTCGACCGCCTCCCCGATCGTCTCGTCGTCACGTTCGGTGAGGAGCGAGAAGTCGAAGGAGATCGCCTGCGCTCCCGCCCGCCGCAGCAGGGCGAACGGGACGTCCGGCGCGCACGAGTGGACCACGACCGGGCCCGCCTCGTGCACTCCGAACACGTCCCTCAGGCCGGACTCGACGAGCTGCCGGTCCACCGCGCGGTGGGTGCGGTAGCCGCTGGCGCTGCGCACCCGGCCGCGCAGGACGTCGGTGAGGGAGGGTTCGTCGAGCTGGAGGACGAGCCGCGCGCCGGGCACCCGCCGGCTCACCTCGGCGAGGTGCAGGCGCAGCCCTTCGGCGAGCGAGGCGGCGAGGTCCCGGCAGGCGCCGGGGTCGGAGAGGGCCACCTCGCCGTTGCGCAGTTCCAGCTGGGCGGCGAGTGTCCAGGGGCCGACGGCCTGCACCTTCAGCGGGCCCTCGTACCCCTGGGTGTGCTCCTCCAGCGCGTCGAGGTCCTCGCCGAGCCAGGATCGGGCCCGCTTGGTGTCGCGTCCGGGCCGGTCGCCGATCCGCCAGCCGCTGGGCTCCACCCGCGCGTACAGCTCGACGAGCATCCCGGCGGTCCGGCCGATCATGTCCGCGCCGGGTCCCCGGGCGGGCAGTTCGGGCAGGAAGGGAAAGTCCTCGAAGCTTCCGGTGACGGTCTTGACCGCCTCGCGGGCGTCCCCGCCCGGCATCGACCCGACCCCGGTCGCGGCCCCGAACCTGAACTGGCTGTTTTCGCTCACCGGAGAAGCGTACGGAACGTGGGGGGCGGCCGGCGCCCCGACCGTGCCGGCGGGCGTGCGCCCGCCCGGGAGGCCGGTGCCCGGTCAGCGCCCCGGCCGCACCGTCAGGTCGTTGACCTCCGCGTCCCGGGGCAGGTCGAGGGCCGTGAGGATGGTGGTGGCGACCGACTCGGGGTCGATCCACCGGCCGGGGTCGTAGTCCTTGCCCTCCTGCTGGTGCACCTTGGCCTGCATGGGACTGGCGGTGCGGCCGGGGTAGACCGAGGTGACGCGGACGCCGCCCGCGTGCTCCTCCTCGCGCAGCGCGTCGGCGAGGGCCTTCAGACCGTGCTTGGAGGCCGCGTAGGCGCCCCACCGGGCGTGGGCGCTCAGTCCCGCACCGGAGTTGACGAAGACCACGTGTCCCCGGCTCGCGCGCAGCTGGGGCAGGAAGTGCCGGGTGAGTTCGGCGGGGGCGACGAGGTTGACGTCGAGCTGGTGCCGCCAGGTCTTCGGGGTCAGCTCGCCGATCCCGCCGAGGTCGACGACACCGGCGATGTGCAGCAGGGAGTCCACCCGGTCCGGGAGGGACTGGTGGGAGAAGGCCCAGCTGAGCCGGTCGGGGTCGGCGAGGTCGCCGACGAGGGTGCGCGCGCCGGGGAATTCGGCCGCCAGTTCCTTCGCGCGCCCCGCCGAGCGTGCGTGCAGGACGAGTTCGTCCCCGCGCGCGTGCAGCCGGCGGGCGACGGCCGCGCCGATGCCGGAGCCCGCTCCGGTGATCACATGTGTAGGCATGCCCGCCATGCTCGCATCACCGCGTGGTCAGGGCCCGGGCCGGGCCCTAGAGGCCCTGGCTCTCCTCCAGGTACGCCAGGGCACCGACGGGCTCCTCGGCGAAGAACACCAGGTCGGTGAGGGCACGGGGCAGGAAGCCCTCGTCCTCCATCCGCCGGAACTGGGTCTTGAGGCCGTCGTAGAAGCCCGCGCTGTTCAGCAGGACCACCGGCTTGTCCGTGTGCCCGTGCTTCTTCAGCTCGAGGATCTCGGTGGCCTCGTCGAGCGTACCGGTACCGCCCACCATGATCACCACGGCGTCGGCCTTCTCCAGGAGCAGGCGCTTGCGCTCCGCCAGGTCCCGGGCGACGATCATCTCGTCGGCGCCCTCGCGTGCCTTCGCCGCCAGGAACTCCACGGAGACGCCGAGGAGCCGGCCGCCCGCCTCCTGCACCCCGTCGGCGACGACCTTCATCAGGCCGACGTCGGAGCCGCCCCACACCAGGGTGTGGCCGCCCTTGCCGAGCAGCTCGGCGAATTCCCGCGCGGGGCGGGTGTACCGCTCGTCCAGATCGGCGGCGGAGAGGAAGACACATATGTTCACGGCCCCAGGGTACGGGCCCGGTCCGGCGGGGAGGGGAAGAATCCGGCTTCGGCGGACGCTGCACCGTTCGGCGTTCGGACCGGCCGGCGTTCGGACCGCCCCGCCGGCCCGGACGACCTCATGACCCTGCTGACCGAGGAGCGTGGACCATGACCGTAGGACACCGCATCACCGTCGAACGAAGCGAGCGGCCCGTGCGCGTGGTGCACGGCGGGGAGGTCCTGGCCGAGAGCGACCAGGCGCTGGTGCTGCACGAGACGGGCCTGCCCGCGCGGTACTACATCCCACGGGAGGACGTACGGCTCGACCTGCTGACCCCGTCCGGCACCCGTACCCACTGCCCCTTCAAGGGCACCGCGTCCTACTGGTCGCGCCCGGACGCGCCCGATCTCGTATGGACGTACCCGGACCCGAAGCCGGACGTCGCCGGCATCAAGGACCACCTGTGCTTCTACGACGTGGAAGTCCGATGATCGGATAGAAGGGTTGTGATCGTCGGACGCGCGGCCCGCCTCACCGACGATCGGGCCGCGGTGCGGCAGTCTGCGGGGATATGGACAAGAACATCGTTTCGCGTGACGGCACCCCCCTCGCCCACGAGAGCGCCGGACGGGGTTCCGTGGTCGTCCTCGTCAGCGGCGCGATGTCGACGGGCGCCACGCTGGCACCACTGGCCGCCCCCCTCTCGGAACGGTTCCGGGTCGTCCTGTACGACCGCCGGGGCCGCGGCGCGAGCGGGGACCGGACGCCGTACGCGGTGGAACGCGAGGTCGAGGATCTGGCGGCGCTGATCGGGGCGGTGGGCGGGGAGGCGTCGCTGTACGGCGTCTCCTCGGGCGGCGCGCTGGCGCTGCGCGCGGCGGCGGGTGGTCTGCCGGTGCGGCACGTCGCCGTGTACGAGACGCCGTACGCCATGTCCGAAGAGGACCTGAGGGAGCGCGCGCGGTACACCGAGCGCCTGGCGGAGGCACTGCGTGAAGGGCGCCGCGGGGACGCGGTCGAACTCTTCCTCCATCTCACCGGGCTGAGCGAGGCGGTGATCCAGGGCGCCCGCCAGTCCCCCCTGTGGGCCGGCATGGAGTCGATCGCGCCGAGCCTCGCCTATGACGACGCGGTCATGGGCGACGGCGGTGTCCCGGTGAAGCTGCTGGCGTCGGTCCCCGTACCGGTGCTGTCCATCGCGGGCGACGCGAGCCCGGCCTGGATGCGCGAGGCCGCCCGGGCGATCGCGGACGCCGTCCCCCGGGGCACCTGCCGCACCCTGCCCGGCCAGACCCACATGGTCGAACCGGACGTGCTGGCCCCGGTGCTGGCGGAGTTCTTCGCACGGTGAGGGCACGGGGCGGCGTCTCCCCCGCGCTTTCCGGCGTTCGGGGAGCGATTCCGACGACCGGCCGGCGGGCGACCACGACGGCACCGTGGCGTCCGGCCGGACCGAAGGAGCGGGAACTGCTCCGGGATTCGTCGCCCGGTTCGCGGCCGGGCCGGAGTTCCTCGCCCACACGGGGGCGGGATCGAACTCGTCCACGCGTTTCGGGTGCAGGGGCAGGCACCGGACCGCTGACGGCCGGTCAGACCGCCGTGGGGGTCTTCGTCGTACGGGACGTCGTGGCGATGGTGGCGGAGCCGACGACCCGGGTGCCGGCGTAGAGGACGATCGCCTGGCCGGGGGCCACGCCGCGGACCGGCTCCTTGAACGACACCTCCAGGACGCCGTCGGTCAGTTCGGCGGTGACCTCGGTCTCGTCGCCGTGGGCGCGGAGCTGGGCGGTGTAGGTGCCGGGGCCGGTCGGGGCGGCTCCGCACCAGCGGGGCTCGATCGCGGTGAGCGCGCCCACGTCGAGGGAGTCCGCGGGGCCGACGGTGACCGTGTTGGTCACCGGGGAGATGTCCAGGACGTAGCGGGGCTTGCCGTCGGGGGCGGGGGTGCCGATCCGCAGGCCCTTGCGCTGGCCGATGGTGAAGCCGTGGGCTCCCTCGTGCGTGCCGACCTTGGCGCCGGACTCGTCGACGATGTCGCCCTCGGCCCGGCCCAGCCGGTTCGCGAGGAAGCCCTGGGTGTCGCCGTCGGCGATGAAGCAGATGTCGTGCGAGTCGGGCTTCTTGGCCACCGCCAGTCCCCTGCGCCCGGCCTCCGCGCGGATCTCGTCCTTGGTGGTGACCGTGTCGCCGAGCGGGAACATCGCGTGGGCGAGCTGCCGGTCGTCCAGCACGCCGAGGACGTACGACTGGTCCTTGGCCATGTCGGAGGCGCGGTGCAGTTCGCGCGTGCCGTCGGACAGGGTGACCACGCGCGCGTAGTGGCCGGTGGCCACGGCGTCGAAGCCGAGGGCCAGGGCCTTGTCCAGCAGCGCGGCGAACTTGATCTTCTCGTTGCAGCGCAGGCACGGGTTGGGGGTGCGGCCGGCCTCGTACTCGGCGACGAAGTTCTCCACGACGTCCTCGCGGAAGCGGTCGGCGAGGTCCCACACGTAGAACGGGATGCCGATGACGTCCGCGGCGCGGCGGGCGTCGCGCGAGTCCTCGATGGTGCAGCAGCCCCGCGCGCCCGTGCGGAAGGATTGGGGGTTCGCGGAGAGCGCGAGGTGGACGCCGGTCACGTCGTGTCCCGCTTCGGCGGCACGGGCCGCGGCCACGGCGGAGTCGACGCCGCCGGACATGGCGGCCAGTACCCGGAGGGGGCGGGGGCGGAAGGGCTGCGGAGTTTCAGTCATAACCCCTCCAGGGTACGGGGCGCGGGAACCGGAGCCACCGGATATCCGTTGTTGCTCGCATGGGGGAAAGAAGAGCTTCCACGGGCCGGGCCGGCAAGGACGGCGACCGTCGCATCGGCCGGCGGGCCCTGATCGTGGGCGGTGTGGCCGCCGCCGCGGGTACGGCCGTGCTGGCGCGGGACGAGTTGGGCCGCCTGTGGTGGAGGATGCCCGGGGTCGAGAAGCCGCGCGAGCAGGGCGTGGTCGACTTCGCGGGCGCCCGCTGGGTGGCGGCCTCGGACGCCAACTGGCGGCGCGCGGACCGGCCCGACGACTTCGGCATAGACATGGTGATCGTGCATGTCACCCAGGGCAGTTTCGACAGCGCGGTACGGGCCTTCCAGGACCCCGGGCACCAGGCGGCGACGCACTACATCGTCGGCCAGGACGGACGCGTCACGCAGATGATCCGCGAGCTGGACGTGGCCTACCACGCGGGAAACCGCGACTACAACGAGCGCAGTATCGGCATCGAGCACGAGGGGTTCGTGGACCGGCCGCAGGACCTCACGGACGAGATGTACGAGGCCTCGGCCCGGCTCACGGCCCGGATCTGTGCCCGCTACGACATCCCGGTCGACCGGGAACACATCATCGGCCACATCGAGGTGCCGGGGACGGATCACACCGACCCGGGCCCGCACTGGGACTGGGAGCGCTACATGAAGCTCGTACGTCTGGCGCTCACGGCGACGGCCTGATCCCGCCATCCGAAAAATTGGACAAAAAACCTTAAACCACCCCCTTCCATCTGGAAATGGGCGTTCTATCATAAGAGCAGGCCTACGAGATGAGTGAGGGAGTTCGACCGGAGTAGCCGACTTCAGCGCGAGGTTTCGGCTTCCGCTGGTGCCGACGTCGACGGTCGGGCTGAGAGGCCGGAAGGTCGCAGGACAGGACCGGAAGGCGACCCCTAGTCACCTGATCCGGGTCATACCGGCGAAGGGAACCCGTCTCGTAGGTCGTCTTCGTGCCCGGGGGGAAGAGTCAGGTCAGCCCCGCCGCTCGCGCACGCTCCACCGCCGGTCCGATGGCCTTCGCCAGGACCTCGACGTCGGCCCGGGTGGAGGTGTGGCCGAGGGAGAAGCGCAGGGTGCCGCGGGCCAGGTCCGGGTCGGTGCCGACGGCCAGGAGGACGTGGCTGGGCTGGGCGACGCCGGCGGTGCAGGCGGAGCCGGTGGAGCACTCGATGCCCTGGGCGTCGAGCAGGAGCAGCAGGGAGTCGCCCTCGCAGCCGGGGAACGTGAAGTGGGCGTTGGCCGGAAGCCGTCCGCCGGGCGCGGGGTCGCCTCCCAGGACGGCGTCCGGGACGGCCTCGTGGACCGCGGCGACCAGGTCGTCGCGGAGCGCGCCGATCTCGCGGGTGAACCATTCCCGCTGCTCGGCGGCGAGCCGGCCGGCGACGGCGAAGGAGGCGACGGCTGGCACGTCGAGCGTGCCGGAGCGGACGTGCCGCTCCTGACCGCCGCCGTGCAGCACCGGTACGGGGGTGTGCTCACGGCCCAGGACCAGCGCTCCGATGCCGTACGGACCGCCGATCTTGTGGCCCGAGACGGTCATCGCGGCGAGCCCGGACGAGGCGAAGTCCACGGGCACCTGGCCGAAGGCCTGGACGGCGTCGGAGTGCAGCGGGACACCGAACTCGGCGGCGGCCTCGGCGAGTTCGCGGACCGGCAGAATCGTCCCGATCTCGTTGTTGGCCCACATCACGGTGGCCAGGGCCACGTCGTCGGGGTTGCGGGCGATCGCCTCGCGCAGGGCGTCCGGGTGGACCCGGCCGTGGGAGTCGACCGGCAGGTACTCGACGACGGCGCCCTCGTGCTCACCGAGCCAGTGGACGGCGTCCAGGACGGCATGGTGTTCGACAGGGCTGGCGAGGACCCGGGTGCGGGCCGGTTCGGCGTCGCGCCGGGCCCAGTACAGGCCCTTCACGGCGAGGTTGTCGGCCTCGGTCCCGCCGGAGGTGAAGACCACCTCGCTGGGGCGGGCGCCGAGGGCTTCGGCGAGGGCTTCGCGGGCCTCCTCGACGCTCCGGCGGGCACGTCGGCCGGCCGCGTGCAGGGAGGAGGCGTTGCCGGTGACGCCGAGGTGCGCGGTGAGTGCCTCGATCGCCTCGGGAAGCATCGGGGTGGTCGCGGCGTGGTCGAGGTAAGCCATGGTGGGGCCGATTCTACGGGCCGCGCCCGGTGGCCCCGGGGCGCGGTCGGCCGGGATGCCCCGCCGGCTCAGAAGCTCCAGGAGATCGTGTCGTTCATCTGCATCAACGCCAGCAGGACCAGCAGGTCGGCAATGCCCAGGCCGAGGCCCAGGCAGGCGCGTCCGCGCCGGGTCGTGCCCCGCCTCAGGGCGAGGCCCGCCAGCACGATGGCGATCGGCCCGAGAACGACGTTGAGGACGAGCAGGCCCAGCAGGCCCAGGACGAAGGAGGCGACCGCCATGCCGTCGGCGTCCTGGACGGCGGTCCGGCGCGTCGCCGTTCGGCGCGTCACGGTGCGGTGAGCGGCCGGTGCGGTGAGACGCATGGCGTTCAGCCCTCCCGGTGGATGCGGTCGCGGCGCTCGCGCAGGGCGAACACGGCGAGCCAGACGGCGATGACGGCACCCCCGGCTGCGGAGACGGGCAGGGGCGCGTGGGCCACGGTGCCCAGGACGACGCCCATCAGCAGAAGCGCGGCGACGAGGAACAGCATGGGTCGGATCCTCCAGGCTTCAGGGTTCGGGTTCGGTCCGGTTCGCTTCGGTACTCGGCATTCGGTTCGACGGTCGGCGAACGATTACGGTACGGGTGTTCACTGACTGCTCAGTCTAAACACTCGGCGCACAACACCGTGCTTTGCAATTCCGGAGAACAGTTGTTGACTGCATGGCATGAGTCACCCCCTCGGCACCCGGCAGGCGCAGAAGCAGAGGACCCGGCGGGCACTCCTCGACGCGGCGCTGGACCTGCTCGAGGAGCAGAGCCTCGGCAGCCTGGGTCTGCGTGAGGTCACCCGGGCCGTGGGCGTCGCCCCGACCGCCTTCTACCGGCACTTCCGCTCGGTCGAGGATCTGGGGGTGGCGCTGGTCGGGGAGGCGCTCGAGAGCCTGCACCCGTTGATCGGGACAGCGTTGTCCACGACCGGTGACGCCGAGGAGCGCATCGCGCGCGCCGTGGAGTTGATCGCCGGGCATGTGGACCGGTACCCGGCCCACATGCGGTTCATCGTCCGCGAACGGCACGGCGGGGTGCGGGCGGTCCGGGAGGCGATACGTGACCAGCTCGCCCGGTTCACCGAGGAGGTCGCGGAGACGCTGGCCGAGGACCCGGTGTCCGCGGGCTGGAGCGAGGACGACCTGCTGATGCTGGCCCAGCTCTACGTCGACCAGATGATCGCCACGGGATGCCTCTTTCTGGAGGCACCGGCATCAGTACCGGCGACGGGACCCGGGGAACGCGCGCGGACACGGGAACACGTGGCGTCGATGGCGGCCCGCCGGCTGCGGCTGATCAGCATCGGCCGCCTGCACTGGCTGGACCGCCCGGCCGACGGAGGCACCTCCGGCAGAGGTGCGGCCGGCATCGGTACGGCCGGCATCGGTACGGCCGGCTGACCTGCCGCCGGCCGCACCGCGGAGGACCGCTCAGCCCAGGCGCACCCGGGCGAGCTGACGGGACTGGGCGACCAGCCGGTCCGCGCTGTCCCAGACCTCGGCGTCCTCCTCGAGGAAGCCGCCGGCGAGGTTGCGGGTGGTGATCGACACCCGCAACGGGCCGGGCGCCGGGCGGGAGCGGACGTGCACCGTCAGCTCGACCGTGGGCACCCAGCCGCTGAGCCCCAGTTCGAAGGCGGTGGGAGGCAGTGCGTCCACCGCGAGGAGCAGGGAGAGCGGGTCGTGGTCCCGGCCGTCGGCGAGCCCGAACCAGGCGCGCATCTCTCCCTTGCCGGAGGGCTTCCCGAGGGCCCAGCCGAGGGTCGAGGGGTCGAGCTTGAGCATCAGCCGGTCCGTGATGGCGGAGCTGCCGTCGATGGGGGCCGGACCGTCCTCGGGGCCGAAGCACTGGTCCATGGGCGGTATCGCGGGCGGCTCGGCCGACGTACGGACGTCGTCGGGGAGGGCGTCCAGGTCGCCGTAGGAGGCCAGGAGACGGATGCGCTCGACCTCACGCCCCTGGTCGTCGGTCTGGAAGAGGGACGCCTGCCCGGTCGAGAGGGTGCGTCCGGTGCGTACGGTCTGGGTCCGGACGACCGCCGGGCCCGGCTGGGAGGCGGTCAGATAGTGCGCGGAGAGGGTGAACGGGTCCGCGTGCGGCAGGGCGTCGGCGAGGGCGCGGCCCAGGACAGCCAGCAGATAGCCGCCGTTGACGGCATTGATGATCGTCCAGCCGGCGGAGAGGTCGATGTCGTAGACGCCCGGTTCACGGGGCGTGACCGCGGTGTCGCGGTCGAACTCGCTGTCGCCGATGGTGGCCCGGACGGCCGGGGCGGAGGCTGCTTCTGGCATGGCTGAACATTACAAGAGTTACCTACTAAGCGGTAGCTTTGGACCCTCGCCCACTCCGCCTCCGCTCCCCCGCCCTCCTCTCCTCATCCCATCCTTCACTCCTTCACTCCTCCTCGCGGACCGTCGAGCGCCGCTGCCACGCGCGGGGCGCCCGCCAGTGGTACCGCAGCGCCAGCAGCCGCAGCACGAACGCCGTGATGACGGCGAGGGTGCTGGTGAGCGCGTTCAGCGTGTCGAACTGGATGCACAGCGCGACCATGGTGGCGCCGACCATCGCCGGTACGGCGTACAGGTCGCGGTCCCAGCGCAGCAGCGAGGGCACCTCGTTGGCGAGCACGTCCCGCACCACGCCGCCGCCCACCGCGGTGGCGAGGCCCATGCAGGCGGAGGCGGTCAGGCCGAGCCCGTAGTCGTACGCCTTGGTGGTGCCGACGACGCAGAACAGGCCGAGTCCGGCGGCGTCGAAGAAGTTGACGGCGTTCTGGATGCGCTCCACGTGCGGGTGGAGGAAGAAGACCAGCGCCACGGCGAGCAGCGGGGTGACGAAGTACCCCAGGTCCGTGAAGGCGGCGGGCGGCACCGCCCCGATGACCACGTCGCGGAAGAGACCGCCGCCGAGGGCGGTGACCTCCGCGAGCACGGCGATGCCGAAGACATCGAGGTTCTTGCGAACGGCCAGCAGGGCACCCGAGATCGCGAAGACGAAGATGCCGATCAGGTCGAGCGCGTGCAGGAGGGACGGACTGAAGAGTTGCTGGAGCACCCTCACATTCTTACTCAGCAAGAACCCCTCGCCTTACAAAGCAAGGCGAGGGGTGGGACGGACGTGCTGTCCGTGGACCGATCCGAGCGGTCGCCGGGCGGTGGCCCGAAGGGTCCCGGAGCACCGGACGGTTCTGCTCCGTTCGGTGCTCCGGGAATCCGGGAAGTACGGCGGTCCGTCAGTCGGTCCCGGCCGGGCCCTTGCCGGACGCGTCCGGCTTCGTGGCGTCGTGGTCCTTCGCGACGGCGTCGGCCGTCGGGGCGCTCGGGACCTCGACCGCTGCGGGCACCTTTTCCTTGACCACCGCGGCGTCCGGCTTGGTCGTCGAGTCGGCCGGCAGGAGCGCGGCGGGAACCTCCGCTTCGCCCTCGGCCCGCTCCGCCACCAGGTCCTCGGTCTCCGTGACGGCCTCGATGCCCGTGGGCCGGGTCCGCGCCAGCTCTCCCGACGCGATCTCGGCGGTGTAGTGGCAGGCCACCCGGTGGCCGCCGCCGACGTCCTTCAGTTCCGGCCGTTCGGTCGCGCACTTCTCGGCCTGCGCCCAGGGGCAGCGGGTGTGGAAGCGGCAGCCGGCGGGCGGGTTGGCCGGGGAGGGCAGGTCGCCGGTGAGCAGGATGCGCTCGCGGCGGTCCTCCACCTCCGGGTCCGGCACCGGCACGGCCGACATCAGGGCCTTGGTGTACGGGTGCTTGGGCTCGGCGTACAGCGTGTCGCTCGGCGCCTCCTCGACCAGCGAGCCCAGGTACATCACGCCGATCACGTCGGAGATGTGCCGGACGACCGCGAGGTCGTGGGCGATCACCAGGTAGGTCAGGCCGAGTTCCTCCTGGAGTTCCTCCAGCAGGTTGACGACCTGGGCCTGGATCGACACGTCGAGCGCGGAGACCGGCTCGTCGCAGATGATCACGTCCGGCTCGAGGACCAGCGCGCGGGCGATGCCGATGCGCTGGCGCTGGCCGCCGGAGAACTCGTGCGGGTAGCGCGCGAGCGCGTTGGAGGGCAGGCCGACCCGCTCCAGGATCGCCTTGATCTTCTCGCGGCGCTCCTCCTGGTTCTTGCCGATGCCGTGGGCGACCATGCCCTCGGACAGGATCGACTCGATGTTCTGCCGGGGGTTGAGCGAGCCCAGCGGGTCCTGGAAGACCATTTGGAGCCGGCGCCGGAAGCGGCGCATCTCCTCGCTCGGCAGCTTCGCCAGGTCGGTGCCGTCGAGGACGACCGACCCCTCGGTGATGTCCACGAGCCGCAGCACCGACCGCCCGAGGGTGGTCTTGCCGCAGCCGGACTCGCCGACCAGACCGTAGGTCTCGCCGGCCTCGACCTTCAGGGACACCCCGTCCACGGCGTAGACGTGCCCGACCGTACGGTCGAACAGCACGCCCTTCTTGATGGGGAAGTGGACCTTGACGCCGTCCAGTTCGAGCAGGCTCATGCGGGGACCTCCTCGGCCTTCGCGTCGTCGGGTACGGGGTTGACGCACCGCACCCGGTGATCGGCGGCACGCGGCTCGGCGAGCTGCGGGGTGCCGGTCAGGCAGCCCATCTCGTACCGGTCGCAGCGGGGCGCGAAGGCACAGCCGTCGGCCCAGGCGACGCGGTCGTTGATGGAGCCGCGGATGGGCTTGAGGGACTCGCCCCGGGGGGCGTCCAGGCGCGGGATGGAGCCCAGCAGTCCGTGCGTGTAGGGGTGGGTGGGGTGGGCGAACAGCTCGCGGCGCCCGGCGGACTCCACGGCCTTGCCCGCGTAGAGCACGTTGACCTGGTCGCAGAGGCCGGCGACCACACCGAGGTCGTGGGTGATCATCAGCAGGGCGGTGCCCTCCTGGTCCACGAGTTCCTTGAGCAGTTCCAGGATCTGGGCCTGGATGGTCACGTCGAGGGCCGTGGTGGGCTCGTCGGCGATGAGCAGGCTCGGGGCGCAGGCCACTGCCATGGCGATCAGCGCGCGCTGGCGCATGCCGCCGGAGAGCTGGTGCGGGTACTCCTTGAGCCGCCGGGTCGGGTCGGGGATGCCGACCCGGTCCAGCAGGTGGGCGGCCTCCTTGCGGGCGGCCTCCCCCTTCATCCCGCGGTGGCGCTCCAGGATCTCGGTGACCTGCACGCCGATCGGCACGACCGGGTTGAGCGAGGACAGCGGGTCCTGGAAGATCATCGCCATCCTGCTGCCGCGCAGGTCGCGGCGGGCGGACGGGTTCATGGTGAACAGGTCGGTGCCGTCGAATTCGGCACGGCCGCCGACCGTGACGCCCTTGTCGGGCAGCAGGCCCATCAGGGCCAGGGAGGTGACGGACTTTCCGCAGCCGGACTCGCCGACCAGGCCCACGACCTGGCCCTGGTCGACCTCGAAGGAGACGCCGTCGACCGCTCGGGACTCCTTGCGGCCGCGGCCGCCGAAGGTGACGGTCAGTTCGTCGACAGTGAGCAGAGACATGGTGGTTCAGCCCCTCAGCTTCGGGTCGAGGGCTTCCCGCATGGCCTCGCCGAGGAGGGTGAAGCCGAGGGCGGTGATGATGATGCCGACGGCGGGGTAGACCGCCATCAACGGCGCGTTGTCGAAGAAGCGCTGCGCCTGGGTGAGCATGACGCCCCACTCGGGGATGGCCGGGTCGGGGTTGCCCAGGCCCAGGTAGGACAGGGCGGCTGCCTCGATGATCGCGGTGGCCAGGGAGAGCGTGGCCTGCACGATCACCGGGCTGAGCGAGTTGGGGATGATCTGCGAGACCACGATGCGCCGCTTGCGCACACCCAGGGACTTGGCCGCGAGCACGTAGTCCGTGCCGCCCTGCGCCAGCATGGAGCCGCGCAGCAGCCGGGCGAACACCGGGATCTGGACGACACCCACGGCGATCATCACCGTGGTCAGTGACTGCCCCATGACGGCGGCGATGGACACGGCCAGCAGCAGCGAGGGCATCGCCAGCAGCATGTCGATGAAGCGCATGATGACGGAGTCGATGCGCTTTCCGGCGTCGCCGCCGAGGGTGGCGGCGGCTCCGGAGAGACCGCCGATCAGGAAGCCGATGATCAGGCCGATCAGCGTGGCGACGACGCCGACGAGCAGCGTCTGGCGGGCGCCGATCAGCATGCGGGAGAACATGTCCCGGCCGAGGTGGTCGAGCCCGAACCAGTTCTCGCCGCGCGGGCCGACGAACTCGCCCCGGTTGGGGAAGACCTCGCCCCGCCAGGTCTGGGCGGTCGCGGCGTGCGGCGCGAGGTAGGGCCCGACGACCGCGAGGAGGATGAACAGGGAGATGACGATCGCGCCGATGATCGCCATCTTGCTGCGCTTGAGGCGGCGGAACGCCTCACGCCACAGGCTGGCGCCGGTGCCGGTCTCCTTGGTCGCGGTCAGTTCCGCGAGCCGCTGAATCTTTTCGGTCTTGGTGGCGAGACTCACGTCAGTACACCCGCACTCTCGGGTCGATGAGGCTGTACGCCACGTCCACCAGCAGGTTGATCAGGACATACACCAGCGCGATGAACATGATGAACCCGACGAGCACGGGGTAGTCGCGGCCGTCGATCGCGGTCCGGATGAAGGAACCGATACCGCCGAAGGAGAACACGGACTCGGTCAGGACGGCGCCGGACAGCAGGGAGCCCGTGAGCAGGCCGACCGCGGTCACCACGGGGAGCATCGCGTTGCGCAGCACGTGCCGGCTGCGGACGACGCTCCGCTTGAGGCCCTTGGCCTCGGCGGTGCGGACGTAGTCCTCGTCCTGCACCTCGAGGACGCTGGCGCGGGTCATGCGCACGATGACGGCGAGCGGGATGGAGGCCAGGGCGACGGAGGGCAGGACCAGATGCATGAGCGCGTCCCAGGCGGCGTCGAGTTCCCCGGTGAGGACGCCGTCCAGGACGGCGAATCCGGTCACGCTGGTGGCGTCGATGCCGGTGTCCTGGCGTCCGTAGCTGGGGAAGATCCCGAGCTGGACGGCGAAGATCTGCTTGAGGATCAGGGCCAGGAAGAAGACCGGGATGCAGATGCCGACGAGCGATCCGGAGACCGCGGTGACGTCGAGCCAGCCGCCGCGGTGGCGGGCGGCGAGGTAGCCGAGCGGGATGCCGACGGCCACGGCGATGAGGATGCCGAGGAGGGCCAGCTCCACCGTGGCGGGGAAACGCAGGACGAACTCGTCCCACACCGGCTGTCCGGTCTGGGTGGAGGTGCCCAGGTCGAGTTCGGCGATGCGCTTGAGGAAGCGCCAGTACTGGACGTACACGGGCTGGTCCAGCCCGAGTGCGCGGTTGATGCGGATTACTTCGGCCTCGGTGGCCTTTTCCCCCAGGATCGCTGAGGCGGGTCCGCCGGGCAGCCGGTCGAGCCACAGGAAGAGCAGAACCGACAGACCGAGCAGCGTGGGTATGAGCTGGAGCAGTCTTCGTACGACGAGACGCAGCACCCCGCATGCCCCTTTCTTACGTGATGTGTTGCCTGAACGGACCCGCCCGGCCGACGAGTTACGACGGCCGGGCGGACCCCTCGTGCTTGGGTGACTACTGCTCGCTTACTTGAACGAGGCCTCGGAGAAGACTTCCTGCGTCAGCGGGGAGACGTTCGGCGGGTTCACGTTCTTGGCGAAGGCGATGGCCGGCGGGGACGACGAGACCGGGACACCGGGGAGGTAGTCCATGATGACCTCGTTGGCCTTGGTGTACGCGGCCACGCGCTCGTCGTGGTTGCCGAGCTTGGAGCCGGCGTTCACGGCGTCGAAGACCTTCTTGTCCTTGAAGCCCCACTGCTTGTCGTACCCGGCGAACCAGGTGCCGATGAAGTTGAAGCCGTCGTTGAAGTCACCGGTCCAGCCGAGCATGTGCAGGTCGCAGGAGCCCGACTCGGTGGCGTCCAGGTAGTCCGGGGCCCACTTCATCGCCTTCGGCGTGACCGTGATGCCGGACTTCTCCAGGTCGTCCTTCATCAGCTCGAACAGGTCCTGCGGGGCAGGCATGTACGGGCGGGTGACCTCGGTCGGGTAGCAGAAGTCGACCTTCAGCTTCTCCTGGCCGGCCTTCTTGAGGAGCTTCTTGGCCTCGGCGGTGTCGTACGCGTACTGCTTGACGTTCTTGGAGTAGCCCTCGACCGTGTCGGGCATGAACTGGTCGGCGACCTTGCCGCCCTCGGGCAGCTGGGTCTTGACCAGGTTCTCGCGGTCGATGGAGTGCGCGATGGCCTGGCGGACTTCCTTCTTCTTGAGCGCGGGGTTGGCCTCCTGGCTCATGCCCACGTAGAAGAGGTTGAAGACGCCACGGGTCGGGACGCCGTAACCCTGGTCCTCGAGGGTCTTGACGTCGGCCGGCGCGACGAGGTCGTAGCCGTCGATGTCACCGGCCTGGAGCGCCTGACGGCGGCCCTCTTCGGTGTCGATGGTGCGGAAGACCAGGTTCTTGATCTTCGCCTTGTCGCCCCAGTAGTCGTCGAAGCGCTCGAGGGAGACTTCCTTGTTGCCCTTGTTCCACTTCGTGATCTTGTACGGGCCGGTGCCGGCGACCGTGCCGGCCTCCTGGCTGTACTTGGGGTACGTGATGGCGTCGCCCTTGGCGGAGGCGTCCTGCTTCTTGTACTCCTCGAGCGCCTTCGGCGAGTGGATCGCCAGGGCGTTGAGGGAGAAGCCGCCGGGGAGGTTCGCGGAGGGCTCCTTGACCTCGATGACGGCGGTGTTGTCGTCCTTCGCGGTGCAGGACTTGTAGTTCGCCTCGGGCGTTTCCTTGTCCTCGTTCTTCGCGAAGCCGCCCATGATGGTCTGCCAGTAGTAGGAGACCGCGCTGGACTGGTAGGTGCCCGTCCAGTTGAACCAGTGGTCGTAGTTGGCGCAGACGGCCGCGGCGTTGAACGCCTCGCCGTCGTGGAACTTCACACCCTTGCGGAGGTCGAAGGTCCAGACGGTGCCCTTGTCGTTGCTGGACCACTTCTCGGCGAGGCCGCCGACGAGCTCGCTGCCGCCCGACTCGTGCTCGAGCAGGGCCTCGAACGCCTGACGCGTCACGCGGAAGGTTTCACCGTCGCTCGCGAGGGCAGGGTCCAGGGAGCCCGGGTCACCGGCACCGGCGAAGACGAAGGTGTCCTTCTCGCCGTCGCTCTTGTTGTCACTGTCCCGTTCGCTGGAGCAGCCCGTGGCGATCAGAGCGACCGCCACCGCGGCCGTGATCGCCCGAGCGGCTCGGGACTTGGATATGCGCATATTGGGGCCACTCCGGGTCCGCTATGTGGATGCATCTTGACCGGCCGAACACTACAGATGTTCACAGCGAGTCGAGAACAGTCCGGATAGCGGTGATACCCACCTGAGATCTGAACAGTTGACATAAGGGACGCTTCAGGCGCCCCTCCGTCAGGAATTAACCGTCCCGATACATTCAACTCCCTCTCCGCCCCCCTCCGGGAGGCTTCGGGCGGCGTGAAGAACGGGTGAAACCGCAGGTGACAGGCGGTCAACCGACGATAGCTGAGCGCACATGGCTGAAAACCTGTCACAAAGCCGGCGTCCGGCGGCAGCGCGGGTCCCCTCCGCCGACGCTCCTGTCCACTCCGTGGACACCGTCACGCTGAGTCAGCGCAGGCGGGTGCGGCCGGCACCCGGCCGTACCCGCTCCTTCCGCATACGGCCCGGTCAGCGCTGGTGCGCGGGCGGATAGCCGGAGCCCGCGGCGGGGGGCGCGGCGGCGCCGTGGGCCTCGCGGTCGTAGAACGGGCGGGCGTTGGCGCGCAGCCACATCGCGACCGGGTCGTGCTCGTCGGACATCGCGACGGTCGACACCGGGAGCCCGTCCGGGACCGCGCCGAGGGACTGCTGCATCATCGCGCGCACCGCGTCCACGGCCGGCGGCGACGTGTCGTACACGTCCAGGCCGATGGCGAGGTACGGGGCGCCCAGCGACGGCTGCACCCAGGTGCGGCGCAGCGAGCGGACGGCGGGGGTGCGGTGCGCGTTCTGCGCGAGCAGGGCGTAGAACTGCGGGATCTCGATGGCGGGTTCGGACAGCCGCAGAGGGCCGGCGGGCTGGCGGTCGAGACCGGTGGCGAGCCTGCGCAGATCGAGCCAGGGGATGCCGAGGCCGCCGCCGGGGGCGTGCGGATTGAGCCAGAGTCCGTAGCGGTCGGGGTAGAGGGCACGGGCGGCCTCGATGCCGTCGACGACCTCGTAGGACCGGTTCCAGCCACTGGCGGACAGTTCCTGGGCGGAGGTCACGCAGGGCGCGTAGCCGAAGCCGTCGACCTCCATGTTCCCGTACTGGGCGTCCGGGGAGCCCGCCTGGCCCTGCCACAACAGCATCCAGACGTGACCGGAGGAGGGCGTCGCGAGCGCGCGCAGCAACGCCTCGTAGGCGTCGTAACGCCCCGGTGTCACCTGGCGCAGCATGTGCTCGACCTGCCCGGCCGCCGCGGTGCCTGCGCTCACTTTGTATCGCCCCTCCGTACCACCCGTACAACACCCTCGCCCGAGCCAATGAACCTAGCTTAAGCGCCTCTCGGCCCCGGGGAGCTCCGCCGGTGCGCGGCCGTCCTCCGGCGGCGTCGCGGCCCTCTCAGCGCGTCCACTGGCAGAAGGGGCGGACGCGGTCGCGCATCCACTGGCCGACCGGGTCCTGGGCCACGTCCAGGAGGACCAGGTTGACGGGCCACTTCACCGGCACCCGGCCCAGGGCGCGGCCCAGCGCGTCCATCGGCGCGGCCCTCAGGTCGCCCTCCGTACGGGTCAGTTCGGCGGGAGACAGTTCGACGCCGACGAACAGCACCGGTTCGGCCGTCTCGATCTCGGCGAGGCAGCGGCGGGCGGTGGAGACGATGCCGAGGGCCTCGAACTCCGTGGAGGCGGCGGCGAGGAAGTCCACCGGGTCGTCCTGCCAGTCGGGTTCGAACAGCTTGACCCGGCCGCCGCTCGCGGGGCCGTCCAGCGGGCCGCGTCCGGCGCGGCACAGGGCGGCGACGGCGGGCGGCGGCAGCGGGACGCCGACCACTCCCCCGGGGTTCACGGCGATCCCGGCCTGCGGCGGCAGACCGCGCGCGAACTCCACCGCGGGCGCGACGGTGAACGACATGTGGGAGCCGACCACCTGACGGAACTGTTCCTCGGAGCTGAAGACCGGGACGTACGCCTGGCCCTCGATCTCCATCGTGGGCAGGTCCAGCGGGCCGCTGTCCGGTCCGCCGCCGTTGGGCAGCGGTATCCACACGTAGCTCCGGCCCAGTACCTCGATGATCCGGCCGTCGCCCGAGGGGACGCCGAGGGAGGCGGAGAGCACCTCCTCCAGCTCGTTGCCGGGCCATCCGCCGTGCGGGTGGGGGTGAGTCTGTGCCGGGAAGTCCGCGGAGAAGCCCGCCGGGAAGTCCATCTGCCTACCGCCTGCCTGGAACCACTGCTGTGGCTGAAAGGCTAACCGCTGCCGGGCCCGGCGGTCCGCCCGTACGGCGGTCGGCCCGCCGCCCGTGCGGTCGCCCGTGCGGTCGCCGGGCGGTCGGTCAGTCCGCGAAGTCGATGCGGTGCAGCGCGTTCGCCGCGTCGCGGTCGGCCAGGACGGCCGAGCCGCAGCCCGCGGGCAGGTCGCCGCGCGTCACGGACGCCAGCAGCCGGTCGATGGCGGTGCGGTGGCGCCGGAAGGCGTACCGGGAGACCCCGCGGCCGCGCTCGCGCTGGCCGTCCAGGGCCTGCTCCGGGGAGACGTCGAGCAGCAGCAGATGCAGCTCCGCGCCCCGGCGGCGGGCCTCCCGGGCCAGCCAGCGGCGCACCCAGGCCTGCGTGCCGCAGTCGTGGACGACGACTCCCTCGCCGGTGCGCAGGGCGCGCCGCAGTCCGGCGTAGTGGGCGAGGCGGACCAGGGGCCGGTACACCGCGTACGGCAGGAGGCGCGGCATGCCGCGGTCCCAGCGGTCGCGGGTGTCCTGCGAGTCGACGAGGGTGCCGTGCGCCGCGCGCCGCATGAGGGTGGACTTGCCGCTGCCGGGCAGTCCGGTGACCACGACGAGGTCGCGGGGGCCGAAGAGCAGGACGTGCGGGCTGTGGCCGGCGCGCTCGCGCAGGTCGCGGACGACAGGCGCGGGCAGGGTGCCGCACGCCTCCCGGCCCGAGGGGGCCTGCTGCTCGGGCGGCGCGACGCCCGTGGTGGCGGCGTACGCCGTGGCCTTGTTCACCGTGAGTCCTCCCCTGGGGGCTGTCCGGCCCTGTGACCAGGTACCGGAACCCCTCCCCGCCGAGTGTAAAGAGACGGTAACGCCGGGCGCCCCTGGTTTCCGTCCCTTTCCCGATACAGGCCTGTCACAGCCGCGCGTGAACACCCGAACACCCTGCGCTCCTCCCAGAAGGGTCCCCCTGCCGCGGCCCCGCGATGCGTGCAATGATGAGCGCGCCAACTGCATACCGGCCGTTTGAATCCGCGCGGGAGAGTCCCCGGCACCGTTGCCGCCGGGGCGCCGAAGGAGCAAGTCCCTCCCTTGAATCTCTCAGGCACCGTTACCGCGTGGGCGAGGCACATCTGAAAAGCGGGCCCCGCGCGCGTCGCCGGTGGCTCCACCCAAGGTGCAAGCCGTGGTCGTCCCCTGCGCGGGCGGTCAGGGCGAACCTCTCAGGTTCCGATGACAGATGGGGAGGAAAGACCTCGCCTGTCCTGCCTTGGGAGACCGACCGATGAGCAGTACCGAACTCCGCCGGACCGCGCTCGACGCCCTGCATCGTTCGCTCGGTGCCACGATGACCGATTTCGCCGGCTGGGACATGCCCCTGCGCTACGGCTCCGAACGCGACGAGCACAACGCCGTGCGGACGCGGGCCGGTCTCTTCGACCTCTCCCACATGGGCGAGATCACCGTCACCGGCCCGCAGGCGTCCCGGTTCCTCGATCACGCGCTGGTCGGCAACATCGGGACCGTCAAGACCGGCCGCGCCCGCTACACCATGATCTGCCGCGAGGACGGCGGCATCCTGGACGACCTGATCGTCTACCGGCTCGACGACACCGGGGCCGGGTCCCCCCGCTACCTGGTCGTCGCGAACGCCTCCAACGCCCAGGTGGTGCTGGACGCGCTAGTGGAGCGGTCGGCCGGCTTCGACGCCGAGGTCCGTGACGACCGCGACGCGTACGCGCTGCTCGCGGTGCAGGGCCCCGAGTCCTCCGGCATCCTGCAGTCCCTGACCGACACCGACCTCGACGGTCTGAAGTACTACGCCGGGCAGCCCGGCACGGTCGCGGGCGTCCCCGCCCTCATCGCCCGTACCGGCTACACCGGCGAGGACGGCTTCGAGCTGTTCGTGAAGCCGGAGCACGCGGTGGAGCTGTGGCAGGCGCTGACCGGGGCGGGCGAGGGCGCCGGTCTGATCCCGTGCGGGCTGTCCTGCCGGGACACGCTGCGCCTGGAGGCCGGCATGCCGCTGTACGGCCATGAGCTGAGCGCCTCCCTGACACCGTTCGACGCCGGGTTCGGCCGGGTGGTGAAGTTCGAGAAGGAGGGCGACTTCGTGGGCCGCGCCGCCCTGACCGAGGCCGCCGCCCGCGCCGAGCGAACCCCGCCCCGCACCCTGGTCGGCCTGGCCGCCGAGGGCCGCCGGGTCCCGCGCGCCGGGTACGCGGTGGTCGCCGGCGGCGAGGTGATCGGCGAGGTCACCTCCGGTGCGCCCTCCCCGACGCTGGGCCGGCCGATCGCGATGGCGTACGTCGACGCGGCGTACGCGGTGCCGGGCACGGCGGGTGTCGGTGTGGACATCCGCGGCAGCCACGAGCCGTACGAGGTCGTGGCGCTGCCGTTCTACAAGCGGCAGAAGTAGTACCGCCGCAGGACGCCCCCGGGACGGCTTTCCAGGTCCTCGCACGTCGGCGTAAGGACCTCCAGCGCCTCCAGGGCCTCACACGGGTGAAGCAGGGCAGGCCGTGCCCGCTCACGCGCATGTCCCGTACTTCCCGTAGTTTCCGAGTCATCAGCAAGTCCACCGCGTACAGGAGAATCCAGGCCATGAGCAACCCCCAGCAGCTGCGTTACAGCAAGGAGCACGAGTGGCTGTCGGCCGCCGAGGACGGTGTGTCGGCCATCGGCATCACCGAGCACGCGGCCAACGCGCTCGGCGACGTCGTGTTCGTCCAGCTCCCCGAGGTCGGTGACACCGTGACCGCGGGCGAGACGTGCGGCGAACTGGAGTCGACCAAGTCGGTCAGCGACCTGTACTGCCCGGTCACCGGCGAGGTCACCGAGGTCAACGAGGACGTGGTGAACGACCCCTCGCTGGTGAACTCGGCCCCCTTCGAGGGCGGCTGGCTGTTCAAGGTGCGGGTCACCGACGAGCCGGCCGACCTGCTCTCCGCCGCCGAGTACGACGCCTTCATCCAGGGCTGAGGAGGCCGTAACCGCATGTCGCTTCTGAACACCCCGCTGCACGAGCTCGACCCGGACGTCGCCGCGGCGGTCGATGCCGAGCTGCACCGCCAGCAGTCCACCCTCGAGATGATCGCCTCGGAGAACTTCGCCCCGGTCGCGGTCATGGAGGCCCAGGGCACGGTCCTCACCAACAAGTACGCCGAGGGCTACCCCGGCCGCCGCTACTACGGCGGCTGCGAGCACGTCGACGTGATCGAGCAGATCGCCATCGACCGGGTCAAGGAGCTGTTCGGCGCCGAGCACGCCAACGTGCAGCCGCACTCGGGCGCGCAGGCCAACGCCGCCGCGATGTTCGCGCTGCTCAAGCCCGGTGACACGATCATGGGCCTGAACCTCGCGCACGGCGGGCACCTGACCCACGGCATGAAGATCAACTTCTCCGGCAAGCTCTACGACGTGGTCGCCTACCACGTGGGCGACGACGGCCGGGTCGACATGGCCGAGGTCGAGCGGCTGGCCAAGGAGAGCAGGCCGAAGCTGATCGTCGCCGGCTGGTCGGCATACCCGCGGCAGCTCGACTTCGCCGAGTTCCGCCGGATCGCGGACGAGGTCGGCGCGTACCTGATGGTCGACATGGCGCACTTCGCCGGTCTGGTCGCGGCGGGCCTGCACCCGAACCCGGTCCCGCACGCCCACGTCGTCACCACGACCACGCACAAGACCCTCGGCGGTCCGCGCGGCGGTGTGATCCTCTCCACGGCCGAGCTGGCCAAGAAGATCAACTCCGCGGTCTTCCCCGGCCAGCAGGGCGGCCCGCTGGAGCATGTGGTCGCGGCCAAGGCGGTGGCCTTCAAGATCGCCGCGTCCGAGGAGTTCAAGGACCGCCAGCGCCGCACCCTGGAGGGCTCCCGCATCCTGGCCGAGCGTCTGACGAAGGACGACGTCAAGGCGGTGGGCGTGGACGTGCTCTCCGGCGGTACGGACGTGCACCTGGTCCTGGTCGACCTGCGCGCGTCCGAGCTGGACGGGCAGCAGGCGGAGGACCGGCTCCACGAGGTCGGCATCACCGTCAACCGCAACGCGGTACCGAACGACCCGCGGCCGCCGATGGTCACCTCGGGTCTGCGGATCGGCACGCCCGCCCTGGCCACCCGCGGTTTCGACACCGAGGACTTCACCGAGGTGGCGGACGTGATCGCCGAGGCGCTGAAGGCGCCCTCTCCCTTCGAGGCCACCGACGCCGAGGCGCTCCGGGCACGGGTGACGGCTCTCGCGGAGAAGCATCCGCTGTACCCCGGTCTGAAGTAATTTCGTACGCTTTGATTCGTACGACCGTCCGGGGCATCGCGCACACTGGGTCAGTGGGCGCGATGCCCCGCATCGTGCACCCCTTGTGAACACCGTCCCGTTCCCGGCATCCGTATCACCGCGAACCACCCCCCGGCGGACAGCGGCGTCCGCCGAACCCCTAGGAGTCCTTCCGTGGCCCTCTCGGTCTTCGACCTGTTCTCGATCGGCATCGGGCCGTCCAGCTCGCACACGGTCGGCCCGATGCGGGCCGCCCGCATGTTCTCCCGGCGGCTGCGCAACGAGGAGCTGCTGGACTCGGTCGCCTCGGTCCGCGCGGAGCTGTACGGGTCGCTCGGCGCCACCGGCCACGGGCACGGCACGCCCAAGGCGGTGCTGCTCGGCCTGGAGGGCGCCTCGCCCCGCACGGTGGACGTGGAGACGGCCGACGAACGGGTGGAGAAGATCAAGGCCTCGGGCCGTCTGCGGCTGCTCGACACGCACGAGATCGCGTTCTCCTTCGACGACGACCTGGTGCTGCACCGCCGCAAGACGCTTCCGTACCACGCGAACGGCATGACCCTGTGGACGTACGACGCGTCCGGCGCCGAGGTGCTGTCGAAGACGTACTACTCGGTGGGCGGCGGCTTCGTCGTCGACGAGGAGGCGGTGGGCGCGGACCGCATCAAGCTCAACGACACGGTCCTGAAGTACCCGTTCCGCACGGGCGACGAGCTGCTGCGCCTGACCCGGGAGACGGGCCTGTCGATCTCCGCGCTGATGCTGGAGAACGAGCGTGCCTGGCGGACCGAGGAGGAGGTCCGCGAGGGCCTGCTGGAGATCTGGCGGGTGATGCAGGCGTGCGTGGCGCGCGGCATGTCCCGCGAGGGCATCCTGCCGGGTGGCCTGAAGGTGCGCCGGCGCGCCGCGAACACGGCACGCAAGCTGCGCGCGGAGGGCGATGCGAAGGCCCTCGCCATGGAGTGGATCACCCTCTACGCGATGGCCGTGAACGAGGAGAACGCCGGGGGCGGCCGGGTCGTCACCGCCCCGACCAACGGCGCGGCCGGCATCATCCCCGCCGTCCTGCACTACTACATGAACTTCGTCCCCGGTGCCGACGAGGACGGTGTGGTCCGCTTCCTGCTGGCGGCCGGTGCGATCGGCATGCTGTTCAAGGAGAACGCGTCCATCTCCGGCGCCGAGGTCGGCTGCCAGGGCGAGGTCGGCTCCGCCTGCTCGATGGCGGCGGGCGCCCTCGCCGAGGTGATGGGCGGCTCACCGGAGCAGGTCGAGAACGCCGCCGAGATCGGCATGGAGCACAACCTCGGCCTGACCTGCGACCCGGTCGGCGGCCTGGTCCAGATCCCGTGCATCGAGCGCAACGGCATGGCCGCGGTGAAGGCGGTCACCGCCGCGCGGATGGCGATGCGCGGCGACGGCTCGCACAAGGTGTCCCTGGACAAGGTCATCAAGACCATGAAGGACACCGGCGCCGACATGTCCGTCAAGTACAAGGAGACCGCGCGGGGCGGGCTGGCGGTGAACATCATCGAGTGCTGAGGGGCCGGCGCGCGGCGGACGGCGTATGTTGTCCTGGCTGGTCGGGTTCCGTTCCGGGCATGGGGTCCGGGCCTGGGGTCCGGTGTTCTGTTGGGGGTTGGAAACAATGGTTGCTGGTCGTGTGGTGCGGTTCGACGCCGTGCGGGGTTACGGGTTCATCGCTCCGGAGCACGGCGGGGAGGACGTCTTCCTCCACGTCAACGACGTGCGGATTCCGGAGCATCAGCTGCGTCCCGGGGTCACCGTGGAGTTCGAGATCGAGGAGGGCGACCGAGGGCTGAAGGCCTCGGGCGTGCGGCTGGCCCAGGGGGCCGGCCCGGTGTCCTCCGCCGGTGCGGGCAGGCAGCCGGACGGCGACGACCCGCTGTGCGACGTGCTCACCGCCGAGGAGTACCTCCAGGAGGTCACGGAGGTCCTGCTGTCCGCCGCGCCGACGCTGACCGGCGAACAGATCCTCCAGGCGCGCCGCGGGCTGCTGCAGTTCGGCAAGACCCACGGCTGGTGCGACGGGTGAGCCGGGCGCGGTGAGCCGGGCCCCGGCGCGGTCGGGTCAGTACCTGGATGCGAGTCCCAGGTCCCGCCGGAGCCGATCCGCCAGGCGGACGACCGCACGGGGATCCATTCCCGCCCTCACCAGCTCGTGGGCGATCCGGCGCACCGCCGCGCGGTACTCCTCCGCCGCGTACCGGGAGTCCGCCAGTACCGGGTACTCCTCCGGAGGCAGTACCAGGCCGATGGCGGTGTCCCACGCCCAGGCCGCGTTCGGTGCCTGGGCCGCGTTCGCGAAGTCCTCGGACGCCGCGTGCCACAGCCGCCGCGCCACCGCGGCCGCCACGGCGTCGAGCTCCGGTGGCCACGGCCCCGGTCGCACCATCAACAGCCGTACCTGTTCGAACGGTTGCAGTTCGCTGTCGCCCGCCTTGAGGCTGCCGCCGCTCAGCTGCGCCTCGACGTCCCGCCGGGCGGTCAGTGCCCCGGCGGCCTTCAGTTCGTCCGTGCTGACGGTGTCGCCGTCCGCGAGACGCGGTGGGGCCGCGGGCAGATCCGCGGCCGTCACCCGCTGCGCGAGCCACTGGCGCTGGGCACCGTCCCGGTCGAAGGCGGGCGTCCGGTCCGGGCTGCCGTAGCCGTGCGACGGGCCCGGGAGTACGGGGCGACGCCGACGTCTGGCGCAAGGCGTTGCCGGGCTCCGCACCGCTGGCCCGCCGGGCACCCGACGGGAGCGACCACACCACGTCGACCCGCAGGTCGAAGGCGTGCGCCAGGAGGGGCGGGAAGACCTCTCCCGCCGGCGTCTCCCAGCGCTGCTCCCAGTTGGCCCCTCGTCGGCGAGGCGGCGGGCCTCCGCGGCGGCCCGCTCGAACTCCACGACGTTCTGCGGTCAGTTCACTCGTGCAAGGTAACCAGTACACGACGGACAGAAGACATCGGAGGTGCTCCGGGCACCGGTGTGGCGTGGGAGGTCGGGCGACCGGCCCCCACAACGGTGAGAAGTTGATGTGTGCACTACCTTCGCGGGCGTCCCGTGCCACGGTGGAGGCGGTGATCCACCAGAGGAAGGATCCGTTCGACCCTTCCCGCTCCTCCGGCTCCTCCGATTCCCTTCCCCTCACCAGCACTTCAGGGAGACCTCATGCTGCGCGGCATCGATGTGAGTTCGTACCAGTCCTCGTCCTACGACACGGACGGGCTGTCCTTCGCCTTCGTCAAGGCGACGGAGGGCAGTTCGTACGTCAACCCCAAGCTGTCCGCCCAGACGGAGCGGGCCCGCGAGGCCGGGCTGGTCGTCGGCTTCTACCACTTCCTGTGGCCGGGTGACCTGACGGCGCAGGCGGAGCACTTCGTCTCCGAGGCGCCCGAGCGGCAGGGCGACATCCTCGCCGTCGACTGGGAGACGACCGGCGAGGGCACCCGCGCGAGCAACGCGGAGAAGGACAGGTTCATCCGGAAGGTCAAGGAACTGCGCCCGGAGCACCGGGTGATCCTGTACTGCAACCGGGACTTCTGGCTGAACGTCGACACGACGTCCTACGCGGGCGACGGGCTGTGGATCGCCGACTACGTCACCGCGGGCGAGCCCCGCATCAAGGCGAAGTGGCGCTTCCACCAGTACACCGACGATCCCGTGGACACCAACCTCGCCGACTTCCCCGACCGCGCCGCCCTCGAGGAGTGGGCGGGCGGCGCCTGAGGGCAACCGCCCGCGGGGCCGGGGGACAGCGGGCAGGGAGCAGAGGGCAGGGGCTCGGAGGCCAGGACGGTTCAGCGGTCGGTGACGCGCATTTCGAACCAGGTCGTCTTGCCCCGGGGCAGGAGGTCGACGCCCCAGCGGTCGGCGAGGGTGTCGACGAGGAAGAGACCACGCCCGCTGACGTCCAGTTCCTGGACCGGCATGAGGCAGGGCAGGCCGCGGGACGGGTCGCGGACCTCCACGCGGATCCAGCGGGGGCGGCGGCGCAGCCGGAGACCGAAGACGCGGGCACCGGTGTGGCGCACCGCGTTGCCGACGAGTTCGGAGACGAGGAGGACGGCGTCCTCGGTGTTCGCCGCCCCGAGGCCCCAGTGGCGCAGGACCACGACCTGGGTGAGCCGGCGGGCGGTGGCCGCGGACTCCGGACGAGACGGCAGCGGGACCTCGGCCTGTGACGGGTCGCCGAACAACTCCAGCGCCTTCTGCGCGTGTTCGTCCTCGACCGTCGGCGACCAGCGCGACGCGGTCGCACCTCCGTCTCCCCGCGGCTGTTCCCTGCCATCCAGCCCCGCCATGCCCCCATCATGGACGTCCGACGGGACGTCCGGGGCCGTTCCATCGGAATGCGCCCCCCGCACGCCCCCGCCACAGGACGGGCCACTGGCATATGCCCCTGACGCTTCGGGGGTACCGGCGGCTCGTACGGCCTGCGGGAACGGCTCGCTGTGCGGCAATCGACAGGCTCCCTCGACACGACAGGCTTAAGGGCGCGTCAAGGCTCCCATAAACCGCCCTATCGAGGGACCTGGATCAGACATCGCGTCAATTGCAACCCCTCGGAGGAGGGTTCAGAGGAACTTCGCCTTGCCGGGGCCGTCCTCCACGAAGCTGCGCATCCCCCGCTCACGGTCCTCGGTGGCGAACAGGCCCGCGAACCAGTTGCGTTCGACGGCGAGGCCGGTGTCGATGTCGGTCTCCAGACCGGTGTCGACCGCCTCCTTGGCCGCGCGCAGAGCGATCGCAGGCCCCTTCGCGAGCTTCGCGGCCCACGCGTGCGCCTGCTCGTAGACCTCGGCGGCGGGCACCACACGGTCCACCAGACCCAGCGCCAGCGCCTCGTCGGCCTTCACCTGACGGCCCGTGAAGATGAGGTCCTTCGCCCTCGACGGGCCGATGAGGCGGGCCAGGCGCTGGGTGCCGCCGGCCCCCGGGATCAGGCCGAGCAGGATCTCGGGCTGGCCCAGCTTGGCGTTCTCCCCGGCGATGCGGAAGTCCGCGCAGAGCGCGAGCTCGCATCCGCCGCCGAGCGCGTAACCGGTCACCGCCGCCACCACCGGTTTGGGGATGCGGGCCACGGCCGTGAAGGAGTCCTGGAGGGCGCGGGCGCGCAGGACCATCGCGGTGTGGTCCATGGCCTGCATCTCCTTGATGTCCGCGCCCGCCGCGAACACCTTCTCGCCGCCGTACATCACGACGGCGCGCACGTCCTCGCGGCGCGTGATCTCCTCGGCGAGTTCCTTCAGCCGGTCCTGTGTGGCGACGTCCAGCGCGTTCATGGGCGGGCGGTCCAGGCGCAGCGTGCCGACGCCCTCGGCGACTTCGAGATGTACGGTCATGACAGCAGGTTAACGGCGACTAACGGCAATCGGGCCGGTGCGGTCGATCACATCCGGCCGGGGGCCCGGGGGTTGCCCCCGGACAGACACAGCACGGCGACCAACGGCAATCGGGCCGGTGCGGTCGATCACACTCGGCCGGGGGCCCGGTGGCTGCCCCCGGACAGACACAGCACGGCGGCCGACGCCGACGGCCCCGGTGCCGTACCTCGCACCGGGGCCGCGTACGTCGTGCAGGGTCGCGCTGTCAGGCCTTCCACTTCTCCCAGGACATGTTCCAGCCGTTGAGGCCGTTGTCCGGGGCGATGGTGGCGTCGTTGGAGTTCTTCACGACGACCACGTCACCGATCATGGAGTTCTCGAAGAACCAGGAACCCGGCGCCTTCTTGTCCCAGCCGCCGCGGGTGTCGCGCAGGCCGATGCAGCCGTGGCTGGCGTTGTAGTTGCCGAAGGCGCCGCCGCCCCAGTAGTTGCCGTGGATGAAGGTGCCCGACGTGCTCAGGCGCATGGCGTGCGGGACGTCCTTGATGTCGTACTCGCCGCCGAACCCGACCGTCTCGCCGTTCATCCGGGTGACCGCGAGCCGCTCGCTGATGACCATCCGGCCGTTCCACGTCTCGGTGCCGGGGGCGCCGGTGGTGACCGGGATCGTCTTGATGACCTTGCCGTCCCGCTCGACCTTCATGGTGAGCTTCTTGGCGTCGACGACGGAGACCTGGCTGCGGCCGATGGTGAAGGAGACGGTCCTGGCCTGCTCGCCGTAGACGCCGGGGCGGCCCTCGACGCCGTCGAGGTTGAGGTCGACGGTGACCTTGGTGCCGGCCTTCCAGTACTTCTCGGGGCGGAAGTCGAGGCGGTCGTTGCCGAACCAGTGCCCCTCGACCTCGACGGCCGGCTCGGTCGTGATGCGGATGGCCTTCTCGACGTCCTCGGGGTGGGTGATGCCCCGGGTGAAGCGGAGCGAGAACGGCATTCCGACGCCGACCTTGGAGCCGTCCTCGGGAGTGAAGGTGCCGACGAAGGTGTTCTTCGGGGTCAGCGTGGTGAAACTGGAGTCCTCGGCGGCGGTGCGGCCGGCGGAGTCCTTGGCGACCGCGTGCACGGTGTACTTGGTGGAGGCGGCCAGGTGGGTCGACGGCGTCCAGTGGGCGCCGTCGCCGGATATCTCCCCGTCGATCCTCTCGCCGTCCGGGTCCTTGACGACGACCTCGGTCAGCTTGCCCTTGGCCGCGTCGACCTTGAGCGCGCCGCTGGTCTTCACGGACTCGGCGCCGTCCTCGGGCGCTATGCCTATGACCGCCTCGGACTGCTTGCTCTGTGCCGCGGTGGAGTCCTTGGCCTTGCCGTCGTCCGAGCCGGACCCGGAACCCGGTCCGGTCCCCCCGCCCCCGCACGCCGTGACCGCCAGCATCACCCCGAGTGCCAGCGCGGCGAGCTTCCTGCCGCCACGCCTCCGCGCGTCAACCGACGCCCCCGATATCGGCCCCACGTTCACTTGTTTTCTCCCCTCGGCGGGCCTGGCCCGGCCCGCGCCCCGCACGCCCCTCGCGCGCCTCGGCGCATAGTAACCACAGGCCAGGAGGGTTGGAGGCGGTCGGTGTGTCACCGTTCCGTTCCAAACTCCGACGGCCCGCGGAGCACAACCGAAGCGCCCTTTCGGTCATCCGCGCGTGGGGGCGCTGCGAGGCGTCGGGGTTCACTTCACGGCGCTGCCCTCCGTCCACTTCTCCCAGGACATGTTCCAGCCGCCGAGGCCGTTGTCCGGGGCGACCGTCCGGTCCTTGCTGTTGACCACCTCGACGACGTCGCCGACGAGACTGCGGTCGAAGAACCAGCCCGCCGGGGTGCCCGCGCCGCCGCCCTTCACGTCGCGCAGTCCCACGCACCCGTGGCTGACGTTGGTGTCGCCGAAGACGTCCTCGTCGGCCCAGTAGTTGCCGTGCAGGAAGGTGCCGGATTCGGTCAGGCGGATGGCGTGCGGGACGTCGGGGATGTCGTACTCGCCCTTGCCGTCGTCGTCGGTGAAGCCGACGGTCGCGCCGTTCATCCGGGTGACCTCGAGCATCTCGGTGATCACCATCTTCCCGTTGTACGTGGGGGTCTTCGGCGCCCCGGCCGTGACCGGCACCGTGGCGAGCACCTCGCCGTCCCGTCGCACCTCCATGGTGTGCCGGGACGCGTCGACCACCGAGACCTGTCCGCGGCCGACGGTGAACGAGAACGTGCGGTGCTGGAGCCCGTAGACGCCGGGTGCGCCCTCGACGTCCCGCAGGTCCAGCTCGACGGTGACCTCGGTGCCGGGCTTCCAGTACTCCTCGGGCCGGAAGTCGAGGCGTTCCTTGCCGAACCAGTGCGGGCGGATGTCGACGGCCGGGCGGGAGGTGACGCGGACGGCGCGTTCGACCGCCGCGCGGTGGACGATCTCTCGGTTGAACGCCAGGGAGACGATCATCCCCGTGCCGACGACGGAACGGTCCTCCGGTGCGACGTAGCCGATGAAGCGCTGCTCGGGGACGTACGTCGTGAAGGTGGTGCGGCGGGCCGAGCGGCGCCCGGCGTCGTCCAGGGCGACGGCGTCGACCGTGTACTTCGCGGCCAGCGCGAGCCGTTCGTCGTCGGGCTTCCAGGTCTGTCCGTCGGCGGAGAGCCGGCCGGGGACCGGGGTCTCCCGCGCGTCCTGGGACCGGACGACCTTCACCGACTCCAGCCGGCCTTCGGACGCCTGCACTCTCAGCGCCCGGTCGGGGCGCACCTCCTTGCTGGCGTCGGCGGGTACGACCCGGATCACCTCCTCGGGCCCCGGGGGGCCGAATGCTCCTGCGATGGGGCCGTCCGAGGTACAGCCGACAACCCCGGCCAGCAGCCCTGCCCATGTCACTACGGCGGCCAGTGCGGCCCTCGCGCGCCGTGCGCGTCCTTGTACGTGGCTCACGCGCTGCCCAACGACGGTGCGCGCCGTGGGGAAACGACCATGCGTCCCCTCGGGGAACAGTCATCTCCGCCCGGCCCTCTCTCCTGCGCCCCCGGAGGGACGCGTGCGTGTGCCCCGGAGGGACGCGCGCACCGCCCCGGCCCCGGGGCGGTGCGAGGGTGCGCCCCGGGAAACGTCGGGGCGCACCCTGACGTTCCCCGGGGAAACGTGAGTGCGCGGCACGCTCTGGGCAGAACTGTGGGGAGGACGACGCGCCGGGGAGCCGCGGCCGGAGCCGGGGAACGCCCAAAAGACCGGGCGGCCGCACTCCCCTGCCCGCCGTCGTCCCATGATGAGCCGCGGGAGGCTGACAGGTGTCCAGCGCAGCCGAGCAGGAGGCGGTGGCCGGGCGGGAGGCGGTGACCGGGGAGCGGGTCACCGGCGACGGGCGCCCGGCCGTCGCCGTGAACGGCGTGCGGGCGGCTGCGCCTCCGCCGGCGACGGTGCCGGTGTGGCCCGGCCCGGCCGCCCCGCTGGGTGCCCACTTCCGCACCGGTCCGGACGGGGTGGCGGGGACCGGCTTCGCACTGTGGGCGGGGGGCGCCGAGGGCGTCGAGCTGTGCCTGTTCGACGAGCGCGGCGGGGAGAGCCGCGCCCGGCTCACCGAGCTGACGGAGGGGGTCTGGCACGGCTTCGTACCGGGTGTCCTGCCCGGCACGCGCTACGGCTACCGGGTGCACGGCCGCTGGGATCCGTGGACCGGCGCCCGCTGGAACCCGGCGAAGCTGCTGCTCGACCCGTACGCCCGCGCGGTGGACGGCGACTACGGCACGTCCGGCCTGCCGCCCCAGGTGTACGGGCATGTCCGGGACTGGCCGGAGCAGCATGTCGCGGACACCGTGCGCGACGACCGGGACTCCGCCCCGTACGTGCCCAAGGGTGTCGTCGTCCACGAGGCCGACGACCGGGCCGACGACCGCCGGCCCGGGACGCCGTGGGCGGACACGGTCCTGTACGAGCTGCACGTCAAGGGGTTCACACAGCGGCACCCCGGCATTCCCGGGGAACTGCGCGGCACGTACGCGGGGCTGGCCCATCCCGCCGCGATCGGGCATCTGGTGCGGCTCGGGGTGACGGCCGTGGAGCTGCTGCCGGTGCACCAGTTCGCGCACGAGGACCATCTGCTGCGGCGGGGGCTGCGCAACCACTGGGGCTACAACTCCGTCGGCTGGTTCGCCCCGCACGCGGGTTACGCGGCCTCCGGGACGGGCGGGCAGCAGGTCGGCGAGTTCAAGCGGATGGTGCGCGCGCTGCACGCGGCGGGCATCGAGGTCGTCCTCGACGTGGTGTACAACCACACCGCCGAGGCGAACGAACTGGGCCCCACCCTGTCCCTGAAGGGCATCGACAACCGCGGCCACTACCGGCTGCGGGCCGACGCCCGCCGGTACGCCGACTACACCGGCTGCGGCAACACCCTGGACGTCGTCCGGCCGCAGGCGCTGCGCCTGATCACGGACTCGCTGCGCTACTGGGTGACCGAGATGGGCGTCGACGGCTTCCGCTTCGACCTGGCGGCGGCACTGGCCCGTACCGGGGACGGGGGCGACGTCGACATGAGCGCCCCGTTCCTCTCGGTGATCGCCCAGGACCCGGTGCTGCGCGGGGTGAAACTGATCGCCGAGCCGTGGGACGTGGGCCCCGGCGGCTACCGGGCGGGGGCGTTCCCGCCGTTGTGGTCGGAGTGGAACGACCGGTACCGGGACGCCGTACGGGACTTCTGGCGGCCCGGCGCCGCGAATCTGCGGGAGATCGGCTACCGGCTCTCCGGTTCGAGCGACCTCTACGACTGGGGCGGACGGCGCCCGTACGCCTCGGTCAACTTCGTCACCGCGCACGACGGATTCACCCTGCGCGACCTCGTGTCGTACGAACGCAAGCACAACGAGGCCAACGGCGAGGGCAACCGGGACGGCACGGACGACAACCGTTCCTGGAACTGCGGCACCGAGGGCGAGAGCGACGACCCGGACGTCCTGGCCCTGCGGCGGCGGCAGCTGCGCAACCTGCTGGCCACGCTGCTGCTGTCCACGGGCGTGCCGATGCTGGTCGCCGGTGACGAGATGGGGCGCACCCAGCGCGGCAACAACAACGCCTACTGCCAGGACAACGAGACCGGCTGGGTGGACTGGGAGCTGCTCGCGGAACCGGGCTGGCGGGCCCTGTTCGACCTCACGTCCCGGCTGATCGCCCTGCGCCGCCGCCATCCGGTGCTGCGCCGCCGGACCTTCTACTCCGGGCACGCACACTCCGCGGACGGACTGCGCGACCTGGCCTGGTTCACCGCGCGGGGCACCGAGATGACCGAGGAGGACTGGTACGCGCCCACCGCCACCCTCGGCATGTACCTCTCCGGCCGGGACGTCCCGGACCGGGACGAGCGCGGGGAACGTGTCCTCGACGACAGCTTCCTCGTGATCCTCCACGCCGGTGACGAACCGGCGGACGTCCTCCTGCCGGGCCCGCCGTGGGCCCGGCGCTACGAGGTGGTCGTCGACACCGGCCGGGAGGACCAGGAGTCCCCGCCGGCCACGGCCCACCCGGCGGACACGACGATCACGGTGGGAGGACGGACGGTGCTGCTGCTGCGGGCCGTCGGCTGACGCGGCACCGGCCCCGGGTGCCGGCCGGGCCGGTTCCGCGTCAGCCGGCGCCCGGCCGGCCGAGGATGCCGCGCTCGTAGGCGACCGCCACGGCCGCGGCGCGGTCCTTGACGCCGAGTTTGGCGTACAGGTGGGTGAGGTGGGTCTTCACCGTCGCCTCGCTGATGAAGAGTTCGCGGGCGATCTCGCGGTTGGAGGTGCCCCGGGCGACCAGGGCGAGGACCTCGCGTTCCCGCGCGGACGGGGGCGCGGACAGCGGTGCGGCGGCGGGGGCACGGACCGCGGAGACCAGGCGGGAGGCCACCGCCGGGGAGAGGACCGTACGGCCCTCGGCGGCCGCCCGTACGGCCGCGAACAGTTCCTCGCGCGGCGCGTCCTTCAGCAGGTAGCCGGTCGCGCCCGCCTCGATCGCGGGCAGGGTGTCGGAGTCGGTGTCGTAGGTGGTGAGGACGAGCACCTCGGCCCGCGCGCCCCGGCGGGTCAGCTCCCGGATGGCGTCCACGCCCGAACCGCCCGGCATGCGCAGGTCCATGAGGACGACGTCCGGATCGAGGGCGGCGGCCCGCTCCAGCGCCTCGACGCCGTTCGCCGCCTCGCCCAGGACGCGGAAGCCGGGCGCGGACTCGAACATGCCGCGCAGGCCGTCCCGTACGACGGGATGGTCGTCGACGATCAGGACCGAGACGGTCGGGGGGTCGGCGTCAGTCATGGCGCACCAACGGTACGCGAGCCGACACCGCCGTCCCGTGGCCGGGTTCGGACTCCACGGTGAGGGAGCCCGCGATGCGTTCCGCACGGGCGCGCATGCCGTCGAGGCCGAAGCCGCCGCTGCCGGTGCGGGCGGGGCGCACGCGCGGGTCGAAGCCGCGGCCGTCGTCGCGGATGTCGAGGGTGACCTCGTCGCCGATGTAGGAGAGCGTGACGCCGACCCGGGTGGCCGCGGCGTGCCGGGAGGCGTTGGAGAGGGCCTCCTGCGCGATCCGCAGCAGCGTGGCCGCGACCTCCTCGTGCAGGGGTTCGGCGGTGCCGGTGACGGTGCAGTCCGCGCGGGCGCCGGTGCGTTCGCCCCATTCGGCGACCGTCTTCTCCAGGGCCTGCGGCAGCCCGTCCCCGTCGAGGGCGACCGGGGCGAGGTTGTGCACGGAGCGGCGGGCCTCGCCGAGGCTCTCGCGGGCCAGGTCGGTGGCCCGGCCCGCGTGGACCCGGACCAGGCCGGGGTCCGTCGTGCCCGCCACCACCTGGAGCTGGGCGATGATGCCGGTGAGGCCCTGGGCGAGGGTGTCGTGGATCTCGGCGGCCAGCCGCCGGCGTTCGTCGGCGACGCCCGCCTCCCGTGCCTGGACGAGGAGTTGGGTGTGCAGGGCGGCGTTCTCGTCGAGGACCTGCTGCAACGCGGCGTTGGTGCGCTCCAGTTCGGCGATGGTCTCGGCCTGGGTACGAGTGCGGTCCTCCTCCAGGGTGGTGAAGTGGGCGAGGAGGGAGACCAGCGCGGCGTTGGCGGCCAGGAGGCCCCCGAAGAGTATCCAGCCCATCCGGTCTTGCGGCGGCAGTCCACCGCTCTGCGAACCGGCTACCGTGACCGCGGTGGCCAGCAGCCCGGGTACGACCAGCCGTCGCAGCAGCAGCCGGTCGACGTCGAAGTAGCCGATGGACGCCTGGAAGGCGAACAACGGGTTCATCCAGGTCAGGCCGAAGCCGATGGCCCAGCGCAGCAGGTAGTAGGCGGTGCCCGCCGGGGACGGTCCCGGGCGGGTGCGCCTGGCCCGCCCCCACCACAGCTGGAGCAGGAGGGCCGCGCCGACGAGCCCACCGGACGCGTGCATCTCCGCGCGGGTCATGCCGATCGCCGGGGCGGTGCCCGCCGCCAGTACGATGCCGACGCCGAGCAGGGCGTACGGGCCCCAGCGGTGGAACAGTTCCCACCGCTGCTCGACCGTGGAAGTCCCCCGCGTGCTGCCCACCGCCTGCGTCATCGCACCAGTCTCGGGCATGCCGCCCCTCCCTCACTCCCAGCGGAACCAGCGGGTGGCGGCAGCCGTCAGCAGCACCGTCCAGGCCGCCAGGACGGCCAGGTGGATCCAGCCGGGCCAGTCGCCGGCCGCGGCCTGGTTCAGGGCTTCGGCCGCGGCGCCGAACGGGGTCCAGCCGACGATGTCGGCGAGCAGGTCCGGCATGGCCTGCACCGGCAGCCACACACCCGCGCAGAACATCGCCGGGAACAGCGCGGCGGAGCCCACCGCTCCCGCGATCTTCGCCGTGCGGGACAGCGCGGAGAGCACGGCGCCCAGGGCGAGGGCGGCGGTCACGGCCAGGAGCAGTGCGAGGAGGTAGCCGAAGGGCTGACGCGGCAGCGGTACGCCGAAGGCGATCCGGCCGACGGCGAGCGAGAGCAGCGCCGAGAGCAGGGCGGCCCCGCCGTACACCAGCATCTGCGCGCCGAGCAGTGCGGTGGCCCGTACGGGGGTGGTGGCCATCCGGCGCAGGATGCCGTGCTCGCGGTAGGCGGTGAGGGTCTGCGGCATGCCCTGCACCCCGCCGACGATCAGGCCGAGCAGCACGGCGACCGGAACGTACGCGTCCACCGGGCGCAGCCCGCCGAAGGACGGGTCGGCCTCGCGGAAGGAGGGGAGGGAACCGAGGATCGCCAGCAGGAGGGTGGGGAACAGCAGGACCCAGAAGATTCCACCGGGTTCACGGCGGAAGAGGCGGATCTCGGTCCGCAGGACGGCGGTGTTCAGGACGGCGGCGCGGGGGGCGGGGCTGGTCACGCCGGTACCTCCTCGGTGGTGTCGGGGCGGCCGGTGGTGTTCGCCCGCTCGGTCGCGCCCGTCGGGCCGGTCCCGCCGTTCTCCCCCGTCAGGTCCAGGAACGCGTCGTCCAGGGTGGCGTCGGTGACCCGGAGCTGGTGGGCGGTGACACGGGTGCGGGCGAGGAGGGTGATGACGGCGTTGACGGTCTCGTCCGTGCCGGACAGGGTGACGCGGCCGTCCCGGTGCTCGATCGAGGCGAGGGCGGGCAGGCCGTTCAGGTCGCGGTCGTCCAGGGGGGCGGAGGGCGTGAAGCTGATGACGGTGGCTCCCGCCGAGCGGCGGATCAGACCGGCCGGGGTGTCCAGGGCGGCCACCCGGCCCTTGTCGATCACCGCGATCCGGTCGCAGAGCCGCTGGGCCTCCTCCATGAAGTGGGTGACGAGCAGGACGGTGACGCCGCCCGCGCGGATGTCCTCGATGAGTTCCCAGGTGTCGCGGCGGGCGCGCGGGTCCAGGCCGGTGGTGAGTTCGTCGAGGACGACGATCCGGGGGTCGCCGATGAGGGCGAGCGCGATCGACAGGCGCTGCTTCTGCCCGCCGGAGAGCTTGCCGAAGCGGTTGTCCAGGTGCGGGGTGAGCCCGAGACGTTCGGCCAGGGGCCGCCAGTCGGCGGGGCGCGGATAGAAGGCGGCGTACAGCTCGAGGGCCTCACGGACGGTGAGCTTGGCCTGGAGTTCGCTCCGCTGGAGCTGGGCGCCGAGCACGCCGGCGACCGCGTCGTGCTCGGTGACGGGGTCGAGGCCGGTGACGCGGACCCGGCCGGAGTCGGGGACGCGCAGGCCCTCGACGCATTCGACGGTGGTCGTCTTGCCGGCGCCGTTGGGGCCGAGGACGCCGAAGATCTCGCCCTCCTCCACGGCGAAGGAGACACCGTCCACGACGGGCCGGCCCCCGTAGGACTTGCGCAGGTCGGTGACTTCGATGACAGGCATGGCATCAGCGTCGCCGCGCACGGGCTCCCCGCACATCGGCCGACGCGCTCGGACCCGCATCAACCGATCGGCTGATGGAGTGGTCCGACTTCGGGGGAGAGGAGGTACGGCGCGGGTCGCGTGCGGGCGCGTCGACGGGGTCGGACGTCGGGCGTAGGTCCTGCGGACCAGTGGGGTCCGGCCAAAACTCGGTGGGCAGCGCCGGGGGCGGTCCGTAGGCTCGCTGCCGATGGCCACGACACCCCCACTCTCCGCACCCCTTTCGGCCTCCGAGCCCGGTTCGTTCCCCGAGCCCGGCCCGGCCTCCGAACGCGGCACCACCGTCCGCTCGTTGCTGCGCCTGTGGCCGTACGTGCGGCCCGCGCGGACGCGGCTGGTGACCGCCGCCGTCGTCGCGGTGGTCGCCTCCTGCGTCGCCCTGGTCTTCCCGCTGGTCCTGAAGTGGATCGTGGACGGCCCGGTCGCCGACCGGGACCCGGCGGGCGTGTGGCTCGGCGCGCTGTACCTGCTGCTGCTCGGGCTGGCGGAGGCACTGCTGTTCGGTCTGCGGCGGTGGCTGGTGGCGCGTCCGCTGGCCGCGGTCGAGGCGGGGATGCGGGCGGACCTGTACCGGCGTCTGCAGCGGCTGCCGGTGGCCTTCCACGACCGGTGGCCGTCGGGTCAGTTGCTGTCCCGGGGAACCACGGATCTGATGCTGGTCCGGATGTTCCTGGCCTTCCCTCTGGTGTTCCTGCTGGCCAACGGGGTGACCATTCTGGTCGGCGTGATCATCATGCTGGTCCAGGACTGGGTTCTGGGGCTGGTGATCCTGATTCCCACCTTGCCGGTGGCGGTCATCTGCGCGGCCTTCGAGAAGCGGTACAGCAGTGCGGCGCGGCTCGCTCAGGACCAGGTGGGCGATCTGACGACGGTCGTCGAGGAGAGCGTGCTCGGCATCCGGGTCATCAAGGGGTTCGGACGGCACCGCAGTCAGGCGAAGGCGTTCCGGGAGCTGTCGAAGGAGCTGCGCGGGACGGAGCTGCGCAAGGCCCGGCTGCTGGCCATGATCATGACCGTCATCACCACGCTGCCGGAACTGGCGATCGGCGGGGCGCTGGTGCTGGGGACCGTACGGGTGGCCGACGGGGACCTGTCCGCGGGCACCCTGGTGGCGTTCCTGTCGACGGCCCTCGCCCTGCGCTGGCCCGTGGAGTCGATCGGCTTCCTGCTGGCGCTGAGCCAGGAGACGGCCACGGCGACCCAGCGGTACTTCGAGGTGATGGACGCCGAGGAGGAGCGGCCGGGACCCGACGTCACGCGGGACGGCCCCGACGGGGGCGGGGGCGGCGAGGGCGGTCTGCGCTTCCACGGTGTCGGCTTCCGCTACCCCGACGCCCCTCCCGGCTCCCCGCCCGTCCTCGACCGCGTCGACCTGCACATCCGCCCCGGCGAGTCCATGGCCCTGGTCGGCGCGACCGGCAGCGGCAAGACCACGCTCACCGCCCTGGTCCCCCGGCTGCACGAGGCGACCTCGGGGCGGATCACCCTCGACGGCACGGACATCACCGCGCTGTCGCGCGAGGAGCTGCGGCGCAGGGTCTCCGTCGCGTTCGAGGAGCCGACCCTGTTCTCGGCCGAGGTGGCGGAGAACGTGCTGATGGGCGCCGGGGCCGCCGCCGGGGAGCGCGAACTGGAGCGGGCGCTCGGGGTGGCGCAGGCCGACTTCGTGCACGCGCTGCCGCAGGGCGTCCGGACCCAGGTCGGTGAGCAGGGGCTGAGCCTCTCCGGCGGGCAGCGGCAGCGCCTCGCGCTGGCCCGCGCGGTGGTCGGCCGGCCCGGTTTCCTGGTGCTGGACGATCCGTTGTCCGCGCTGGACGTGCACACGGAGGCCGCGGTGGAGGCCGCCCTGCGCCGGGTGCTCGCGGACACCACGGCCCTGATCGTGGCGCACCGCCCGTCCACGGTCCTGCTGGCCGACCGCGTCGCCCTGCTCTCCGGCGGCCGGGTCACGGCGGTCGGCACCCACCACGAACTGCTGCGCACCAACGCCGAGTACGCCCACCTCATGTCCGGCGACCCGGTGACAGGGCAGGCGGAACAGGCGGAACAGGAGAACCAACGATGACGGCGGCTCCCACCGCACCCGCCCGCGACAAGGACGACAAGGGCGGCAAGGACGACAAGAGCGGCGAGCCGCAGACGCCGGGGACCGGCGACCCGTTCGACCGGGACGTCCTGCCCACTCCCCCGGGCGCCACCGGCACCCTGCTGCGTTCCCTGCTGACGCCGATGCGCGGCCGGGTCGCGCTCACGGTGGTCCTGCTGCTGCTCCAGCAGGCGGCGGTGCAGGCGGGCCCGCTGCTGGTGGCGTACGCGATCGACCGGGGCGTGCCCGCGTTCCGGTCCGCCGACCACGGGCCGCTGATCGCGGTCGCGGTGGGGTATCTGCTGTGCGCGGCGGTGGGCGGTGCGCTGCAGTACGCGTTCATCGGCGTCTCCGCGCGGGTCAGCCAGGACGTGCTGCTGGATCTGCGCGGCCGGATCTTCCGGCACGCGCAGGCGCTCAGCGTCGACTTCCACGAGCGCTACACCTCGGGCCGGCTCATCTCCCGCTCCACCACGGACGTCGAGTCGCTGCGGGAACTGCTGGAGGAGGGCCTGCAGCAGCTGGTGACGGTCGCCGTGTCCTGTCTCTACATCGCGGTGCTGCTGCTCTGGCTGGACCTGGGGCTCGGCGCCGTCGCGGTGGCGTCCTTCCTGCCGCTGTACCTGCTGGTGCGGTCCTACCAGCGGCGGGCGCACCGGGTGTTCCGGCTGCGGTCGACGGCGATCGCCGCGGTGATCGTGAAGTTCGTCGAGACGATGAACGGCATCCGCCCGGTGCGTGCCTTCCGCCGCGAGTCCGTCAACGACGCCGCGTTCCGGGAGCTGAACCGGCGGCACGAGCGGACCAACGGCGACGCGCTGCTCGAGATGGCCCGCTATGTCGTGGGCTCGCGGGTGACCGCCAACACGACGGTCGCGCTGGCCGTGCTGTGGGGCGCCTACCGGGTGGCGGACGGGACGCTCGCGCTCGGTGTGCTGGCGGCGGCGGTGCTATATCTGCGGCGCCTGTACGACCCGATCGACCGGCTGGGCATGTTCCTCAACGCGTACCAGTCGGCGGCGGCCTCGCTGGAGAAGATCGCCGGTCTGCTGGCCCAGGTCCCGTCCGTGCCGGAGCCGGTGTCCCCCCGTGAGCTGCCGGAGCGGCGGTCGGAGCATCCGGGGCGCGAGGTCGTCTTCGACGGGGTCCGGTTCGCGTACCGCACCGGTGGCGAGGTGCTGCCCCGTTTCGACCTGACGCTCCCCGCCGGGCAGACCGTCGCGGTGGTCGGCTCGACCGGCGCGGGCAAGTCGACACTGGCGAAGCTGCTCGCCCGCTTCTACGACCCCACCGACGGCCGGGTCCTGCTCGACGGCATCGACCTGCGCGACCTGCCGGGGCCCGAACTGCGGCGCGGGGTGGTCATGGTGACGCAGGAGGCGTTCCTGTTCTCCGGCACGGTCGCCGAGAACATCGCCCTCGGCCGTCCGGAGGCCGGCCGCGCGGAGATCGAGCAGGCGGCCAAGGAGATCGGCGCGCACGACTTCATCAGTTCCCTCCCGGACGGCTACGACACCGACGTACGCAAGCGGGGCGGCCGCATCTCGGCCGGTCAGCGCCAGCTCGTGGCGTTCGCGAGGGCGTTGCTCGCCGATCCCGCCGTGCTGATCCTGGACGAGGCGACCAGTTCGCTGGACATCCCCGGCGAGCGGGCGGTGCAGCGGGCGATGGCGACGGTGCTGCGGGGCCGTACGGCGGTGGTGATCGCCCACCGTCTGTCCACCGTGGAGATCGCGGACCGCGTCCTGGTGATGGAGCACGGCCGGATCGTGGAGGACGGCACCCCGGCCGAACTCGTCGCGGGTACGGGCCGCTTCGCGGACCTGCACCGGGCCTGGCGGGACAGCTTGGCGTAACGGGGGGACACTCCCCCGCAACAAAGGCGCGGAGGCCCGGGAGGGGCGGCTGCGCGAGGAGGGGCCGACGGTGCCGGGCGGGTGCGCCGCGGCCCCTGTTACGCGTGCGCAACTTTCCGTTAATCGAACCTGAACTCCCGGACAACGAACCGTTTTTGGCCAAGTTTCTGACGCGCTCCTGACAGAAACCGCGGTCACCTGCCACTCTTCCCACGGCCCTCGCACGGCAGCCCCACAGCGCCACCGAACCGTCGTGCCGCGGCCGTCGCTCCAGCACAGCAGCACGTGGTACCGCGTACCGCCCTGTTCTGCCCGGCCGGCTCACCAGCCGGCCGGTCTCCCCTGGCCGCACACAACCCGCGGCCGCGCAGAAGGAGTCAGTGTTGAGAAGCAGCTCCTCCCACAGACGCACCCCCCGCACCCCCCGCACGACGCGCCGCCGCACCGCCGCGGTCGCCCTCGCCGGGGTCGCCGCCCTGGTCGCCACGGCCGTGCAGGCCGGCAGCGCCACCGCGGCCCCGGACTCCGCGCCGGCCGCCGCACAGGCGAAGCCCGCCGCGGAGTCGGTCCGGCTCACCCCCGCCCAGCGCGCCGAGCTGATCCGCGAGGCGAACGCCACCAAGGCGGACACCGCCGCGGACCTCGGTCTGGGCGCCAAGGAGAAGCTCGTCGTCCGTGACGTCCTCAAGGACCGCGACGGCACCGTCCACGTCCGCTACGAGCGCACCTACGACGGCCTGCCCGTCCTCGGCGGCGACCTCGTCGTGCAGGGCGAGAAGCCCGGCGAGGCCGAGTCGGTCGTCAAGGCCGCCCGGGCCGCGGTGAAGCCCGCCACGACCACGGCCAAGGTCTCCACCGCCGAGGCGGAGCAGCAGGCGCTGTCCGCCGCGAAGGCCGAGGACGCCAAGAGCCCCGACGTGGACGGCGCCCCGCGCAAGGTGATCTGGGCCGCGAGCGGCACCCCCACGGTGGCGTACGAGACGGTCGTCGGCGGACTCCAGCACGACGGCACCCCGCAGGAGCTGCACGTCATCACCGACGCCGTCACGGGCGAGAAGCTGTACGAGTGGCAGGCCATCCAGAACGCGACCGGCCACACCGTCTACAGCGGCACCGTCACCCTGACCTCCACCCAGTCCGGGTCGACGTACAACCTCACCGACGGCGCGCGCGGCGGGCACAAGACGTACAACCTGAACCGCGGCACCTCCGGCACCGGCACCCTCTTCTCCGGCTCCGACGACGTCTGGGGCGACGGCACCCCGTCCAACCTGGAGTCGGCCGCCGCCGACGCCCACTACGGGGCCGCGCTGACCTGGGACTACTACAAGAACGTGCACGGCCGCAGCGGCATCCGCGGCGACGGCGTGGGCGCCTACTCCCGGGTCCACTACGGCAACAACTACGTCAACGCCTTCTGGTCGGACAGCTGCTTCTGCATGACCTACGGCGACGGCTCGGGCAACGCCAACCCGCTGACCTCGATCGACGTCGCCGCGCACGAGATGACCCACGGTCTCACCTCGAACACCGCGGGCCTCGTCTACAGCGGCGAGTCCGGCGGCCTCAACGAGGCGACCAGCGACATCTTCGGCTCGACCGTCGAGTTCTACGCGGCCAACTCCTCCGACGTCGGTGACTACCTCATCGGCGAGGAGATAGACATCAACGGCGACGGCACCCCGTTGCGCTACATGGACAAGCCGAGCAAGGACGGCGCGTCCAAGGACGCCTGGTACTCCGGGATCGGCTCGATCGACGTGCACTACTCCTCGGGCCCCGCGAACCACTTCTTCTACCTGCTGAGCGAGGGCAGCGGCGCCAAGACCATCAACGGCGTCAGCTACAACTCGCCCACTTCGGACGGCCTGCCGGTCACCGGCATCGGCCGCGCCAAGGCGGAGAAGATCTGGTTCCGCGCGCTGACCACCAAGTTCACCTCGACCACCAACTACGCGGGCGCCCGCACCGGCACCCTCGCGGCCACCGGTGAGCTGTACGGCACGGACAGCGCCGAGTACAAGGCGGTGCAGGACGCCTGGGCCGGCATCAACGTCGGCACACGCTCCGGCGGCGGCGGTGGCGGCACCACCTTCGAGAACACCACCGACGTGTCCATCCCGGACAACGGCGCGGCGGTCACCTCGTCGATCACCGTGACCGGCCGGACGGGCAACGCTCCGTCCAACCTCCAGGTCCCGGTCGACATCGTGCACACCTGGAGCGGTGACCTGGTCATCGACCTGCTGGCTCCGGACGGTACGGCGTACCGCCTGAGGAACCGCACCGGCGGCTCGGCGGACAACGTCAACGAGACCTACACGGTCAACGCCTCCTCCGAGACCGCCAACGGCACCTGGCGGCTGCGGGTGCAGGACCAGGCCTCGCGGGACACCGGTTACATCAACGGCTGGGGGCTCACCTTCCCGTAGCCGTCACGGGCAGGCATCGTGCGCGGGCCGGACGTCGCGGCCCGTGAGCACCGCGTGAGGACGGGGCGCCGCCCCGGAGGCCGGACCTCCGGGGCGGCGCCCCGCCGTGCGGGCGCCGCCGGTGGCCGCCCTACCCTTGGGTCCCATGTCTTCGGCGGACTTCACCTACGACCATGTCGGCGCGACCCGCGAGCCGGGTTTCTGCCCTCCCGGATTCCACCCCCTGCGCGTCCGCACCCGCCTCGGCGAGGGCGAAGCGGTCTTCCGCCAGGGCTCGGAGGCGGTCCTCACCTGGGAGCTGCACCGGGCCCTGGGGGTCGGGTTCGACACCTCCGCCGACCGCGCGGCGCCCGGCGTCGACGTCACCGTCACGCTCGCCGGAGTGGTCCGGGCGCCCTGCCGGGTGGTCTGGACGGTGGAGGAGCACCGCAGGGCCGGCTGGGCCTACGGCACGCTGCCCGGTCATCCGGAGTGCGGCGAGGAGTCCTTCGTCGTGGACCGCACCGGTGACGGGACGGTGTGGCTGACCGTCTCGGCGTTCAGCAGGCCGGCCAGGTGGTACGCCCGTGCGGCCGGCCCGGCCGCACGCGGGCTGCAGCAGGCCTACGCCCGCCGCTGCGGCACGGTCCTGCGCCGGCTCGCGACGAAGGGCCTCACGGAGTTCTGAGGCCCTTCGCACCGTCCTCCCGCTACCGCCGCCTCACCGCATCAGCAACCCCGCGGTCCCCAGGACGTCCTCCGAGGGGACCGCGACCAGGCCCAGTTCCGTGCCCTGCGCCAGCAGCCGGTGGCTGGGCAGGATACGGACCGTGTAGCCGAACGGCCCGGTGCGGTCCAGGGAGAGCGGGCCCTCGTACACCCAGCGGCCCTCCAGGTCGGCGGCGCCCACCGGCTTCAGCGGCACGGGGGTCGCGTCGGCGATGCGGTCCTCCTCGTCCACCCGCCCGGAGACCGCCTGGACCTCGACGTCGTCGGGGCCGAGGCCGCCGAGGCCGACGCGCACCCGCAGCCCGAGGGTGGTGCCGAGTTCCGCCGTGCCCGTTGTCTCCGGCATCTCCGTCGTCTGCGACGTCTCGACATGGTCGACGGTCACGCCGTGCCAGGCGGCGCGCACCCGGGCCTTCCACCGGGCGAGGCCCCGCGCGGCGTCCGGGTCCATCGCGCGGTGGCCGCCGGCGGCGGGCGCGTACAGGCGCTCGACGTACTCGCGGACCATACGGCCGGCCAGCACCTTCGGCCCGAGCAGGCTCAGGGTGTGCCGGACCATCTCCAGCCACCGGTCCGGCAGCCCGCTCTCGCCCCGCTCGTAGAAGCGCGGGGTGATCCGCTGCTCCAGCAGGTCGTACAGCGCGGCGGCCTCTATGGCGTCGCGCCGGTCGGGGTCGGTGCCCGCCCCGTCCGCGGTGGGGACGGCCCAGCCGAAGTCGGGCTGGAACCACTCGTCCCACCAGCCGTCCAGCACCGAGAGGTTGAGACAGCCGTTGAGGGCGGCCTTCATGCCGCTGGTGCCGCACGCCTCCAGCGGCCGCAGCGGGTTGTTCAGCCAGATGTCGCAGCCGGGGTAGAGCTTCTGCGCCATCGCCATGCCGTAGTCGGGCAGGAACACGATCCGGTGCCGCACACGGGGGTCGTCGGCGAACCGGACCAGTTCCTGGATGAGCCGCTTGCCGCCCTCGTCCGCCGGGTGCGCCTTGCCCGCGATCACGATCTGCACCGGCCGCTCGGGGTGCAGCAGCAGGTCCGTCAGCCGGTCCCGGTCCTGCAGCATCAGCGTCAGCCGCTTGTACGAGGGGACCCGCCGGGCGAACCCGATGGTCAGCACGTCCGGGTCGAGCACCCGGTCGATCCAGCCCAGCTCCGCCGTCCCGGCGCCGCGCTGCCGCCAGGAGGCGCGCAGCCGCTCCCGCACCTCCATCACCAGCAGAGTGCGCAGGGACCGGCGCAGCTCCCAGATGTCCTCGTCCGGGATGTCCGCGACCGAGTCCCAGCGGTCCGAACCCCCGACGGTCAGCGCCTCCTCGGCGCGCTCGGCACCGATCTGCCGGGCGCCGAGCCGGAGCACCTCGGGGGCGACCCAGGTGGGCGCGTGCACCCCGTTGGTCACGGAGGTGATGGGCACCTCCTCGGGGTCGAACCCGGGCCAGAGCCCGGCGAACATCTCCCGGCTGACGCTGCCGTGCAGCAGGGACACGCCGTTGGCGCGCTGGGCGAGGCGCAGGCCCATCACGGCCATGTTGAAGAGGCCGGGCTCACCGCCGGGGTACGTCTCCCGGCCCAGCCCGATGACGCGGTCGACGTCGATGCCCGGCAGTTCGGCGCCGGGGCCGAAGTGGCGGGCGACCAGGGCGCGGTCGAAGCGGTCGATGCCGGCCGGTACGGGGGTGTGCGTGGTGAACACGGTCCCGGCCCGGACGGCCTCCAGGGCGGCGTCGAACTCCAGTCCCTCGGAGTTCAGTTCGGCGATGCGTTCCAGACCGAGGAAACCGGCGTGGCCCTCGTTGGTGTGGAACACCTCGGGTGCCGCGTGTCCGGTGAGCCGGCAGTACGCGCGCACCGCCCGCACACCCCCTATGCCGAGCAGCATCTCCTGGAGCAGCCGGTGCTCGCTGCCGCCGCCGTAGAGCCGGTCGGTGACGCCGCGTTCGCCGAGGTCGTTCTCCTCGACGTCGGAGTCCAGCAGGAGCAGGGGGACCCTGCCCACCTGGGCCAGCCAGATCCGGGCGCGCAGCGACCGGCCGCCGGGCAGCGCGAGGTCCACCAGGGCGGGCGTGCCGTCGGGCTCCTTGAGCTGGACGAGGGGCAGCTCGTTGGGGTCGAGGACGGGGTAGTGCTCCTGCTGCCAGCCGTCCCGGGACAGGGTCTGGCGGAAGTAACCGTGCCGGTACAGCAGGCCGACGCCGATCAGCGGGACGCCGAGGTCGCTGGCGGCCTTGAGATGGTCGCCGGCGAGGATGCCGAGCCCGCCGGAGTACTGCGGCAGGGCGGCCGTGATGCCGAACTCCGGGGAGAAGTAGGCGATGGCGGCGGGAAGCTGGTCGCTCTGCGGCCGGGTGCCGGACTGGGTCTGGTACCAGCGGTCGCCGGTCATGTACGTGTGCAGGTCGTCCGCGGCCGCGTCGAGGCGCTCCAGGAACGCGCGGTCGCCGGCCAGCTCGGTGAGCCGCTCGGGCCCCACGCTGCCCAGCAGCCGTACGGGGTCGCGGCCGCAGGCGGCCCAGCATTCGGGGTCGACGGCCTGGAAGAGGTCGCCGGTCGGCGCGTGCCAGGACCAGCGCAGATTGCGCGCCAGGCCGCTGAGGGGCCGGAGGGGGTCGGGGAGAACGGGTCGGACGGTGAATCGACGGATCGCCTTCAAATTCCACCTCGGCGCGAGTCGCGGTGCGGAGGGACGGCAGTGTGCGTCCGGTCGTCCCGCACGACACTACCGGCGGAAACGGCATCCACGGCGGAAGCCGGACAACCCGGCACCGGCGTGCCCCGGACCAAACGATTCGTCACAAGGCGTATATGGCTGATTCCCTACCCATAGGCGTTCTTGTGGTGCTTCGTTCCGCACGAGACGCTGCCACGGTGGCGTGCCGGCCCGCGCCGGGTGCACCCCGGCCCGCGGCGCCGTACGCCGAGTCGAGGAGGGGAACTCGGACCATGGCACGGACGCGAACGCGGCGTCTGCGCCGGGCGGGGGGCATGACGGCGACCATGACGGCGATCCTGTGCGCCGCGACGGTTTCGGCCGCGACCCTGCCCGCGCACGCCGCGCCCATGGGGCGGATATCCGGCGCCGGAGCACCCGGCTCCGTGGCAGGCAGCTACCTGGTGACACTGAAGGAGGGGACCGCGGCCCACTCGGCGGCGGGCAGAGATCTCGCCGCGCGCTACGGGGCGAGAATCAGCCACACCTACGGCACGGTACTGAACGGCTACGCCGTCCGGGCGGACGCGGGACAGGCGGCGCGGCTCGCGGCCGACCCCCGGGTCTCCTCGGTCGCCCAGGACACCCGGGTGACCCGGGTCGGGACCCAGAAGAACCCGCCGTCCTGGGGACTGGACCGGGTCGACCAGCGGAACCTGCCGCTGAACAAGCGGTACACCTCGCCGGACACGGCGGGTGCCGGGGTGACGGCCTACATCATCGACACCGGTGTACGGATCTCGCACCGGGACTTCGGCGGCCGGGCCCGGCACGGCTGGGACTTCGTCCAGAACGACCGGACCGCCCAGGACGGCAACGGCCACGGCACCCATGTGGCCGGCATCGTCGCGGGGAAGACGTACGGCGTCGCGAAGCGGGCCCGGATCGTCTCCGTGCGCGTGCTGGACGACGCGGGTTCGGGCACCACGGCCCAGGTGATCGCGGGCATCGACTGGGTGACCCGGAACGCGAGGAAGCCCGCGGTCGCCAACCTCAGTCTCGGCGGCTTCCACAACGCGCAGTTGAACGCCGCCGTCCGCGCCTCCATCGCGTCCGGCGTCAGCTACACGGTCGCCGCGGGCAATGAGGGCGACGCCGCCGCGCTGTACTCGCCCGCGGGGGTCACACAGGCGATCACGGTGGGCGCGACCGACCGGCAGGACAAGAAACCGGCCTTTTCCAACCACGGTTCGGCCGTCGACCTGTTCGCCCCCGGAGTCGCCATCACCTCGGCGGCCGCCACGAGCGACACCGGACGGGTCGCCGCCTCGGGTACGTCGATGGCGTCCCCGTACGCGGCGGGCGCGGCGGCGCTGTACCTCGCCGGGCACCGGGGGGCGACCCCGGCGCAGGTGGCGAACGCCCTGGTCAAGGGGGCGACGACCGGGAAGGTGGGCAGCCGCGGACTCGGCTCGCCGAACCGGCTGTTGCGGACGCCGGCGCCCTAGGACCCCTCGTTCGGATCCGGCCCGGTCCGAACGAGAGGCGCGGGGGCCTTGCGGACGGCGGCGTGGGAGCGGGCCCGTCGGGCACCGGCTCCGCCCTGCGCGGGCGGGGCCGGTCTTGTGTGTCGACATACGCGTGAGTAGTTAACAAAGCGCCGGATTGCTCACCCGAATAGGGTGGGAAGGCTCCTTCGGTACACCCCTCAGGACCACCGCCGTGCACCACGGAACACGACGGAGCATCAGGAGCATCACGCAGGACCCCGCAGGACCCACCTCCCCACAGTCATCCGCCCACCTACGTTGACGCGGACAGGAGCGGTCATGCCCGCCAAGCACCCTTCGTCATCCCCTCCGACGCCCGACACCGCAAAGACGCCGTCGGCGTCCGGTTCCACACCACCGGCGCGGGCCGGTTCCGGGGCGCCCCCGAAGCCCGGACCGCCCCCATCCGCGAAACGCGGTTCCGGATCAACTCCCGTGCGGCCGAGCGGCAAGGGCGGACATCCGTCGCCGTCGCCCGCGCCGTCGCCCACTGCGGGAGCGAGCACCGTGAGCGCCACTCCCGTGGATCCCGCTCCCGCCACCTCCGTGGGCCGTATCCCCGTCCTCGACGTCCGGCCGGTGGTCCGCGAGGGGCGCCGGCCGGCGAAGGCGGTCGTCGGAGAGGCGTTCGAGGTGACGGCGACCGTGTTCCGCGAGGGGCACGACGCGGTGGCCGCCCATGTCGTCCTGACCGATCCCGAGGGCCGGCGGGGGCCGTTCACGCCGATGCGGGAACTGGCGCCCGGCACCGACCGCTGGGGGGCCACCGTCACCGCAGGGGCGACGGGGCACTGGACGTACACCGTGGAGGCGTGGAGCGATCCGGTCACCACGTGGCGGCGCCACGCGCGGATCAAGATTCCGGCGGGCATGGACACGGAGCTGGTCCTGGAGGAGGGCGCCCGGCTCCACGAACGGGCGGCAGCCGGAGTCCCGGAACCGGACCGGCGGGCCGTCCTCCTCACCGCCGTGGACGCGCTGCGCGACGAACGGCGTCCGGCGTCGTCCCGGCTGGCGGGGGCGCTGACGCCGGAGGTGGACGCGGTACTGGCCCGGCACCCGCTGCGGGACCTGGTCACCACCGGCGACCCGATGCCCCTG
>NZ_JBITSN010000026.1:0-61787 GCF_044540975.1 Streptomyces sp. NPDC085927
CGACGGGCACCTGCCCATCGAGGTAGAGTCGGCCTACCTGCCCCAGCACCTCCTCCAGCACGACTGGCTGGGCGAATTCCCCACCTGACCAACCAAGAGGAGACCGGCCGGGAACTACCCGGCTCAGCCCCTCAGTACGTCCGCCACGCAAGCAGCTCGAACCCGGCGTACGAAGCGGCATCGAGCCCGAGGGACGGCAACGTCACCCCTGCCGCCTGGAGCGCGTCGCGCAGGTCCTCACACGCCTGTTCTGCGTCTCCCCCCTCAGAGAACCTCCCCTCTGCTGCGGGCGTTGGCCCTGGCCACCCGCGTCCACATCAGTTCCTCGGCCCGTTCACGGACGTTCAACGGCCGCACGTCGCCGGGCAGCGCCGTCCACTCCGTGCCGCCGCCCTCCGGGCGCAGCCATACGAACCCGTCCTGGTGGTCCATGACGATCCCGCGCCTCTCCTGCCTTAGGTCATGGGCGAGTTCACCGACCGGGAGCCGACTCGCCTCCGGTTCGGGGCGGCCGGGGCGGGGCGTCGTGTCGGTCGTCTTACGTCCGCGGGAGGGCAAGGGTGCAGCCTCCTGCTGCTTTTCACTGTTCACGCTCTCAGCGTCACGGCGGGCAAGGGGGCCCGCCAGGGTGACGATGTTCCGAAGCGGGTTCCGGGACGGCTGCCACCTGGGCACTCTCACTGTTCGCACCCACACTGTCACCGCAAGCGACTAGCGTTGGCGGATGCCCCGTTCCCTCGGGAACACGGGATGGCATGCCGGCACAGCACACGGCAAGGGAGCCCGACCACCATGACCCAGCCCTCCCGGGACCTCGAACCCGTTCACTCCGCCCGCGACCTGTACGGCGTCGAGCTGCGCCGGCAGCGCCAGCTCATCGGGCTGTCGCTGGACCGGATGTCGGACATCGTCAACTACAGCAAGACACACCTGCACGGAGTGGAGACGAGGGAACGGCTCCCCCTGCCGCCCCTCTCGGAGAAGCTGGACGCGGCTTTCGGGACAGGGGAGTTGTTCCAGGGGTTGTGGGGGCGGTGAAGCGGGAGTACACGCCGAGGCGGTTCGATCATTGTCTGGAGCTGGAGGCCCGGGCAGTGCGGATTCAGGAGTTCTGTGCAGGCATCGTCCCCGGTCTGCTCCAGACATCGGCATACATGCGTGCGCTGTTCACCGAGGGAAACCCCCAGATGAGCTCCGAGGAGATCGACCCCTTGGTCGCCGCACGCCTGGGCCGTCAGGAAGTCCTGCGCCGTGACAGCCCTCCGCACTTCTGGTGGATCCTCGGCGAAGCAGCCCTACGGCAGGCAGTGGGTGGACCGGAGGTGATGTACGGGCAACTCGCGGCACTGCTTCCCCTGGTGCAATCGCGCTGCACGACGATTCAGATCGTCCCGTTCGCGGCGGGCTCATGCACCTTGATGAACGGCACACTCATCTTGCTTACGCTCCCGGACAACTCCACCACCGTGTACCAGGAAGGCCCCAGGAACGGCGAGATCTTCGACGACCGCGAGACCGTCACACAGTGCGTGCGAGAGTACGATCTGATGAAGGCCAGCGCCCTCCCGCCAAGGGATTCAGCAGCGTTGATCGAAGCGACGATGGAGATGTACGAGCCATGCGAGTCACCCCAGACGTGAGCACCGCCCGCTGGCGTAAGTCCTCCTACAGCGGAAACCAGCAGGGGGATGCCTGCGTCGAAGTCTGCGACGACTTCGCCGACGCGGTCCCCGTCCGCGACAGCAAGAACCTGACCGGCCCTGTGATGATGCTGGACGGGGAGGCCTGGCGATCCTTCGTCGGCAGCGTCAAGGACGGCTCCCTGTAGAGCGGTTACGCGGAACGAGCCCTGGTGATGTTCCAGGACCCGTTCCGGAACAAGGACTACGGCGGTCTCACGGTCCAAGAGGAATACCGGTGGGACGAGGACGGCCGACCGACGAGAAGCCGGCGTCTCGACGACCACTCGCAGGCGCCCTGAGCGGATTCCCGATCGCCGGGTCGCGGCCTCGATGCGTCTTGGGAAGTGGCTCCAGGATGATCGAGGTCGAGTCGGAGTACCTGCCCGTGAATCTGCTCAAGTGCAGCCGGCTCGGCGAATTCCCCACCTGACCCGACACGAGGTGAATGAGCAGCATGTCCGCCCAGGACTACGACAGCCAGCTTCTCGAATCCGTTTCCGTGCGGCGGCGGCGCTTGCGGGACGCCCTGTTGTTCGGGGCGCAGCGGCAACGGCGGGCCGTGGACGAGCGGGTGGGGAAGGTGATCGCCGGGATGGTGATCGCGGCCGTGCTGTGCGCGGGGTGTGTGGGGTGGTCGTTCGTTTCGAATCGGCTGATCGGGCAGAGCAGCCCGTACTCCCCCGGCGTTTCCACGCCCTCCAATAGTCCTACAAGCCGGTGATAGGTTCGCGAGCGTGATGTCTCCGGGGGCCTTGAGCAGGGAAACGGCCGGTGGGCCGACGGTGTTGAGCCGGGTCACGCTCGTCGGTGAGCGGCGCCGCGTCGACCTCGTGCTTCCGGCGCGGGAGCCGGTCGGGCTGCTGCTGCCCGAGATCATGCGGTTGCTGGACGACCGCGTGGAGGGGCGGCCCGCCTCGCGTCACCTCGTCACGGTGGACGGCTCCGCGCTCGATCACGACAGCACACTGGAGACGGCGGGCGTCCGCGACGGCGCCGTCCTGCGTCTCGTCCGCGCGGAGGACGCCCCGCCCGCCCCCGTCGTGCACGACGTCACCGACGAGGTGGCGGAGGATCTCGGTCATCGGGCATGGGTGTGGGGGCCGGCCGCGCGGCGAGTCACGGCGGGGGTCGCGAGCGTGGGCTGGGTGGTCGTCGCCGCGCTGTTCGCGCGGGCGCAGTACGACCGGTCGGTCGTCGCCGGTGCCCTGCTGGCCGCCGCCGGTGCGGCCGCGGTCGCGGGTGCGGTGCTGGGGCGGGTGCGCAGGCACGGGCTCGCCGCGACCCTCCTGTGCGCCGGTGGCGCGCTCGGTGTGCTGGGCGTGTGGAGCCTGGTCGACGACCTCGGCGGGTCCTCGGCGGGCGCTCTGCGGCTCGCCGGGGTGGCCGCCGTGAGCGTGCTGGTCCTCGCCCTGCTCGGGCTGTTCACGCCGTTGGGACGGGGCGGGCTCGTGGGCGCCGGCGCCGTGGCTCTGACCGCCGTCGGCTGGGAGGCCGTCGTCGCCGTGCAGTCCGGCGCCGGGACGGCGGAGCAGCAGGCCCGCGTCGGGGCCGTTCTCGGTGTCGTCTGCGTGGTGCTGCTCGGGGTGCTGCCGCGGCTCGCCCTGATGGCGTCCGGGCTCTCCGGGCTCGACGACCGCCGGGCCGGGGGGGTCTCCGTCAGCCGCCACCAGGTGTCCGTCGCCCTGGCCGCCACCCACCGCGGTCTGGTGCTCGCCACGATCACTCTGGCGGGGTCGGCCGCCGTGGCCGCCGTCCTGGCGCTGCGGGATCCCTCCGTGTGGACGGTGCCGCTGGCCGCGGTCGTCGCGGTGGTGCTGGCTCTGCGGGCCCGGGCGTTTCCGCTGGTCGCCGAAGTGGTCGTGCTGCTGGCCGCCGCGGCGGGCGTCGCCGTGCGGCTGCTGGTGGTGTGGGCGGAGCGGTCCTCGGCCGCGGCACCGCTGGCCGTCCTCGTCGTGCTGGCGGTCCTGCCGCTCGTCGTGCTCGCCGTGCAGCCGGCCGAGCACGTACGGGTCAGGCTGCGGCGGGCCGGTGACCTGCTCGAGTCGGTGGGAGTCATCGCGCTGCTTCCGCTGCTCGTCGGCGTGTTCGGTGTGTACGGGCGACTGCTCGACACCTTCGCTTGAGGGCTTGAGGGGGCGCGGCGGCATGACGAGCGGGGAGCAGGGGCGGGAGCAGCCGTCGGCGCACGGCGGTGGCGGCGACTGGCAGCGGGACGTGCTGCGGGAGTTGGGCGGCGGGGGAAGCGGCCGTCCGGACGCGGGTCGGCATACCGGTGCGGATACGCATGCCGATGCGGGGAGCGGGCCTTCCCAAACCGCCCCCCGTACCGGCGAGCCCGCCCTGCGACTCGTACATCCCGCACCCTCGCGGCCGACGGCCACGGCGGCAGAATCGGGGGCGGGCGCGGAAGGTGGGGCGCCCGGCCCGCACGTCCCCGGTCCGGTGCCCCCGACCGCCTCCGCCGCCCCCACCGCCTCCGCCTCACCGTCCGCGCCCGACGCTCCGGACGGCCCGGCGTCCCCCTCCCCCGTACCGGCCGTCCGGGCCGCCGACGAGCCGGTCCCGGAGCGGCCCGCGGCGCCCGCCGTCCCCGACCGCGACCCCCGCCTTCCGGCGGCCCCCGCCCCCGAGTCGTCCCCCACCCTCGATCCCCGTCTCCTGCTCGCCCTGGGACGCCCCCTGCACGGCGACTCCGTGCCCCGGCGCACGGGCAGGGCGCTGCGCAAGCTCACCTCGTCCGTGGCACAGGACGTCGCCGAACAGACCCGGATCGCGCGTGAGCTGCAACAGCCCGTCACCACGGGCCGGGTGGTGGCGGTCACCTCCATCCGCGGCGGCGTCGGCAAGTCCACCGTCTCGGCGTTGCTCGGGCGCACCCTCAACCACTACCGGCACGACCCGGTGCTGACCCTGGAGGCGGATGCCGCGCTGGGCACCCTGCCGGTGCGCATGGGCGCGGAGGCGGTGCGCTGGACGTGCGCCGATCTCGCGCCGATCCTCCAACCGTCCATGCAGCTGACGGACGTGACGGGCTACTTGGTGCCGGTGTCGGACGGCGGCTGGCTGCTGCCCGCGAGCCGGGGCCAGGTCGGTGCGCCGCTCGCCATGGCGGCGTACCGCAAGGTGACGCTGGCGCTGCGCCGCTACTTCGCCGTGACCGTGGTCGACTGCGAGACGCTCCCCGGCGAGGTGGCCCGCACCGCCATGGACACCGCGCACGCCCGGGTGGTGGTCTCGCCGGCCACCGCGGAGGGGGTGAACGCCACCCGTCAGGTGCTGGACTGGCTGGCCCGGTTGCCGCACTCCGCCCTGGCCACGACGGTCGTGGCGCTGGTGTCGAGCACCCCCGACACGCTCCTCGACGACAAGACGGCCGCCGGGCATCTCAAGGAGGCCGGTGTCACCGTCGTCACCGTGCCGTACGACCGTCATCTGGCCGGTGGCGGCCCCATCCGCACCGACCTGCTGGCGCACGCCACGCAGCAGGCCGTCCTGCGGCTGGCCGCCGAGGTGATGGGGCGCGCGGTGAGGGTGCGATGAGCACCCGGCCGGTGCGCCCCGGGACGGGCCCGTCCCGTCCCGGCCCGTGCCCGTCCTGCCCGCCCCCCGTCACCACTTCCGTCACGACCCGCTTCGGAGAAGTCCGCCCGTGACCCTGCAGATCGTCCACCGGCCCGCCCGCAGCACCCGCCCCCCGGAACCCGCCCGGCCCCGTACGGTCGAGGCTCCGCCCAACCTTCCCGAAGGGAAGATCGGCAACGCGGCCACCGCGCTGCTGCCGATGGCCGGCGTCATGGGCTCCGTGATCATGATGACCGTGATCCGCAACAGCCGGTTCGCGGTGGTGGGCGCGGTCGTGCTGGTCTTCGCGCTGCTGGGCGCGGTGGCGCTGTTCCTGTCGCAGCGGGGCAAGGCGCAGCGCACCCGGCGCACGCAGCGTGAGCGCTACCTGGAGTACCTGGAGGAACTGCGGGAGGAACTCGGCGCCGCGGAGCGCCGGCTGCGGGACGCGGAGCGGGAGCTGAACCCGCCGCCGGAGGCGCTGTACGACCTGGTGCGGGACCCCGCCCGGCTGTGGGAGCGGCGCCGCCGGGACGCCGACTTCCTGCGGGTACGGGTCGGTCTCGGTGACGTACCGGCCCAGGAGCCGGAGATCCAGCAGAGCGGCACCGGCGGGGTGCTGACGCCGCCGGACCCGTTCATGCTCAACGAGGCGCGCGCCCTGCAACGCCGGTTCGCGACGGCCGCCGACGTGCCCTTGACGGTGCCGTTGGACCGCGCGGGAAACGTCAGCGTCGTCGGCGACCGGGAGGACGCCCTGCGGGTCGCCCGGGCCCTGCTGGTGCAGACGGCGGTGACGCACGCTCCCGACGACGTCGCGCTCGCCCTCGCCGTCCCCGGCGAGCGGCTCGCCGAGTGGGAGTGGGCGAAGTGGCTGCCCCATGTACTGGATCCGCAGGCGCACGACGGTCCGGTGGCCGCACGCCGCATCGCGCCCGACGTCAGGCAGCTCGCCGAAGGGCTCCGGCACGAGCTGGGCCGGCGGTCCGCGTACGCGGCGGAGGTGCGGCGCGGTCTGGCCGACCGGACCGCGCTGCGGCTGGCGGGCCGGCTGCTGGTGGTCGTCGACGCCCACGGCGAGCCGGCCACCGAGTTCCCCCGCCCGGACTCGGCGGTCGGACTGGCGGACATGGGGGTCACCGTGGTGCACCTCCTCCAGGAGCAGGTGCACGAGCCGGACGAGGTGAGCGTGCGCATCACCGTCCGGGGCGAGCGGGTGGTCGTCGAGGAGGTGCGTGGTTCCTCCGCGGCCCAGGGCCTTCACGGTTCCTCCGCCGCGGAGGACCTGCGCGGTTCCTCCGCCGCCGAGGGCACCGTGGACCCGGTCACCGCGGCCGGGGCGGAAGGCGTCGCCCGGCTGCTCGCCCCGCTGCGGCTGTCGCCGGAGTCCGTCGCCGAGGGAAGCCCCGTCACCGGGCCGGTCGACTTCCCCGCGCTCCTCGGCATCGCCGACCCGGCCGACCTCGATCTGCCCACCTTGTGGAAGCCCCGCGGCGAACGTGACTTCCTCCGCGTGCCCATCGGTCTCACGGACCGTCATGAGCCGGTTCTGCTGGACCTGAAGGAGTCCTCCCAGCTCGGCATGGGTCCGCACGGCCTGTGCGTGGGCGCGACCGGTTCGGGCAAGAGCGAGCTCCTGCGCACCCTCGTCCTCGCCCTGGCCGCCACCCACTCCCCGGAGGACCTGGCACTCGTCCTGGTCGACTACAAGGGCGGCGCCACCTTCGCCCCCTTCGCCGAGCTCCCGCACACCGCCGGGATGATCACCAACCTGGAGAACCGGGCAGGGCTCGTCGAACGCGTCCACACCAGCCTCGCCGGCGAGGTCAAGCGCCGCCAGCAGGTCCTGAAGGACGCCGGCAACGTCGCCGACATCGGGCACTACGCCGTGCTGCGCGCGACGGAGAGGCCGGACCTCGAACCGCTCCCGCACCTGTTCGTCGTCATCGACGAGTTCGGCGAACTCCTCACCGCCAAGCCCGACTTCATCGACCTGTTCCTGTCCATCGGACGCATCGGCCGCTCCATCGGCGTGCATCTGCTGCTGTCCAGTCAGCGCATCGAGGGCGGCAAGCTCAAGGGCCTGGACACCTACCTGTCGTACCGGCTGGGGCTGCGCACCTTCTCCGCCGACGAGTCCCGCACGGTCCTCGACACCACCGACGCCTTCCACCTGCCGCCCCTGCCCGGATTCGGCTACCTGAAGGTCGACACCTCCACCTACGAACGGTTCAAGGCCGGGTACGTCTCCGGCGCCCACCGCGGCCCGGCGGCGCGCGAACAGCGGGACGAGGAGCCGCTCGCCCTGCCCTACCCGGCGTACAACACCGCGGGGCGCACGCAGGAGCCGGAGGAGGAACCCGCCGCCACCCGGCGGGAGACCGGCCCGACCGTCCTGTCCCTCATGGTCGGCGGGCTCGCCGACGCCTCCCCCAAGCTCTCGGCTCCTCCCCCACTCTCGGCTTCGCTCGAGCGGGGGGACCCCCATGAGCAGGGGGGACCCCCATCGCCCGTGCGCCGTATCTGGCTGCCCCCGCTGCCGGACGCCGTGACCCTGGACGCGGCCGCGGGACCGGTCCGGGTCTCCGAGCGCGGGCTGCACCTGGCGCGCGCCGCGGGCGGGATGCGGGTGCCGCTCGGTGTGCTCGACGACCCGGCCCGGCAGTGGCAGGGCCAGTGGGTGCTCGACCTGACCACGGCCGGCGGTCACGTGGCTGTGATCGGTGGCCCCCAGTCCGGCAAGACCACCCTGCTGCGGACCCTCGTGCTGTCCCTGGCGGTCACCCACACACCCCGCGACGTCGCCGTGTACGGCCTGGACCTGGTCGGCGGCGGCCTGTCGGCGCTGGCCGCCCTGCCGCACGTCGGCGGGATCGCCGGACGGGCCGACCGGGAGCGCGCGGCCCGTACGGTCGCCGAGGTGCGCGCCATGCTCGACGAGCGCGAGACGGTCTTCCGCGAGCACGGCATCGACTCCGTCGACCAGCTCCGCCGGCTCCGCGCCCAGGGCCGGCTGCCACAGCTCGGCTCCACCGACGTCGTCCTCGTGGTCGACGGTTTCGGCGCGCTGCGCGACGACTTCGCCGACCTCGACGAGCCGGTCGCCGACCTGCTGAAGCGGGGCGGCGGCTACGGCATCCACGTCGTGGCGGGCATGCTGCGCTGGAACGACGTCCGCATCGCCACCCAGTCGCTCTTCGGCACCCGCGTCGAGCTGCGCCTGAACGACCCCGCCGACTCCTCCGTCGACCGCAAGCTCTCCGAGACCCTCGCGCCGGACGTGCCCGGCCGGGTGCTCACCGACGGAAAGCTGTTCGCGCAGGCCGCCCTGCCCCGCATCGACGGCTCGCCCACGACCGGCGACCTGGGCCCGGCCCTGGACGAGGCGGCCCGGACCGTCCGCGCCACCTGGCACGGCGAACCCGCCGCCCCGGTGCGGGTGCTGCCGGCCCGGCTGCCGGTGACCCGGCTGCCCTCACCGGCCGCCGAACCGCGGCGGATACCGGTCGGCCTCGACCAGGACGCCCTCGCCCCCGTGCTGCTCGACCTCTTCGGCGGCGACCAGCACCTGATGGTCCTCGGCGACAACGAGTGCGGCAAGACGAACCTGCTGAAGCTGGTCGTCGCCGGGCTCGTCGAGCGGTACTCCGACGACGAGCTGGTCTTCGGCGTCTTCGACCCCCGCCGCGGCCTGCGCGGCGTCGTCCCGGAGCCGTACCGGGGCGGTTACGCCCACAACGCCACGCTCGCCGCCGCCCTCTCCACGGGCATCGCCGCCGAACTGCAGAAGCGGCTGCCGGAGACCGCCGACCCGGACGCGCCCGAGACCGGTGAACCCGCGTTCCGGGGCCCGCGGATCGTCATCCTCGTCGACGACTACGACATCCTCACCACCGCCGGACAGCAGCCCCTCGCGCCCTTCCTGCCGTACGTCTCCTCCGCGCAGGACATCGGCCTGCACTTCGTCCTGGCGCGCCGCACCGCGGGAGCCTCCCGCGCGCTGTACGAGCCGCTGCTGACCACCCTGCGCGAGACGGGCACCACCGCCCTGGTGATGACCGGCGACCGCACCGAGGGACAGCTCTTCCCCGGTCTGTACGCCTCCCAGCAGCCACCCGGCCGCGGCACCCTGGTCCGCCGCGGCCGACGCCACCGGCTCGTCCAGACCGCGCTGGCCGGAGCCGAAGAGGAGGAGTCGTGACCAAGGACGTCATCGCCCTCACCCCGACGATGCCGGACACCTGGGCCCTGCTGGCCGGCCTGTACGCGGGCGGGCCCGGGGCGGGCGTGACCGCAGGGTCCGGGGGCGCCGTGCTGCGTCTGTGCGCCCCGGACGGCAGGCCCCTCGTGACCGTGGAGGCCCCGCTGCTGGTCCAGGTCCCCGGGGAGGCCGAACGGCTGCTCGGGCAGGACGTGCCCGTGCCGTTCTGGTGGACCGAGGCCCGGGCCTCCGGCGCCGTGCCCGAGGCCGAGCGGCTGGCGGGATCGGTGTGCGGGCGGCTCGCCCTGCTGCTGGGCGGCAGCACCTGGCCCGCGTCGGCGGCGGGCACCGAGGTCGTGGACGTGCGCGCGGCCGTCGCGCCGGACGACGGGCAGCCGGTCGTGGACGTCCTCACCGACAGCACGTCCGTCGTCCTGGCCGACCGGCCCGTCCTGGCCCTGACCACCTGGCTGTCCGAGGTGCTGCGCGGCACCTCCGAGTCGGGCCGTGCCCTGCAGATCGTCACCCCGCCGCACGTCCGGCTCAGCGCCCCGGCCCGCGCCACCCTCCTCCAGGTGCCCAACCGCTGGGTCGTCCAGGACCCGGCACAGGGCTACTACGACGGGCAGTCCGGGGCGGTGCTGCGCTGGCAGGACGGGACGTTCGCGCCCGCGCTCGGGGCGGACGGCACGGCCTCGGTCGCCGAGGCGTTCGGCCGGACGTCCCCGTCGGGTGACCGGCAGCTCGTCGTGGCGTTCCGTACGACGCTCCCCGCGCACGAGGACGCCGTTCTGGGCGAAGCGCTCGAGACGGCCTGGCGCGCGCTCACCGGCTCGGCCCCGGCCGGCTGGGGCACCGCGGAACCCGTCAACCTGCCCTGGTCGCCGCGCCGGCTGACCGGTCTGGCCCGTGACCGGGCCCCCGAGCCCACCCATCTGCTCGTGACGGGGCACCCCGACCGGCCCGCGCTGGCGTGGATCCGGGTGACGCGGACGACCACCGGGGTCGAGCAGGACGTGACGCTCACCCTCGGGTACGGGGAGGGCGAGGAGCCGCCCCTGGAGGCGATCGCGCCCCTCGCCGAGAACCTCGTCGTGGAACACGGCCTGACGACGATGCTGACCTCGGTGCGGCGGGCCTCCCGCGACCTCACGACGGCGCCCGTGCTCCAGGCGCCGTCCGTCCCGGTCGCCTTCACCCTGGGCGCGCGCGACGTGCGGGGCATCGGACTCACCCATGCCCGTCGCCCGCCCGTCGGGGTACGGCCCGTCGTCCTGGGGCCCGCCTCCGAGCCGGCCCTGCACTACCCGCTGGGGGACGGATCGGACGCCGGCGCCCTCGTCGAGCTGGACCGCCTGGCGGCGCATCTGCGGGCCGGTGTGCCGGGGACGGGGACGGAGACGGAGGCCTGACGTCGTCGTCCGCGTCGGCGGTGCCACGGGCGGGACCCGGGTCACGGGGCACAGGACCCGGGTCGTCGCTCACCTCCCACGGCTCACGGCTCACGGCTCACGGCCGGACGTTCTCCGTGAACCTCCGTGCCGTCTCCGCCAGGACCTCGCGGCCGTCCCGGGCCCACAGGACGTCGTTGAAGAGTTCGACCTCGATGGCGCCGGTGTAGCCGGCCGCCTCCACGTAGCCCTGCCACTCCCGCATGTCGACGCTCCCGTCGCCGATCTGGCCGCGGCCGTTGAGGACGCCCTCGGGCAGCGGGGTGGTCCAGTCGGCGAGCTGGAAGGTGTGGATGCGGCCCTGGGCGCCGGCCCGGGCGATCTGCGCGGGCGCCGTGTCGTCCCACCAGATGTGGTAGGTGTCGACCGTGACGCCGACCTGCCGGGCCGGGAACCGTTCGGCCAGGTCCAGGGCCTGGGCGAGGGTGGAGACCACGCAGCGGTCGGAGGCGTACATGGGGTGCAGCGGCTCGATGGCCAGCCGCACCCCGTGCTCCTCGGCGTACGGGCCGAGCTCCGCCAGGGCGTCCGCGATGCGTTCGCGGGCGCCGCGCAGGTCCTTGGAGCCGGCCGGGAGACCGCCGGAGACCAGGACCAGGGTGTCGGTGCCCAGGGTGGCGGCCTCGTCCACGGCGCGGCGGTTGTCGGCCAGGGCCGCGGCCCGCTCGGCGGGGTCGATCGCGGTGAGGAAACCGCCCCGGCACAGGGTCGTCACCGTCAGGCCCGCGTCCCGGACCAGCTTCGCCGCCGCCTCCACCCCGTGGGCCTGGACGGGCTCGCGCCACAGGCCCACCGCGGGGACGCCCAGGTCGCGGCAGGCGTCGACGAGTTCCGGCAGCGACAGCTGCCTGACCGTCATCTGGTTGATGCTGAAACGCGCGAGGCCGGTCACCGGCTCGGCGACGGGGTTGGTCACGGGCTCGGTCACGGGGTCGCTCCGTACAGGTGCAGCAGGGTCCGCATGCGGTCCTCGGCGAGCTTCGGGTCGGGGAACAGGCCGAGGCCGTCGGCGAGTTCGTAGGCGCGGGCGAGGTGGGGCAGCGAGCGGGCCGACTGCAGGCCGCCGACCATGGCGAAGTGGTTCTGGTGGCCGGCCAGCCAGGCCAGGAACACCACGCCCGTCTTGTAGAAGCGGGTGGGTGCCTGAAAGAGGTGCCGGCTCAGCTCCACCGTCGGGTCGAGCAGGGCGCGGAAGCCCGCCGTGTCCCCGGTGTCCAGGACCCGGACCGCCTGGGCCGCCAGCGGGCCGAGCGGGTCGAAGATGCCGAGCAGGGCGTGGCTGAAGCCCTGCTCGTCGCCCGCGATCAGCTCGGGGTAGTGGAAGTCGTCACCGGTGTAGCAGCGCACTCCCTCGGGCAGGCGGCGGCGCAGGGCGACCTCGCGCCCGGCGTCCAGCAGCGAGACCTTGATGCCGTCGACCTTGTCGGGGTGGGCGGCGATGACCTCCAGGAAGGTGTCGGTGGCCGCGTCCAGGTCGGACGAGCCCCAGTAGCCCTCCAGCGCCGGGTCGAACATGGGGCCGAGCCAGTGCAGGATCACGGGTTCGGCACACTGGCGCAGCAGGTGGCCGTACACCTCGAGGTAGTCCTCGGGGGAGCGGGCGGCGGCGGCCAGGGCGCGGGACGCCATCAGGATGGCCTGCGCGCCCGACTCCTCGACGAGTGCGAGCTGTTCCTCGTAGGCCGCCCGCACCTCGGCGAGCGTGCCGGAGGCGATCTGGTCGGTGCCGACGCCGCAGGCGATGCGGCCGCCGACGGCCTTCGCCTCGGCGGCGGAGCGGCGGATCAGCTCGGCCGCGCCCGCCCAGTCCAGGCCCATGCCGCGCTGGGCGGTGTCCATCGCCTCGGCGACGCCCAGGCCGTGCGACCACAGGTGGCGGCGGAAGGCGAGGGTGGCGTCCCAGTCGACGGCGGCGGGCGAGTCGGGTGTCGTGTCGGCGTACGGGTCGGCGACGACGTGCGCCGCGGAGAAGACCGTACGGGAGGTGAAGGGGGCCCCGGCGGAGAGCGCGAGGGGTTCGGTGCGGGGCTCGTACGTCCGCAGCCGGCCCTGCGCGTCGGGCAGTCCGATGGTCACAGCGAGATCTCCGGTACGTCGAGGCGGCGGCCCTCGGCCGACGACCTCAGGCCCAGCTCGGCGAGCTGGACGCCGCGGGCGCCGGCCAGCAGGTCCCAGTGGTAGGGGGCGTCGGCGTAGACGTGCTTGAGGAACAGCTCCCACTGGGCCTTGAAGCCGTTGTCGAACTCACCGTTGTCCGGGACCTCCTGCCACTGGTCGCGGAAGACCTCGGTGGCGGGGATGTCCGGGTTCCAGACGGGCTTGGGGGTGGCGGAGCGGTGCTGGACACGGCAGTTGCGCAGGCCGGCCACGGCGGAGCCCTCGGTGCCGTCGACCTGGAACTCGACGAGTTCGTCGCGGTTGACGCGGACCGCCCAGGAGGAGTTGATCTGGGCGATGGCGCCGCCCTCGAGCTCGAAGACGCCGTAGGCGGCGTCGTCGGCGGTGGCGTCGTAGGGCTTGCCGTTCTCGTCCCAGCGCTGCGGGACGTGGGTGGCGGCCAGCGCCTGGACGGAGCGCACCCGGCCGAACAGCTCGTGCAGGACGTACTCCCAGTGCGGGAACATGTCGACGACGATGCCGCCGCCGTCCTCGGCGCGGTAGTTCCAGGAGGGGCGCTGCGCGGACTGCCAGTCGCCCTCGAAGACCCAGTAGCCGAACTCGCCGCGCACCGACAGGACGCGGCCGAAGAAGCCGCCGTCGATGAGCCGCTTCAGCTTGAGCAGGCCCGGCAGGAACAGCTTGTCCTGCACCACGCCGTGCTTGATCCCGGCGGCGTTCGCCCGCCGGGCCAGTTCCAGGGCGCCGTCGAGGCCGGTGGCGGTCGGCTTCTCGGTGTAGATGTGCTTGCCGGCGGCGATCGCCTTGGTGAGGGCCTCCTCGCGGGCGGAGGTGACCTGGGCGTCGAAGTAGATGTCGACGCTCTCGTCGGCGAGCACCGCGTCCACGTCGGTGGAGACGTGCTCCAGGCCGTGCCGCTCGGCCAGCGCCCGCAGGGCGTGCTCGCGGCGGCCGACCAGGACCGGCTCCGGCCACAGCACGGTGCCGTCACCGAGGTCGAGGCCGCCCTGCTCGCGCAGGGCCAGGATGGAGCGGACGAGGTGTTGCCGGTAGCCCATCCGCCCGGTCACACCGTTCATGGCGATACGCACCGTCTTGCGTGTCACGTCGTTCCCTTCGTACGCGGTCCCCGCGCGCCGCGCACGCCCCACCCGTCACGCACCGGCCGGCCATGGGCGGCCGGCGGTCCGGGGACTGGTGAACGTCACAGCAAGCGCTTTCTATACATCTAGAAACTAGCCTCTCGACGGCGCTCCGGACAAGACCATGGAGAACCCGACTTGTTCGAGGGGGCGAACAAGCGGTCGCGGGGCCATAGGGTCTGATCGGGCGGGACATCGGGTTCGGTGCCCGGACGACGAGACGCGCGACCGGAGGACGAGAGATGACGGTGACCCTGGCGGACGTGGCGGCCCGCGCGCAGGTCTCCCCCGCGACGGTGTCGCGCGTGCTGAACGGGAACTATCCCGTGGCCGCTTCCACCCGCGAGCGGGTACTGAAGGCGGTGGACGAACTCGACTACGTGCTCAACGGCCCCGCGAGCGCCCTGGCCGCCGCCACCTCCGACCTGGTGGGCATCCTGGTGAACGACATCGCCGACCCGTTCTTCGGGATCATGGCGAGCGCGATCCAGGGCGAGATCGGGGGCCCGGGCGGGCGGGCCGGCGGGGAGAGGCTCGCGGTGGTGTGCAACACGGGCGGCTCCCCGGAGCGTGAACTGACCTACCTCACGCTGCTCCAGCGGCAGCGGGCCGCGGCGGTGGTGCTGACCGGCGGCGCCATCGAGGACGCCCCGCACAAGGCGGCGATGGACGCGAAGCTGCGCAAGCTGGCGGACGCCGGGACCCGGGTGGTGCTGTGCGGCCGGCCGCCGGCACCGGACACCGGGGCGATCGCGCTGACCTTCGACAACCGCGGCGGCGGCCGGGAACTCACCGAGCACCTGATCGGGCTCGGCCACCGCCGCCTCGGCTACGTCGCGGGCCCACTGGAGCGCACCACCACCCGCCACCGCCTCGAAGGGCACCGGGCCGCGCTCGCCGCGCACGGCATCGAGGAGGACCCCCGCTGGACCGTCCACGGCCGCTACGACCGCCGCTCCGGCTACGAGGCCGCCCTCGAACTCCTGCGCAGGGACCCCGCGCTGACCGCCGTGGTCGCCGCGAACGACTCCGTCGCGCTGGGCGCGTGCGCGGCGCTGCGGGACTCCGGCCGGAAGATCCCCGACGACGTGTCGGTCGCCGGTTTCGACGACCTCCCGTTCAGCATCGACGCGGTGCCCGCCCTGACGACGGTACGGCTGCCGCTCGCCGAGGCGGGGGCACGGGCCGGCCGCATCGCGATGGGCCGCGAGGAACCGCCGCCCGGGGGGATCGCCTCCGTGCGGGGCGAGTTGATGGTGCGGGGGTCCTCGGGGGTGCCGCGGGTGTGAGCGGGCGGCCGGGGCATGTCCCGGGGCCGGAAGCCGTGTCCGTCCCGGGGCCGGAAGCCGTGTCCGTTCCGGGGCCGGAAGCCGTCCCGCCCGGTCGGAGTACGCGGTTCCGGGGGCAGCGATGAGTTCCGCCGCTACCGTCGGTCTCCACTTGCGTCATCGCCTCAGCGGACCACAGGAGCGGCAGCCATGCGTATCGTGATCACCGAGTTCATCAGCCTCGACGGTGTCGTGCAGGCTCCCGGCGGTCCCCAGGAGGACACCGACGGCGGTTTCGCCCACGGCGGCTGGTCGCACGCCTACTTCGACCCGGAGGTCCTCGGCGGCGCCTTCGACGCGGCGCTGGGCCGGGCCGGGGCGCTCCTGTACGGGCGCCGCACCTGGCAGACCATGGCCAAGGCGTGGCCTCAGCAGGCCGGGGACCCCTTCGCCGACCGGATCAACGGCCTGCCGAAGTACGTCGTCTCCGGCACCCTCGGCGAGTCCGACCTGACCTGGAACAACAGCCGGCTCATTCCCGCCGGGGAGGCGGTCGCCCGTATCCGGGAGCTGCGCGCGGCCGAGGGCGGCGACCTCGCGATGATGGGCAGCCCCACGCTCGCCCGCACCCTGCTGAGCGAGGACCTGGTGGACGAGCTCCAGCTCCTCGTCATGCCGGTGCTCCTGGGCGGCGGCAAGTCGATCTTCCCCGCGGACGGCGCGAAGCGCCCCTTCGAGCTGGTCTCGGCGACCGCCGCGAAGTCGGGCGCCCAGGTGTGCGTCTACCGCCGCGCCGCGGAGGCACCGGCCGAAGCGCCCTCCGGGACGCCCGCCGGGGCCTGACGGCCCCCTCGCGGGGGTGCTGCCCGCCGGGACGGCCGGCACCCTCGCCCCCCGCTCCACCCGCCCGTCCCGAACCCGTGCGCGACACCGGAGCGACGAGGGGGATTCAGCGCCGAGGGTGCCGGGTAGGGTCCGTGGTCATGAAGCTGGCGTTCTCCACCCTCGGTGTCCCCGGCCTTCCGATGGCCGACGTACTGCGCCTCGCGACCGCGCACGGCTATCACGGCGTCGAACTGCGCGCTCACCCCGAGGAACCGGTTCACACCGGTCTCACCCCCGCCGAACGGGCCGATGTCGCCGCCGAGTTCAAGGCGGCCGGCATCGAGATCCTGAGTGTCGCGGGCTACCTCAAGGTCGCCGCGCCGGGCGAGGACGAGGCCGTCATCGCCGAGATCCGTGCCCTTCTCACTCTCGCCCGCGACCTCGGCGCCCCCTACATCAGGGTCTTCCCGGGCGGTTCCCCCGACCAGACTCCCGAGGAGGCCGACGCGACGGCCGCCCGGCGGCTGGGCACGGCCGCCGAGCACGCGACCGACGCCGGCGTCCGCATCCTGCTGGAGACCCACGACTCCCATCGCACCGGCGCCGACGCGATGCGGATCCTCGGCCTCGTGGGACACCGCCAGGTGGGCGCCCTCTGGGACGTGATGCACACCTGGCTGGGCGGTGAGCAGCCCGTGGAGAGCCACGCGGCCCTCTCCCCCCACCTCGGCTACGTCCAGGTCAAGGACATCGCCTCCGCCGAGGACACCACTCCGCTCCCCCTGGGCGAGGGCATCCTCCCGCTGGCCGACTGCGTGGAGATCCTCTCCCGCCACGGCTGGGACGGCTGGCTCTGCTGGGAGTACGAGAAGCGCTGGTACGAGAAGGCCGCCCCGCTCCCCGACCTCCTCACCCCCGGCCGCGCTCACCTCTCCCGCCTCCTCAACGACTCGGCGTGACCGGCTGCCGCCGGCCGGCCGGTCCGGTGCCCCGGCCGCCCGGCGCGCTCCCCCGCCCGGCGGATCCGCTCGCCCCGTCGACGGGCCCGTCCGTCCCGGCGGGTTCCGCCGTCACGACGGCGGGCTGCTCCGTCACGACGGCAGGCCCCTCCGCCCCGGCGGCGGATCCGTCCGTCCCGCCGACGGGCTCCCTCCGCCGGCCGGTCCGCCGGGCCCGCCCGGCGAACGAGGCGAGGGCCACCCCGCCCACCAGCAGCGCCGCCGCGCACCACCGCAGCGGGGACACCGGCTCGCCCAGGAAGAGGGCGGCCGACGACATCCCGAAGACCGGCACCAGCAGGGAGAACGGCGCCACCGTCGACGCGGGGTGACGGCGCAGCAGCCACCCCCAGGCCCCGAAGCCGAACACGGTGGCGGCCCAGGCGACGTACAGCAGCGCTCCCGCCCCGGGCAGGTCCAGTGCGCGCAGCGCCTCCAGGTCCCGTGACGGGCCCTCCAGGAGCAGCGAGAGCGCCAGCAGCGGCAGGACCGGCACCGTACTCACCCACACCATGAAGTTCAGGGCGTCGGCGGGCGCGGCCCTGCGGGTCAGTATGTTCGACACGCCCCAGCAGGCGGCCGCGGCGATGACCAGGGCGAACGCTCCCAGAGGACCCGAGGCGCCCTCGTCGACGGCGGCGACGCCGATCCCGGCCAGGGCCACCGCCATGCCCACCAGCCGGATGCGCGCGGGCCGTTCGCCGAGGAGCAGGAACGCGAACAGGGCCGTGAACACGGCCTGGATCTGGAGCACCAGGGAGGACAGCCCGGCCGGCATGCCCGCGTCCATGCCGACGAACAGCAGCCCGAACTTGGCCACCCCGAGCGCGAGGCCCACCCCCACGATCCACTTCCACGCCACCTTCGGGCGCCCCACCAGGAACACCGCGGGGACCGCCGCCGCGAGGAAGCGCAGCGCGGAGAACAGCAGCGGCGGGAAGTGGCCGAGGCCGATCTCGATGACGACGAAGTTCACGCCCCAGACGGCGGCGACGAGAACGGCGAGCAGGACGTGGGAAGGTCGCATACGTCGAGGATCACCGCCCACGACCCTTCAGCACCAGCGATGATTCCTGCATGGTGGGGTGAAGCACCGCTTACCGATCGGGGAGCCGTCATGCTCGACCTCCAGCGCCTGCGCGCCCTGCACGCCGTGTCCGTGCACGGCACCGTCGGGGCCGCCGCCGCGGCGCTCGGTTACACCTCCTCCGCCGTCTCCCAGCAGATCGCCAAGCTGGAGCGGGAGACCAGGACCGTGCTGCTGGAGCGGGAGGGCCGGGGTGTGCGGCTGACCGACGCGGCATACCATCTCGTCGCCACCGCGCAGGAGTTGCTGGCGATCGTGGAGCGGGCCGAGACCGAGCTGGAGGAGCGGCGCGGGGTGCCGTCCGGGCGGCTGACCATCGCCGCCTTCGCGTCGGCGGCCCGCGGGCTGATGCCGCCCGTGCTGGCCGACCTGGCCCGGCGGCATCCCGCGCTCGACACCCGGCTGACCGAGATCGACCCGCACCTGTCCGTGGACCTGGTCGCCAAGGGCGCGGTCGATCTCGTCGTCGCGCACGACTGGGACATCGCGCCGCTGCCCGCCCCGGCGGGTGTGGAGCAGGCGGCCGTCGGGGACGACCTGTGCGATCTGCTGGTGCCGCGCGGGCATCCGTTCGCGGAGCGCGGCACGGCGGTACGGCGCGAGGAGCTGGGCGGCGAACGGTGGATCTGCCAGCCTCCGGGGCGGGTCTGCCACGAGTGGCTGGTCCGCACCCTGCGGACCGCCGGACACGAGCCGGACATCGTGCACCAGGCGGACGAGAACCCGACCCTGGTCGCCCTGGTCGCGGCCGGGCTCGGCATCGCCCTGATCCCGCGGCTCGGCCGGGGTCCGCTGCCCGGCGCGGTGGTGGAGGTCCCGCTCGACCCGATGCCCGTACGGCATCTGTACGCGCTGTGGCGGGGCGGCGCGGCGCGCCGTCCGGCGATCGCGGAGACCGTCCGCACCCTGCGCGCCCACTGGCCCGCCGTCTCGGCGCACCGGCCCCCCGTGCCCCAGGCGTCCTAGTCGTCCCCGTCGTCCCCGTCATCGCTGTCGTCCCCCGTCATCGCTGTCGCCCCCCGTCGTCCCAGGTCGTCCCAGGTCGTCCCAGGTCCGGACGTCCGTCCCATCCGAGATTTCCGCCCGTACCCGGGAACCACGATCCGTCCCCTCCCGTCCAATGCGCGGACTGCCGGAGGAGTTTGCGCGGTGCGGTGTCGGCCACTCGCCACTGGCTGCGACGCCGACCCACCCTCTCCGCCGTGCCGCGGCCGGCAGCACCGCCGCCATCGGCGCGCCCCCCTCCCAAAGCGCCGATGGCGGCCCCGCCCGTGCCCCCGCCGACCGCGCCTCTCGCGCACTCCCTTGACTGGCAGAAACTTCCCGGATATTGGTGACCCCTTGGAAGTTTCCTTCAGCGGATCCCCCGTGGATCACCTCCCAAAGGAGCGCACGTGCCCGACAGCAGCACGGGAAGCACAGGAAACACAGAGAACGCGGAGACCGCGGAGCACGCGGTGGACCCGGTGAACGCGGGAAGCACGGGGAGCGCCGCCCGTCCGTCCAGACGTGCGGTCCTCGCCGCGACGACGGCGGTCACCGCCGTCCTCGCCGGAGGTGCCGCCACCGCGCACGCGGCCGGCACCTCCGGCGCCCCCTCGGCCCCCGCCTCCCCGGACGACCGGAAGCTCCGCGCCCTCGTCTCCCGGATGACCCTGGAGGAGAAGGTCGGCCAGCTGTTCGTGATGCGGGTCTACGGCCACTCCGCCACCGAACCCGACCAGGCGGACATCGACGCCAACCTCAAGGAGATCGGCGTGCGCACGGCCGCCGAGCTGCTGGAGAAGTACCGGGTCGGCGGCATCATCTACTTCACCTGGGCGCACAACACCCGCGATCCGCACCAGATCGCGAGCCTCTCCAACGGCATCCAGAAGGCGTCCCTCGGCCTGCCGCGCGGACTGCCGGTGCTCATCTCCACCGACCAGGAGCACGGCATCGTCGCCCGGATCGGCGAGCCGGCGACCCTGTTCCCCGGCGCGATGGCCGTCGGCGCGGGCGGTTCCCGCTCCGACGCGCGCAACCTCGGCAGGATCGCGGGGCGCGAGCTGCGCGCCCTGGGCATCCGTCAGGACTACGCCCCGGTGGCCGACGTGAACGTCAACCCGGCCAACCCCGTCATCGGCGTACGGTCCTTCGGGTCCGAGCCGGACGCGGTGGCACGGCTGGTGGCCGCCGAGGTCGCCGGGTTCCAGCAGTCGGGGGTCGCGGCGACCGCCAAGCACTTCCCCGGACACGGCGACACCGCCGTCGACAGCCACACCGGCTTCCCGGTGATCACCCACAGCCGGGAGCAGTGGGAGAAGCTGGACGCGCCGCCGTTCCGGGCGGCGATCGCCGCGGGCATCGACTCGATCATGACGGCCCATCTGATGGTCCCGGCACTCGACGACTCCGACGACCCGGCCACCCTCTCGCGCCCGATCCTCACCGGCATCCTCCGCGAGGAGCTGGGCTACGACGGGGTCGTGGTCACCGACTCCCTCGGCATGGAGGGCGTGCGGACGAAGTACGGCGACGACCGGGTGCCGGTGCTGGCCCTGAAGGCGGGCGTGGACCAGCTGCTCAACCCGCCCTCCCTGGACGTGGCGTGGAACGCCGTCCTGAAGGCCGTCCAGGACGGCGAGCTGACCGAGGCACGGCTCGACGAATCGATCCTGCGCGTCCTGCGCCTGAAGGCGAAACTGGGCCTGTTCAAGGACCCGTACGCCTCCCCGGACGGCGTGGACCGCAAGGTCGGCACGCGCGCGCACCGGGCGGCGGCCGACCGGATCGCCGAACGGACCACCACCCTGCTGGTCAATGAGGACCGCGTGCTGCCCCTGTCCCGGCGCCGGCAGCCGAAGCTGCTGGTCGTGGGCGCCGACCCGGCCTCCCCGTCCGGCACGACGGGACCGCCGACCGGGGTACTGGCAGGCGCGCTGAACGAGCTGGGCTTCACCGCCACCGCCCTGTCCACCGGTACGGCACCGTCGGCGGCGGCGATCGACCGGGCCGTGGCGGCCGCGCAGGAGGCGGACGCCGTGGTCGTCGGGACGTACAACGTGACGGCGTCCTCCAGCCAGCGGACCCTGGTCGAGCGGCTCCTGGCGACCGGCAGGCCGGTGGTCGCGGTGGCGATCCGCAACCCGTACGACGTGGCCCACCTGCCCGCCGTGCGGGCCTTCCTGGCGACGTACTCCTGGACCGACGTCGAACTGCGGGCGGCGGCCCGGGTGATCGCGGGCCGGGTGGAGCCGCGCGGGACACTGCCGGTGCCGGTGCAGCGGGCGGACGACCCGGCGGCGGTGCTGTACCCGGTCGGGCACGGCCTGAGGTACTGACCGCGGCAGCCGGATTTCCCGCAGCCGGATTTTCCGCAGCCGGGTAGCCCGTTGGACGTAGCACCCGTACGTCACACAACCGACGCACCCCCACCAACATGCGCAAAGCATGCCGTATGTCTGGTGTGGCCCGCTGTGGCGGGTCACGCTGGACGGGGGTGTTCGGGGGAGGGTGACGCACGTGAGAAGTTCCCTGGGGGCGGTGTGCGCGCTCGCCGTGCTGGCCACGGCCCTGTCGGCCGGCTGCCAGAGCGCGCCCGGCGGCATCGGCAAGAACGGCGGCCCTACCGGAGAGCCGACGGCGACGGTGTCGCCGTCGCCGGTCCGGACCTCGGGGTACGGGGCGGTGTTCCTCGGGATCGACGAGTGCAGTTCGTTCGGCCGGACCAGTTTCACCGAGGTGTCGTGCACCGGTGAACGGGCGGCGGCCCGGGTGGTCGCCCGCCACGACGGAACCGTCCGGGACGGGCCGCGCTGCCCCGCCACCACGGACTTCGTCCTGCACATCAGCGAGCAGCGCCCCGCGTCCGACGAGGACGGCGACGGGGCGGTGCCGCGCGGCTACGCCTGCATGCGCAACCTGCAGCCCCCGCACCCGGGCGATCCCGGCGGCGGGGGCGGGCCGCGCACCATCGTCGGCGACTGCGTGCGCGGGCTGGACGACGGCCAGGTCCGCGAGACGGCCTGCGACGGCGAGGGGGAGCAGCGGCCCGAGTACAGGGTGACCGAGGCCGTGGACGCCAGGTCCCGGTGCCCGGCGTCCACGACCCTCTATGTCCGGCTCGGCGGCAGCTCACCGGTGGGCTGCGCCGGCCCGGTGTGATTCCCGCCGCTGTGGCGGACCGGCGTTCCTACCGGTGCAGCGCCGGTTCCCGCCGGATGTCCCGCACGTCCAGCTTGCGGTCGAACTTCGCCAGCGGCTTCGCCTCGGCCGGGTTCTCCTTGACCGCGCTCGGCGCGACGCCCGCCCAGTCGAGGATGCGGGCCGTGGCGAGCGCCTTCTCCGCGTCGACCAGACCGGCCACGTTGGCACCGTGGTTCATGCCGGGGGCGGTCAGCACGTACGAGTCGCGCGCGCCCTTGCCGAGCCGGAAGGGCTCGGCACCCCACGGGTCGTTCTCGCCGTAGACGAACAGCATCTGCCGGGCGTTGCCGCGCACCCAGGTGTCGACGTCGCGCATGGCCCGGGGTTCGAACGTCATCGGGATCGAGCGGGGCACGAAGTTGCGCGGCGGCTGGTAGCCGTAGCGGATGTACTTCTTCTCGACGTGCGGGAACCGGATCGTCGGCGCACCGAGCTGCGTGCCGGCCTGGTAGTAGTACGGCGTGTACGGGCTGAGGCCCTGGTCCGTGTAGAACGAGAAGCCGGAGATCGTGTCGATCGAGGTCCAGATCTCGTCGTCGGTGGCGTTCCTGGCGTCGGCCGGGACCTGCTCGCAGTCCTGCACCGTGCTGTACTGCCAGAAGCCCCACACGTAGTCGAGGACGACGGCCTCGTAGGCCCGGTCCGCGCCGCCTATGGTGTCGAAGGTGTAGCCGTTCTCGGCGGCGTACGCCTCGTACCTCTCCTTCAGCGGGGCCCGGCGGACCAGCGCCTCGCGCTGCACCGCGTTCAGCCGGGCGCGGCACTCCTTGGTGCCGACCTTCGCGAAGAAGCGGTCGTAGGCGGAGTCCTCTTTGTTCACCACGTCGTTGGGGGCGACGTAGGCGACGACGCCGTCCATGTCACGCGGGTAGAAGCGCTCGTAGTACGTGGCGGTCATGCCGCCCTTGGAGCCGCCGGTGGAGATCCAGTTCTCGGAGTAGATCCCCTTCAGCGCCTTGTGGATGCGGTGCTGGTCGCTGGCGGCCTGCCAGATGTCCAGTTTGGACCAGTCGGCCGGGTCCGGGCGGGACGGGGTGAAGAAGCGGTACTCCATGGAGACCTGGTTGCCGTCCACGATCTGGGTCGGCTCGCTGCGGCGGGGCGTCGTCGAGACGTTGTAGCCGCCGGTGAAGAAGACGGTCGGCCGCGCGACGTCCTTGTGCAGCACGGTGATCCGCTGCTGGAAGGTGCCCTTGGAGGGCCTGCGGTGATCGACCGGCTGGGTGTAATTGAGGACGAAGAAGCGGTACCCGGTGTAGGGCTTCTCCTCGACCAGGCTCATGCCCGGAACGGAGAGCAGTCTCTCCTTGATGTCGGTGCCGGCGGTGACGTCGGTCTCGGCGGCGGTGGCCGCACTCGCCGCGCTCACCGTGCCGATCAGCATCGTGAGCGTCAGCAGCCATCTGAGCGCCTTGCGCATGCACACTCCCCTGTGAAACAGATGTGGCCGGGAAACTAACCGACCAACTCACCCCAGCACTAGGGGACATGGGGATAGCCCTCGGTACAGAGAGGGGCAAAGGCCTTACGCGGGACGGAAATTCCGGCTCGGTCCCGGACGCGCGCTCAGCACAGGATCCAGCCGGAGCTGACCGACCCGCCGGCCACCCTGCCCTTCACCCAGACGCAGCGGCGCCCGGCGTGCACGGTGACCGGGCCGGCGTGCCGCTTGTAGCGGCCCTCGTCGACCACCGGACGGCCGCCGCGCGCCCGGATGCTCACCGACATCTTCCGCTTGGTGCCGGGCTTCTTGGCGAGGGTGACGGCGCAGAGGTAGCCGCCGCGCTTGTAGACGACGACCGAGCCGGTGGAGAACGGCAGGGTGCGCATCTTGCGTCCGGGGCAGTGCGCCGCGGCCTGGGCGTCGCCCGGCGCGGAGACCACCAGTAGCCCCGCCGCGGTCAGCATCGCCAGACCGAGCGCGAGTCGCCGGTGTACCGCTCCACTTCCCACTGCCGTTCCTCCCCGTGCCGGATCGCACCGCATCGAAGCCCGCGCCGAAGCCCGCACCGCACCTGCCGCGACCGACGGCGTACAGGTGTACGGACGCATGACGTACGCCGGATGGTTGCCCACCCGTCTCCCCGCCCTCCCGCACGCCCCTGCGCCCATGCCCCGGCCCGGCGGACACGCACGCCTTGCGCCCATACCCCGGCCCGGCGGACACGCACGCCTTGCGCCCATACCCCGGCCCGGCGGACACGCACGCCCTTGCACCCGCGTCCCGGCCCGGCGGTCACGCGCCGGCGTCACACCCCGGGATTCACCGCCCCGCGCCGACCGGCTCCTCCGGTTCGGCCTCTCCGACGAAGGTCCGCCACAGCGCGGCGTACCGTCCGTCGCGGGCCAGCAGTTCGTCGTGCGTGCCGTCCTCGTCGACCCGGCCGCGGTCCATGACGACGACCCGGTCGGCGCGGGCGGCGGTGGTCAGCCGGTGCGCGACCACCAGCGTGGTGCGCCGTCCCGCCAGCCGGTCCGTCGCCTGGTTGACCTGGGCCTCGGTGGCCAGGTCGAGCGCGGCCGTGGCCTCGTCGAGCAGCAGGATGTCGGGGTCGACGAGTTCGGCGCGGGCCAGCGCGATCAGCTGGCGCTGTCCGGCGGAGAGGTTCCGGCCGCGCTCGGCGACCTCGTGCAGGTAGCCGCCCTCCAGCGTGGCGATCATCTCGTGCGCGCCGACCGCGCGGGCCGCCGCCTCGACCTCGGCGTCGGAGGCGTCCGGGCGGCCGTAGGCGATGGCGTCGCGGATCGTGCCCGGGAAGAGGTAGGCCTCCTGCGGGACCACGCCGAGCCGGTGCCGGTAGGCGGTGATGTCGAGGTCCCTGAGGTCGGTGCCGTCGACGGTGACCCTGCCCCCGGTCGGGTCGTAGAACCGGGCCACCAGCTTGACCAGGGTGGACTTGCCGGCGCCGGTCTCGCCGACGAAGGCGACGGTCTGCCCGGCGGGGATGCGCAGGTCGATGCCGCTGAGCGCCTCCTCCTCGTCCCCGTAGGCGAAGTCCACGTCCTCGAAGACGACCTGGCCGCGCAGGGAGGGCACGCCGAGGGGTTTCGCGGCGTCCTGGGTGGACGCCGGTTCCCGCAGCAGTTCCTGGATGCGGCCCAGGGAGACGGACGCCTGCTGGTAGCCGTCGAAGACCTGGGAGAGCTGCTGCACCGGGGCGAAGAACAGGTCGATGTAGAGCAGGTACGCGACCAGCGCACCCGTCGTCAGCGTCCCGTTGTCGACCCTGATCCCGCCCACGACGAGGACCGCCGCCGCGGCCGACGACGCCAGGAACTGCACGAACGGGAAGTACACCGAGATCAGCCACTGGCCCCGGATGCGGGCGGCCCGGTAGCTGTCGCTGCGCTCGGCGAACCGCCGGTTGCCCAGCCGCTCGCGCCCGAAGGCCTGCACGATCCGCAGCCCGGACACCGACTCCTGGAGGTCGGCGTTGACCGCCGAGACCCGTTCCCGGGCCAGTTCGTACGCCTTCACGCTGGCCCGGCGGAAGAAGTACGTGGCGATGATCAGCGGGGGCAGCGTGGTGAAGACGATCAGGGCGAGCTGGACGTCGATCACCAGCAGGGCGACCATGATGCCGAAGAAGGTGACCACCGAGACGAACGCGGTGACCAGGCCCGTCTGCAGGAACGTCGACAGCGCGTCCACGTCGGTGGTCATCCGGGTCATGATCCGGCCGGTCAGCTCGCGCTCGTAGTAGTCGAGGCCGAGCCGCTGGAGCTGGGCGAAGATCTTCAGCCGCAGTGAGTACAGCACGCGTTCGCCGGTGCGTCCGGTCATCCGGATCTCGCCGGTCTGCGCCGTCCACTGGACGACCACCGCGAGCAGGCCGAGCAGCGCCGACGCCCAGACGGCGCCGAGGGCGGCCTGGGTGACACCGGCGTCGATGCCGTGCCGGATCAGTACCGGCAGCAGCAGGCCCGCGCCGGCGTCCACGGCGACGAGCCCGAGGCTCAGGAGGAGGGGCCGGCCGAAGCCGCGCAGGAGGCGGCGCAGTCCGTAGGACTCCTCCGGCTGCACGGCCCGGCGCTCGTCGACGTCGGGGATGTCGTCGGCCGGGGGCAGCGCCGCGACCTGGGCGAGCAGTTCGGGGGTGGCCGGGCTGCCGGCCAGGGCGGTGTCCTTGGGCTCGCGGTCGCCGGTCCACAGGCGGGGGGTGACCCCGCGTTCGGCGTCGAACTCGGCGTCCAGCTCCGCGCGGACCGTGGTGTCGGCGGTGTCGTCCCGCTGGGGGGCGGCGGCCGGGTGGTGGCCCGGGGAGACGCCGCCCAGCTCGTCGGGGTCGGTGAGCAGCCGGCGGTAGAGGGCGGAGCGCCGCTGGAGCTCGTCGTGGGTGCCGATGTCGGCGAGCCGGCCGCCGTCGAGGACGGCGATGCGGTCGGCGAGGCCCAGGGTGGAGCGGCGGTGCGCGATCAGCAGCGTCGTGCGGCCGCGCATGACCCCGGCCAGCGCCTCGTGGATCTCGTGCTCGACGCGGGCGTCCACGGCGGAGGTCGCGTCGTCGAGCACCAGCAGGCGCGGGTCGGTGAGGATGGCGCGGGCGAGCGCGATGCGCTGGCGCTGGCCGCCGGAGAGGGTCAGGCCGTGCTCGCCGACCGTGGTGTCGTAGCCGTCGGGCAGCTCCGTGATGAACCGGTCGGCCTGGGCCGCGCGGGCGGCGGCCACGACCTGTTCCTCGGTCGCCTCCGGGCGGCCGTACGCGATGTTGGCGCGCACGGTGTCGGAGAAGAGGAAGGAGTCCTCCGGGACCAGCCCGATCGCGGCCCGCAGCGACTCGGTGGTCAGCTCGCGCACGTCGTGCCCGCCGACGAGGACGGCGCCGCCGGTGACGTCGTAGAAGCGCGGCAGGAGCAGCGAGACGGTGGACTTGCCGGAGCCGGAGGCGCCGACGACGGCGAGGGTCTCACCGGCCCCGATCTCGAAGGACAGGCCGTTCAGGACGGGGCGGCTCTTCCCGGAGGCGGTGTCGTAGCCGAAGGAGACGTCGTCGAACTCGACGGTCGCGGGGGCGTCGGCGGGGAGTTCCTTGGTGCCGTCGGCGAGGGACGGCTCGGTGTCGATCAGTTCCAGGACGCGTTCGGTGCCGGCCCGCGCCTGCTGCCCGACGGTCAGCACGACGGCGAGCATCCTGACCGGGCCGACGAGCTGGGCGAGGTAGGTGGAGAAGGCGACGAAGGTGCCCAGCGTGATGTTGCCGCGCACGGCGAGCCAGCCGCCGAGCGCGAGCATCGCCACCTGGCCGAGGGCGGGGACGGCCTGGAGGGCCGGGGTGTACCGGGAGTTCAGCCGGATGGTCCGCAGCCGCCCGGCGAACAGCCGCCGGCCGACCTCGCGGAGCTTGCCCGTCTCCTGCTCCTCCTGCCCGAACCCCTTCACCACGCGCACCCCGCTGACGGCGCCGTCGACCACTCCGGCGACGGCGGCCGCCTGGGCCTGCGCGTACCAGGTGGACGGGTGCAGCCGGGTGCGGCTGCGCTTGGCGATCCACCACAGGGCGGGGGCGACGGCGAGGGCGACGCCCGTGAGCGGCAGCGACAGCGACGCCATGATCACGAGGGAGATCACGAACAGCAGGATGTTGCCGAGGGTCATCGGCAGCATGAAGAGCAGGCCCTGGATCAGCTGGAGGTCGCTGGTGGCCCGCCCGACGACCTGCCCGGTGGACAGCTCGTCCTGGCGGCGGCCGTCCAGCCGGGTGATCGTCCGGTACATCTCGGTCCGCAGGTCGTGCTGGACGTGCAGGGCGAGCCGTCCGCCGTAGTAGCGGCGGACGAAGGTGAGGGCGTAGACGACGGCCGCGGCACCGATCAGGGCGCCCGCCCAGGGGGCCATGGCACGGGTGTGGTCGCCGATCACGTCGTCGATGATCACCTTGGTGACCAGCGGGACCAGCGCCATCACGGCCATGCCGCCGAGGGACGAGCCCAGGGCCAGCACGACGTCCCCCGGATGACGCCACGCGTACGCGCCCAGTCGTCGTGCCCATCCCTGCTGCGGTGTCACGCGGGTGCCCTCCGGTCGTTCCGATCATCCGATCGTCCTGATCTACCGGAAGGCACCAACACGCACCGAAGCGGATTTCATCCCTCCGTAACGTTTGGGCAGGTCGGTGTCACCCCGGAGGGACCTCCCTCCGCAAGGACGTCACGCAATCGACACCACATGTACATTCCTACAACTTCATGCGCATGTCACGATGCGAGAACCCTCATTCAACTCGCGTAGACGGGACACCCCCAGATGCTCGCGATACGCATGCGCACCCGGCGCCGGAAGGCGGTGGCGTTCGCCACGGCCGCCGCTCTCACCGCCCTCGCCGGTCCCGCCCTGACCGCGTCCCCCGCCACGGCCACACCCGCGCCGCCGGAAACGTCGGCGGCAGCGGCGGCGAACTCGGCCTACGACTCGACGTACTACAAGAACGCGATCGGCAAGACGGGGACCAGCCTCAAGTCCTCCCTGCACACGATCATCAGCAGCCAGACGAAGCTGTCCTACTCGGCGGTCTGGGACGCGCTGAAGGCCACCGACCAGGACCCGAACAACAGCAACAACGTGATCCTGCTGTACTCGGGGGTCTCCCGCGCCAAGTCCCTCAACGGCGGGAACACGGGCAACTGGAACCGCGAGCACGTGTGGGCCAAGTCCCACGGCGACTTCGGCACCTCCACCGGCCCCGGCACCGACATCCACCACCTGCGCCCGACGGACGTCCAGGTCAACAGCGTCCGCGGCAACAAGGACTTCGACAACGGCGGCAGCGCCGTGGCGAACGGCGGCGGCAGCCTCACCGACTCCGACTCCTTCGAGCCCCGCAACGCCGTCAAGGGCGACGTGGCCCGCATGATCCTCTACATGGCGGTCCGCTACGAGGGCGGCGACGGCTGGGCCGACCTGGAGCCCAACAACAACGTCAACAACGGCAGCGCCCCCTACATGGGAAGGCTCGCCGTCCTGAAAGCGTGGAACGAGCAGGACCCGCCGGACGCCTTCGAGCAGCGTCGCAACCAGGTCATCTACGACTCCTACCAGCGCAACCGCAACCCGTTCATCGACCACCCGGAGTGGGTCGAGTCGATCTGGTAGCCCTCGCCGTGGCTGAACTCCCTTGATCAAGAGGGAGTTCAGCCCGGCTCACCGAACATCGCCCATCCAGAGCCGCCGTCCCAGCTCGTCGAGGTCCGCCCGCCGCTCCTCGTACTCGGGCAGTGCGATCCGCAGCAGCCGCCAGAAGTCCTCCCCGTGCCCGGGCACCTTCACGTGGGCCAGTTCGTGGGCGATGACATAGTCGATCAGATGCATGGGCAGCTGGAAGAGCGGCCACCCGAGACTCATCAGCCCCTTGGTGCCCGCCCCGGCCTGCGGCGGCCGGTACGAACCCCATCGGTCCCCCAGGTCCCGCACGTCGAGTTCCGGCTCGCTCACCCCCATGCGAGCCGCCCAGGGCTGAAGCCGCTGTCCCGTCCAGTTACGGCCGGCCCGGCAGTACCAGTCGACCAGCGCCGCCCGACCCGCCCGGGGCTCCGCTGCCAGATCCGGGCCCATGACGAGACGCCCCGCGATCAGCCGGACTCCTCCGGCCGCCCTCTCCTCACCGGACACGGCCAGCCGGTACGTCCTCCCCAGATAACGGAAGACCTCTCCGTCGACGAACTGTTTGACGGGGCTGAGCGGGCGCGTGCGCTCCCGCTCCCGCCGTTTGGTCACCAGCCAGTCCCGGTGTGCGCGGACGAACTGCTCCGCCTCGGCCGTCGAGCGCCCGGCCGGCGTGTGCAGGGTGAGGGTCGCGTCGGTCTCGACGGTCAGCGCGAACCGTTTCCTTCGGGCGCTGGCACGCACCCGCAGAGACAGCCCGTCCACGGTGAGGTGGGCTTCGAGGGCGGAGTACGTCGAAGGATCGGCCGGCGCGGTCACGCGCCTATTCTCCCCTCGCCCTGTTCCGGAACTGCCGGAGGTTGTCCTGCGCGAAGGACGCCAGGCGCTCGGCCGCGTTCTCCAACGACGCCCAGTCCCCCTTCACGGGCCGGACATGGCCACTGAGCAGGACGTCCTGGAGGTCTCCGGCCAGCGCGCTGATGTCCTGGTGCTGTCCCTGGTACGACGCCCTGGCCATGGTCCGGGTGGCCATGTCGCACACCTTGCCCGTGAGCCGCCTGATGTCGCCGCCGTCGGCGAGGCTGATCCCGGGTGTGTCCTCCAGGATCTGCTCGACGAGCCGGTACGCCCGCTGTTCGAGCGGCGTGAGACCGGCGAGTTCCGGGGACTCCTCCTGTTCCTGCCTGGCCTCCTCGATCAGCGGGCCGAACTCCTCGATCTGCTCCTCGAAGCGACCCGGCATCGTGCGCAGGATCTCTTCCAGGCGCTTGGAGAGCCGCTCGTACTTCGCGGGGTCCTCCCGCTTCGTCCGCTCCTCCAGGTGGAAGCGGAGCGCGTGGCCCATCTCCGCCGCCGCCTCCTGCGGCGGCAGCCGCCGCACGGCGTCGTCGAAGGTGAGGGCGGTGAGCGAGACCGGCGGGATGACCTGGTCGATCTCCGGCCCTTCGAGGTGGTCGGCGATCATCGCCCGGACCTTGCGTCCGTACCGGCGCAGGGTGAACGTGCCGCCCTCGTCGTCCCGGCGCAGCCGCCGCACCCGCTTCTGGAGCAGGCTCCAGCGCCGGGCGTCCGCCACGTAGTCCAGGGCGTCCTCGTGCGGAAGGACGCGTTCGAGGGTGGCGAGGAACTTGTGCAGCACCTCGTCGAAGTCGAACCACAGGTCGTCGGGCTCCAGGGCGAGGGCCGCGGACCCCAGTTTGGCGAGCTGGTCGAGCTGCGCGTCGTCGATGCCGTTGCGCCACAGGAAGTCGCGGACCCCCTGTGCGGCGGGGCCGAGTTTGTCCACCTCGTAGGACAGATCTCGCATGGTGTCGGTGACGTCGGCGTTCCGGTACCCGGCGAGTGCGCTGGAGAGGTGCTCGAAGACGCCGTAGTAGTCGACGACGTAACCGACCTCCTTGCCGGGCGAGGTGCGGTTGACACGCGCGACGGCTTGGAGCAGCTCGGCGTCCCGGATCGGCCGGTCCAGGTAGAGCACCTGTTCGCGCGGGGCGTCGAATCCCGTGAGCAGCATGGACTTCACGATCAGGAACGCGACGGGGCTGTCGGGGTGCACGGGGTCGGGCACCGAGGTGGGGAGCGGCGGCGGCCCGCTGTTCGCGGCCTCGGACCACGGGGCGTCCATACCACCGGCGGAATCGGTGGGAGGGGGCAGGGCCTGCGGTGGATTGAAGGGGGTCACCGCAACCCACTCGGGATCGGGCGCCAGCTCGGGGAACGCCTTCTGGAAGCGCTCGGTGTACGCCTCCTGGCGGCCGGCGTCGGTCCACTCCCTCCATTCTCCCCGCTTGTGGCCGGAACCCGGGGAGATGACGGGAACGAAGTCGATCCGCCGCAACAGCGCCCGGAACTGGTGGGCCTGATGGAGATAGCGCTGTCTGACGGACAGCTTCTCCAGCGGGGTCCCCGTCACCGACTCCGGGTCGAACTCGGCCAACTGGTCCAGCAGTTCGTCACGGGCCTTGCGCAGGGCGTGGTGGTACCGCACGGCCGCCTTCCGGCTGACGGCCGCGACCTGTGCCTTGAAGCCGCCGGGAAGCACGGTGGTCACCCAGTGCTCCAGCATGTCCTCGGCCTTCGCCTCGATCATGGGAACGGACTCGGCGACGTCCCGCTCGGTGGGCCACCGCTTGAGCAGCGCGGCCCGCTCCTCGGGGGTGCGGTCGCGGACGAGGTCGTCGAAACCCTTGTCGAGGACCTCCCCGTCACGGACCTCGCCCTCCCCGGTCCGTCCCTCGTAGCGGATACGGACGACGACGCCGTCGTACTCGGCGTCCTCCATCCGGTACTCGTCGAGGAAGCCCCGCGGCGAGTCCCCCCGCCCGAAGATCCGGCGCGTGTCCTCCTCGCGCCCGGTGATGATCGGCGTACCCGTGAACCCGATCTTGGCGGCGTTCGGGATCGCCTTGCGCAGGGCGGCGTGCAGGACGCTGGTGTGGGAGCGGTGTGCCTCGTCGACGAGGACAAGGATGTCCGGCGAGGTGTTGCACTCGGGGAAGTCCGGTACGGGGCCAGGGCTTTCCTCCTCGCTCCGGCCCGTTCCCCCTCCCGTCAGATTCCGGTCGTCCGCGCTGCCTTCCGCGTCCCCGGCGAAGGTGAAGCCGGTCCCGTACTTCTGGATCATGCCGAAGACGACGCGCCGCCCGCCGTCGCGCAGCAGCCCTTCCATCTGCGTCCGGGTCTGCGCCGTCGCGACGTCGGACTCGCTGAGTTTCAGCGTCCGTGAGAGCTGGGTCTGCAACTGGGTGCGGTCGGTGACCACGACCACCATGAACTCACTGAGCCGATGGTGCAGATGCACCCGCCGCACCAGGAACGTCATGGTCAGCGACTTGCCGGAGCCCTGCGTGTGCCAGATGACACCGCCACGCTCGTCCTCGGTGTCCCGCCCTGCACGGGCCCGCCCGGTCAGCAGTCTGCGTACGGCCTTCTCGGCGGCCCGGTACTGCTGGTGCCGGGCGACGGCCTTCACGGTCCGCACGGCCCCGCCGTCCGCGTCCGACTCGACGGCCATCGGGATCACGTAGTGCCGTACGACGTTGAGCAGGGCGGCCGGCCGCAGGACCACACCGACGAGTTTCTGCTGCTCGCCGAGCGGCGCGGGCGCGGCCGGGTCGGCGCCGTCGCCGTCCGCGAGCAGCCCGGCGGTACGCAACTCCCGCCGCAGCGTGCCCTCTTCCTCCGGTTCGACGCTGCGCCACGGGTGGAAGTGCTCAGGCTCGGAGGTGACGGTGCCCAGGTGGGCGGTCTCGCCGGTCGCGGCGACGAGGAGCTGCACGGTCCGGAACAGTTCCGGCACACCGGCGGGGACCGGGGTACCGGTGGCGTCGAGGTCCAGTACGGGGTTCCCCGCGTAGTGCCGGAGATCGAGCACAGCGCTGCGGACAGGCTCGGCGAGATCGGGGCTCTTGCACTCGACGGCGACGAGCGGGATGCCGTTCACGAAGAGGACGAGGTCGAGTATCGACAGCTCCCCGGAGCGGCTGCGCACGCGGAGCTGGTCGACGACGGTGAAGGTGTTGCGCGTGACGAGGTCCGGATGCCACTCGACGTACTGGACGGTGGCGGACGGACCACCGTGCGCGGCGGAGGGCGAGGGCAGCGTCCAGCCGTGCAGCAGCATGTCGGTGGCGGCGAGGTTCGCCTGCACGACGCCCTTGCCGAGGGAGAGGGAGGCGAGCTCACCGACCGCCCGCCGGATGTCGTCCTCGCCCATCCAGGGCCGGCTGTCACCGCCCCGGAGGTTGATCCGCCGCAGTGCGGGTCCGAGCTGGTCGACGAGCAGCGGCACGGCCGCGTCGAGCGTGTCCAGCTCCGGGCCCGGGATGCGCGTCCACCCCATGGCCTCCAACTGGGCCACCAGCGGCCGCTCCACCTCGTCCCGCTCGACGTGCACCACCACAGCCCCGCGCCTCCGTACGTCCCGCTGTTCCCCGGAGATCCATTCTGGGCCCGGGAAGCGGGGCGAGGGGAAGGGATACGGGGAGAGGGCATGACCGATCGTGCGAACGTACGGGGGTTTCAAGCCAGTACATCCGCACGGTCGGCTACGGAGGCGGGCGGGTCAGATGCCGGGGACCTCTTCCGGTACGGAGTCGGGGTTTTCCTCGTCGCCGTGGGGCGCAGGGAGACGCTCTCCCCTGCTGCGGGCGATGCGGTGCACGTCGTGGAGCGCCTCGGCCAAGCAAGCGGCAAGGTAGTGGATTTGGGGCGCGGTGGCCTTGGTGTCGCCCAGGAGGTCGACGGCGTGGCCGAGAAGGTCGTCGGCCATGCCGAGCTGGACGGCTTCGAGGTCGTCGGCGAGGCGGGCGAGACGGCCGGTGCCGGTGTCGTCGGTGATGAGGTAGCAGGGGTTGCCGTCGAGGTTGGACCAGGGGAGGAGACGGGGCCGGCCGGCCGTGGGGGCGGCGGCGTCGTGGCTTTCGTAGATCATGCGGCGGCCACCTCGGCACCCCGGACTCGGCGCGCGCCGACATCTACGCCGTGGATGTGCCGTGGCCCTACGTCGATGCCGTGCACGGCGAGCCAGAGGGTTCGGCGCCGGGCGCGCTGCTGTCTGGCCTGCACGCGTCGTTCGTGGGCGAGGAGATAAGGGCGGACGAGCCGGGAGTCCTCGCCGTGGAGGAGAGCTTCGTGCGGGGAGGGGCGGCGGCCGGGGGTGACGGGGGCGGCCGGCGCGGGGGTGGGCGCCGCTTCCCCGGCGCGGTGCCGGTTCCGGTGCCGGTGGCGCCCGGAGGCGGGCCACAGGAGCCGCAGCAGCGGCTCGACGAGGAGGGCGATACGGTGCAACACGTCTTCAACTCCGGTGAGGTTGAGGGCCATGCCCCCGGGCCGTCGCTAGCGGTCGCGGGGGTCTTCCGTGCCCGAGGGCAGGTCGACGTGCATGGACATCGCTGTGTAGCGATCCGCTCACAGAGTGAGACGGGCCGGACTAGGCTCGCCAGAGGGTCGGATGTGACAACGCATCTGTCACACGGGAGCTGACGATGAGCAACATCTATGGGGAGTGGTTGAAGGCGCAGCGCGAAGCGGCCGGGCTGACGCAGCAGGAGCTGGCGACGGCCGCCGTCATGACGCGTTCGCACATCTCGCACATCGAGGCGGGCCGGCGCACCCCGTCCAAGGAGGACGCGAGACGCCTCGACAGGGCGCTGAACACGGGCGATGTGCTCAGCAGCTTCCTACCGGACGACGACACCGCTGTCGCGGGGTACTTCGAGGCGGCCCTTCAGCTCGAACAGCAGGCAACGATGATCCGGGAGTTCGCCCTGTCGTTCATCCCCGGCATCCTCCAGACGGAAAGGTACGCACGTGCGGTTCTGAGCACGTCGTTCCCTCCGGTGGGTGAAGTGGAATGTGACAGGCTCGTTGTCACACGCCTTGAGCGGGCAAAGATCCTTGAGGACCCGGTGACACCCGTAGTGTGGGCGCTGCTTGACGAGGCTGTGCTGCGGCGGGTGGCGGGCGGGCCGGAGGTCATGGCGGAACAACTCCGCCACATCGTGAAGCTGGTGGAATCAGGACGCGTACGCGTCCACGTGTTGCCCTTCGGACTAGGGGTTCACGCCCTCATGCAGAGCATGCTCACCCTGCTCAAGTTCGAGGATCAGCCGCCGGTGGCGTACTCCGAAGGTATCCAGGTGGGCAAGATTCACGACTCCCCCGCCATGGTCGACCGCCTTGAAGGCACCTACGATCTCGCGCTAGGCGACGCAATGCCGCTCAAGGAGTCACTGACCCTGATGAGGGCGACAGCAAAGGACTACGAACATCGTGAATGAACCCACCATCCCCAACGCCTCCTCCCTGCACGGCTGGCGCAAGTCGACGTACAGCGGCAACGAAGGTGGCAGCTGCATCGAGGTCCTGGACGGCTACCCGACCAGCATCCCGGTCCGCGACTCGAAGGTCCCTCAGGGGCCTGCTCTAGTCTTCCCGTCGACCGGCTGGACATCGTTCGTCACAGCGATCAAGGACGGCCACCTGTCCGCCTGACCGCTCACCGCCACGATCCATCCGGCCCGCATCCTTTGGGCGGGCCGGACACCGTTCTCTCAGGCCGCCACGCCAGAAGCTGTGACTCGCCCCGACAGCAGATCGTCCACAAGCCCTTGCTTAAGCTCACGGAGCTTGTTCAGCTCTTCTTCCTCACGCCCGATCTGCTCGTCACAGGCCTCCAGTGTGGCTACGATGCGACGCTGTTCAGCCAGATCAACCGGGAGATCAATCTCCAACTCCCTCAACCGGGATGGATTGACATTCACCTGCTGCACCGCAACCGTCGAAATCGACCGCACTCGCTGACGAACGAGAGGGTGCATCAGCCATTCGATAAGGTACTCCGGCGTCACGCGATCCAGGTCCGGGACGAGGCGCACCAAATACGACGCGAAGGTCGCACTCGGCAGCTCGTCACGCCACATCGCCGCCTTTCCAATGTGCTCCATACTGTTGGTCCTGTTGAACAGGACATCTCCGCGCCGGAGAAACAACTTCGAAGGAACCGGAACTGGGCAATAACGAAGCTCATCCGCATCGATCCTGGCACTCTGAATATTGTTCATACGCAGCACTGGTACGCCGCAGGCATCCCTGCCAAGGGCTTCAGAAATCCCATATTCGGCCGATGGAACAACGTCCTTCAACGGCACGCGAGCCCAGCCTGCCGTTGGCTGAGCACTTGCTACAGACTCCATGGACGCGAGTAGAGATCCCTGGCGCAAGTTGTGGAACTTGGCGATCGACGCCTCGACGCCACGCTCCAACTCCGTGACACTATTGAGTACGTCAACGATCCGCCGCTGTTCGTTAAGCGGAACATCGGGGATAGGGAGTTGACGCAACACCTTTCCCGAAATCTTCACCATGCTCTCCGAAGTACCCTGCGCCATAGTCATGAGGCGCCGCCGCGTTCGTGGTGAACGAAGCACCAGCTCCAGAAATTCAACCAAATAACGCGCAGAGAGCCGAACACGCATCATCAGATCAGGATAGATGCAAGGGGTTCCAACATCCCGGTAAATCCCCGCCATCCCGACCAAAGTTCGCGTGTTCGCACGGCTTATAAGCAGGTCGCCATCCTGCAGAATCGCAGGATGCATCGCCGAGACTGATTCGGGGGCGTTCTTCAACTGGCCAGGACTGAAACCATCGGTCGAGAGGCATCCAAGACCCAGCATTTGGACTCCCGTCCAAGCCTGACTCTCCGACGGAGAGAAGCCGTTTCGAATGGGCTCAGCCAGCACCTCGGAGAGCTTCAGCTCCGGCCAAGCTTTACCTGACATAACCCAACTCCCTAAGGAACCCGTCCACCTCACCGGCCGCCCGCTCCCGCCCCGCCCGAATCTCCCTCAACGAAACGGCATACTTCTGCTCCCACGTCTCATAAGACGCCGCCAACTCCCGCTGCCACCACACCACATGGCCGTCCAGCTTCGCCGCCAAGTCGTCCCGTAGCAGGTCGAGCACCACCCGGCGCTCCCCCTCCGCGTCCAACTCTTCCCGTGCCCGGAACAACCGCGGCGGCTCCTCCCCCAGGGTCGGCGGGTCGCTCGGGTACGGATACCGGTGGAAGTCCGCCTCAAAACGTTTGATGTCCGCGCCCGCCTTCGTGCGCGCCTTCTTCACCCGCGCCAGCTCAGCCGTGAGCTCGGCCCACTCCTCGACACTCAGGGCGACGTCCTCCGAGTCGACCTCACCGTCGGCCGGGTCGCTGTCGGCCTCTGGCTCCTCCCCGCCCCCCGACAGCCGCGCGCTCAGCTCCTTGAACCGTGCGTCCGCCGCCGCCTTGCGCGCATCCGCCTCCGCCAACTCCTCCAGGAACCGCGGAGCGATCGCGGCGACCACCTTGTGGTCGTACGCCTGACGTCGCTCCGCCGCAGTCCTCGCACGCAGCTTCTTCGTCCGTGCGTCCTGTTCGGGCGAGAGCAGCGTGTCGACGTTCTCGACCCACCCGTCGACGACACCCCCGAACCCGTTCTCCGACAACGCGAGCAGGTCGTACTTGGCGTCGTACCACCAGCCCGCGACCGCACCCGCCAACGCGTACCGGTCCAGCAGCCGGACCCGTCCCAGCCGTTCCCCGAACGACGTCATCAGCTGCCCCCGCACCGCCATCAACGCGGCCTTGCGCTCGGAGGACGTGGACGAGGCGAGAGCTTCAGGCGTGGCCGCCACCGACTCCAGCCGCAGTGTGGCCTCCTCCTCCCACCACTTGCCGAACTCCGCCCGCAGCGCCTCCTCCCGGGGCCGGGCCAGTTCGCCCAGCTCGGGACGGCCACCCGCCGCCTCGTCCCGGAAGTCGACGTACGCCGGGTCCGCCGGCTCCCGCTCCACGAACAGATCGGTCACCCCGATCCCGTACGAGTCGAGCAGCGGCTTCTTCGCCTCGATCTCGGCGCGCGGCACCCCGCCTGCCAGGTGCGCCCGCACGTCCTGCGGCTCGGGCGGCGGCGTGTTGTCGACGTACCGGCGGATGTTGAGGTTGTCGTCGTTGGCGGCGAGTTCCTCGCGGGTCACGATCCGCGAGAAGCCGGGTACCTCCTCGTACGCGTGGAACGTCGAGACGATCTTCTCGGCGTGCTCGGGGAGCAGGGTGTTCTGCGCCCGCTCCGCGTGGAACTCGCGGTCGGCGTTGATGAACAGCACCTTGCCCTCCCGCGCCCGGTCCTTCCGGCCCGGTGGGCGGAGCACCAGGACGCAGGCGGGGATGCCGGTCCCGTAGAAGAGGTTCGGCGCGAGACCGATAACCGCCTCGACTGCGTCCTTCTCCAGCAGCTCCGTACGGATGGCCTGTTCACCGCCCCCACGGAACAGCACCCCGTGCGGCATGACCGTGATCACCATGCCGCCGCGGGGGCCCTCCCGCTTGGCCTCCCACAGCATGTGCTGGAGGAACATCAGGTCGGCCTTGCCGCGCTCGCTCGTCGCCCCGTACTTGGCACGCTCCGCCGGGTGCGCCAGGCCCGCGAGGGCGTAGTCCAGGGAGAACGGGGGGTTGCTGAGCACCCCGTCGAAGCGGTCCTCGTCCGAGCGCGGAACGTGCGCCGGCTGCGAGAGCGTGTCCCCGGTGGCGAGGTCGAAGCGGCGCACCCCGTGCAGGACCATGTTCATCGTCGACATGATCCAGGAGCCGGAGTTGGCGTCCTGTCCGGCGAAGAACATCGACGACGTGTCGCCGCCGTGCTCCTCCACGTACTCCGCCGCGTGGATGAGCATGCCGCCCGAGCCGACGCACGGGTCGTAGATCCTCATGTTCTCGGTGGGGGCGAGGAGTTCGACCATCATCCGGACCACGGCGCGCGGGGTGTAGAACTCGCCGCCCTTGCGTCCGGCCGTGTCCGCGAACTCCTTGATCAGGTACTCGTAGGCGGCACCGATCAGGTCGGGGAACTCGAAGTCCTCCGTGCGCAGCCGGATCCGTCCGAAGTGCGCGATGAGGAGTTTCAGGCGCTGGTCGGCGAGCTTGGCCGCGCCGGACGCGGCGCCCGACCCGCCGATGCGGTTGAAGTCCAGGTGGTCGAAGAGGCCCTTGAGCTTGCTGTTCTGCCCCTCGAGCGCTTGCAGCGCGGGCCGCAGGGTCATCTCGTTGATGTTGTGGGTGGCGGCGGAGACCTCGGCCCAACGGGCCTCCTCCGGGACGTACAGCACATCGCGCTTGCGGTAGGGGCCCGGCTGCTCAAGGTAGCCGGGGAGGTCCTCGTCGCCGAGCTTCAGCTCCTCGACCGCGTACTGCCTGAGCCTGTCCCTGGCCGCCTCGAACTCGTCGTTGGCCCGCTTCAGGAAGAGCAGTCCGAAGATGTAGTCCTTGTACTCGGAGGCGTCCATCGTGCCGCGCAGAATGTCCGCGGCGGCCCACAGATGCCGTTCCAGCTGGGCGAGCGTGAGCTTGGCCACGTACGAGACTCCCTACGACCGACCTGAGATGACGGAGAGACCCTATGACCCCGCTCGGGTCCCACCGAAATCGGCGCATGCGATCATGGCCGAGAGAGATCAGTAGCTGTCGATGTGCAGCGCCTTCTCCACGAACGCGTGCACGTCCGTGTAAGGGTCCCTGTCCCACTTGCCCACATGCGCCGCGTGCTGGTTGTTCATCCGCTCGGCGTTCTTCCGGGCCGTCTTGTAGCGGCCCAGGATCTGGTGCGGCAGGACGACCTTGGGAGTCCTGGCGTCCTGGGAGCCCCGCTGGAACGGGAGCCGGTCGGCCGCCCCGTCGCACACCCCGGCGAACGAGCCGCTGACCGGCTTGTAGTGCGCGAGGCGCCACACCTCGAAGCACGGATGGGAGAAGGCGACGCCGATGCCCGCCCTCTCCGCCCGATCCAGCGCGTCACGGACGTACGTGTAGTTGTCGTGGTCGAAGAGGCACCAGACCTGGGGCAGGTACTTCGCCTCCAGCTTGGCCCGCTTCGCCTTGCGGTCCTCTTCGCGCTTCAGCCTGATCGCCTGCTCGACGAGGTCGAGCGGCTTGCGCCCGCTGTCCGCTCTGCGGTTGGCGATGTGCATCTCCACCGGGACCTCGTCGGCGAGGGGGACGCCCTGGTCCTTGAGGATGTCGAGGTACGAGGGCTCGGTCACCTTGCCCTCGGTGAAAACGAAGACCTGACGCTTGCGCTGCCCGCCCCGTCGGGCCGGACGCTCCCACGAGTCCCTGCCCTTCTGCCCCCGCCTCATCAGTCGCGCCCCGCCTCGTCCGCTCGCTCGCCTGTCCCGTCGTACGTGCCGGCCTCACGCGCCACCAGCAGCCGCCGCGCGATCTGCCCCTCCAGGAGAGCCGGAACCCCGCCGAAGGCCCCCGCGAGATAGGACTGCGTGAGGTCCTCGTCCTCGCCCGGCTCCGCATCGGTGAGCGGATAAAGCCCGGTCGCCCCGTCCTTGTCCTTCTCCGTCAGCCACACCTGCGCCGGGTCGAGAAGCCGCTCGCCGCTCGGGGTGGTGAGCACCGTCGCGTCGTGCGACGTGAAGACCAGCTGGGCACCCTTGGGGTTCGCGTACGGGTCGTGGAAGAGCCGGACGACCTCGGCCGCGAAACGGGAGTGCAGGCTGGCGTCGAGTTCGTCGACGAGCAGGACCGCGCCCTCGTCGAGGGCAAGGAGGAGAGGGCCGAGGAGGGCGAACCAGGAGCGGGTGCCGTAGGACTCCTCCTGCCAGTCGAAGGACACGTCCCCGGCAGCCGAGTGGTGCGTCAGCTTCACCGTGTCCCGGCCCGGACCGTCCTTGACGACCGTCGCTCCGGTGATGCCGAGGTCGGCGACCCTCAACAGCTCCTGGATCCTGGTGGCCCTGGGACCGGACAGTTCCTTCGTGGTGTACCGCGCGCGCTCGTCCCGCTCGACCTCCGGACTGATCATCCAGAAGTTGCGGCGGAACCAGTGGAACAGCGGGGAGAGCTGCGGGTGGTTGTCCGTGCCGGCCGTGGAGAGCAGCAGTGCGTTCGGCCGCGTACGCCGTACGAGCTGGGCTCGGTCCCTGACCCGTCCGCCGGGCCACTTGAAGACGTCCGGCCGGGAGGCGTCGCGGTCGAGCCATTCCTGGCGGTGGCCCTTCGGATAGCTGTGCAGCCATTCGGACTCGACACGGGTGGCTCCGAGTTCGAAGCCGTACGTCCAGCGGACCCCGTCGATGATGACGTCGACCTCGAAGAAGGAGGGTTCGCTCTCGCTCTTGGGGTCCAGGGAGAAGACCTGACGCGGTATGCCGTCGTAAGAGGCCCAGTGAGCATAGGAGTTGAGGACCGCGTTGCGCATGTCGGTCATCGCGGTCAGCACGTTGGACTTGCCGGAGGCGTTGGCCCCGAAAATGCCGATCAGCGGGAGCACGGAGAGGGATCCGCCGCCCGCGAGGTCCACCGGGTTCGCCGATGCGTCCTGTCCGTCACCGGGCGCGACGAAGGACAGCTCCTGCTCGTCACGCAGGGACCGCACGTTCGCGACGCGGAATCTCAGTAGCAAGCCGTCCTCCTCTCCGCGCTCAGGGTAGTCGTCGCCTCCGGTAACGGCCTGACGGGGAAGCCCGTGACCTCAGGGAACATATCGTTCACCGGAGCGCCTCCGCAGCCGATCGAGTGATCAACATTCTGTAGGCATCGGAAGGACGACCACCCGGAGTGGGTCGAGGCGATCTGGTAGCCCGGCGACCCCCGTGGTGCCCGGCCGTGCAGTTCCGCCACCCGCGAGGCGACGAGCGCGGGCGGCCTCAGCCATGCCTCCGGGAGGCCGGGCCAGTTCACCGGATAACCGTCGTGTTCGTGAACCTCCCTCAGCACCCGTGCGCAGTCACCGAGGTCGTGGTCGGTCCGCTGCCGGGTGCTCGGGGGCCGGGTGGTCGGGGGCCGGGGGCCGGGGGGCCGGCAGCCGGAGGGCCGGGGGGCCGAGGGCTTGTCCGTGCCGTGCCGGACGCGCTCTCGCTCTTCACCGTTGCAGGGAAACACGGTCCGCACGCCCGCGCCCAGCGGTTTCCCCGGCGGGCGGCTTCCCCACCGGGCTCCGGCCGGGGCCCGCCCGGCGTCCGTTCCCCCTCAGGCCTTCGGCTGGGTGAAGCGGATGCGGTTGCCGAAGGGGTCGCGCAGGCCGCAGTCGATTCCGTACGGCCGCTCGGTGGGTTCCTCGGTGAACTCCACGCCCTTCTCCAGCAGCCTCTCGTAGGTCTTGCGGCAGTCGTCCGTGGTGAGGATGAACCAACCGCCCATGGCCCCCTTGGTCACCAGCTCCCGTACCTGCTCCGCCGTCTCCTCCGACATCGCCGGAGCGCCCGGCTTCTCCAGCAGGATCTGCCGCTCGGGGTGACCGGGGACACTGACGGTCAGCCAGCGCATGAAGCCCATGTCGATGTCCGCGGTGACCTCCAGACCGAGCTTGCCGACGTAGAAGTCGAGGGCCTCGTCCTGGTCGAGGACGTACATCTGTGAGTGCGTGATGGCGTTGAACATGACGCTCACGCTAACGAGTCGCCGGAATGAAAACTTATCCGAAACTGCTCGATCGCCGAGCGCCTGCCGACTGCCGACTGCCGACTGCCGACTGCCGGACGGTCAGGTGCTCGGCCGGGCCCACGCCATCGTGAAGCACGTCGGCACGCCCACGGCCACCGACTCCTTGCGGTACGTGCGCGGTGACCGGCCGACGATGTCGCGGAACGTGCGGCTGAAGGTGCCCGGGCTGTTGAAGCCGACCTCGAAGCCGATGGCCGTCACACTGCGGTCGGTCTCCCGCAGCAGGAACATCGCCCGTTCCACCCGGCGGCGCTGGAGGTAGCGGTGCGGTGTCTCACCGAACGTGGCCCGGAAGGTCCGCGTGAAGTGCGCCGGTGACACGTGCGCGATGCGAGCCAGGGCGGGGACGTCCATCGGCTGCGCGTAGTCGCGGTCCATCGCGTCCCGCGCCCGGAGCATGCGGCGGTTGGTCTCTTCGGCGGCGCGGCTCACGCCGCCATCCCATCACGGTCCGCTCACCCCGCGCCACGCGCGGACCGATCACCGCCGGCACAGCACCGACGCGCGTCGACGCTCCGGCAGGGGACATCGCCCGGCCTCCTGTCGTACCCGACCGGACCGGGCACAGGATGTCGGGTCCGGCAGGCTGGTTCCTTCCTAACGTGAGTGAGCGAAAGGGAAGGAGGCCGGGGTGCTGGAGCGGCTGAACCAGGCCATGGAACACATCGAGCGCCGCCTCGATCAGCGGATCGAGGCGGCCGACCTGGCGCGGATCGTGGCGACTTCGGAGTACCACTTCCGGCGGCTGTTCTCCGCGCTGGCGGGAATTCCGCTGTCGGAGTACATCCGGCGCAGGCGGCTCACGGTCGCCGGTGCCGAGGTGCTGGCCGGGGACCGGACACTGCTGGAGATCGCGGTGCGGTACGGCTACACGTCCGGGGAGGCGTTCGCGCGTGCGTTCCGGGTCATGCACGGCGTCGGTCCCGGCGAGGCCAGGCGGTCCGGTGCGAGTCTGCAGTCCCAGCCACGGCTGTCCTTCCGCCTCACCGTCGAAGGGAGCAGCAGTATGCGATACAGGATCGTGGAGAAGGACGAGTTCCGTGTGGTCGGCAGGAAGGCGCGCGTCCCCCTCGTGCACGAGGGGATGAACCCCGCCATCGCCGACTTCATCCGGGGCATCGGGCAGGAGACGCTGCAGCGCATGCGGGGTCTGTCCGATCAGGAGCCGCAGGGGATCGTAGGGGTGAGTGAGAACCTCGACCCGAGCCGGGCGGAAGGAACCGAGCTCGACTACTACCACGGGGTGGTGACCCGGGCCGCCGTGCCCGAGGACATGGACGCGCTCACCGTGCCGGCCGGGACGTGGGCCGTCTTCGAGAGCTCCGGGCCGTTCCCGCAGGCGCTGCAGTACCTCTGGCGGGACGTGTTCACGCAGTGGTTCCCGTCCAATCCGTACCTGAGCCGGCCCGGACCCGAGATCCTTCGGACCCGGCTGTCGCAGGATGCCACGCAGGCGGACGCGGAGCTGTGGATCCCCGTGGAGCGGGCGGCGGTCTGAACAACGGCGTGCGGCGGCGGCCGGGGCGGTGATCGTGGGGCCGGGGACGAGGTACGGGGCGAGGTCTCCGGCGGTCGCGGTTCCTCGGCGGGGGGCTTCCGGGGGGCGGGCTGGTCGTCGTTGATCACCGTCCTCCAGAAGTGACCCGCCCACGTGAAAACTGTGAGCACATCTGCCCCTACTGCCCAGATGTCACTCATTTGAGCACCTAAGGGACATTTCCCTGCCGACTGCTCACGGTTTTCGGCAAGGTAGCCGCCATGAGCCCGCACCTCAGGCACAGCCCCAACCCCCACGGCACGGGGCAGGTGATCAGCACCGTACGCACTCTCATGCGCGCGGATGGCCTGAACGTGCCCCTGGCCACCATCGCCCGGAACTGCGGCACCACCCGCAACTTCCTCTACCAGAACTGGAGATCCGTCACCGCGCTGCATCTGCACGCACTCCAGGCCGAGCTTGCGCACGCCTTCGCCACGGCGGACCGCGTCTGCCCGAGCGACGGCACGGTTCCGGGAATCACCGAGCACCTGACGGAGGTGGTCCGCACCGTTCGCCGTCACCCGGCCACGGCTGCCATCGCCCGGTCCTCACCCAGGGAGTTCGCGGCGGCGCACACGGCGCTCGACGGACCGCTGGTGGGGATCGTGACGGACCGCATCAGTGATCTGCTCCATCCCCTCTGCCCGCACGGCGGAATCCGGGGCGACCGCGCGCTGGCCTCCAGGCCGTGGAAGATCCTGTGGATCGCCCGCCCCGCAGCCCTCTGCCCCGAAGCCGTCGGCGACCGGCTCCGGGAGGACACCCTGGACAACGCCTTCACCGCATTGCTGAGCGACCTGCTGGAGCCCTGGGCCTCCGCACCGGAACCCTGCCGGCACTCCAGTGCGGTTTCGTGATCCACCCGGCGAGCCGTGGCTGAGCACCGCAATTGGCCGGTGGGTGTTCAGGGACGCAGGTGGACCTGGTGGTGTCGCGATCAGCCGACGGCGGGGAGCTGCTGAGCGAAGCGGCGGACGGCACCAGTGAAGGCGTCCGGATCGTCGAAGTTCGCGAGATGCCTTGCCCGCGGGATCAACTCGACCACGGCGAGGGTCGCGCGGGTCAGTCTCACGGAGTCAACCACCTGGTGTCGTAGTCGCGGAGTACGGCGGAGGGATCGTCCCAAGGGGAGGCGGAGCGGATCACTGCCCGGATCAGGCAGTCTTCGCAGGTTCCTCGTTGCCAACGGCCCGCCACCCCTCACGATGAACATCACGCCATTCACCGGCAGAGGTCTTCGCACGGATTCTCGGCTGTCCGCACGATCAGTCCGCGTGCGTCGGGGCGGACATCCGCAGGAGGGCCGGAAGGGCGTGCTCGGCCCGCAGCCGGTCAAGTGGTCGGCATTCTGCGGGCATCGGACGATCGGCCCCCGAGTGAGGCGAGTCGATCCGGGGGCCCACCCTTTCCCGTGGTGCTCGGCGACACCGCTTCGAGCACCACGGGACCCCGAGCACCACGGGCGCACCACACCTTCCCTGGTTGACCGGCGTCTTGGCCCGGGACTACCGGGCGCGGGCCACGAAGGGGCGGGAGAGGACGGTGACGGTGACGGAGAGGGCGGCCAGGGCGGTGATCGTGGAGCCGGGGCCCAGGTGCAGGGCGACGCCGCCGGCGAGCGCGGCTCCGATGCCCTGCCAGGTCATCCGGCCGGCGGACTCCACCCCCTGGACCTGGCCGCGGACCGGGTCGGGGGTCAGCGCGAGAAGCTGTTCCTGGAGCGGCAGGGTCGCGGCGAACCCGGCACCGGCCACGAACACCGCGACCGCCGCCACCGCGGTGGGCGGGCTCGCGGCGAACAGCAGGTACGGCGCGGCGAGCAGCAGCCGCAGGGCGAACGCGCAGCGGCGCCGCCGGCCGGCGGTGAGCAGTCGCCCGACGGTCAGGTCTCCGAGGAGCATGCCGGCCGAACCGGCGGCCAGGAGGACGCCGGCGTGCTCCGGGTCGTAGGAGATGAACAGGGCCTCGCAGCCGACGATCAGGCCGTTGGGAACCCACAGGTTCAGCAGCAGCACACGTCTGCCGGGGTGGGAGAAGAGCTCGACGTTGGCCGCCCAGGTCCGGCGCGGTCCGGAGCGCGGTCCGGGGCGGGGTCCGGGGCGGCCCGGACCGGCCGGACGGGTCGAGTACTCCCGGACGGTCGTCGCCACGGCGACCAGCCCGAGTCCGGTCAGGACGGCGGCGACGACGAAGACGTCGTGCGGGCTCAGGTGGCGGAGCAGGACCGCGCCGACGGCGAAGCCGAGGATGGCCGTGCCGCCCGAGGTGATGTTCATCAGCGACCGGGCGAGCGCGTACGCGGAGGCCGGTACGACTTCGGCGAGCAGCCCCATCCGCGCTCCGGTGCCGAGGGACTGGAAGAACCCCAGTACCAGAAGGAGCCCGAACCGGGCGGCCAGGGGCAGTCCCGGGACCGCCTGTGCGGCAACGCCCGCCAGGGAGACGCACTGGAGCGTGACGAGGGTTCGGCGAGGACGCTTCCCGTCCGCGACCGACATCAGTGTCAGTGCGCCGAGCACCATCGCGAACGTGGCGCCGTACATGCTCACGGCCGTCAGGAAAGGGGACCCGGTCCGGTCGTTGACCAGCGTGCCGAGCGCGAAGCCCGACAGGGTGCTCGCGGCGACCGTCAGCGTGAAGCCGGCGTACAGGCCGGCGAACTCACGGTTGCGGAGCAGAGCGCGGTAGCCGGTGGCGGGGATCGCGGTGGGTGCAGAAGCGGGGGCGGGAGAGGGCGCGGAAACGTCGGCGGAAGCGTTGTCGGAAGGCATGAAAAAAGCCTCCGGATGTGCCCGCTGGGCGCCGGAGGCCAACTCGTACAGTCTAACAGGGAGTTCGGCCGGCGGCCGCTCAGTCCAGGTGCGTGGGTGCGAACATCCGCAGGACGGCGGGGAGGACGACCACGGACGGGCCCGGGGTGGCCAGGGCCGCCGCCAGGTCGCGTTCCAGCGTCTCGGGGGTGGTGCGTACGCCGGGGACGCCGAAGGACTCCGCCAGGGCGACGTGGTCCGGGCCGGTCAGTTCGGTGGCGATGGGCTCGCCGTAGGCGTCGGTCATGTACTGGCGCAGGATGCCGTAGCCGCCGTCGTCGACGATCAGCCAGGTGACGTCGAGGTCGTACTGGCGGGCCGTGGCCAGCTCGGCGACGGAGTACAGGGCGCCGCCGTCCCCGGAGACCGCGAGGACCGGGCGGGTGGGGTCGGCGACCGCCGCGCCGAGGGCGGCCGGGAGACCGTAGCCGAGGCCGCCGGCGCCCTGGGCGGAGTGCAGCTGGTTGGGGCCCTTGGCGTCGAAGGCGGACCAGGCCCAGTAGGCCAGGATCGTCATGTCCCAGAAGGACGGCGCGTCGTCGGGCAGGGCGCGGCGGACGGACGCCAGCACCTCCTGCTCCAGGGTGAGGTCCTGGGCGGCGATGCGTTCGGCGACCTTCGACAACAGCGTGCGGACGCGTTCCGGTGCCGTCGCGTCCTCGCGCGGCTCCACCGTCTCCAGCAGGGCCTGGAGCGCGAGGCGCGCGTCCGCGTGGATGCCGAGCGCCGGGTGGTTGGACTCCAGCTTGCCGAGGTCGGCCTCGATCTGGACGATCCGGCCGCGCGGCGTGAACGTGTGGTAGTTCGAGGAGAGTTCGCCCAGTCCTGAGCCCACGACCAGGAGCACGTCGGCGTCCTCCAGGAAGTCCGTCGTGTGGCGGTCCTCCAGCCAGGACTGCAACGACAGCGGATGCGTCCAGGGGAAGGCACCCTTGCCGCCGGGCGTGGTGACGACCGGTGCCCGGAGGAGTTCGGCGAGCTTGCGGAGCTTGCCCGAGGCGTCGGAGCGGACCACTCCCCCGCCCGCGATGATCGCGGGGCGCTCCGCGTGCGTCAGCCAGTGGGCGGCGAGCGCGGTCAGTTCGGGGCGCGGGGGCAGTTCGTCGGGGGTGGCGTCCATGGCCGTCACGACCGGCAGGGCCGTCGGGGCGTCCAGGACGTCCTGCGGGATCTCCACCCACACGGGACCGTGCGGCACCGTGAGCGCCGACTGCCAGGCCGCCGTGATCGCCGACGGGATCTGGGAGGCGGTGCGCACGGTGTGGACGGACTTGACCACGCCCCGGAACGAGGCCGCCTGGTCGGGCAGTTCGTGCAGGTAGCCGCGCCGGCCGCCGCCCAGTCCGGCGGTCGGCACCTGACTGCCGATCGCCAGCACGGGGGCGGACGCGGCGGCGGCCTCCTGGAGCGCGGGCAGCGCGGTCAGCGCGCCCGGTCCGGCCGACAGCAGCAGCGGGGCCGCCTCGCCGGTGACGCGGCCGTACGCGTCCGCCGCGAACCCGGCGTTGTTCTCCACCCGCAGGCCGACGTACCTGAGGTCCGAGCGGCGCAGGGCGTCGAACACGCCGAGCGCGTGCTGGCCGGGCAACCCGAAGACGGTGGTCGCGCCGAGGCCTGTCAGGGTCTCCACGACCAGGTCACCGCCGGTGCGGCCGTCGGGCGGGTTCAGCGCGGCCTCGGTCTGGGCCGGGGTCGGGCGGAGCACCAGGTCGTGGTCGTGGGTCACTTGCCCTCGTTCTCCTTACGGGCCTCTGCGATCTGGCGGGACATGATCGTGGTCAGTTCGTACGCCGTGTGGGAGGCGGCGACCGAGGTGATCTCCGCGTGATCGTATGCGGGGGCCACCTCGACGAGGTCCGCCGAGACCAGGTTGCAGGAGGCCAGCCCGCGCAGGATCTCGAGGAGTTCGCGGGAGGTCAGGCCGCCGGCCTCGGGGGTTCCGGTGCCGGGGGCGTGCGCCGGGTCCAGGCAGTCGATGTCGATGGAGATGTACAGCGGGCGGTCGCCGATGCGCTGCCTCAGCTGGTCGGCGACCTCGTCGGCGCCCCGGCGGTACACGTCCGCCGAGGTGACGATGCCGAAGCCCATCTTCTCGTCGTCGGTGAGGTCCTGCCGGCCGTAGAGCGGGCCGCGGATGCCGACGTGGGAGAGGGCGGAGGTGTCGAGGATGCCCTCCTCCACGGCCCGGCGGAACGGGGTGCCGTGCGTGTACTCGGCGCCGAAGTAGGTGTCCCAGGTGTCCAGGTGGGCATCGAAGTGGAGCAGCGCGACCGGGCCGTGCTTCTTGGCGACCGAGCGGAGCAGCGGCAGGGCGATGGTGTGGTCGCCGCCGAGGGTCATCAGACGGGCGCCGGTGCCGAGCAGGTCGTCGGCGGCGGCCTCGACGGTCTCGACGGCCTCGTTGATGTTGAACGGGTTGACGGCGATGTCGCCGCCGTCCGCGACCTGGGCGAGGGCGAAGGGGGAGGCGTCCTGCGCGGGGTTGTAGGGGCGCAGCAGCCGGGACGCCTCACGGATGGCGTTGCCGCCGAAGCGGGCGCCCGGCCGGTAGGAGACGCCGGAGTCGAACGGCACGCCCACCACGGCGATGTCCGTGCGGCCGACCTCGTCGAGCCGGGGCAGCCGGGCGAAGGTCGCGGGGCCCGCGTACCGGGGGACGCGGGAGGAATCGACGGGCCCGCGGGGCGTCTCGTTGCTGCTCATGGGTACTGCCTTCTTTCCTACGCTTCGCCGCGTATGCACTGCCTGCCGCATGACTTTACCGGCGCCGGGGACCTGGTTCCCGGTCGCACTGTCGGCGACGTTAGGTGGCAGGAAAGCGGCTGCAAAGTGTACGTTTCATCCACTTCGAACGAGCGACATGGAGGAAACGTCCACCATGCCGGACCCCACGGCTCCCCCCACGCCTCCGGTGCCCCTGGACGCGCTCCTGGCACGGGAGGACCTGGGCCTGCGCCGGGTCGCCGGTCCGTCGGACCCCGGCATCGTGGTGCGCTGGGCGCACACCTCGGAGATGGCCGACCCGTACCCGTACCTGCTCGGCGGTGAGCTGCTGCTGTCGGCGGGCGTGCACATCCCGGACGGGGCGGGCCCGGGGTACTTCGACGCCTATGTGTCCCGGATCGTGGCGGCGGGCGGCGCGGCGCTCGGTTTCGGTCTGGCGCCGGTGCACGACGCCGTGCCCCGGGCGCTGGCCGCGGCCTGCGACCTCCAGGGGCTGCCGCTCCTGGAGGTGCCGCCGCGGACCACGTTCTCCGGGGTGGCCCGCGCGGTGTGGCAGCTGATGGCGCAGGCCCGGCTGGCGGAGCTGCGCCGCGTGACGGAGGCCCACCGCAGCCTCGCCTCGGCCGCCGCCCGCCCGGACCCGGTCCCCTCGGTCCTGCACCGCCTCTCCCGGCACCTGGACGGCCGGGCGGTCCTCTTCGGCCCGGAGGGCACGGAGATCGCCGCCGCGGGCCGTGCCCTGGGCGGGGAGACCGACGCGGCCCTGGCGAAACTGGCCGAGGTGGTACGGCCGGCGGGCCCGGACGAGCACCGGCCGGACCCGACGGGCGGAACGGGGCCCGGGGCGGTCCCCGGGGCCGCCGGTCCGGGGTCCCCGGCCGGGCAGGCGCGGCCCCGCCCCTCGCCCGCCTCCGCCACGGACACGGTCGCCGGGGTCCGGCTGGCCGCCTACGCGCTCGGGGCCGGGCACGGGTTCGTGCTGGGCGTCGCGGCCCCGTCGCGGGACTCCGGGGACCACACCATCGCGTCCGTGGCCGCGGTGCTGCTCTCCCTGCTGACCGGTGAGCAGCAGAGCGGTACCGGCGCGGCCCGCTCCGCCGCGCTCGTACGGCTGCTGCTGGGGAGCGCGCCGGAGGAGGTGGCGCCGTTGCTCGGCGGTGAACGGTGGCGGGTCGTGCACGCGCGCCGGGCCGTACGGCCCTCGGAGGCACGGTCCCCGGAGGCGCGGTCCCCGGACGCCCTGGCGGCCTCCGCGCTCGGCGCGGCGCTCGGGTCGGCGCTGGTGGATCCGGCGGACGGGATCGTGCGGGTGCTCGTGCCGGCCGGACGGGAGCCGGAGACGCAGCCGGGCTGGACCCTGGGGGTCAGCGCCGACGTCGCCCCGTACGACTGGCCGGCGGCCGACACCCAGGCGGCCCGCGCGCTGGCCCGCGCCCGTGCCACCCGGGTCCCGATCGTCGTGCACGGCGCCCGCCCCGCACTGGACGACCTGGTTCCCGCGGCGGACGCCCGGGCCCACGCCCGCATGCTGCTCGCCCCGCTGGCGGGCACGCCCGCGCTCACCGACACCCTGCGCACCTGGCTTTCCCTGCACGGCAGTTGGGACCGCACCGCGGTGGCCCTGTCCGTGCACCGCAACACCGTGCGGCAGCGGATCGCCCGGTGCGCGGCCCTGCTGGACGCCGACCTGGACGACCCGGACGTCCGCATGAACCTGTGGTTCGCCCTGCGCCGCACCTGACCCCCGGACCACGGCGACCCTGAGTACGCGTACGGATGCCGTCCGAGTACGTGACGCACGTCCCAGGGGGCGACACCCCAGGGACGCCCGCCCCGGCCTGCTCCACAATGGGAGGCATGCCGATATCCGGGACGCCCAGCCGCGCCGAACTCCTCGTCCACCTTGCCGCCACGCGCATCGCCGGCGATGTCGCCACCCCGCGCGAGAACAATCTCTCCCACTACCGCAAGCTGGCGAACGGCGACCGCCACTACTGGCTCGGCCTGGAGCTCGGCGACCGCTGGAGCGACGAGCAGGACGTGCTCGCGGTGATGGCGGAGCGGGCCGGGGTCAGCGACGAGGCCGAGCACCGGTACGGCCAGGACACCATCGATCCGGAGCTGACCGTGGCCGCCCTGGAGCGGATGGCGGGGCGGCTGCGGAAGGCGGCGGACGGGCAGCAGCGGGTGCTGTTCGCCACCGGTCATCCCGGCGGCCTGCTCGACGTGCACCGTGCCACGGCCGCCGCGCTGCGCGCCGCCGGCTGCGAGATCGTGGTGATCCCGGACGGGCTGGCCACGGACGAGGGCTACGTGATGCAGTTCGCGGACGTGGCGGTGCTGGAGCACGGGGCCACCCTGTGGCACACCCACTCCGGTGAGCCGATGAAGGCCATTCTCACCGCCCTGGAACGCGAGGGCCGTCCGCTGCCCGACCTGGTGGTCGCCGACCACGGCTGGGCGGGCTACGCGGGGCAGCACGGCGTCGACTCCGTCGGCTACGCGGACTGCAACGACCCGGCGCTGTTCCTGGCCGAGGCGGAGGGCACCGTCCAGGTGACGGTCCCCCTCGACGACCACGTGGTCAGCCCCCGCCACTACGACCCGATGACGGCGTACCTGCTGGCGGAGGCGGGACTGGACCAGGGCGCCCGTTAGGACGGGCGTCAGGAGGGCCGAGGGGCCTCCTCGCGCGGGACGCGGACCAGGCCCTCCTGGATGACCGAGACCGCGAGGCGGCCGTCCTGGGTGTAGATGCGGGCCTGGCCGAGGCCCCGGCCGCCGTGCGTGGACGGGGAGTGCTGGTCGTACAGCAGCCATTCGTCGGCGCGGAACGGGCGGTGGAACCACATGGCGTGGTCGAGGGAGGCCCCGACCACGTCCCCCACCGCCCAGCCGCCGCGGCCGTGCGCGAGCAGCACCGAGTCCAGCAGCGTCATGTCGGAGACGTAGGTGGCGAGGACGACGTGCAGCAGGGGTTCGTCGACCTCGCCGCCGAGCTTGCCGTTGGTGCGGAACCACACCTGGGAGTGGGGTTCGCGGGGCTCGCCGAAGCGGCCGTAGGGCGGCTCGTCGACGTAGCGCAGGTCCACGGCCCCGCGGGCCTCCAGGAAGCGCTCGACGACCTCGGGGGCGAGGTGCCGGTAGTCGCGCAGCCGTGCCTGGGAGGTGGGCAGCGTGTCCGGGTCGGGCGCGGACGGCATCGGCTCCTGGTGTTCCAGGCCCTCCTCGTGCGTCTGGAAGGACGCCGAGAGGTGGAAGATCGGCTTGCCGTGCTGGACCGCGACGACCCGCCGGGTGGTGAAGGAGCGGCCGTCACGGATCCGGTCGACGGTGTACACGATGGGCGCGCCGGCGTCGCCGGGGCGCAGGAAGTACGCGTGCAGGGAGTGGGCGGGCCGGTCCGCGGGGACGGTCCGCCCGGCGGCGACCAGCGCCTGCGCGGCGACCTGCCCGCCGAAGACGCGGGGGACGACGGCGAAGCGGGACTGGCCGCGGAAGATGTTCTCCTCGATCTGCTCGAGGTCGAGCAGATCGAGGAGTTCCTGTAGTGCCTGGCTCATGGGGTCAGTTGTACCGGTGCTCGTAGAGGCCAGGGATGTCGGACGTCCTACAGGCCCATGTCCTTGGCGATGATCGTCTTCATGATCTCGCTGGTGCCGCCGTAGATGCGGTTGACGCGGTTGTCCGCGTACAGGCGGGCGATCGGGTACTCGTTCATGTAGCCGTAGCCGCCGTGCAGCTGGAGGCAGCGGTCGATGACCCGGTGCGCGACCTCGGTGCAGAACAGCTTGGCGGAGGCGGCCTCGGCGGGGGTGAGTTCGCCCGCGTCCAGGGCCTCGGTGGCGCGGTCGGCGACGGCCTGGGCGGCGTCCACCTCGGCCTGGCAGGCGGCCAGCTCGAACTTGGTGTTCTGGAAGTGGGCGACCGGCTTGCCGAAGACGGTGCGCTCCTGCACGTACTGCTTGGCGAACCGGACGGCGGCGGCGGCCTGGGCGTAGGCGCCGTAGGCGATGCCCCAGCGCTCGGAGGCCAGGTTGTGGCCGAGGTAGGAGAAGCCCTTGTTCTCCTCGCCGAGGAGGTCCTCGACGGGGACCTTGACGTCGACGAACGCCAGCTCGGCGGTGTCGGAGGTCTTCAGGCCGAGCTTGTCGAGCTTGCGTCCGACGGAGTAGCCCTCGGACTTGGTGTCGACGGCGAACAGGGAGATGCCGTGGCGGCGGTCCTCCGCGGTCGGGGCGGCGGTGCGGGCGCAGACGATCACCTTGTCGGCGTGGACGCCGCCGGTGATGAAGGTCTTGGCGCCGTTGAGGACGTAGTGGGTGCCGTCCTCGCTCAGCTTGGCGGTGGTCTTCATGCCCGCGAGGTCGGAGCCGGTGCCCGGCTCGGTCATCGCGATGGCCCACATCTCCTCGCCGGTGACGAACTTGGGCAGGTAGCGCTTCTTCTGCTCGTCGGTGGCGAGCATCTTGAGGTACGGCAGGGCGAGCAGCACGTGCACGCCGGAGCCGCCGAACTGCACGCCGGCGCGAGCGGTCTCCTCGTAGAGGACGGCCTCGAACTTGTGGGTGTCCATGCCCGCGCCGCCGAACTCCTCGGGCACGCTGATCCCGAAGATGCCCAGCTCACCGAGCTTGTAGTAGAAGTCGCGGGGCGCCTGGCCCGCCGCGAACCACTCGTCGTAGACCGGGACGACCTCGGCCTCGATGAAGTCGCGGATGGTCTCCCGGAAAGCCTCGTGGTCCTCGTTGAACACCGTACGGCGCACGCCGCCGCCCTCCTTCGCGCCTGGTCCGGCGCCGCTGTCGCGTTCCTGGTTGCCCGACGTCGGGGCGCCCCACTGCCTGGCCGCCCGACGTGCCTAAGCGCTTGCTCAGAGACTCAACCGTACCGGCGAGTAGCCAAAGCCGTCCAGACCGTGAGCCCCGTAACGCTCGTCACGTGCGCCGGGGCCGGGGCGGCGTGGAGGCCCGGGCGCCGTGGAGGACCGGCAGGGTGAGTCCGGGAGGGTGGGCCCGGGGCCGGACCGGACCGGCCGGCGGTCAGGCCGAGTCCGCCGCGGCGAAGGCGCCGCGGGCCATCCGGTGCAGGAGGGCCGCCGTCGTGGCGCGGCCGGGCAGGGAGCCGGTCCGGGTGAGGTGCGGGGTGGAGTTGAGCAGCCCGAACACGGAGTGCACGGCCGAGCGGGCGGCGGGTTCGGCCAGGTCCGGGTACAGCGCGCGCACCACCCCGACCCACAGTTCGACGTACTGCCGCTGCAACTGCCGCACCAGCTTGCGGTCGGTGTCCCGGAGGCGGTCCAGCTCACGGTCGTGCAGGGTGATGAGGGGCCGGTCGTCGAGCGCGAAGTCGATGTGGCCCTCGATCAGTGAGTCCAGGACCACCTCGGGAGCCGCCCCGTCGACCTCCTTCAGGCGCTGTTTCGCGCCGGTGAGCAGCTGGCCGCTGATCCCCACCAGCAGCTCCGCGAGCATCGCGTCCTTGCCCGGGAAGTGCCGGTACAGGCCGGGGCCGCTGATGCCGACCGCGGCACCTATCTCGTCGACCCCGACTCCGTGGAAACCGCGCTCGGCGAACAGCCGCGCGGCCTCCTTGAGGATCTGCTCGCGGCGGGTCGGTGCGTCGGTTCTGGTGGCCATGGGAACGATTCTAGACAGCGGGGTTAGCGGTCGTTAACCTGAGGGAAATCCGTTAACGGTCATTAACCAGTCGAGGGGACCGGCAGATGGACGAGGCACCGGAACTTCACAGCGCGGCCGATCCCGCGTCGGAGTCCTTTCGGGCCAACGAGGAGGCGCACCGCGCACTCGTCGAGGAGCTGCGCGCCAAGCTGGCGGCGGCCGCGCTCGGCGGCGGCGAGCGGGCGCGGGCCCGGCACACCGCGCGGGGCAAACTGCTGCCCCGCGAGCGCGTGGACACCCTCCTCGACCCCGGTTCGCCCTTCCTGGAGCTGGCCCCGCTGGCGGCCGACGGGATGTACGAGGGGCAGGCCCCGGCGGCCGGGGTGATCGCCGGGATCGGGCGGGTCGCCGGGCGCGAGTGCGTGGTGGTCGCCAACGACGCGACCGTCAAGGGCGGCACGTACTACCCGATGACGGTGAAGAAGCACCTGCGCGCGCAGGAGGTGGCCCTGGACAACCGGCTGCCCTGCGTCTACCTGGTGGACTCCGGCGGCGCCTTCCTGCCGATGCAGGACGAGGTGTTCCCCGACCGGGACCACTTCGGGCGGATCTTCTACAACCAGGCCCGGATGTCCGGCGCCGGCATCCCGCAGATCGCGGCGGTGCTGGGCTCGTGCACGGCGGGCGGGGCGTACGTCCCGGCGATGAGCGACGAGGCGGTGATCGTCCGCGGCCAGGGCACGATCTTCCTCGGCGGCCCGCCCCTGGTGAAGGCGGCCACCGGCGAGGTGGTCACGGCGGAGGAACTGGGCGGCGGCGAGGTGCACGCGCGGGTCTCCGGCGTCACCGACCATCTCGCCGAGGACGACGCGCACGCGCTCAGGATCGTGCGGAACATCGTCGCGACCCTCCCGGCGCGCGGCCCGCTCCCCTGGGGGGTCGAGCAGGCCGTGGAGCCCAAGGTCGACCCGCTGTCGCTGTACGGCGCCGTCCCGGTCGACTCCCGTACGCCGTACGACGTGCGGGAGGTCATCGCGCGCGTGGTGGACGGGTCGCGTTTCGCCGAGTTCAAGGCGGAGTTCGGGCAGACCCTGGTCACCGGTTTCGCCCGGATCCACGGCCATCCGGTGGGGATCGTCGCCAACAACGGCATCCTGTTCTCCGAGTCGGCCCAGAAGGGCGCCCACTTCATCGAGCTGTGCGACCAGCGCGGCATCCCGCTGGTGTTCCTGCAGAACATCTCCGGCTTCATGGTCGGCAAGGACTACGAGGCCGGCGGCATCGCCAAGCACGGCGCCAAGATGGTGACGGCGGTGGCGTGCACACGGGTGCCGAAGCTGACGGTGGTGGTCGGCGGTTCGTACGGCGCGGGCAACTACTCGATGTGCGGCAGGGCGTACTCGCCCCGCTTCCTGTGGATGTGGCCGGGCGCCAAGATCTCGGTCATGGGCGGCGAACAGGCCGCCTCCGTGCTGGCGACGGTCAAACGCGACCAACTGGAGGCTCGCGGGGAGAGCTGGCCGGCCGAGGACGAGGACGCCTTCAAGGCGCCGGTCCGCGCGCAGTACGAGCGGCAGGGCAATGCCTACTACGCGACGGCCCGCCTGTGGGACGACGGGGTGATCGACCCGCTGGAGACCCGGCAGGTCCTGGGCCTGGCCCTGACCGCGTGCGCCAACGCGCCACTGGGCGACCCCCAGTTCGGCGTCTTCCGGATGTGAGGGGACCTCAGAGGATGGCGGATCAGACCATGTCGGGTCAGATGTTCGAGACAGTGCTGGTGGCGAACCGGGGCGAGATCGCCGTCCGGGTCGTCCGCACCCTGCGGTCGATGGGCGTGCGCTCGGTGGCCGTCTTCTCCGACGCGGACGCCGACGCCCGGCACGTCCGCGAGGCCGACACGGCGGTCCGGATCGGGCCGGCGCCGGCCGCGGAGAGCTATCTGTCGGTGGAGCGGCTGCTGGAGGCCGCCGCCCGCACCGGCGCCCGGGCGGTGCACCCGGGGTACGGGTTCCTCGCCGAGAACGCGGGGTTCGCGCGGGCCTGCGCCGAGGCGGGACTGGTGTTCGTCGGACCGCCGGCGGACGCGATCGCGCTGATGGGCGACAAGATCCGCGCGAAGGAGACGGTGCGGGCGGCCGGGGTCCCGGTCGTGCCCGGCTCCAGCGGCAGCGGTCTGACGGACGAGCAGCTCGCGGACGCGGCCCGGGAGATCGGCATGCCGGTGCTGCTGAAGCCGTCCGCGGGGGGCGGCGGCAAGGGCATGCGGCTGGTACGGGACCCGGAGCGGCTGGCCGACGAGATCGCCGCCGCGCGCCGCGAGGCCCGCGCCTCGTTCGGCGACGACACGCTGCTCGTCGAGCGGTGGATCGACCGCCCCCGGCACATCGAGATCCAGGTGCTGGCCGACGGCCACGGGGGCGTCGTCCACCTCGGTGAGCGCGAGTGCTCCCTCCAGCGCCGCCACCAGAAGATCGTCGAGGAGGCGCCCAGCGTCCTGCTGGACGAGGGGACCCGGGCCGCGATGGGCGAGGCGGCGGTCCAGGCGGCCCGCTCCTGCGGCTACCGGGGCGCGGGCACGGTGGAGTTCATCGTGCCGGGCAACGACCCGTCGTCGTACTACTTCATGGAGATGAACACCCGCCTCCAGGTGGAGCACCCGGTCACCGAACTGATCACGGGGCTGGACCTGGTGGAGTGGCAGCTGCGGGTCGCGGCGGGCGAGCGGCTCGGCTTCGCTCAGGAGGACGTCAGGCTCACCGGCCACGCCGTCGAGGCCCGTATCTGTGCCGAGGACCCCTCACGGGGCTTCCTCCCCTCCGGCGGCACGGTGCTGAGGCTGCGCGAGCCGCAGGGCGAGGGGGTGCGCACCGACTCCGGGCTCAGCGAGGGCACGGAGGTCGGCAGTCTCTACGACCCGATGCTGTCGAAGGTGATCGCGTACGGCCCCGACCGCGCGAGTGCGCTGCGCAGGCTCCGGGCGGCGCTCGCGGAGACGGTCACGCTGGGCGTGCCGACCAACGCCGGGTTCCTGCGGCGGCTGCTCGCGCACCCGGCGGTGGTGAGCGGCGACCTGGACACGGGCCTGGTGGAGCGCGAGGCGGAGAGCCTGGTCGCCACCGACGTGCCGGAGGAGGTGTACGAGGCGGCGGCGGCCGTACGGCTGGACGCGCTGCGTCCGCGCGGTGACGGCTGGACGGACCCGTTCTCGGAGCCGAGCGGCTGGCGCCTGGGGGGCACGCCGAAGCCGGTCGCGTTCCACCTCCGGGTCACCGACCCGGTGGAGCACACTCCGCGCGGCTCCCACACCGTCACCGAGGACCGGGTGTCGGTGACGGTGGACGGTGTCCGCCACACCTTCCACCGGGCCGGCGACTGGCTCGGCCGCGACGGCGACGCCTGGCACGTGCGCGACCACGACCCGGTCGCCGCGTCCCTGACCGGCGCGGGCCGGGCGGGCGCCGACTCGCTCACCGCGCCGATGCCCGGCACGGTGACGGTGGTGAAGGCCGCCGTCGGTGACGAGGTGGCGGCCGGCCAGAGCCTGCTGGTGGTGGAGGCGATGAAGATGGAGCACGTCATCTCCGCCCCGCACGCCGGCACGGTCACCGAACTCGACGTGGCCCCGGGCACGACGGTCGCCATGGACCAGGTACTGGCCGTCATCGCACCCGCGGCCACGGAGGAGGAGAGGACGGCATGAACGTCTCGGAAGCAGGCCTGCCCATGACCGTACCGGCCGGAGGGCTGCCCGCGCGGGTGCGGATCCACGAGGTGGGGGCGCGCGACGGCCTGCAGAACGAGAAGGCCGTCGTCCCGGCGGTGGTGAAGGCGGAGTTCATCCGCCGCCTGGCCGCGGCGGGCCTGACCACCATCGAGGCGACGAGCTTCGTCCACCCCCGCTGGGTCCCTCAACTGGCGGATGCGGAGCAGCTTTTTCCGCAGGTGAGCGACCTGCCCGTCGAGCTGCCGGTGCTGGTGCCCAATGGACGGGGCCTGGACCGCGCGCTGGCCCTCGGTGCCCGCCGGGTCGCGGTGTTCGCCAGCGCCACGGAGTCCTTCGCCCAGGCCAACCTCAACCGCACGGTGGACGAGGCGCTGGCGATGTTCGAGCCGGTGGTGACCCGGGCGAAGGCGGAGGACGTCCATGTCCGGGGCTATCTGTCGATGTGCTTCGGCGACCCCTGGGAGGGCGCCGTCCCCGTCGCCCAGGTGGTGAGGGTCTGCCGGGCCCTGCTGGACATGGGCTGCGACGAGCTGAGCCTGGGCGACACCATCGGCGTGGCGACCCCGGGCCACGTGAGCGCCCTGCTCGACGCGCTGACGGACGCTGGCGTACCGGTGTCCGCCCTGGGCGTCCACTTCCACGACACCTACGGCCAGGCGCTGTCCAACACGCTGACCGCGCTCCGGCACGGTGTCACCACGGTCGACGCGTCCGCGGGCGGGCTGGGCGGCTGCCCGTACGCGAAGTCGGCCACCGGCAACCTCGCCACCGAGGACCTCGTATGGATGCTGCGGGGCCTCGGCATCGAGACCGGGATCGACCTCGGCCGTCTGGTCGCCACAAGCGTCTGGATGGCCGCCCACCTGGGCCGAACCAGCCCGTCCCGCACCGTACGAGCCCTCTCCCACCAGGAGCAGTGAACGACATGGACCACAAGCTCTCCCCCGAACTGGAAGAACTCCGCCGTACGGTCGAGGAGTTCGCCCACGACGTCGTGGCGCCGAAGATCGGCGACTTCTACGAGCGGCACGAGTTCCCGTACGAGATCGTCCGCGAGATGGGCCGCATGGGGCTGTTCGGCCTGCCGTTCCCGGAGGAGTACGGCGGGATGGGCGGCGACTACTTCGCGCTGGGCGTGGCCCTGGAGGAACTGGCCCGGGTGGACTCGTCGGTGGCGATCACCCTGGAGGCCGGGGTCTCGCTGGGCGCGATGCCGCTGCACCTCTTCGGCACGGAGGAGCAGAAGCGCGCGTGGCTGCCCCGGCTGTGTACGGGCGAGATCCTGGGCGCGTTCGGGCTGACCGAGCCGGACGGCGGCAGCGACGCGGGCGCGACCCGCACCACGGCCCGCCTGGACGAGGCGACGGACGAATGGGTGATCAACGGCACGAAGTGCTTCATCACCAACTCGGGCACGGACATCACGGGCCTGGTCACGGTGACGGCGGTGACCGGACGGAAACCGGACGGCAGGCCGCTGATCTCGTCGATCATCGTCCCGTCGGGCACCCCGGGGTTCACGGTGGCGGCCCCGTACTCGAAGGTCGGCTGGAACGCGTCGGACACGCGGGAGCTGTCCTTCGCGGACGTACGGGTTCCGGCGGCGAACCTGCTGGGCGAAGAGGGCCGGGGCTACGCCCAGTTCCTGCGCATCCTCGACGAGGGACGCATCGCCATCGCGGCGCTGGGCACGGGTCTCGCCCAGGGCTGTGTGGACGAGTCGGTGAAGTACGCCAAGGAGCGGCATGCCTTCGGGCGGCCGATCGGCGCCAACCAGGCCATCCAGTTCAAGATCGCGGACATGGAGATGAAGGCCCACACCTCGCGCCTGGCGTGGCGGGACGCGGCGAGCCGTCTGGTGGCCGGCGAGCCCTTCAAGAAGGAGGCGGCGCTGGCCAAGCTGTACTCGTCCACGGTCGCCGTGGACAACGCCCGTGACGCCACCCAGATCCACGGCGGCTACGGCTTCATGAACGAGTATCCGGTGGCCCGCATGTGGCGCGACTCCAAGATCCTGGAGATCGGCGAGGGCACGAGCGAGGTCCAGCGCATGCTGATCGCCCGCGAGCTGGGGCTGCCGACGGGCTGACGGTCCAGGAGGCGGGCGGGGGGGGGGGGGGGGCCCCCCCCCCCCCCCCCCCCCCCCCCCCCCCCCCCCCACGCCCCGTACGCGCCTTGACGCGTCACGCAGGCGCCCGTACACGCCCTGTACGCATCATGGCCTTGTCCCGTACGGCTCCCGTACGGCTCCCG
>NZ_JBITSN010000027.1:0-43529 GCF_044540975.1 Streptomyces sp. NPDC085927
TAGATCATGATGGGCCCTCAAGATTCCTGAAGGGCCATCATGATCCCTACATAGACGCACAAGTCGAGGGCGATGAGGTGCCTGGTCAGGCCCCACGCCGAGGAACCGAGGGGCACGGCGAACTCGCGGGATGTCGCACAGTCAGGATGGAGAAGACATTCGGTTCTACCCCCGCCAGGCCGGTGAGCTCTCCGATGTCAGGCGGTGATTCCCACCGTCCACCGCACCGGCAGCTGCGGCCGTGCCGTCACTCGTACTCATGTCCTTGGTCACCGGGCAATCATCTGACACGTCCGGTGCTCCACCACGAGCCACGGGCACCGCGAGCGGGCCCTCCGGGAACAGGCCCACGTGGACGTCGTCTTCGTGCCGTTGGGCTCAGGAAAGGTGTTGCCCCTTGCGCCTCACCGCGTTGCCAACGTTGCACAGCAACACATTGGCAACGCTCAGCCGGGTCGGCGCCCTGATCTGCACAAACGGCGGTTTCGCGTTGCGACGAGCTCGTCGCAACGGCGGTTCTCGTTGCCTCCTTCCTTAATTACGCACTGCAACGGGATCGTGACACTCCATGCTGTGTGTCACCCACTTGGCGGTCTCGCTGGGCGGGGCACCTCTCCCAACCTCCGGGCGAGGAACGGATGAATGGAGAATCGCGTGGATCGGCCATTGTTGCCGTTGAGAACAGCCTTGCTATTCCTGCTCGCAGCGCTCAGCGGCGGGGCAGCAGGGATGCTGACCTGGCTGGCAGGGGAGGGCGTCGCGCGGGGCGTACTCGCCGGACTCGCCGTCACCGGGCTGTCGATACCGTTCTTCGACCGTCTGGTCGCCTCCGAAACCGGCGACGCCTGCGGGGAGGCGCACGACCATGGGTGAATTGCGGCCGTTGGGCCAGGACCTGACGCAGGAGTCCCGTGCGCTCGCCGAGGTTCTACGGGAGCTGTTCGAGGGGCTGGGTGTGTCGGTGCGTCGGTACGCGGCCAGGCGCCAGCGCGACCCTGGCACGTTCTCCCGCTACCTCAACGGGACCCGCTTACCCCCCTGGCCAGTGATCATGGACATGCTCGCCGATCTTGCTGAGCACCGCGGCACCACCGTCACCCCCGAGACCATCGAGTACGTACGCGGACTCTATGGGTCGGCGTTCGATGCCAACTCCTCCCCGAAGCACGCTGTGCAGATCATCGAGCAGCAGCTGGCCGACGCCGACCACGTCTCGCGCCGCTCCAGCGTCCGTGGTGACGTCCTGGGCGACGCTCTGCTGGACCGTAAGCACCGCATCGCCGACCTGGAGGTGCGACTGAATCAGATGGAAGCGGCGCTCACCGCAGAGCGTGCTCGCGCCGGCCAGCTAGCAGCAGCCCACCCCGACGTCTCGGAACTGCTGGGGGAGCGCGACGTCCTGCGGCAGGAGGTGACTCGGCTGGGAAACGAACTACAGGCGGCACAGGAGCAGCGGGCGGCCGCGGAGGCGCGCTGCGACCTGCTGGAGCGTCAACTCGAAGCCGTCGAACGCCCTGGGGCTCCGCCCTTGCCTCAGCCCCAGCTCATGCCGAAGGTCCTGGTCGTGGACGACCAGCCCGACAACCTGCTTGCCATGACAGCGGTGCTGGAGACCTTGGACCAAGAGCTCGTCACGGTCTCCTCCGGCCGAGACGCGCTCAAGGCCCTGCTCCACCACGATGACTTCGCCGTCATCATCATGGACGTGCAGATGCCGGAGATGGACGGCTACGAGACCGCCGCTCACATCAAGCGCCGGCCCCGCAACCGGGATGTCCCGATCATTTTCCTTACGGCGATGGGTATCGACCCCGAGCACACGGCCCGCGGATACGCGGCCGGAGCGGTCGACTACATCAGCAAGCCCTTCGACCCCTGGGCTCTGCGCGCCAAGGTCGCTGTCTTCACCGAGATCCACCTCGAACGACGGATCAACCACCCAGGAGCCCTAGGCTCCGGGACTACCGGACGCGAGCGGTCATGATCCTGCCGGTTCCGTCCGGTCTCCCTGGCACTTCACCGGTCCGCCTGACGTGCGACATCCCGCGGGTTCGTCCTGGCTGTCATCTCCCGTTGCCACAGGTCAGCCCGGCAGACAGAAGCGATGGATCCGCATAGATCGTTATGGACCTTCGGGATTCCTGAAGAGCCATCATGATCCCTCCACGGACGCACCGGCCGAGAGCGACGAGGTGCCTGGTCAGGCCCCATACCGAGGAACCGAGGAGCACGGCGAACTCGCGGGATGTTGCACATTCCGATCCTTCCTCGGCGCTGCCCCCGCGATGATCCCGCGCGGGCGTGTGCGGCGCAGGCAGGTTTTCATCTGCGCGCAGGGGCCAGAGATGGGCCCCACAGATGCGGGATCTGTGGGGCCCATCCTGGATCTGTTCGCGGCTATCGGCGGGCTTCGAGCCAGAGGATGATGACGCTGACGGCGCCGCTACCAAGGGCGTAGGAGGCGCCGCTGATCATCTGGTCGTGGACAGTGCGTGCGTAGCTGGTGGGCCATTTCCGCAGGTAGCGGCGCATATAGGCGATGGCCTGGGTCATCCACCTGTCCACGCCGCCCAGGTCCTTGTTACTCTGCATTCGGTGTTCCAATCTTTTCTAAGGGGATCGGACATCGCGCAGGGAGCCCTCCCGACACCAGGCCTGAGAAACCGCGTCGGGGATGGGCTCCTTCTGCTTCTCCCGAGTGTATAGACGGTGCATAGAGTCGAAGACCTCAAGGACCACAACTTCGCCTGCTGTGCGCGACCAGTCACTGCTAGTCGCATTGAAGTGACTGTTTCGCCTTACTAGATCTCACTAGTTCTCACGGGATCCCACTGGTTCTCACCGTCATCTAACTGCTCGACAGGCTCACTGTGACGCTGGACACTTTCCTGATCCCGACGCCTCTCGACGCCATTGTCAGTGGTCCCTCGTACCGTTGATCCAGGTTCGGACTGCCGTGAGCCGCAGGGGTTCACACGCGCCAGGTAGTCCCTGCGGGGAGGATGCCCTATGGCTCAGAAGGCGAAGTTCACGATGAAGGCCGGTGACCAGCGGCGACTGGAGCGCCATGTCCAGGCGGAGGCGCAGCGGAAGCTGGGGCCAGCCGCGAGCGCGCAGGTCCGGTCCGAGGTGGTGAAGATGCTGAACGGCATGTGCCGTGAGTTCGAGGGCCGCCCGGTGGACGAGGTGAAGGCGGAGCTGGTGAATCGGTACGCGCTGGTGTCGGGGGGAGGGTCGATCACGGACCCGGAGCTGACGCAGTATGCGGAGGAAATCGCCCGGGGCGGATCGTTCAACGCGTAGGTACAGTGCATGACGGTGCCCCGGCCTGCTTACCTCAGGCCGGGGCACCTTTGCGTTCGGTCAGACTCGGGGGAGCACGATGTGGCCGTCCTCGGCGAGGCGGCGACAGAACGCCCCCTCGGACTCGTGGACGACACGGGTGGCTTCGACCAGGTCGTCAGTGGCCAGGATGGGCGCCCAGTCGTCGGGGCCGGGGTGGCTGCGTACCGTCCCGTCAACCTGGTACGTGGCCATGGTCAGTGTCCTCACTTCTCGTTGGCGCGGTCGGCAGGGACTTCCTCCATGACGAACAGCAGCGCTCGCAGCTTGTCCGTCGGTAGGGCAGCGCGCCCGCCGTGCTGGAAGTCGATCCCAACCTCCCGAGGTTTTGCGAACAAGGACGCCTGCAGTGCCTGCTCCTCGAGCTGCTCCTGTGTGTACAGCTGCTGCACAGATCCATACTTGGTGTCCTCGGCACCCGCCGCGCGGACGAAGCGCTCGCGGCCGTCGACAGAGATCTACAGGTACTGCCTGCCGACGCAGGAGACGGTGACGTTCTCGTTGTCGCGGTATCGGTTGTTCGTCGCGAGGATGAAGCTGTCGCCGGCCTTCACCCCAGTCAGCCCTTCGGTGCTCACAGGCGGGTTCTCATTTCTGCTTGTTGTAGCGGTCGATGGCGGTGAAGAAGGTCAGTACGAGGTCGTCAGGCATGCGGTAGCCCTTCACCTTGCCGAAGCCCGGCCCCTGCGCCTGAATCGGGGCCTGCATCCCGGCCGGCCACCACTGCTCACGGACGCCGCGTTCCAGGACGCGTTTGAGGGCGCCGCTGTGGCCTCGGAGGCTGCTGCCGTCGGTGCGAAGTTCGTCGTCGCTGACGAACCCGTCGTTGGCGACCGCGCCCAGGACGATGTCGCGGGCTCGCTTAGGCAGGGTGCGGTAGTATTGCAAGGCGCGTTCGACGGTCCAGGCTGTGTCGACGTCGACCTGGCCCGCGTGCTCCTGAAGGAGAGCGAGGAGCCTTTCCTGGAAGTCGCTGGTCGGATCCTCAACTGTGACGGTGATCCGCAAGATTCCTCCCCTACCAATAGACATGTATCTAACGAGAACGCTAGCGGGCGATGCGTCGTCTGTCTACGTTTGAGCCACGTCTATTAGTAGGGGTGTTGAGGTGCAATCAGGAAGCCGTCGATCACCCATCGCCGAACCGACCCGCTTGATCAGCGATAAGCTCACATCAGACGCAGCAGCGAGTGACCACTGCACGACCAAGTCAGTGGCACAGCCCACGGTGTACGTTCAGGCGGAGCGCGTCGATGGCGCCCAGCCCACCGCGAGAGGCCCCGTACGCCAGATGGAATCTGCCACCGCCGCACGCACACGGCTCCGCGAACGCCAGCAGGAACTGGCGGCCGAGCTGGAACAAGTGCAGTGTCAACTGAGCCAGTTGGACACGAAGGTGGTCGTGTCGCAGTGGTGGCAGGCGCCCAGCGGCCCAGTGGGGCGCGGCACCGTCTACCACGCGGATGTAGACGAGCGCTGCCGCCCGACGAACAGGCCGGAGAAGATTACCCTGTACGAGGCTTTGAAAGCGGGACTGGCCCCGTGCAGCCGGTGTAAGCCGAAGAGGTCGTAGTCCAGGAGCAGGCGGCCAGCCCTGCCGGTGGACCAAGGCAGCAGGACGCCTGACTTTTAGGGCGTGTATCGAAAGAGCTGCCAGGTGCCTGGGCTGTGTGCGCGAAGAGCGAGCGCAACTCGGTGGCGTCTGGAGTGGGAATTAGGAAGGCTCGCGCGCATGGTCTCGGTATTGCAGAACGTGGCGATTGACTGTGCGGATGCCTACGAGCTGGCCCGGTTCTGGAGCAGAGTGACCGGCCGTCCGCTGCATCCGGAGGACAAACCGGGTGATCCGGAGGTGCAGGTGCTGCTGGCGGAGGGCCCGGTGCTGCACTTCAACCAGGTGCCCGAGGGTAAGACGATCAAGAACCGGATCCATCTGTGTCTGCGCCCAGGGACTTCGCGTGAGCAGGAGGTGGAACGGCTGCTGGGCCTCGGTGCCACCCTTGTCACCGATCGCCGGAATCCCGATGGCTCTGGCTGGGGAGTCCTTGCTGATCCCGAAGGCAACGAATTCTGCGTTCTGCGCAGCGAGTCCGACCGAGCCGTCATGACTTCCTGATGCTTCCGCGGCCATCCTGGCCGGTTTCGGATGAGTGGCTGTGATCAGCACCTCCACAGATGTCCTACGCGACCCTGACCACGTACTTGCCCTGGACGCCGCCCGCCTCCAGCGCCTGGTGTGCCGCTGCTGTCTCCTCCAGGGGGAAGACCGTGTCCACCGCAGGGCCCAGCTTGCCCTCGGCCACATGGCGGGCGAGGTCGTCAAAGTCCGCCCGCGTGGGGTTGCCGCTGAAGAAGCGCACCCGACCGTGTCCGTGGAGCGTGCTGGCCGCGAGGTAGCCGAGCGACGCAGCGGGCCATTTCAGGTCGAAGGCGATGGTGACCATACGCCCGCCGGGATTCAGTAGGCGCCGGAAGGCCCGCAGGTCAGTCCCCGCGGTGTCCAGGACCACGTCGAAGCGGCCCAACTCCGCCGGCCGCACGGCCCGGTGGTCGACAGCCTTGTGCGCGCCGAGCCCGCGGACGAAGTCGAGGTTGGCTGCGCGGGCCAGGGCCGTGACCTCGGCACCGTACGCCCGTCCGAGCTGGACGGCAGCGTTGCCGACACCGCCCGCCGCGCCCCGGACGAGGAGTCGTTCGCCGGGGCGCAGCCCGGCTTTGTCCCGCAGCGCGGTGATGGCCGTGGTGGCCACCGGCAGTGCGGCGGCGTCCACCAGGTCAAGGCCGTCGGGGAGCCGGCCGACCCGCTCGGTGGGCACGGTCACGTACTCGGCGGCGCTGCCGAAGCCGGAGGTGCGGCCCAAGACCCCCCATACGCGGTCGCCGGCCGCGAACCGTGTGACTCCGGCCCCCAGCGCGGCGACCTCGCCGGTGAAGTCCAAGCCGACGCGCTTGGGGAATTTCCGGCCGCTCAGGAGGCGGAGGCGGCCGGCACGGGCTGCCAGTTCGCCGCCGTTGACGCTGAACGCGCGCACCTTCACAAGGACCTTCCCGGGGGCCGGCTCAGGGCGTGGCACGCAGCCCGTGTAGAGCACATCGGGGCCGCCGTAGCGGTCGTAGAGCACTGCCTTCATCATGCGGTCGCTCATCGTTCTGCCTTTGTCGCCGGGGGCCGTACAGGGATCTGGCATCGACCGTAAGCTCTTAAGTGGACGCAATCGTCCACTTGGACCGGAAGCGAGAGACAGTGATTGCGGAATCCTCTCGGATCACAGCCCGGGACGGGGTGCGGGCGGACGCCCGGCGCAACCGGGAGCGGGTCCTCGTCGCCGCCCGTGCGGTCTTTGCGGAGTACGGGATCGACGCCCCGATGGCGACCGTGGCCCGTCGGGCCGGGGTCGGCGTGGCGACGCTGTACCGGCATTTCCCGACCCGGGACGCTCTGGTGCGGGGCGCGTTCGCGCAGCAGATGGAGACCTGCGCGCGGGCGCTCACCGAGGCTCTGGCCGCCCCTGACCCGTGGCAAGGCTTCCAGCAGCTGGTCGAGACGGTCTGCGCTCTGCAACGGGAGGAACGCGGGTTCCCGGCCGCGTTCGTCGCGGCCTTCCCGGAAAGCACTTCGGAACACGCGCAGTCCCGGCAACGAGCCGAGCGGGACTTCACGACCCTGGTACGCAGGGCCCAGGCGGCGGGCGCGCTGCGGGCCGATTTTCACCCCTCCGACCTCACCGTGGTCCTGTTGGCACACAGCGGTCTGGTGACCGCTCTACCGGATGATGGTGCAGCGTCCCGGCGCCTGGTGGCCTATCTGCTCCAGTCGTTCCGCACCGACCCGGCCAACAAACCGCTGCCCCCGCCGACTGCGCTGACACTGCGCAGCTTCCCGATTGCAACTGACAGTCCCCAGGGGCAGCGGTCCCCCAGAGCCTGACATGAAACAGTACCTGCCGCAGGGCACGTCCAGTCCGACAACTCCACTTTCGCAACAGGCCCTACGAGCTCGTGCACGGTAGGCGGTGAGGCGTCGAGGATCGCGGCAGGGCTCGGTGTTCACATCGATCGTGCTGACGTCAGGTCCGTGGTCTGCTGATGGGACAGCAGTCCGGCGACGGCCTGGACGGTGTCACTGATGTGCTCTCGGCGGCCGAGGTGGCGGGCCAGTGCCCGCCAGTTCTTCAGGTGGGCGATGCCGTGTTCGACGCGGATACGTCGTGAGGAGTGCGCCTTGCGCTGTCGCTCGTGCATCTCCTCGTACCAGTCGGGGGCGTTCTTCTTGAACTTGCGGTGCGGCGGGGTGATCACTCGTCCGCCGGTCTGCGCGCCCAGCCCCTGGTAGCCGGCGTCGGCGAGGATCTCCACCGCAGGAGCCTGGGCCAAGAGCTTGATCAGTGCCAGCTGGCGGGCGTGGGTGATGTCCGCGCAGCTTCCCGGCGTGGTCGGGCTGCAGAACAGCACCCGCCCGTCTCCGTCCGTGACGACCATGGTCTTGACGGCGTTCTGCTTGTTCTTGCCGGAGATGAACTTGTCCCGGTCCTTGCGTCCGGCGGCCGGGCGTCGAACGCGGATCTCGGTGCCGTCGATGATGCCGGTTTTCCCGCTGGCGCCGAGGTGATCGACGACCTCGGCCAGGGTCCGCAGCCGCACACCGGCGCTGACGGTGCAGCCGCGTTCGGCGAGCAGGGGCCGCACCTCGCCGATGGAGCGGGTGATGGTGGAGCGGTCCACGCCGAACCAGCAGGCCAGCACGTCGTGCGTGGCCCCGTGTCGGAGGTGGACGAGGGTGGCCAGGAGCCGGTCGACGAAGACCAGTCGGTGCTTCGCGCCGGCGCCCACGGCCCGCTTCCGCGGCTTGGATGCAAGCCTGGCCTGGTGTCGTCCATGCCACAACGGGCCCAACTCTGCGACGAGTTCAGCGATCACATCGGCCGACAGGCCCGTGATCCTCCGGTCACCGATGATCGCCGCACGAGTCTCGTTCCCCACCACACAACCATGATCGATGCTCAGGAGCCCGACGCCTCACCGCCTACCGTGCACAAGCTCGTTAGGGCTCGCAGAGAATCAACATGCTGGTTTGATCTTCGTGGGGCTGCTGTTGGCGAGGAACGCGGTGACGTCAGCAGGTGTCCGGAATCTGGCTGTCGAGGGTGGGATGGTGCAGCCGTGCTCAGCCAGAATGGGCTGGACTTGGTGAACGGCCCTGGTGAGGGTGCTGGTGTTGACTCCGAAGAGCTGGGCGAGCAGGTTGCGGGTGCCGAGTTTGCGCAGGTAGAGCACGGTGGCCAGGACTCTGTCGGCGGTGGTCAGCTTGTCCCTGGCCCCAGCGCCCCGTGCACGGATGCGCTGGCCTCCTCGCTGCCGGAGCCGTCCTTGCTCACGTAACTCATCCAGCTTCGGGGCCAATTGGTCGATGAGTTCGTCCAGCGCCGGTTCGGGCATGCCGGTCAGCTCCGGGTTGCGCAGGCGCCCGGTGCAGGGCTGCGGAGAGGGGCCGCCGGCCGGCGGTGGGGTCGTGGCTGCGTTGGTGGTGTCGCGAGGTGGGGGGTGGAGGGTGTAGTTCCAGTCGCCGTGGAAACGGTGCCGGTGCATGGGCAGAGCGTCGATGTCGCTGTCGGTGACCTTGATGCCGGTGTCGTAGGTGCCCGGGTCGAGTTCGGCGTGGACGGTCAGCCCGGTGCGGGTGGTGGTTGCCGCGATGCTGTTCACGATGACGTCGTGGCTGGTCAGCGGGCGGCCGCGCCAGTTCATGGAGATGTGGGAGAACAGCCGATGCTCGATCTTGTTCCACTTCGAGGTGCCCGGCGGCATGTGGCAGACCGTGATGTCCAAATTCGTCTCGGCGGCCAGGGCGGCGAGTTCGGTCTTCCAGGTGCGGGTGCGGTAGCCGTTGGACCCGCCTGCGTCCGCGGTGGTCAGCAGACGGGTGGCAGCCGGGTAGTCGTGCCGGCCGCGGGCCTGCCACCAGCGGCGGATGGAGGCGACGGCGAACGCGGCGGTATCGTGATCGGTGCCGACACTGACCCAGCCGGTGTTCGAGGCGATGTCATAGATCCCGTAGGGGATCGCCTTGCCCGGTCCCTGCCGGTCCAGGAAGTCGTGTGTCTTGACCAGAGCCGGTTCACCGGCCGGCCGCCACTGGCGGCCCGCGTTCTTGTAGTCGCCGACCAGTTCCTTCTTCTTCGTATCCACGCTGATCACCGGCTGACCGGCGCCCATGTGCCCTCTGGCCTGATCGTTGATGTAGCGAAACTGGGCGTCACGGTCCGGGTGCTGCCTGCCCTCGAGGGTCTTGGCGCCGGCCTGCAGGCTGAAGCCCTCCTCCCGCAGCAGGTCCCCGACCGTGTCCGCGCTCACCCGGTGCCCCTGACCGGTGAGCTCGGCCGCCAGGCTCCTGGTCGACTTCACCGTCCAGCGCAGCGGCGACATCGGATCACCCCGTTCATCGGGTTCCACCAGTGCCAGCAGTGCGGGCCGAAGACCCGGATCAAGATCCGCGGACCGCTTCCGGCCACCACCAAGTCTGCGTACCCGGCCCAGGGGTTCCTCGCCGGTCTCCAGCTCGTCCACGCCCTTGCGGACCGTCGTCTCGCTGACCTGGGCCGCCCGCGCGACCGCCCGGATACCGCCGTGGCCCAGGATTCGGGCCTCGGCCCCCATCATCAGCCGCCGCTGCCGCTCGTCGAGGTGTGGGAACAACACCTCGAACCTCACAGCAAGTTGACCACGAATCTCGTCGGAGATGCCCATACCACAACAACGAGCCGCATCAAGGGAAGCAACACCTTGATTCTCTACGATCCCTTAACCTCGCTGTTTTGGTTGGGACGATGAGGAGTCGTTGAGGGGGAACTGCTGTCGGGCGGCCGACGCGATTTTCGGTGTTCGGGCAGGGCGGAGACCAGCGCGGTGGTCTGGTTTTCCAGGGTCTTTCCGGTCGTAGGCCGTCAGGGTTTGCCGGTCAGCTGGCAGGACGATGTAGTGCGGCCATGCGATGGAAGGCCTTGACCCCTGATGTTGGACACACGACACACTGGATCCTGAGGATCTGAGAACGGACATCCCGTGGTCATGAAGAACTATCCGCCGCAGTTCAAGGCGGACGCGGTCGCGCTGTACCAGTCGCGGCCCGGGGCAACGATCAGGTCGGTTGCCGCCGATCTGGGGATCAAGAACTGCCGACGTTCGGCGGTCAGCCCGCTCCCTTGTGGATACCGCGTGCCTCCGGTGATACCGCGGCCGACGGCCAGCCGTCAGCCCCTACGACACCACGAGTTCAACCTCAGTAATCACGAAGCTGAGCTTCGGGGACGATTTGGACATGCGTGGCCATCTCATCAAGCACGTCCCTGGCCAAGCCAAGAAATGTTTTTCGTTTTGCTACGAATTCCATGCCGGCCTCGTGCACAGCGCCGCCCTCATCGACAAGGCCGTCCCCCGCGACTGCTTCCGCGTACTCCCGAACACCTTGGATCAGATAAGACAGCTGATCGACAAGGTTCTGGGATGCCTCCGCGACGGTCTTGGGACCTTCCAGGATCACCACGAGTCCCGCGCTCTCGGCATCCTTGAACTTCATTCTGATCGTAGCGATCCGCGTCTCGTCGAGCGGAACCGAAGAGCGTCTGGACCGCAGTTTGTGGAAGAAGGCTTGGTTGTCTCGGTCAGCGGCCCCTAACGCTTCGAGGAAGGAGAGGTAAGCAGCTTGTCGGCGTTCACGGCGCCATCGCTGATGCTCGCCCCGCAGTTCATTCAGCTGCACCCGGTCCTGTGATCTTTCTCTGCGCTGTTCCGTACGAGCTGCAATGAAGGCAGTGAGGGCGGCTCCCATGACGGTGCCCAGCACACCCACGACGGATACGAAGATGGCGGTCATACCGGCGTACCTTCCCAAGGAGATCCGCGCCTACCCCGGCATGGACCGTAGAGCATAAGAGATGCAGTCTGACCCGGTCCGCGACTTGCCGTCTTTCTCCTCGAACCGAGTCCACGCGTCTCGCTCAATCCTGTCAACGCTGGTCACAGATTCTCTCGGGAAGCTGAGGCAGCGGTGCTGTTTCCCTCATGTCAACGAGTTTTCCATGTACGCATCAGGTCAGCTGTCCCCCTGCACATCAGCCGGCCTCGGTCGGCCTCCTGGCCGGTAGCGTCAAGGAGAGGGAATGAAGCGCTCTGAAAGGGTGTCCTCGTCAGGCCCCTTCTTGATGATGGTGGCACCGCAGCTCTTCAGCGAGTGCGTCCTGCACCGTGGGCAGGAGGTGGGTGCGGGGTATTGCGGGCACTACTCGCGATAGCTCGGCTCGACGCGGACGCCGCCCAGGCGCCGGGAAACCAAACGTGGGTGTACCGCTGGATCGCGTCTCGCAGTCCGATGGTGACCGCGCCTGCCCAGGGTGGTTGATCAGTTCGGTGGTACTTGTCGAACGTGCCGTACTTGCTGCTGCCGCGCAGGGTGTTGAGGGCTTCGTCACGGCGGTGGAAGGTGCCGTGGTCCAAGAAGCTGAGGGCCACGGTGTCGATCTCGCCCCGGTCAGCGTGGATTACGGCCGCACGCAGACCGCCATACGTGTCGGCGTGGATGGTGCGTGTGAAGCTGAGACTCAGCCGCAGAGGCCCGCCCGGGGCGGGAATGGCGTAGTACGTGTTGCCGACGACGGTGCTTTCGGTGAAGGGCAGGCACAACTCAGCGAAGAACTCGGCAGCCTGGAAGGACAAGAGGGCTCCCAGTAGGAGACGAGTGGAGTGTTACCGGCGAGAGCCGGGCAGAGTAGGGCGGCTGGACGTGGTCCAGCGCGGGACGCTGGAGGCTGGCAGCGCGGTCGGGCGACGAGAGGCGACGCGCGCAACATCGAGCGGCGTGGGAGCTGGCGGGGCCGAAGGGAGGATCGGGGTGAGCTGGGCCATGCCCTCGACGTAGCTGTACGTGTCCTTGCGCCATCGGGGTACGGGGGCGGGGTCCGAGACGCTTTCCGTAACCGCCCTCAGCAGGGCCACGGGTGTGTCGGTGCTGGCGGTGGCGTACCAGGCGGGGCGGTCGATGGACGTCCCTGCCCACAGCTGCCAGCGGGCCTCGCGTGTGGTCAGTTCGGTTTCCGGGTCGAGATTTCCGGTGGTGAACTCCAGGCCGGCGCGTCCATCGGGTGCCTGGATGGCGAGGGCGCCCCAGCGAGGGCGTTCGAGTTGCCAGCCCCGTTTGATGAGGGGGGCGACCGCGAGGAACGGCTCACGGTCTGGACGGCTGGAGTCCGGGGCCACGAGGTAGGCATCTGGCCCTTGGGTGTATGCCTCGGCGAGTGTGGTGGTGAAGGCGCGGACGAACTCCGTCGGGCATCTGTCGTTGAAGCAGGCTCCCCAGGCCGGTGGGCCGAAGGGGTCGCGGTAGGCGTTGATGCGCCAGAGTCCGTCGTCCTCGCCTTCGGGAAGGTAGCCGACGCGAATCTTGCGGTCGGGCGCGTGGACGTAGGCGTTTCCGAGGTCGTCGTAGTGCAGACTCCAGCCGAGGTCCAGCAGCGGTGCGAGAGCGGGATCGCCGATCCCGGTAGTGGCGGCGAGGTAACGAGGGGAGACATAGACGTCTCCGTCGATAGTGCGGAGGTCGTCGTCGGACGTCATGTGGCTCCTGTAGAGGTGGGGACAGAGGGTCAGCCAGTGGTGTGCAGGAGAGCTGCCGCTATGGCGGCGGGCTGGCCGGTGTAGTGCAGCGTGCTGAGTCCGAGGTCCTCTGCGGCGCGACAGTTGTCGGTCCGGTCGTCGATGAACAGCACGCGTCCGGCGTCGCCGGCTCCTGTGGCTTCCAGCGCGTACTGGTAGGCAGCCGGATCGGGTTTGCACGTCTCAAGCCGGGCCGAGTAGAAGGCTCGGGTCATCAGCTCCTGACACCAGTCGCTGGTGTCGAGGACATCGCTGAGCGGGTGGGGCGCGTTGGACAGCAGGATCATCGGCAGGCGGCTTCGGTGTGCGCGCCACAGGACGGCGAGGACGCTGTCATCCGTCCTGGTCCACATCGCGGTGTCGGCGGCACGCAGTTCGCGCAGCATGCGCGGTCCGGGGTGCTGGCCGAGGACCTGGGTCCAGAACGCCAGGTCGCTGATCTGGCCGGCGTCGTATGCCTCGCGTGCGTTCCAGAAGGCGCTCTGGAAGGTCGTGATGTCGTTGTCGGGCCAGTCAGCGAGGTGGGCGAGGTGCTGCCACTGGGCGCGTTCGGGTTGCCGGCCGATGACGCCGTTGTAGTCGAGGATCACGGCGTCGAGGTCGGGGGTCGTGGGAGTGGGGTCACGGGGTGGATTTCTCCAGGGCTCGGTGTGATAGGGCGGCGACGGCGGCTGCAAGCAGCACGGGGAGCAGCAGCGCGGTGGACAGAGAGGTCACGCTGGCGAGGGCACCGATGACGGCGGGTCCGGCAAGCAGGCCGAGATAGCCGGTGACGGCGACGGTGGCCACGGCTTTGGGGCCACCGGTTCCGGCAGCGGTGATGAGGGAGGGGACGGTGATGGACAGGCCGAGTCCGAAGACCGTCCAGCCGGCCAGGGCCGTTGGGGTGCTGGAGCTGGCGACACCAGTGAGCAGCCCGGCCGCGGCGGCGACGGCGCCAGTCCGTACGACTGCGGAGGCGCCGAAGGCCGCGGTGAGCCGGTCTCCGGTCAGCCGCCCGAATGCCATGGCCCCGCTGTACAGGGCGAAGGCGGACGCGCTCGCGGCTGTCGAAGCGCCCAGGCTGTGCAGGTGAACTGCCGCCCAGTCGGCGGCGGCTCCCTCACCCAACAGGCTGGAGGCGGCCAGAGCACCCAGAAGCCACAGTCTCCTTGGCGGCAGTGTTGACTGCTCTCTGCTCTGGCCGCCGTTCTCGACGTCGATAGGCGGGCGATCGGCACCGCGCAGTGAACGGGTCGCTGGTCCGCCGGCAAGCGTGGCACCGATCAGCAGAAGGCCCACTGCGAGGAAGAGGATGCTGTGGGTGATGTGGGCCGTGATGGCTGCCAGGACAGCGCCGCAGAGGGCGCCGATGGAGTAGGCGGCGTGGAGGCCGGACATGATGGGTCGGCCGTAGGCGTTCTGACAGCGCACGGCCGCAGAGTTGGCGGCGACGTCCAGCACCCCGTGGGCGACACCGAAGACGAGAGCTACCGTGAGTAGCGACGAGAGGCTGTCGCACAGGCCCAGGACTGCGAGACACCCGGCCAGGCCGATGGTCCCGAAGGTGAGCAGGGTAGGAAGTCGAGCCGGCCGGACGAGACGGCCTCCGATCTGCAACCCGGCCACCATGCCGAGCGCGGCGGCCAGTAGCACCACGGCCAGGAGGCCGGTACTCAGGTGCGCAACCTGCTGGACGGCCGGCATCCTGGCGCCCCAGACGGCCATCACCACCCCGAGGGCAAGGAAGTAGCCGATCAGCGTGGTGCGGCTGCGCCGGTAGGACGCATGTACCGTGCTCACGCTGCGGTGACGGCGTAGGTGGTTCCGCTCACCTTGACGCGCACGTTTCGGGCGGCCTGTTCGGCGCGGGCACGTGCTTGTTCGGCGGTGGATCCGGTGGTGATCAGAAAGCCGATGCGGGCGGTGAACAGGTCGCCACCGTCCACTGGCAGGACCAGCTGGTCGCCAGGGCGCCGCTGGAAGCTCAGTCTTTCTAGCCACTCCGGGTGTGAACCCTTGAACTGGAGCGTGGTGAGGGTGCCGGAGGTTTCGGGGTAGATCAGCCGGATGGCGGCGGCCGATGAGCGGGTGGGGGTGAGGTCGGGTCTGCGGTCGCAGGCGATGTCGGCTGCGGCGCGAAGCAGATCGATGCCGGTGGCGAGGCGGACCAGGTGGCAGATCATGTCCCCGGCGAGGCGGCCGTTGACCTCGATGAGGCGTGGGCGTCCCTCGACCATGCGCATCTCGACGTGGCTGATGCCGTCGGTGATGCCCAGTGCGCTGATCGCTGCCCGTGCGGCGGGGGCGACCACGTCGAGAAGAGGATCGCCGGCGTCGACACAGTGCGCGAGCTGCTCGAAGTACGGCGGTGCGCTGATGGTCTTGCGGTTGACCGCGACCACCGTGGTGGCGCCGCGGTGGGTGACGCACTCGACCGAGATCTCGGGACCGTCAAGGTATTCCTCGACCAGCACACTGACGTTCTCCTCCCCCAGCCCGGCTGTCCGGGCTGCTGCCCAGTACGCGGCAGTCAGCTGCGCGGGGGTGTCGACGCGAAGCACGCCTATGGCGCCCGCGTGCGCGGCGGGCTTCAGTACGACCGGGTAGCCGATTCGCTCCGCTGCGGCCTCCGCCTCGTGGCGGCTGCGAACGCTCACCGACGCGGCTGACGGCACACCGTGCTGGGCGAACAGTGCCCGAGCGGTGGCCTTGTCGCGGCATGCCTGCATCACTTCGGGCGGGGTGGTGGGCAGGCCGAGCCGGCGGGCGAGGCGGGCGACCGGGACGACGTACCACTCGGTCCAGGTGAAGACGCCGGCCAAGTCGTATCGATCGGCCAGGGTTCGGCCGGCCACGGAGAGCGCCGACTGGTCACTGGGATCGGGCACCACCATGCAGTCCCGGATGAAGGGCACTTCCCACGAGGGCTCTTCGGTCGTAATCAGTACGACGTCGTAAGCGGCGGCCACGGATTCCAGGCAGTAGCCGCGATACACCTCATCCGGAGCGGCGACGACCAGGACGACGGGACGAGACAAGAAGGTGCTCCTCAAAGAGTCAGGCGGGTTGGAAGGGTTTTGCGGTGGTGTATTTACGGGCTGCGTCGGCGGCGGAGCTCGATCGCCGAGGACCACTCCGGGTGCTCGGCCAGCAGCTGCCTCGCGTAAAGGGCGGTGTAGTTGTTGTTGAGGCCCTCCACGCCGTGCGGGTGGCGCCAGCGCAAGGCTTCGAACAGCGCTTTCATCCCGATTCTCTTGGCGCCGGTGGCAAGGCGTTAGGCGACGAGCCGTTCCAGGGCCCGGTACACCCAGGGGTGGTCGGCATCGAAAGCGTCGAACTACTCGGTGATCGTCAAGCCGCCCCGGGACGGGAGATTGAAGCCGGGCAGCCCGCCCTGCGTCCTGGTGGACATGAGCGTCGAAGGCTCCTTTCGTAATGGGGGCAGTCAGGAAGGCACGGCGGGCAGGCTCCGCAGGCGGGCAAAGGCGACCGCGAGGCCGACGGCTTGCAGGACGACGGCAACGGTGATGGCGTGCCCGAGCTGGGTGGCCGGGATGACTGCGACGAGTAGGCCGGCAGCGGGGTACGGCAGCAGGAGCACCAGGATCGTCACGGCGAGCGTGCTGCCGAAGGCTTCGGCTGGAATCAGGTGGGAGCGCACAGTGCGCAGGACGACTGTGAGGCCCCCTTCGCCGGCCATCAGGACGGCGATCAGTACGAGGTAGTCGCGGTAGGTGTCGGCGTGGGCGATGGCGAGCATCGCTCCGGCTGCGACGGCGGCGGAGACGGCGCCGACCGGCCACAAGCCCCATTGGTCGATCCCCCTGCGGGCTGTGGTGATGGCGAGCAGAGAGGCGATGGCCGCGGCGGACCAGATGAGTCCGGCGTCTGTGCTGGAGTGGTCCAGCTCGGTGACGATGATGACCGGGACAGCAGCCTGCAGGAGGGCGATGGCTCCGTTGGAGACGGCCAGGCCGCCTATGAGCCAGGCCAAGGTGGGCAGCGAGCGCAGCGTCGCCCATCCGATTCGCAGTCCCCGCTTGCCGCCGGCCACGCCGATCGGCGTCTTTTCTCCCCGAGGGCCAAGAGCGGCGGCAAGGAGTGAGAAACCTGCGAGCGTGCCCAGCATGGCGGCCGGGCCGCCGCGCTCCAGCAGCAGGCCGGATGCGGCGGGCCCGGCGAGGGTGGCGGTCTGGTCGATGGCGATCAGGGTGGACTGCACGCGGTGTGCCCGAGCGCCGGCCCTGCGGCTCGCCTCGCCGCCGACGGTCTCGGCTGCCACGTAACTGAATTCGGTGAGGAAGCCGGTGGATGCGGCGAGCAGCATCACTGTGACCGTCGCGGTCACCGTCCGGGCTTCGACAGCTGTCAGAGCGCCGGCCGCGGTGAGGGCGGCCAGGGCTCGCATCACACATGCGGCGCGGAAGACACGGGCCGGGCCGTGGCGGTCGACGAGGGTTCCGGCGACGGTGAAGGCTGCGATGCGAGGAAGCCACTCCAGCGCGAAGGCCAGTCCGGTCAGGGCCGCGGACCCGGTGGTCGCCAGGACCAGCAGCGGGATGCCGTAGGTGGTCATGGAGAAGGCGGCGGCATCCGCCCCGCGTGGCAGATAGATCCTGTGCAGGAGGCCCTTCATGGGACGCGCCACCGCGTCCGGCGTCACGCGGCGACGCCGTAGGAATTGGGAACTGGCGTCAGTTGGTGCGTGTCGGCCCATTCGGCGAGCAGCCGGTGCACGTGGCGGAGTTCGGCAGCAGCGTCACCGTCTTGGAGGCGGGGCTCCCTGACTGCTGGCTGGTCCAGCAGTGCGAGGGTGCGGCGGATACGACTGGTGAAGTCACACGTCCGCGCGGGGTAGTTGTGCTGCCGGGCCCATCGGGCGGCATGATCGTAGAAGTCGGCGAGATCCTTTCCGGCGGTGGTGAGGCCGAGGCCGGAGTGGGAGCGGTCGAGGAGTCCGAGGCTCTCTGCCTGCTCGACGGCCTGACGGATGTGGTGAGGGGCGAGGTCCGTGAGGGTGCGCGCGAGCGCGCGGGGCGGGATGGCCCCGTGATCGTCGATCTCGCTGACCAGGCGGATGAGGCCGGCGGAGGCCAGCCTCGCGCAGACGTGCTGGAACTGGTCAGGGGCGTGGACGGATATCACCGGCGGACTCCTCCCGTCGGCAGGGCCGGCATCGCGTGGGAGAACAGATCGGCGCTCTGCCAGGTCGGGCGGCGGGCAGACTGGGTGCGCACCGCGAGCGCCGGTGGGACGGCAGGGGCCGGGAACCGGGGCTGGTGGCTGGCCCAGACTCGGGGAGAGGCAAGCGTGCCCGGTTCCGCACGGCCCCACAGCGGGTGCTGGTCAGCGTGGTTCAGCGGCCGTCCGGCCGACCACATGGAGAGCGTGCCAAAGACACGGCCGAGTGCATCGCCGGCCGGTGACAGGCGGTAAGGCTGGCCCTTGCCCGAGGTCACCACCAGGCCGTCGTCCATGAGCTGGCGCAGCGGCGGGTAGATGTTGCTCCAGTAGATGCTGGGCAACACGATGCGGGCCAGGGCCCGGGCGCTCGCCTCCTGCCGTGCCTTCAGGACCCACAGGATTGCGGGAGCCTGGCGGCGGATGAGCAGAGTGAGGCTGTCCTCGATCTGCTCGATCGCCGACAGCGGCCTTTCCGGCTTCTCCAGGTGTTCCTCGGCCCAGGCTGCGATGACCGGCAGCGCCGGCAGGAGCTGTCGGCCTCGCTGGGTGAGGCCGTAGGTGACGTGGCGCGCGGAGTACTCGACACGCTCGGCGAGGCCGGCGTCGTACAGAGAGCGGATCTTGGGGTGCAGCTGGCCGCTCTGCAGATAGGGCAGCTTCTGCGCGATCTCCGTGTACCGCTGCGGAGGCTCGTTCAGGACCAGCAGGATCCGCACGTTCCAGCGCGGAGTGATCATGTGAAGGGCTTCGGTGACCCGGGCGACGTCGGCATCGGCAGCGGGTGACAGACCGGTGGTGACCAAGGGAGGAACTCCTGGGTTCAAAAAGGGCTGAGGGCCCGGGCGAGTCAGCGGGTCGCCACGGTGCTCGCGGTGGGTACGGGTGGAACGGGAAGCGCGGCGGTCGCGGAGTCGGTGGACGGCTTCGGGGCGACGGCGCGGCCAAGGCTCTGCAGAACTGCCTGAGTCGTGGCGGACTGGGTCTCCCGGACTGCGACGGCTTCGGCGAGTCGGCGGACACAGTCGAAAATGTGCGAGACCTCGTGTGTGCCGAACTGCCGCTCGGGATGGACGAGCTGGGCGAGGCGGTCGCGGTGGAAGGTGATGCTCCGCTCTGCGAAGGCGAGGTCCTGATGCATTCCGAGCAGAGCGGAGAGCATGCCGGGTGGCTGGCCCTGTGTATGGGCTTCGAGGTCGGCGAGCGCAGCGCCGTACAGCTCCTCGATCCGTCCGGCTGTCTCGATGGACGTCAGGTGGGGCAATTAGGGGCTTTCACGGTCGGCGGGCCCGGGGCGCCCTGGCACGTTGCGGTACCGGGGCGGCGACGGCCGGGGCAGGGTGGTCGTGAGAGTGGGCTGGGTCGTACGGACGGGCCGGTCGGGTTGGCCGGGAGGTGGCATGCTGCGCAGCAGGTCATCGAGCGCGGTGCTGTAGCCGTCACGGGCTTCGAGTGCCGCGCCCAGCCACTGCGCGTCCCACCGCAAGTCGTCCGCGGACAGCTCGTCCATGTCATGCTCGGGTGCCATGGCGTGGTGCACTCGCTCGCGCATGCGGGCGACCTGCTCCTCGGCCAGGGCGAGGAAGGACCGCAGCTTCAGCGCACGGGGCACGGCGGCGGTAGCACCGGAGCCGGTCACTGTCCCGTACAACTCGGTGACCGAGGCGCCGAAGACCTCATGAATCCGATCGTCCTGGGAGCACGGCTTTTCGCGAACGCTCACCGAACCGCTCCTCGACCCGCGGCGAAGGCCGTCGCGGGTCGAGCCGGCGGACTCGTGGTCACGGCGGAACCTTGCCGGTTGGTCCGATTGAAGCGGGCCAAACGCTCGGCAGCGACGCCTTTCTTGCCCAAGGCGTTGGGGTCGAGCAGCCAGCGCACGACCATGGCCCGCCCGTCTCGGGCGGTCACGGCTGTCCTGACACGGTCGGCAAGGTCACCCACCTCGCTGGGTCGCGTCTCCAGTGCGGCAAGGAGGCTGTCCTCTGCTCGGTCGAGCGCTGCCTGGGACTCCGCAAGGAGCCCATGCCACTTGACGACCTCCGTCGCCTCGGGGTTGGCGCCCGGTGTCGCTACTACCGCGGCAGTCAGGTCATCCATGCTGAGGTCGAAGCGACGCTCGATCTGTTCTGTGAGCACGCCCACGACATCCTCTATGCCGGCGGGCATGGGAAACTCCTTTTCGATGAGCGCAGGGTTTGATATTCGGGTGGCATGCATGCGGAAGTAACCTCTGTGCGGAGAATTGGGGCAAAGGGAGAACACCAGACGGGCTTTCACTTCGTCGGCTGTACAAGAGTCCGCAGAATCGCCGGTTTGGCTAACCGGCGATCGTCGGTTACATTCCGCTTCGTTGCACGGACGCAGGAATCAACGACTGCGTCCCGGCAAGCGATGTATTGGGGCTGCCGGCACAGTGGGTGACAATCGGCTGGCCGGGACGTGAGCTGCACAGGCGGCAGAGGTGCGGTCTCTCCGTCGAGGCAGTCGTCATACCACTGCATGGCGTGGGGTTCGGTTTCGAAGCCACCCTCGCGCAGTGTGTGGGTCCTTGCCTTGATGTCCACTTCCTCGTGCAGCACGCGGAAAGGCGCAGAGCCACTCTCGTCCATGTCCCGCAGGGCCGTTCAGGGGGCGTGGAGAGCTGCTCATTGTGTCAGCGGGTGCGATGGTGTGCGGGGATCTGTGCGGGTTGCGGAGGGCCGGGCAAGGCGGAAGGCAACGGTCCGGGCCGGGGTGTGCGTCCTTGGGCCGTGAGCTGCGGGGAGCGTGAGCGGGCGGCGTGCGTCCGGGCACTCAGTGGCCGACGTTCCATGCCGAGCCTGCGTCCGACGGTGTCGTAGATGTCGTTTCCGGCTCGTGGCCGGACAGCGACGACATGAATATCGCGGAGATGTGTGGAGGCCGGTGGCGCTGGGCGCACGGTGTAGACCACTCGCCATTCCTTACGGGCGTCCACGAACAGCTTGCGATATCCCTCAAGGTCGCCGGTCAGCTTGGTCCCGAAGCGATCGGCGTTCACTACTTCCTGCAGGTACGTCAGTGTCAGGTCACGGATACTGCTGGGTGCCTGGAGGAGGTCGGTCAGGGCGCGGGGATCGAAGCTGAGGCCGAAGGCGGGCTGTCTCGCGCTCATGACGCCGGCAGGCCCCGCTCGCTGGAGCCGGGCGTATCGGTTTCTGCCGTGTTCGTCTTCTCGGTGCGGGCCGAGGGCGGCGGTCCGGGCAGCAGTCGGTGGGCCGGGCGGTCCGGAGAGGTCATGCATGCCGACAGCGGGCCGCCCGGTGCCCGGATCGCCGCGACGGCATGGGTGAGGAAGTCCCGGTGCCAGACGAACAGCCCGGACAGGCCGGCTTCGGAATCCTTGTGCTGCTGGTAGGCGAGCCAGAGGGCGTGCAGCCAAGCCACCACGTCAAGGTGTTCCTGCCACTGCAGACACCACGGCGCCGCCGTGGTCACTTCTGCCCCGTAGACCGGCAGCAGGAAGTCGTCGACCCAGTCCGACAAGGCATCGAGTTCGTCCTCGAACTCCTTGTCCCCCAACTCCAGGATCGGGCGCGGCTCGGGCGGCGGCGCCGGGGCAGGGCCACCGAGCCCCGGGAGGCCGAACGCCGCGAAGGGCGATGCGGGGCCTGCCGCCGGAGTCGAGGCGAGATGGTCGAGTTGCTGGGCCTGCTGGGCGGACTGGTCCATGAGCTTCCGGACGCTGGCTTCGATTCCTTCGAGGTGCGGGTCCGGAACCCTTATCGGCTCCAGTTCCCCACCGCTGAGGTCTACGGATTCAGGCATGGGAAGGCGGCCTCCGTGAATCATGGAAGAGAAGGGCGGGGGCGGGGATGCCGCGGCGTACTGACGGCTGCTGAAAGGGCCACGCACCATCCGTTTGATGAGGTGGCTTGCAGGGTCAGGCGGTCAGAACGACGTCGTCCTGGGTGAGGGTCCGGCGGACCGTCTCGGTGAGCCTGTCGGCCGCAATGGCGGCATAGTGCTCGGTCTTCTCCACGCCGATGAAGTCACGGCCTTCCAAGAGCGCGGCAACGCCGGTGGAGCCGGAGCCCGCACAGAAGTCGAGTACCGTGCCGCCCGGCGGGGCGATCTTGACCAACTCGCGCATCACCTCGACCGGCTTCTGCGTGATGTGCTGGCGCTTCGCGCCTGACGGCTGTGAAGCGCTGTAGAGGCCCGGCAGGTAGACCGGGTTCCGACCGGCATCGATCGGCCCGTTGGAGGCCCAGACGACGAACTCGCAGTTCTGCGTGAACCTGCCCTTCTGCGGCCTGGCCTGCGGCTTGTGCCAGACCAGCACGCCACGCCACAACCAGCCGGCCGCCTGGATCGCGTCTGTCGTGATGGGGAGCTGGCGCCAGTCGGTGAACAGCAGTGCCGTTCCCCCGGTCTTCGTCAGCCGGTGGGTCTCGGTCATGATCTGCGTCAGCCAGAACCCGTAGGACCTCTGGTCCATGTTCTCGCCGGTGAAGTCCGCAAGACCGTGGCCGGCATCGGCAGAGGTGTACTTCTGCTTCGCGCTGCGGGAGGTGCGTTCCTTCGCTGTCCGGCCGCCCGAGTTGTACGGCGGATCCGTGATGACCGAGTCGACACAGTCGTCCGGCAGCTTGGCGAGGACGCTGAGTGCGTCGCCCTGGTGGAAGGAAAAAGGCAAAGAGGTACCCCGATTCGGGTATGGAAGGCGGAGGGAAAACCCCTGCTATGCGAGGGACCCCGCAGACAGGAATTGGGCATATGGAAGCCCAAAGCCACTGCCTGGGGAAGGCCGAGGGGAGTCCCAAAACTGTAGGGGTGAAACGCCGGTTGACCAAGAAGCGCGTGGTGGGGGGCCGGATTCCGGGTCCCTCCCTGTGGCTTTTTGGTCAACCGGCGTTCCACCCCTAATGTTTTGGAACCGCCCGGCGCACACCGCCACTGGCTTGACCGCCCAGCTGAACTCGCGGAGGTTTCCCCTGCCCTGGCACATCTGGCTCAGCCGTGCCGATGCAGCGAGCGGCAGCTTGCCCGTCGGCCCCCGATCGCCTCCGGCTGACCGCGCCCCTTCCACTTCACTCCATGTGCGCTGCGTGGCACACCGGCATCACACCTCGAAGGACGCATCCATGACGCCTCGCTATCCGCCCCTGCCCGCCCATGTCATCCCGCGAGCGGATCGCACCGTTTGAAGGCGCTCGCCGTCGGCATCGGTTTCGTTTTCCTCTCTCCGTTCCTCCTTGGCGGCGCGGCCATGATGATGGTCGCCTCCAGCGAAGCCGCCCAGAGCGCCACTTCGGACTTCTCCTGCCTGTCCGACCTGGACACGGACAAGATCAGCGCGCAGGTCTCCAAGATTCTCGACGGCGCGGATGCCTCCGATGTCCGCATCGAGGGCCTGACCTTGCCTGCTGAGCAGGTGCCGAACGCCCAGACCATCATCGCCACCGGCATCAGCCTGGACGTGCCCAAGCGCGGTCAGATCATCGCACTCGCCACAGCCGTGCAGGAATCGCGGCTGCGCAACCTCTCCTCCGGGGACCGCGACAGCCTGGGACTGTTTCAGCAGCGTCCGTCGCAAGGCTGGGGCACCGCCGAGCAGATCCGTGACCCCGTCTACGCGAGCGAGCGCTTCTACAAGGCGTTGCTCAAGGTGCACGGCTGGCAGCAGATGACGCTCACGCAGGCGGCGCAGGTGGTGCAGAAATCCGGCTACCCGGACGCGTACGCACAGTGGGAGCCGCTCGCGACCGCGCTGCAGAAGGCCATCGCCGCCGCCTTCCCCGGCTCCGGTGAGGACACACCGGACCAGGACAGCGCCACCTCGCCTCCCTTGTCCGACTGCAGCACGGCGGACGGCTCGTCCTTCGGGTCGATCCCCGAAGGAGCCGTGCCGAAGGGCTACAAGATCCCGGAAGGCACCGGCCCGCAGGCCAAGAAGGCGATCGTCTGGGCGATGCGGCAGCTCGGCACCATGTACCAATGGGGCGGCAGCTGCACCGCACCGCACGGCCCCGACCCGATGGGCCGCTGCGACTGCAGTTCACTGATGCAGCAGGCGTACAAGCAGGTCGGCATCACCCTCACCCGCACCACCTACACGCAGGTCAACGAAGGCAAGGCCATCTCCACCAAGGCACTCAAACTCGGTGACCTGCTCTTCAGTCGCGGCAGTGCCGCCCGCCCCGAGCACGTCGGCATGTACATCGGCGAGGGCCTCGTGATCGAAGCCCCGCGTACTGGCAAGCCCGTCCGGATCACCGCGATCAAGGATTGGGACGTACTCGCCGCTCGCCGAGTCCTCTGACTGTCGTACCCGTCCTTGCCTCCCCACGCCCCCTCCGCAGTCTTCCCGCTCGCCGGGTCCGTCGGCCTGAGCACACAAGGAGCCCATCCCACTCGTGTCACCCCTTACCGGCTACTTCATCCAGCTCGCCTACGACCCCGGCATCTCCCCCAAGGGAGGCGGCCTGCCTGGTCTGGCGGTGCTGAAGAACGTCGTCAACAGCATCAACCTCTTCGGCATCATCGCCGTCGTTGGCGCCCTCGCCGTCTCCCTCGCCGTCTGGGCGTGGGGTCACCACACCGGTGGCCACCAAGCCGAAGCGAACGGGAAGAAGGGTGCGGTCGTCGCGGCCGGAGCCGCACTCGGCCTCGGCGCCGCCAACGGCATCGTCGCGTTCTTCAGCGCCCTCGGCTCCCAGGTCAACTGATGCGCAACCGCTTCTCCTCCCTGTCCGGCCACGGAGCCGGCTGGTCCGCGAACCGTCGCTTCACACTGATCGCCATCGCGCTGGCCACTCTCCTCGCCACCGCTGCGGCGACCGCCTACTGCGTCGGCCGCGGTGAGAACCACTCCCCCTCTGCGAGCGGTGCTCCCGCCACTACTTCAACGCCCCACACAGCGTCGTCCACCGATCCGCAGAATCCGTCGGCCGGGACCGGCTCGGTGCCCGCGCCACCGAGATTCTCCGACCCCGTCACCTTCGCCGAAGCCGCCGCCTCGATGCTCTGGTCGTATGACACCCGCACCACCAGCCACGAGCGGCAGCTCGCTGGCATAGAGGCATGGATGACCGCCGAGAGCCAGTACAGCGACTGGACGTCGGTCTCCGCGCAGATGCCGGATCCGACCCTGTGGTCGCGGATGGCCGACCAGAAGCAGCATGCCGAGGCCACCGTCGCCGAAGGCCACTACCCGGCCGCCTTCAAGCAGGCCCTCGCCGAGAACCCCTCGGAGATCACCAAGGCGTACATCTACGCCGTCACGGTCACCGGCAAGCAGACCATCACCTGGGCCAAGGGCGGCGGAGGGGCGGAGAACCGCTCCATCACCCTCGCCGTGCAGTGCCGGCCCTCAACCGACTGCTCCCTCGTCGCCATCGCCCCGAACGTCGCGCCCTGACCGAAAGGAGTCCCCATGGGGTTCTGTGACCTCCCCCTCGCGGACAAGGTCTGCTTGGTCGGTGAAGCCGTGGACTTCGCTTCCGATCCCGGCAAGGCGATCGGCGACTGGATGGCCAAGAGCGCCGGCGAACTCGCCGCCGCATCCGCCGACCTCGCGGCTCTGGCGGTCGACTCCACCACTCGCGTCGACCTCAACGCCCCCTGGTTTCGCGACAACTACGAGACCATCCTCCCGATCGGACTGGTGGTCCTCGTGGCGACCTTCTGCGCCCAGCTCGTCCGCGCCGCGATCCGGCGCGATGGGCAGGCCCTGACACAGGCGTTCACCGGCACGGCCGGCGGAGTGCTCTTCGCTTTCGCCGCCATCGCCTGCACCACGGTCGCCATCGAAGTCGTCGATGCGCTGTCCGATGGCCTGTTCAAAGCCGCGAACACAAACGTCGCCTCCGCGGTCCGCCGCATGTTCAAGGTCAGCCAGCTGCCAGGACTGGCCGCGCTCGGCTGGTTCGTCGCTGTCTTCGCCAGCCTCGGAACAGCCCTCGGAGCCGTCCTGTACTGGTGCGTGATGATGGTGCGCAAGGTTGGCATCCTGATCATGGTGACCCTGGCCGTCTTCGCCGGGGCCGGCGGAGGATGGGAGGTCGCGCGCCGCTGGCGCAAGGGCTGGATCGAGGCCACCGCCACCCTCGTCGTCTCGAAGCTGCTGATGACGATCATCTTTGTCCTCGGCTTCGCTGCCATGGGTGAGACCGAAGCCGAGGACGGTCTGGCTGCGCTCGCCGATGTCTTGACCGGCATCGTGATCATGGTTCTGGTGTTGCTCTGCCCCTACGCCACCTTCAAGTTCGTGCACTGGGCTGCCGAGGGATCCGACGGAGAGACGTTGCACCGCGCCGGCGGCGCCGGTGCGCAGCTCGCCAAGCAGCACGCGGAGCGCGCGGGCAGGAAGGCCGCCGCGATGGCGGCCACCGCCGGAACCGGCGGAGCTGCCGCAGGCGCCGGTGCAGCCGACGCCGCTCCACAGGGCCCGGACACCACTGCCGGCGGTGGCTTCCCCGGCGACATCGTCCCCGTTTCGAGCGGCGGAGGCGGGAATCAGGAGGAGGCGCAGAACGCCCAGGCAGGCTCGTCGCCTGGGAGCGACGGCGTGAAGTCCGGTCCGGAGAAGGCAGTACAGCCTCCGCCGGCCAGCGTCTCCGAGGACACCAGCGGTCTGGTGGGCGGAGGCCAGGGGACGGGTGGCTCCGGTTCCGGTGCCCCAGACGGACAGGCCGATGGATGGCAGTCCGTGCCTCCGACCACGACCCCGCCGCCGCAGGGAGCGGCGCCGCCCTTCGGCAATCAGTCTGCCGGAACCAGCGGCACGGCCTCTCCTCCCCCGCCGCCGCCGAGCGGCCTCTGACACCTCGTCCACATTCCAGGGGCGGGACGCACTCACCACATCCCGCCCCTGGAGTCCCGCCCGCGCGCCTCCAGGACCAGCCTCTTGTCTGATTTGTCCGTTGCTCCGGTCATGGTGAAATTCCCCCATCGATCACGCCGTGGCATCCTCCTCGGCCTCTCCCTTTCCCAGTTGGTTCTCGTATCGGCCGCGCTGGCTCTTCTGTTGGTGACGGTCATCTCCACCGGGCTGCTCGGTGCCCTCGCCCTCGCTCCGCTGTGGGCGGCCGTCGCCACTCTGGTCGTCATCCGTCGGCATGGCCGGTCCTTGATCGACTGGGCCCCGATCGTCGTCCGCTACGCCCACCGCCGCCGCATCGGGCAGACCCTGTGGCTGGCTCGGCCGGTCGCCCGGCCCCGGCAGGACGGCGTCCTGCACCTGCCCGGCACCGCGGCCTCCTTGAAGGTCGTCACCCCCGGCGACTCGGCCAACGGCGCTGCCGCCGTGCACGATCCGCACCAGCAGACCCTGACCGCCGTCGCCCGTGTCTCCTCCCGGGCCTTCGCCCTGCTCGACCCGGCCACACAGAACCACAACGTCAACGGTTGGGGGCGTGCGCTGGCAGGCACCGCCCGCATCGGACACGTCGCCACCGTGCAGGTCCTGGAACGGACCGTCCCCGACTCCGGTGACACTCTGGCCCGTCACTGGGCCCGCCACGGCCACCCCGGAGCTCCCACCGCCGGGCAGGTCTATGCCGAACTGGTGGCCTCCGCCGGCCCGGCCGCCGCCCCGCACGAGACGTATCTGGCCATCTCTCTCGATCTCAAGGCCGCCAAGCGGCTCATCAGCCAGGCGGGCGGAGGACTGCCCGGCGCGTTCACCGTGCTGGAGCAGACCACCTCCTCGATCGCCCAGGCTGCCCGGAACGCCGGATTGACGGTCACCGGATGGCTGAATGCCAAGGAAATCGCCGCTGTTATCCGCACTGCCTACGACCCTAAGGCGTTGGCCGCTCTCCAGCAGTGGTCGCCAAACGGCCGCGCGGAAGCGGACCCGGCTGCTGCCGGGCCTGTCGTCCAGGTCGAGGAGTACGACCGGCTGGCCACCGACAGCGCTCGCCATGTGACGTACTGGGTGGAGGACTGGCCACGAACCGAAATGGGTGCCGGATTCCTGCACGGGATCATGTTCACCGCCGGCATCCGCCGCAGCCTGTCCCTTATCTACGTCCCCCAGAAGCTCGAGTCAGCGCTGCGGGACGTCCAGCGAAAGAAAGCCGCGATCATCGCCGACGCCAACGAACGTGCCCGCCGCGGCCAGGTCGACAGCGAGGAAGACTCCGTCGAGTACGCCGACGTCAAACAGCGCGAGCGTCAGCTCATCGCCGGCCACGCCGACGTCGCCCTGACCGGCCTGGTCACCGTCACCGCCGAGACCGACGCCCTCCTCGACGCCGCCTGCGCACAGATCGAAACCGCCGCTGTCACCGCCGGCGTGGACCTGCGTCGCCTGTTCTTCCAGCAGCCCGACGCTTTCGCCGTCTCCGCGCTCCCGCTGGCCCGCACCACTCTCTGACCCAGCCACCACTCCAAGCCGGTGACAGGAAGGACCTCCCCCCTTTGCCCTCCCCTCCGCCCCCTGGCGACGTGCATCCCTATCTCCGCGCCGCCACCGCCGGCATCCGCCACCACGCCCGTGCCCTGAACCGCTCACCACAGCCGGAACCAGTGGCCCGTACCCACCTCGACGTGCTCCACGCCCACCTCACCGAGTTGCAGCAGCTTTTCGACCAGCTCGCTGAGACGACCCGCCCTCCGCATCCCAGCGCAGGCCGACACCTGGCCGCCGCCCATACCCGGCTCTGGCAGGCCACCGCCGAGATCCACACGGCCTTCCACCTTCTACCTGCTGCCTCGGCGGATTCGACCGAGTGCCGCCCCGATCGGTTCTTGGAGGGGCCCCCGGTCCTCACCATCTGCCAACGGCACCTGACCGCCGGACACATCGTCCGCCGCAAGACCACCCCAACCGACCTCAACCGGCCACACACCACCGCATGCGTTCGATGAGCGCCATCCGACAAAACGAGGGCCTCTGATGAACCATCGGCCCGCACGCCGAGCCCGCCGCGCCTCCGCCAGCCCGCTGTTCACCCCATACGGCACCGACCGGGCGAGCCGCAAGGCCGCCCGCCGACAGCTCGCCGAGGCCGCTGCGAAAGCACGTGCCGAAGCGAGCATCCAGCAGGCGGACAGCCCAGCAGCCAAACACGAGACACCCGCACCCCTGTACCCACCAAGCGGACGCCCAGGTCCTGGCTCCGCCCGCGGGAACCGCCTGAAACTGCCCGCCCACCGCATGACCACCGCTGTCGCAGCAGGGGCATATCCGTTCCTCGCCGAAGGCGGACTGGGCGCCGAGGGGATCTACATCGGCCGTGACGTCCACGCCGAAGCCTCGTTCGTGTTCGACCCGTTCACTCTGTACGGCACGGTCGAGGGGTTCACCAACCCCAACATCCTGTTGGCCGGTGTGATCGGTCAAGGCAAGAGCGCACTGGCCAAGAGCTTCGCCCTGCGCAGCGTGGCCTTCGGTTACCGGATCTACGTGCCGTGCGACCCCAAGGGCGAGTGGACCCCTGTCGCTCAGGCACTGGGCGGCACATCCGTTGCCCTCGGCCCCGGATTGCCGGGCCGCCTCAACCCCCTGGACGCGGCCCCACGACCGAAAAGCGTCTTCGAAGCGGACTGGGCCGGCGAGATCCGCAAGAGGCGCCTCCTTCTGCTCGGTTCCCTGGCCCGAACCGTCCTCGGCCGGGAGCTGCAACCCGTGGAACACACCGCTCTCGACATCACACTCGACGCCGTCGTCACTCACGCCACCGCCACCGGCCGCGCCCCGCTTCTCGGTGATATCGCCGCCGCCCTCAACAGCCCCGCCCAGCTCGACGAAGCCGTCGGCATGCTGGCCGGACGGCTCGGTGACACTGCCCGCGACCTCGCCCACGCCATGCGCCGACTCGTCCACGGCGACCTCGCCGGCATGTTCGACGCCCCCTCCACCGTCGCCTTCGACCTCGCCGCGCCCATGCTTACGATCGACCTGTCCCGGCTCGGTGGATCAGGCGACGACACCGCCCTCGTACTCGCCATGACCTGTGCCTCCGCGTGGATGGAGTCCGCCCTCACCGATCCGCGCGGCGGTCGACGCTGGATCGTCTACGACGAGGCGTGGCGCCTGATGCGCCACGCCGGCCTGCTGCAGCGGATGCAGACCCAGTGGAAACTCTCCCGCGGACTCGGCATCGCCAACCTGATGGTCATCCACCGGCTGTCCGACCTGCTCACCGCCGGCGACGCCGGATCGCAGGGCCGCGCCCTGGCCGAAGGACTCCTCGCCGACTGCTCCACCCGCATCATCTACCGCCAGGAGACCGACCAGCTCCACGCCGCGGCCACTCTCCTCGGTCTCACCTCTGTCGAAACCGAGGCCATCGCCCACCTCAACCGCGGGCGCGGCCTGTGGAAGGTCGCCGGCCGAAGCTTCATCGTCCAGCATCTCCTCCACGCCCACGAGCTGACCCTGTTCGACACCGACGCCCGCATGCATTGACAAAGCCAGTGAGTTCACGGACACCGGTCTGCCGTCTCGACCGCTCATCTGCCCATCACCGCCGACGGTCCCTGCCCTGGCCAATCACTCCCCCCTACATCCAGGAGGCCCACCTGTATCCGAGCCGCGTCAGTACCTTCGCAACAGCACTCGCATCACATCTGCCCGAAGGATGGGACCGCAAGTACATCGGATTCCGACTCCCCAGCGCCCCACCCATAGCCGACCAGGTCTGGGATGACGGACCGGCCCATTGGGCCCTGCTCGACTGGCCCGACACCCGTACGGCCTTCGTCGGAGGACCAGACGGCGAGGAGCTCTGTGTGATGAAGCGCCCCCTCTATCCCCATCAGTACCTGGTGGCTCCCCTACAGCCCGAAGGGTTCTTGCCACACCACTTCAGGGAAGTCGACGAGCCCACCGGAATCTCGGTCCCTGACGACCCGGTCCGCGCCGCAGCCGCCGTCAGCCGGCGGGTTCTGCCACGGCTCCAAAACGCCTTGGCCGCCGTACGGCACAACGCAGCCGTCCAGCCCGATCCGCCGCACCGGGCCGCTGCCGCAGAGGTAGCTCAGACACTGACCTTGATCTGGTATCCGGATGGTGCCGTGGGCGCACCGTATGCCAGCGTCCCGGACCAAGCCCGCAACGTGCTGTACGGCCACTACTTCCACTACAACCCGTACGAATCGGCGTTCCTCCTGCCTCCTTCCTACGGCGACGCAGACCGAGCACTCCTCATCACGTCCGCCGTCCAGCAGCTCACAGCCGCAGGCATTGGCGTCAATCTCCGCCGAGCCGCCCCCGCTCTCCCCACCACCGCCCGGCCCCCGGTGCCGTTGCCTTCTCGGCCAACGCGCGCACGCTGAGTGTCCGCGCCTCGAAGCCATCGGCCACCTGGCTCTCGTCCACCCCCGCGACCTACTGGCCGGCCAAACCTCACTGGAGCACTACCATTCCCCTGCACACCACCGCCCACCGCACCGCTCTCCTACTCACGGCCGCCGCAGGCGTCGTACTCGCCACGAGTGGCTGCTCGTCCTCCAACAGCGCCGACGACCACACTCCAGCCACGGCCAAGCGCACCGCTCCGCCCTCACCGAGCGCCGGGCCGGCGCTGACGAACTCCGAGGCCCTTGCCCAGATCACCCACTACTCCAAGGTCAACAACAAGGCCAACGCCACGCGTGATCGAAAGCTCCTCGACACGGTCGAGGACGGTCCGCTGTATGCCATGTCGGTCGCGGACTACAAGCAGGACGAGGGCTTGCCGAAGGCCGACCGCGAGAAGTACAAGACGTGGTCGTACGACCTCACCGCCACCGATGTCTATGTGCCCCGCTTCACCCCCGGCCAGCAGCACTGGTTCGCCGCCGTCACCTACACAGGCACGAGCAACGAGCACGCCCGCGTCCTGGTCATGGCCGAGCAGCCCAAGACCAAGCGGTGGGAGATGGTGGCCGCCGTCGATCTCGACGACAAGACTCAGCTGCCGAAAATCGCCCTGGACTCCCACGGTTACGCCACCTCGGTGGACGCCGCCTCCGCGAAGAACGTCGCGGCCCCGGTCGATGTCCTTCGCTCGGCAGTGATCGACAACTTCCGTACAGGCGGCGACCTGACGGGCACAAAGGTCTTCGCCCCGACCAAGACATCCAAGCGGCAGGTCAAGGCCCAAGACGACACCGCCGACAAGTTCGGAAGTCGCGGCACCACCGAGTTCTCCTCCGCCACAACCGATTTCCCGGACAGCTACGCACTCAAGACCGCCGACGGCCATGCCCTCGTAGTCTTCGCGCACACGCACATCCAGCGCGACGCCGTCTCCCACTCCGGCCTGGAAATCGTGCCGTCGAAGGAAAACCGGGCCTGGCTGGGCACGAAGCCGAGCCCGTACTTCACGTACACGTTCAACTGCTCCAACGCCGCTGTCGTCCCACGTACCCCGGACAAGTCGAAGCTGATCGGCTACAGCTGCCGCCGCACCGACGCCGAGGCGGCCGGCCCGAGCAACGCCGCCTAGGAGCAGGACATGCAGCATCCTGACTTCGAGCTGTACGACAACGTCGGCCGGACCTCCGAACAGATCGCCGCCGCGCACTTCGGTATCGCCACCCGCGACGACCCGCTGCGCTGGGCCCGCCGCGATGCCGAACGGTTCCTCGCCGAGCACCCACTGCCCACCGAGCCCTTGCCGACGCCAGATGCGGCCCCCTATCTCGCCGCGCTCGCCGCCGCCGAGACACCCGCCGACGTCAGCGCCATCACCCAGCACCTCCTGGACGCCGCCCAGCCCGCACTGAGCGCAGTGAGCGACCTCCTCGTGGCCATCGCACGATGGGGCGACCGTCACCGGTTCGCTGAACAGGGGGCTCCGTCCAAGCTGCTGATGGAAGCGGCCAGCCGCAGTCTGTCCGTGCTCGCCATTGCCGACGAGGCCGACCTCGCTGTCCTGCGCGCCGAGTACGACCCCGCCCCCGCGCCACCGCCGGCCCCGAAGACGGCTCCAGGTCTCCCCCCAAATCCGCCCGGCCCACCGTCCGCCGGCCCGACGCCCGGCCGCTAGCACACCCCTCTGGAGGCTTCACCTGTCGACCCGTTCCTTTATCGCCCGCCCCACCCCGACCGGGTACACCGGCATATACGTCCACCTCGACGGTGCGCCCACCTCGAAGCTGCCCTACTGCTCGCCGCTTTCCAACACCGCTTCGGCCGGAACCTGGAGGCGATGACGCGGCACCTCGTGGACGACGTAGCCGTCGGCTGGGACGAACTGGGCACCGACCTCCTCAACGGAGCGCCACCCGAGATCGTCACCGCCCTCACCGGCGGGGACCACTGGCCCAGCCGCACGCTGGACCACCTGATCACCCCAGATGGCTCCCCGCCGGCCCGCATGACAGTCACCGAGTCGACCGCCGCCGACCAGGACCTGGAATGGGGATACGTCCTGCGCCCGCATGGCATCGAAGTGATCCCCGCGCTGCACACCGCATCCGGCCCCGTCGTCAGCTGGGACGCCGACCCCCGCACCGACTTCAGCAACCCCACCGCCTGGCCCACCGTAGCCCCGGCCCGTCTCCCCACATCGCCTACAGCTGCTCCCACACCTGCGCCCCGCGTCCCGGGCGCACCCCGCACGGCCGCCCGCCGCTGACCTCGCACTGTCCGCACCACCCGGAGCCCGCTCCGCCCATCCCCTTGATCACGGTCGTCATCACCACCCGCCTGCGCAAGGACCGCCTCGGCTACCGCACCACCGTCCGCCGGAGGTCGGCACCCCTGGCGCTCGCCCCGTACGTCCGCGCCGAAGGAACCACTCTGTGAACCTCACCGAACTCGCTCCATTTGCCGCTTCAGGTGGAAGCGTCGCCGACCAAGCCTCATGCGAGATCACTTTGTTCACCAGCTTCCGCGACGGCGTCGTCGCACTTGTCGACGGCGACACCTGGCGCCGGGCGCGTACCACTCTGGACATCGCAGGATTCGAAAAGGCCGACGACGGCAACCACGCTGTTCCGCTGGGGGATCTCGACCGTACCCGCGAGGTTCTGCTCACCCTGAGCGTGGTCGCCCAGATCTCCCAGATCAAGATCACCCCGAGCAGTGAGACCTACATCGGCGACTTCGCCCGCGACCTGGTCGATCGCCTTCCCGGCCAGTGGAACGTGAGGGTCGAGAACTACGCCATGCGCGTCTGGCAGGGGGACCTCGCCACCTGCATGTGGAGCACCGGCCCCGTCGCCGCCACGCTGAACCAGCACCGTGTGCGGTGGTCGGCCGTACTGCAGCGTGACGACGGAGCCGAACTCGCTGTCATCCGCGACCCGCAGCGCGACCTCTACCACGTCGGCGCGATCCACCCCAGCAGCCTCCGTCCCGACGCACTCGTCACGCCTCCCGCAGACGTGACCGTGCAGCCGACGCCAGCCACAGCCGCCAGGCACATCCGCTCCCATCTGCTGCCCGCCTACACTCGCGCCGTACTTCACTGCCAGGTCAACTCCCTGGAGAAGGACCTGGACTGGGCACACGAGACGTACACGTCACGCCCCGTCTCCGAGCCACCGCCGACGGACCTCGTAGACACGTTCACCCGACTCACCACAACGGCGCCGCACATCACCGCCGCTGTGCGCGCCCTGGCCACGCTCACCGAACACGAGGCCGCATTCCTCCAACGGGTGGACGACGTCATCACCGCGCCGACCCACGCCGAGACCCCTCACGCCTATCAGCTGGCCTGGTGGCTCACCGAGGGCGGCGAGGGCCTCATCAACCTGGCCCGTCGCGCCGTTCCCGACCGCGAGCCCCCCGTCAGCGAAGCGTCTCCCGCTCTCGTCTCTCCGCGTGCGTTGCCGCCCGCACCGGCCCAGGGCACCCCCGGCCCTCACCGCTGACCCTCGGTCCCCTCACCAGAAGGAGACTCTCCCTCCTTGGATCCTGACACCCACTTCATCTTCGGCACCCACCCTCAGCATGGTTATGTCGCCGCCTTCGCCTCCGACTTCCCCTCGCATCTCGCCGACTGGTACCTCACCCGAGTCCAGTTCGAGCACGTCCCAGGTGAGCCGGGCCTGTACCGGCTCACCGAGCCCGAGCACGACGGTCTGCGCCGGACCCGCCAAGCCGCGCAGGACCTGCACGCGCAGAGTTTCGCCGTACACGTCGACGCCGATGTCGCCCTCGCAGCAGCCAACCCGCTTCCCCTACTCCGGCCGAACGGAACCGCCGAGCGCCGCAGGCACATCGCCCGGGCCGCCGCCGGCCGGTCACTCCAGCACAGTGCGGCACCGACGACCGCGCAGGCTTCCGCGCGCCCGATCCCGCCGAAGCCCGCCTACGCGCCCACCGCCCATCTCACCGTCCATGCCGGCGGACGCAGCCGATGAGCCCTGATTCAGGACCGATCCACATCGCCCGAGGGCGGGGCGGCGAGGTCGACGTCGAAGGCTCCCTCGACGCCTTCGCCGGACAGATCCTGCTCCGAGCGGGCTTCCTCTTCGAACCGTCACTGCGCGGTCACTGGATCCGGCTGCCGTTCGACATGGGACGAGACTGGGAGAACGAGCGGTCGACCTGGGCCGCGGAGATGCTCACCGCCGCCCGCTACGCCGTACACCTCGACCCAGGACTCGATACCCGCCCCACCCCGCTCGTCACATCCTCGGGTCCAGACCGCACGCCTCCGGCGATGCCACCGCAGCGCACCACAACGACCGCGCGACGCCCATAGCGGCGGCTGGCCAGTCGGCCGCTGGCTAGACGTCCGCAGCGAACACGCCTGAGCAGGCACCTCAACTTCCTGTCTTGTATGTCTTCAAGGAGATTCATCTATGGCTGTTGTTGGTAAGCCCGGCTATCGGAAGTTGCGGAATGCTCCTGCGTCCGCCGGAACAGTGTCCATGTGAGGCATACATGATCAGCGCCATCCCGGCGAGGCAGACCAGGGCTCCGGTGATGTCGAAGCGGTCGGGGCAGTAGCCGACTACACCAAAGTCCTGTGCGACGCACCGGCCAACAACACATCGGTATTCGGCCATGCTCACCACGCTGCGGCGTGAGTAATGCAACGTTTGCAGAGGGATACCCCCAGGCCACAACTCTCCCCCACGACAGCAGAGTTGATTCCAGCCGATCTTCTTCCGCCGAGCCCAGTGGCCAATTTTTCACACCTACAGTGCCCATACACCTTGTCGATCAAGAAAGGGTGTGTGCTTCGTGCACTCACGAATACGCCGCTCGCACGGGAGAACCAGAGCTCGGCTTGCGGTCGGGGCCGCCTTGCTGCTGGTCGCGGAAGTCGCGTTCGCAACTGGGATGGCAAGCGCCGCCACGCCGCCTCCGGCGGAGGAATCCTCGGAGGCCAAAAGCTCGTCCTCCGAACCGGCCAAGGCCGCGAAGTACCCCAAGGGGTCCAAGGGCTGGGCCATTTCCGAGGCCAAGAAGACCGGGGAGAAGGTGGTCGTCACAGACGAGACCACCGCGACCTCACACACGGTCGCCAACCCGGACGGAACACTGACCACCGAGCTCACCTCCGGTCCGGAGCGTGTGTGGCGGAACGGCAAGTGGTGGAAGGTCGACGTCACCCTCACCAAGGACACGGACGGCACCGTCCGTTCGAAGGAACACCCTCACGGGCTGCACCTGGCCGGCAAGGGGGGCACCAAGGCGAAGTCTCTCAAGGCCGCGCAGAACTCGCCGGCGCGGGACCTGGTCACGCTGGGGAGCGGAGACGGGAGCGTAACCCTTCAGTGGAAGGGTGCGTTGCCCGAGCCCGAACTTGACGGAACGCGTGCCCGCTACCACGACGCCGTTCCGGGCGCCGACGTGATCGTCGAGGCGACCCGTACGGGCTTCGAGCAGTTCGTCGAGCTTGCCGAGAAGCCTGCCGCCACCGACTTCACCTACACCCTGCCGCTGCAGGCAGAGGGTATGAAGGCGAAGGCGAACAAGGACGGCTCGGTCACGTTCACCGACGCCGAGACCGGCGCCGTCCGGGCCACCATGCCCGCTCCGGTGATGTGGGACGCCGCCACCGATGACCGGTCCGGTGAACACACCCACCGGGCCCGCGTCGACATGGAGGTCCTCGACAAGGGGGACGGGAAGATCGACCTCGTCGTCACCCCCGACCCGGGCTTCCTCGCCGACCCGGCGACGCAGTACCCCGTCACGGTGGACCCCTCCACCTCCGCCCTCGCGAACACCTTCGACACCTACGTGCAGCAGGGCGAGACCGTCGACTGGTCCACCGACACCGAACTGGACCTTGGCAACCCCGGGACCAAGAACGCCGACGGCACCCCGCGCACCGCGCGGTCCTTCATCACGTGGAACACCACGCCGATCCAGGACGCGTTGATCGTCGACACGAACCTGGCCCTGTGGAACTTCCACTCCGGGAACACCGACTGCTCCAACCAGAGCTGGACCATCGGGAACACCAGCGCGCCGTCGACCTCGTCACGGTGGACGAACCAGCCGACCTGGACCCAGTACCACTCCTCCACCCAGACCCGCGGCAACCCCGACTGCACGAGCAGCCAGCCCGATGGGTGGATCAACGCCGACGTCGACACGCTGGTGCAGACCTGGGCGTCCGCCAAGGCGACCCGCGGTCACATGGGCCTGCGCGCGGCCACCGACAGCACCCTGGCCTGGAAGCGTGTCAACTCCGCGAACAACGCGTCCAACCAGCCCAAGCTCAGCGTCACCTACAACTACCGGCCGCAGGAGGGCACGGCCCAACAGGCAGGCCCGCCGTTCCGGTCCCACAACGGTGTGTGGGGTGTTGACACCCTCACGCCGACGCTGAGGGACAAGTTCGCGGACGCGGACGGTGACCTGGTGAGCGGCACCTTCCAGGTCTACGACGCGGAGACCAACACACCGATCACCACGCCGGCCGGCGAAGGACTGCTTGTCTCCGGCGCCGTTACCCCTGGCGAGTGGGCGACGGTGCAGGCCCCGGCCGGGCAGCTCGTGGACGGCAAGATGTACAAGTTCCGGACCAACGCCTACGACGGAACCCACTACAATCCCAATTGGTCCCCGTGGGCCACGTTCGTCGTGGAGACCGCCGCCGCGGGCAAGCCCACCAACCTGCAGTCGGGCGACTTCTACAGCATCTCCGACCCGGAGATCGTCAAAGACCCCATGAAGGTCCAGGAAATCCAGGATGTCTTCAAGCGGGACGGCAACCTCGAAGCACTCGGCATCAAGCCCACCAGCGGGCCTTCCGCCCCCAAGACCGAGGCCGCCAACAACACCCAAGCGGTATGGGAGCGGACCTACACCACACCGTCCACCAAGTTCACCGGCGGTAGGAAGCCCGCCGACCAGTACGAATACATCAAGGACCCCGCCGAGTGCTCCGCGGCCGATGACGCCGACAACGCGGCAGGCTGGATCAAGAACCGGTTCTCCTACTGCCAGGACACACTCGTCCTGATGCCCGCCATCAAGTGCGGCCTGTGGCCCCCGGGCTGCTACCTGCACGGCGAGTTCATCGCCACGCAAACCCTCATCGGCCAGGGCAAGATCGGCCCGTTGGACGGAAGTGAATACACCCGCTACGCCGACTTCGACCTGAACCTCGACGTCCACTGGATCGGCGGCGACTTCGCCAAGCCCGGCGCGAAAATCGAAGCGAACCTTCCCTGCGAAGGCACCTGGGCCCCGGGCAACGCCACCGCGGAACAGGAAGAAGCCTGCTACCTCGGGCTCTTCGACGGCCGTGAGGACTCGCCCGCCGGGTGGGAAGCTGACGGCGACACCAAGTTCGACCTGTGGTCCTCCACCCCCAAGCTTCCCGACGTCGCCGTCGGTGAGCAGGTGGCGGTCGGTAAGTTCACTCCGAAGCTGGACTTCACCCTGCCTGGCTACAGCCAGCTCATCTCCTCCGAGGGCGAAGAGGGCGAGGTCCGCTTCGACAGCGCCGCCTACAACCCGTGGGCCAAGCTCGGCTCGGTCTTCCCTGATGCCACCCCATCGCTGCGCTACGACAAGAGCGACACCAGCGACGCCAGTTTGCCCGTCCCCTACACCGGAGTCGAGGCGGTAGCCCGCCACATCGACGAGGCCCGCAAGGACCCGGACGCCAGCTACCCCAATAAAACCGGGAAGAACCTGCCCGGCGAAAGCCCGCTGCACCCGCTGCACCGCATCACCGAGTCCGCTGGAGCGACCTCCAAACAGCGCTACGACCAGAACGAGGCGGTCCGCAAACTCGACTGCAACGAGAACACCCCCGGCGCCCCGGCGGCGGGCAAGGACTGCGACGAATACCCGTTCCGCTCGTCCGCCGAAGGCGCTGCCCGCTACCAGTACGAAGGCGACGAGTTCAAGGACGACTTCTCCGTCCGCTACATCAATCGGGAAGAAAACCAGGAAGCAGGCCGCCGCCTGGGCGCCTGGTATCACAGTGACCGGATCCTCGACTGGGAAGCTTTCACCGTCACCATCGGCGACTGACACTCCAGCAGTGATACTCCGGTAAACCAAGGCAGGGCCGTCCCCATTCGGGGGCGGCCCTGCGGTCCCTTCGACGTGGCTCAGGCGGCGGCGGTCCGCCAGATCTGAACCAGACAGAACTGATCCTCCCCACCCAGAGCGGCTTCATGACCGGCGGGCGTGGCCAACACGTCGGAACAACCCTGCAGAGGAGAGGTGAAAGGACCCGCGTTCGGGTTGAACGTCCACTGCCACCGCATCCGGTACGTGCCCGGCGACGGCAACACCAGCGGAATCTCCCTCAGCCCGCCGTCGACGGTCTGCAAACCAAGCTCGCCCTCAGGAAGGTCCACCTCGACCTCCTCGCACCCCGCCCACTGACCGGGCGGCAGCGCCGGTGCACTGGTCCACGACTCCAGACGTATCACCGTCGTGCCCACCTCCGAGGGCACCTGCAGATACACCAGGCCCGGCCCGGGAAGCAGCCACTTCGATCTGTCCGCATCATCATCGAACGTTTCAGCCCCCATGGTCGTGTCGACCAGCCCGAACAGCCGATAGCTCGCCGACACCGTCGTATCGCAGGAATCCAGCAACCTGCCCATCAAGCACCTCGCAAGTCGGGGGAAACACCGCTCGATGGCGGCGCCGCCACCGACTGTAAACGCAAGGAAGGAGCCATGTTCCGTAGGAGTCAGCTACGAGCCGCGTTCCCGAGAAGGGCCCGCTGGTGCTCCCGGGTCGCGCCGGCCGCCTCTCGTACGTCCGGATCCTCAGTGTGCGGCGACTTTGTGGACGGTGAAGTTGGCCCGGGCGCGGTTCCGGCCTCGGCGGCCGGTCCGTTTCCCCGGACCGCTTCCCGCACCCGGCGTGCCCGTTTCCGAGCACCGGGCGCTCCGCAAGCCCTGTTCAGGACCTGCGTATTGTCCTCATCCAGGCCGGGCCAAGGGGTCGGGATGACTGTTCGTTCCCCGGTAGCGGTAACGCGTGGTGGTCACCTTGGCCGGGTTGAACAGTGGCCTTTCGTCCGAGGCCGGCCACCATCCGACGTCGCAGTAGCGGCGGCGGAGGTCCTTCCAGGTGGACCGGCAATGTTTGCGGCGCAACCAGCTCTCGACCTGGCGCCACGTGTAGTGGCTCAGGTAGGCGAAGGTCGCGCTGGACACGCCGGGTCGGAAGTAGACGCACCAGCCCTTGAGCGCCGGGTTGAGCTGACGCAGCAGGGCATCGAGCGGCTGGCTCGTGTCTGTCGTCCGGCGCATCGTCCTGACCTTGCCGGTGCTGGCCTTGACAGCCCTTCCGGACGGATAGGTATAGACGTAGAGGATGTCTCACGTGGTGAGTTTTGCGAGTCTCTTGTAGCAGGTGAGGGCTGCAGCGAGGCCGAGGAAGGCGAGGAAGTGGCTGCCTTTTCGTTCGTACCGGACAGTGAGGCGACGGTAGCCAAAGAGCCAGGCGATCGACCGCTCGATCTTCCAGCGGTGCCGGCCAAGGCGCTCACCGGACTCGATGCCGGGCCGGGCGATCCGAGGAACGAGGCGGCGATCGCGGAGCCAGCGCAGGTGTTCCGCAGAGTAATACGCCTTATCCGCGCGGACCTTCACCGGTCGTCCGCGGCGGGGTCCGCGCCGGGAGCGGCCGGCCGGTATCCCCAGGATGAGCGGCTTGAACGCCTGGCTATCGTGCAGGTTCGCACCCGACACCGCCACGACCAGCGGCAGGCCCTGCCCCTCAGACAGCACGTGTAATTTGCTGCCCTCCTTACCGCGATCGACTGGATTCGGACCGGTCAGCGAGCCCCCCTTTTTGCCCGCACCGACGCGGCATCGACGATCGCGGACGACCAGTCCAACTCACCCCTGGCGCCGAGTTCGTCCAGCACCGCCCGGTGCAGTCTGCGCCACAACCCGGCCTCGGTCCACACGCTGAACCGACGGTGCGCGGTGGCCGACGATACACCGAACGATTCCGGCAGATACCGCCACGCACACCCACTCGTCAGTATGTACGCCACAGCCGTGAACACCGCCCGCTCGTCACGCGGAGCGGTCCCGCCACCTTGCGGTCGAGCCACGAACGACGGCAGTAGCGGGGCGACCAGCTCCCAGAGCTCATCAGGAACCAGACGCTTCGACAGATCAGCCCTCACGGCCGCCATCATGCCGCTCGAACATCAAGTCACGTGGCACAGCCCTCTATGCCTTGGCCGATGCGGCCGATCTGGCGGCCTGCTCGATCTTCGCGTAGTAGGCGTCGCGGGCTTCCTCATCGATCTGCATCTCATGTTCGGGGCGCATCCCGGTTCGGCCGTCGACGCCTTCGCGCAGGATGTCGGCGTGCCCGGCATGCCGGTTGGTCTCGCCGAGGACGTGGACCATGACGGCGAATAGGTTCGTGTTGGAATGAGGCTCCGGCCACCACGGCACGTGGCCGGGGGCATCGAGGGGAAGCTCGTTGATCCTCGCGTCCGAGTGTTCCCACGTGCGCCGGTAGAACTCGATGATCTGCTCGCGGGTCTCGTCCTCAGTCGCCCACAGATCGCTGCCGTCGTGGTCCTGCCACCGGGGCAGCGATTCCGGGGAAGGGCGGTCGAAGACCTCGCCAAAGTACCTGGCCTCGACGCTGGCCACGTGTTTGACCAGGCCGAGGAGGTTGCTCCCGGTCACTGTCAACGGTCGGCGGGTGTCGTATTCGGACAAGCCGTCGAGCTTCCAGACCAGCGCCTTGCGGTCCCGCCGCAGTCTCCCGTGCAGGTTGTCCTTCGCGAATTCATCGATCATGCGGCATGAGCCTGCCATGGGCTACTCGCGGCCTCAAGATCCCGTGCGTGGACCGCAACGACCGGAAGGGCCGAAGTCTGGCAATGGCCAGTGCCCTGAGCTGCCACAAGAAGCCGATGAACTTGCCACGTGAGACAACGTCGTAGTGCCGGTTGCTGCCTCGTTTCCGGTGGCGCTGGATGCGCCAGCCGAGAAAGTCGAGGCCCTTGTAGATTTGGGTGATCAGGGTCTTCTCCGGCGACAGGCGCAGGCCCATCGCGGACAGGACTTCTGCGATCTCCTCCCGGAGGGCTTCGGCGTGCGTGCTGTTGTGTCAACGCTGCCACCGTTTCAGGCAACGGCCGCGGAAGGGCACTCGAATGAACCGCTGGCACCTTGGTGCGGTGGCAGTCATGATGATGAGTTTTGCTGTAGTCGGCGGCCAACTTCTGCGGCGTAGTCGGCACCGAAGCCTTGGCTTTCGCGGGTCCAGTTGTCTCCGGTGGACTGGTGGAATCCAAGCAGGCGGCTGAGGACGACGGCGGGCAGCTCCGAGGCGATGTCCATCGGTGACGCATGGCGTGCGAGCTGAGGCGGGACGCCGATCGCCTTCAGGCGCCGGCCGAGGGTGTTCGGGTTGATCGGCTGTCCTGGGTAGAGGCTGTGGAACAGCCACTTGGGTTCCTCGAGCGGGACGGTGGCCGCGCGACCGTTCGTTGCTCGACCAGCTGGCGGATCAGGTCGTCCAGGGGCGCGGGGAGCTCGACGGGTACGCGCCCAAGCTTCAGAGTAAGCGTGTTGCCACGGTCGACAACATGCTCGGTGGTGAGCCGACTAATGCGGCCCACAGGCTGGGCGAACAGCAGCAGGAGCAGACCGGTGGCCCGGTCGGCGAACTGGAGTTGCTCGTCGTGGACGAGTCGGCGGACCAGGGCCCAGCGTTGGTCCCTGCCGATGATGCGCGCAGCGAAATAGGAGCTGATGACCGGTGCCGTCAGCGGGCGGGTATGGCCGCGTCTGCTGGTCCAGAGCAGGAATGCACGGACCGTGGCGCGGGTGGTGGGGCCGTCGCTTAGAGGTCATCTCAATCGGCTCGGTAGGCTGTCGGCCATGGCAGGGATCGTTGAACGGCTGGTGCCGGACGAGCTGTGGGAACTGTTCCAGCGCGTGGTGCCGGAGGCGCCCTCGCGGCCCCAGGGCGGCGGCCGGCGCCGGCACGGTGACCGTGAGGTGCTGGCCGCGATCGTGTTCGTGACGACCTCCGGGTGCACGTGGCAGCA
>NZ_JBITSN010000028.1:0-38237 GCF_044540975.1 Streptomyces sp. NPDC085927
GCTGGAACAGTTCCCACAACTCATCCGGCACCAGCCGCTCAACGATCCCTGCCACGGCCGACAGCCTACCGAGCCAAATGAGATGCCCTCTAAGGTGCGGCCCCGGGTGGGCAGGCTGCCCTCGGGGAATGTGGCGAGGGCCGTGGCCGACGGCCTGGTCCGGAGCGACGGGCAACCCCTTGAAGGCATCGACATCGGGTCAACCCCTGTGACCGCACGACGCAGCAGTGGCTCGCAAGGAGCATCCTCCCGTCAACATGCAGATTTCTAAAGGGAGATGAGTAAAAGAGCCCCCTGTTATGGTGCGCCTGTGTCATCGATCAAGCAGTTCCAGGTCACCTTTGACTGCGCAGAACCTGAGCGCGTCGCTCGCTTTTGGTGCGAGGTGTTGGGGTACGTCGTAGCGCCGCCACCGGCGGGGTTCGCCACTTGGGGCGATTTCGACCGCTCCCGGCCTCTTGAGGATCAGGGTTCATGGTTCGCCTGCAGTGATCCCTCAGGTGTGGGTCCGCGACTGTTCTTTCAGCGCGTTCCCGAAGGCAAGGCCGTCAAGAATCGGCTGCATCTTGACGTGAGGGTCGGCACCGGGCTCGTGGGTGAAGAGCGCCTCGCCACGCTCGAAGCCGAGTGCGCACGACTGATCGCGCTCGGCGCGGTACGCGTGCGACTGCTGTATGACGGCAACGATTCGTGCATCGTGATGCAGGACATCGAGGGAAACGAGTTTTGTCTCGACTGAGCATCCTCCGAGCCGGCGAGGTGGGGAGCCGTCTCCCTTGGGCCTCTCTTGCAGCCGCTGGCACAATGAGGTGGATCGGTCCTGGTGACCGTGTCCGCGTCAGGAGTTCAGGGCTGTTCGGGCATGGGGACTTCGCCATGAACGGTATCGGATGACTTGTGGGAGCGGATTGAGCTGCTGCTGCCACGCAAGGAACGCCGGTTCAGACACCCGGGCCGCAAGCCGCTGCCGGATCGACAGGTGCCGTGCGGCATCCTCTTCGTGTCGCATACCGGTATCCCATGGGAGCACCTGCCCGCGGAGTTGGGCTTCGGCTCGGGCATGACCTGCTGGCGGCGGCTGCGGGACTGGGACGAGGCCGGCGTCTGGCAGCGGCTGCACGAAATGCTGCCGGCCGAGCCGAATGGGGCGGCCCGTATCGACTGGTCGCGGGCGGTGGTCGGCTCCAGCCACGTGCGGGCCATAAAAGGGAGAGCCGCACGGGACCGAGTCCGGTCGATCGCGGCCGGACCGGATCGAAGCACCACCTGATCACCGACGGACACGGCACCCCGCTCGCCGTGATCCTTGCTGGCGGCAATCGAAACGACGTCACCCGGCTCATGCCGCTGATCGACGTCGTCCCACCGGTCAGGGGCCGGGTCGGGCGCCCACGACGCAGGCCGGCTCCGCTCTTCGCCGACCGCGAGTACGACCATGACATCTCGCCGTGGGTCCCACCCGCAGTCACGGCCATGCGGTGGTGCCGGCACCTATGTGGTTTTCGATACGCCGACGATATGTGGCGACTCGTACCCTCGGAGCATGCGAGTGCTGATCGTCGAGGACGAGCCCTATATGGCAGAAGCCATCCGCGATGGCCTGCGCCTGGAAGCGATCGCGTCCGACATCGCCGGTGACGGTGACACCGCTTTGGAACTGCTGAGCATCAACGCCTACGACATCGCCGTCCTCGACCGCGACATTCCCGGCCCTTCCGGCGACGAGATCGCCAAACGCATCGTCGCCTCCGGCAGCGGCATGCCGATCATCATGCTCACCGCCGCCGACCGGCTCGACGACAAGGCCTCCGGGTTCGGACTCGGCGCCGACGACTACCTCACCAAGCCGTTCGAGCTTCAGGAACTCGTGCTCAGGCTCAGAGCACTCGACCGCAGACGTGCACACAACAGGCCGCCCGTGCGGGAGATCGCGGGCCTGCGGCTCGATCCGTTCCGCCGCGAAGTCTGCCGCGACGGTCACTACGTCGCGCTGACCAGGAAGCAGTTCGCCGTGCTCGAAGTCCTCGTCGCTGCCGAAGGCGGTGTCGTCAGCGCCGAGGAGCTTCTGGAGCGGGCATGGGATGAGAACGCGGACCCGTTCACCAACGCCGTACGCATCACGGTCTCGGCACTGCGCAAACGGCTCGGTGAACCCTGGGTCATTGCCACGGTGTCCGGCGCCGGGTACCGCATCGACACGCGACCAGCGGCCGGCCACGAGGGAGGAGACCGTGGATAGGCAGCCTGGGTTCAGCGTTCGCTTCAAGCTCACCCTCAGCTACGCCGGATTCCTCATGTTCGCCGGCCTCCTGCTGCTCGCGGCGGTGTGGGTTTTCCTCCTGCGCTACGTCCCCGATCGTGCGATGCTCATCAACCCCGATGACAAGCCCAAGGGTGTCTTTCCCGTCCGGTCCGCCCTCCTGGACGTTTTCGCTCCGAGGGCAGCCGCAGTACTGGCGTTCCTGCTGGTGTTCGGTCTTGTGGGCGGGTGGATTCTCGCCGGCCGCATGCTCGCCCCGCTGACCCGCATCACGGACGCCACAAGCATGGCCACGAAAGGATCACTCTCCCACCGGATCCGGCTGCCGGGCCGCAAGGACGAGTTCCGTGAACTCGCCGACGCCTTCGACACGATGCTCGCCCGCCTCGAAGCGCACGTAGCCGAGCAGCGGAGATTCGCGGCCAACGCCTCGCACGAACTGCGCACCCCGCTGGCGATCTCGCAGGCGCTTCTCGACGTGGCTCGCAACGATCCGACGCAGGACCTCGGCGAGATCATCAACCGCCTGCACGCCGTCAACGCCCGGGCGATCGACCTCACCGAGGCACTGCTCGTGCTCAGCCGCGCCGACCAGAGGTCCTTCACCCGAGAACCTGTCGACCTCTCCCTGCTCGTGGAAGAGGCCACCGAGACGCTGCTCCCGCTCGCCGAGAAGCGCGGTGTCACCATCGAGACCTCCGGTGACATCGCCCCGGCTTTCGGCTCGCAGGCGCTCCTGCTGCAGTTGACGACGAACCTTGTGCACAACGCGATCGTGCACAACCTGTCCGACGGGGGAACGGTGTGGGTCGAGACCGGCGCCGGCCCCGAGACCGTGGTGCTCACGGTCGAGAACAGCGGCGAGAAGCTCTCCCCGCAGTTGGCCTCGACTCTCACCGAGCCGTTTCAGCACGCCACCGAACGTATTCGCAACGACCACGCAGGTGTCGGACTCGGCCTGGCCATCGTCCGGCGGATCACCGAGGTGCACGACGGGTCCCTCACCATCACCCCGCGCGCTGAGGGCGGACTCCGTATCGCCGTTCAACTGCCCGCACCACCAGCACTTTCTCCCAAGGACATCTGATCAGTGAGTGAAGCACTACGAGAAGTTCCGGATGCGCGGCAGCAGGGCGACGCCGAGGAGCGCGCCGAGATCCTGGACACGGCTCAGGCCGGGCAGTGCGGCGCCGGTCGCGGGGACACCGGCTCGGGTGCCCGGCGCGCGCGTATCCGCCGGGCGGTCCGCAGCTTCTCCGGGCCGGACCCGTGGAAGCGCGGCCCGGTGCTCGCGGCGCTGGCGCTGGCGCTCGGCCTGCTCATGCTGCTGCACGCGGAGATCACGGACAGGGGCGGTCTCGGCAGCCTGGTGGAGACGTTCCTGCCGTGGTCCGGCCTGTTCGTCCCGATGCTCCTTGCCGGGGCGCTGTGGCGCCGCTCCGCCGCGGCGGGGGTCGCGCTGCTGCTGCCGGCCGTGACGTGGCTGAGCCTCTTCGGCGGACTGCTCTTCGACAAGTCCCAGTCGGGCGGCGACCTCACCGTGGTCAGCCACAACGTCAACGTCGAGAACCCCGACCCGGCCGGCACCGCCCGCGACCTGGCCGCCTCCGGGGCGGACCTGCTGGCGCTCGAGGAGATGACCCCGCAGGCCACGGTCGCGTACGGGAAGGAGCTGGCGAAGGCATACCCGTACCACACGGTGCAGGGCACGGTCGGGCTGTGGAGCAAGCTGCCGCTGTCGGACTCCCGGTCGGTCGACGTCCTGCGGGGCGATGCCGGGTCGCTGGCGGAAACCCGGCGGGCCGAGGACCTCCCCGTGGACCCGCCCCGGGCGCTGCGCACCACGGTGGCCACGGACCGGGGGCCGCTGGTGGTGTACGTGGCGCACCTGGGGTCGGTGCGGCTGATGCCCAGGCACGGCTTCTGGACGGACTCGCGCGACGTCGGCGCGGTCGCGCTCGCCAAGGCCGTCGCCGCCGAGCAGAACGAGCGGGTGGTGGTGCTCGGCGACATGAACGGCACCACCGACGACCGCGCGTTCGACGGCCTTGCCTCGCAGCTGCACTCGGCCCAGGAAGCGGCCGGGAAGGGCTTCGGCTTCAGCTGGCCGGCGTCCTTCCCGATGGCGCGGATCGATCAGATCCTGGTCAGGGGCGTGGAGCCGAAGAGCTCGTGGGTACTGCCGGCCACCGGCAGCGACCATCTGCCGGTGGCGGCCAGCCTCAGCTGGTGACCGCTGCCGTCAGCCGCTCCCGCGAGAGCCCCACAGGACACAGCTCAGCGGCCGGCCACTCAGCCGGCCGCTCCTGGTCCTCCTCGGTGTTCGCCCGGAACCCGTACGCCTCACGGATCTCCTTGCGATGCCGTTCGATCCGGTCGTCCTGCCAGTCGTAGGCCGCCCCGCCCCCGGCCGGTGCCGAGATCGGCAGCCACCCCGGCACAGACCGCGCCGGCGTGGCTGCCGACCTGCGGCAACGACGTCGTCCCCATCCCCGGAACCCGGCACGCGCCCACCCCTGCTCGATCCGCTTCAACACGTCGATCCAACAGGGAAGGTGGCCGAGTTAGCAGGACGTCACTGACGACGCCGCCGACGTCCTCAAGCTGATCCTGGAGCATCGGACGGCCCGGAAGATCAACACGGTCATCGACGCGACTTCCCTGATGGTTCAGCGAGTTCAAGGACTCGCCGGGGTGTGGACGAGTGGTCGGATCGACAGCCCAAGGCAGTGGGGTCAGTGGTGATCCCACCACCAGGAGATGCTCGGGTAGGGCAAAGGGCTGGTGTCGTCGGTGGACAGCGAGGGTGCCCAGAAGGCGGGTGTCCGGATGACCTGGTCCAGTCGCGGAAGTCGGACCGGCAGGGGGTTGTATCGCCGCGCGCACAGGGTGGCCTCGGTGTTGGCGATGACGAACTGGCCCAGCCTTTCGACGAGGTAGCGCAGTGAGGGAGTGGCGGCGGGGGTCAGAAGCCGTTCGCGCAACTGGAGGAAGAGGAGCATCAGGCGGTCACGGGTCTCGACCGTCAGAGCGACGGCGCGGTCGAAGGAGACCCCGCGGCTGGTCCGCAGGACGTCCACGAAGTTGGTGCCGGGTTGTCCCTCGGCCTTCTCCTTGTGGAAGGAGGTGACGTCGTTCTCCAGGGCGCACATCAGTGTCACGCACTCGATGAGGGCTTGGACCGCCGGGGAGTCCCATTCCTCGTCCGGGGTGGGCCCGGGTCCGCACATGTCGATGAGGACGGCGTAGACGAAACCACCGAAGTCCTCAAAGCGGGAGAAGAGGTACTCGTCCTCACCGGGTCGGTCGAGGTGCAGCTTGTGCACGGCACTGGTGAGCAGGCGCCGGAAACCGGTGGCGAGCCGGATGGTGTGCGCGGGTGCACAGGCGGTGCGAAGTTGTTCCATGGCGTCGTGTCCAGCCCGGACGAGGACGTGGTCGCCCGCGGTCACGCGGTAGCCCGGGGACTCCAGGACGCGCATGACGCGGCACATCAGGCGGAAGAGGTCGCCGGGACGACTGCGGGCGTCGGCGTGGTCCAGGACATCGTCGTCGAGAACGAGAGCCCACTCCGTGATGCAGCCGATACCGCGCAGCACGGCAGGAGGGGTCTGCGGAGTGGAGAACCTGCCCAGGCACCAGGCCAGGACGCTGCCGCAGTCGCCGGAGTCGGGCCGGTCCTCCAGGAAGCCGTACGACTCCTTCCACGCGGTCACCTCGGTGGCCACATTCGACGGGACGTGGGACACCTCCGGCATCGGCAGCGGGTAGTGGAAGCGCGGCGCCGGACGTGGTCCGGTCGCGGGTGCGGACAGGTCCGCCTGGGAGGTGTCACTGCTCATTCATGTTCCTTCGCCGAGGGGCCAGTTGACGAGCATGTGCCACCAGGACCGGACCGACTGGAGAAAGAAGGAACATCATCCGATCGGGTGGTTCTCCGTGCTGTCGTCGGTGTGTGGGTCCGAGGCTCCGCGGCGTCCGCGCCGGGGGACCGTGCCGCCGGACCCGCGGCTCGCGGGGCGGGCGAGGAATGGCCGGGGCGCTGCAGGTCGGTCGCACCGGCGCCGGCCGGGCAGGGCGTCGCGGGTGCGGTGGTGGAAGGCGAGGAGGGCAAGGAGCGCGGTGGCAGCGAACCAGAGGAGCTGGAGTCCGAACCGGGAGGTGGCGGGGCTGGTGGAGAAGCCCGCCGTGGTGGCCGCCTGGACCGTGCCGTAGGTGGGTAGCAGCCGCAGCAGCCGGCTGTCGGCCCCCGAGCTCAGGACGGGGTTCTGCAGGGCGACGTCTACGACGCTTGTCATCACCATGGCGAACATTCCCTCGACCTCGCGGTGAAGGAGGGAGCCGAAGACGACACCGAGGACGCCGTAGGTCATGGCCGCGCAGAAGAGGGCGGCGGCGAGGAGCAGCGGTTGCTCGGGCATCCACGCGGTGCAGGTGACTGCCGTGGCGTAGGCGGCGAGGACCGCGGAGATGAGCGCCAGCGAGGCGGTCCTCGCCAGGACGAGGTGGGTACGGGAGAAGCCGGCCATGGCCAGGCGCCGGTCGAAGCGTCCGGCGGCGAAGGTGGCGGCGAACATCATGAATCCGGTGACCAGGGTCACCGCGTTGACAGCGCCGGTGATCTGGGTGAGCCGGCTGCCGGGAGGCGACACCGTCTCTCCGGTGGCGGCCAGGTGGAAGGAGACGGCCCTGTCGGGGATGGTGAGGTAGACCAGGCTGATCCAGGTGGGGACGAAGAGGACGACCAGTAGCAGGGCGAACCGGTTGCGGGCGTGCGCGACGAGGTCGTACCGGGTGGCCGTGGCGAGCAGGACCAGGTGTCTTCTCACGCCGTCGCCGCCGTCTCCGGGCGCAGCCGGCCCTCGTCCAGCCGCCACAGTTCGTCGAGACGCCTGGTGTCGTAGGCCAGGTGGGAGACGACGAGGACGGAGCGCCCAGCGTCGCTCAGCCGGGTGGCCAGCTCCCAGAAGCGTTGGTAGGTGTCCCAGTCGAAGCCCTGGTACGGCTCGTCCAGCAGCAGGACCTGGGGGTCATGCATCAGGGCGAGTGTGAGGTTGAGTTTCTGCCGCGTGCCGCCGCTCAGTACCCCGGCGGGTGCGTCGGCGTAGGCCCACAGCCGCAGTTCCTCCATGATCCCTTCGGCGTGCCGCAGGTCCGGCAGGCCGAACGCGATCCGGAAGAACTCCAGGTGCTGACGTACGGTGAGTGCGTCGTTGAGCACCGCCTCCTGTGGGCAGTACCCGAAACGCCCCCGGTGACGGACCGAGCCCTCATGGGGGCGCAGCTCACCGGCCAGGATCTTCAACAGGGTCGTCTTCCCGGCACCGTTCTCACCGACGATCCCGGCCAGGACGCCAGGGGCGAGGTCCAGATCGACACCGCGCAGAACCGCGCGCCCGTGGTAGCCGTGATACAGACTCTGTACTTCCATCGCGTCCCCTGCCATCCGGATCCCACATACTCAAACGGACATCGGATGATCGGGACACGGCGTGTCCACCTTCGCGTTGGCACGCCACTCCATGCAGGCGACGCCGGTGGGCGGGCAGGTGCCACCACACTGCGGGCACCGTGCGCTGAGCTGCCCCGGTCATGGGAGAAGCGCCGTGGGCCAGTGCCCGATCAACGTGGCGCACGCGAGGATCGGCGCGGTCGGTGAGCAGGCGACAGCTGCCCCCCCAAGACCTGGTGGCGCCGTGCACGCTCCGCTGGAGCCAGGCCGTGCCTGTCCTCCGCCTCGCGTCCTCCGGCCGAGGTCCGCATGGCCCTCGGCCCACACCCAGGAGCGTCGGGGCAAGGGTCTACTGGCTGCCCCCAGGATCCTTGGCCCGCCCTTTGGCGACACCCGAACGTGCCCGCTCTGCCGACCGTGAGCCACCCCACGGACCTGAACCCAAGCACCTGACAGGGAACGCGACCAACGTCGAACAGTCCGTGAGGGGGGAACTGGTGACAGCCGCCGAGCGGCACGGCATGCCGACGGTCGCGGTCGTGGTTACTCGCCCGGATCATCTGGGCGGTGACAAGGCGTATTCCTCGCGCCGTAACCGCCGTTACCCGCGTCGACGCCAGAGCAAGCACACCATCCCCGAACCGAGGGACCAGCGGGCCAATCGCCGTAGCCGTGGCAGCAAGGGTGGTCGCCCTGCCGGCTTCAACAAGGAGATCTGCAAGCGCCGCAACGAAGTCGAGCGGACGATCAATGCCCTCAAGGGCTTCCGGGCGGTGGCCACGCGATATGACAAGCACGCCTATGTCTTCCAGGGCACCGTGACCATCGCAGCGATCCGGCTCTGGCTCCGGGGGTGGATCCGTTATCGCGGTCCGCGGAGGTTCCTGTCGTCGGTGAATTCGTGTTCCTCGGTTCCGGTGCTCAGGACGGTCGAGCGGAACGAGGCGACGACTGGGCGGAGATCGATCCGATGCCAGGCGGCCCATAGGCGCACGGACCTCTGGAACCAGGGAAGTTCGCGGATTGTGACTCCTGGAGTGCGGCCGCGCAGCATGCTCTTCTGCACGAACGCCATGCCGAGCCCTGATGCGACGAGGCCGAGTGCGGTGAGGGGGTCTGGCGCCTCGAGCCGGATGTCGGGGGTGAAGCCGACGGCGGCGCAGGAGGCGACGAAGCCGTCCCGCCAGGTGGGGTCCTGGCTGTCTTCCATGGCGACCCATGGCTGGGCGTCCAGGGCCCCGGGCAAGATCTCCGCCGCGTCGGCGAGGGGGTGGCTGTTCGGCATGGCCAGGAGCAGGGGGTCCTCGAGGAGGAGGGCGCTGCGCAGGTCCGGGTCGGTCTCGGGCGGTGCCTGCGGGACCAGGGCGATGTCCAGGCTGCGTTGGCGCAGCCCTTCGAACTGCTGTGATGCGGTCAGGTCGTAGAGGGCGACGTGGATCCCGGGACGGTCGTCGTGCAGTTCCCGCAGGGCCCGGGGCAGGAGGCCGGTGTGCATGGCGTGGCCCACGTATCCCACACACAGGCCGCCCTCCTCGCCCCGGCCGAGGCGCCGGCCCAGGTTCTCCAGCCGGTCCGCGTGCCGCAGCAGGGCCGTGGCCTCGGTGAGGAAGACGCGGCCGTCGGAGGTGAGCCGAATGCGCTGCTGGGTGCGCTCGAACAGCGTGAGGCCCAGGATCTTCTCCAGCTGAGCGATCTGCCGGCTCAACGGCGACTGCGAGATGTGCAGGCGTTCGGCGGCCCGGCCGACGTGTTCCTCTTCGGCGACGGCCACGAAATAGCGAAGTTGACGCAGGTCAAGCATTTAAGACCTCTCGGGACTCAAGTCTGTCCAGGTAAGTCTTGGACAGTCTTACCCGTCGATCCCAACCTCGACAGAGCAAGAGCCGCGGAGCGGGAAAAACCCCACGAAATCCGCGTCACGCAATGAAGAGAAGGATCTTCCACATGGGCATCAAGTCCCTTCTGCCGGGCACCCTCGGCTTCGGTACCGCACCGCTGGGCAACATGTTCCGCAGCATCCCGGACGAGGAGGCCGCGGCCACCGTCGAGGCCGCCTGGAACCAGGGCATCCGTTACTTCGACACCGCCCCGTTCTACGGCGCCGGCCTGTCCGAGATCCGCCTGGGCGAGGTCCTCGCCGGCCGACCGCGCGACGAGTTCGTGCTCAGCACCAAAGTAGGCCGCGTCATCCTGGACGAGCCGGAGGATCCCACCACCCGAGACCTGGGCGAAAAAGGCGGCCTCTTCGAATACGGCCGTCCGAACAAGGTGATCGACGACTACACGGCGGACGCCACCCTGCGCTCCGTCGAGGACAGCCTCACGCGCCTGAAGACGGACCGCCTCGACATCGTCTGGGTGCACGACGTCGCCCAGGACTTCCACGGAGACCACTGGCTGGCCGTCTACGAGACCGCGCGCACCGGCGCTTTCCGCGTGCTGCAGCGGCTCCGCGAAGAAGGCGTCATCAAGGCCTGGGGCCTCGGCGTCAACCGAGTGGAGCCGATCGAGCTCACCCTCGACCTGAACGAACCCCGGCCCGACGCGTTCCTCCTGGCCGGCCGCTACACCCTCCTCGACCACGACCGGTCCCTGCAGCGCCTGCTGCCCACCGCCATCGAGCAGGGCGTCGACATGGTCGTCGGAGGCCCCTACAGTTCCGGCGTCCTCGCCGGCGGCCGACACTTCGAGTACCAGCAGGCCCCGACGGAGATCATCGCCAGGGTCGAGCGGATCAGGACACTCGCCGCCGAGCACGGTGTGAGCATCAAGGCCGCAGCGCTGCAGTTCGCACTGGCCCACCCCGCCACGGCCGCCGTCATACCCGGCGCCACCCGGCCCAGCCGCATCACCGAGGACGTCGCCGCCCTCGCCGAGAGTGTCCCGGTCGCCTTCTGGGCCGCCCTGCGCGACGAGAAGCTCATCGCCGCTCACGCCCCCACCCCCACCGCCTGACGCACCACAGAAAGCACCCGCCATGGCCACCATCACCGTATCCCTCGACCTGTCGCAGGGCCCCGACCGCATCTGGCAGCTCATCGGCGGTTTCGGATCCCTGCCCGACTGGCTCCCCTACATCCCCGAGAGCGAACTGAGCGAAGGCGGCCGTGTACGCCGCCTGACCAACCAGGACGGCGGCGTCGTCATCGAACGCCTCCAGGCCTTCGACCACGATGCGCGCAGCTACTCATACGCCATCGAACGGGCGCCCTTCCCGGTGACCGGCTACCTCTCCACTCTGCGCGTCCACGCCGTCCCCGGTCGCCCCCACGCCTCGCGCGTCGAATGGTCCGGCACGTTCACCCCCGTCGGTGTCAGCGACGCCGAAGCCGAGGACCTCTTCCACGGCATCTACACCGACGGTCTCGCCGCGCTCGAGAAGACCGTGAGCGCCTGAGACGGAACGGCATCACTGAGCGCCGCCCACGTGTACTGGCGGCGCTCGGCGACGCCCGGAATTGCGCCAAGACCCATCAGCGCAACGGGCGATGAGCAGGTGGGACTTGCCCGTGCCGGAGTCGCCGATCAGGCAGAGCGGCTGCCCCCTCTTGATCCACTCGCAGCCGGCGAGGGCGTGGATCGTGGCCGGGTCGATGTTCGGGTGTGCCTCGAAGCCGAAGGTCCGCAGGGACTTCTCGCGGGGGAAGCCCGCCGCCCTGATCCGCCTCGCGTTCCCGCTGATCGCCATCCAGGTGCTGCACGCCGGACCGGCCGAGGTCGCCGCGCTCTCCTCCATGGGGGCCGCGGTGGGCGCGGCCGTGGCGGTGCCGCTCGGCCCATGGGTGGAGTTCCGCCGCAAGCGGCCGGTGCTGATCGCGATGGACCTGGTGCGGTTCGCGGCGCTGCTGACGATCCCCGCCGCGTTCGCGCTCGGCGTGCTCACCTTCCTTCAGCTCCTGCTGGTCTCGGTCGTCGTCGCGGCGGCCGACATCACCTTCCGTGCCGCCTCCGGCGCGTACCTGAAGACGCTGCTGCCGGCCGAGGACCTGCTCGTCGCCAACGCCCGGTTCGAGTCCACGGCCTGGACGACCACGATCATCGGACCACCGCTGGGCGGCGCGGCGATCGGACTCCTCGGTCCGGTGGCGACGGTGGTGGCCGACGCGGTCAGCTACCTGCTCTCGGCCCTGGGTATCCGCGCGATGGGCGGGCACGAGCCTCGGCCCGAGCGCCGGGAGGCCGCGCGTATGCGGGCCGGAGACCTGCTCGACGGCTGGCGCTCCATCCTCGCCGACGCGACGCTGCGTACCCTGTTCTTCAACACCGCCCTGTTCAACGGCCTGCTGATGGCCACCCAGCCGCTGCTGGCCGTCCTGATGCTCGGCCGACTCGGGTTCGCACCATGGCAGTACGGCCTCGCCTTCGCCGCGCCCGCGATCGGCGGACTGCTCGGTTCGCTGCTGGCCCGACCGCTCGTCACCCGGTTCGGACAGCACCGGGTCCTGGTCGTGGCCGGGACGCTGCGCGCGATCTGGCCCATCGGCCTGGCCTTCCTGGGCCCAGGCACCGGCGGACTGCTCCTGGTGATGGGCGTCGAACTCGGGCTCATCTTCAGCTGCGGGGTCTTCAACCCCGTCCACGCCACCTACCGTCTCCAGCGCACCGCGACCGACCGGGTCACCCGCACGCTGTCCGCCTGGACGGTGACGACCAAGGCCTCGACCGCACTCCTGACGGCCGTCTGGGGCGTGCTGGGCAGCCTGCTCGGCCCGCGTACGGCCATCGGTCTGGCCGGCGTGCTCCTGCTGGCGACTCCGCTGCTGCTCCCTCGTCGCGCGGCAGTGCTCGCCTCCGAGCCGGAGCCGGCACCGAACCGCGCCTGACCGGCCGCCACAGCCGTCACCGTGATCGGACCGCGCTCCCCGTCTTCGGAACGACTCACCCCTCCGCGTACAGCTCGGAGATGAACGCGAGGGCTCCGCCGTGGCCGGTGGGGGTCTCGACGCGGCAAATCATGGCTCACATGCCCGATGAGCCCCGACAACCCCCGGATACTCGCGAGGCAACACGGCGCAAGGCCGCCTGCCTCCCATATCTGAAACCTTCCGGCGACCCCGGACAACGCCGCATGCCGTGCTCACGGTCCTCCTTCGGGCACGTCAGGTAGGGGACCCGGCAGCGTTCGCCTGCTGCTTGGCCGGGGCGGTGAGAACCTCAGCCTGTGGGAGGTTCCAGGTGCGTGGCGGAAATGGCGACTCAGCCCACGAATCCTGCCCGGCGTCTTCGCGGTGGACACCCGTACCACCCTGCTCGGCACCGGCCTGTCCGCACCGGTTGTCGCGGTCCCCACCGATTTCCACAACCTCGCCTTGCCCCAGGCAGAGACCGCCACCGCCCGTGGCGTCGCCTCGGCTGATGGGTTCCTGGTGCTGTCCGGACGCTCCAGCCGTGGGCCCGAGGCGGTGGCCGCGGCAGCCGGCCCATGGTGGGCCCGGGTCTACGGTCTGCGCGCCCCGGCTCTCACGGAGAAGTACGTCGAACGAGTCACGGCCGCCGGAGGGCGGGCCCTGGTCCTGACCGTCGACGCGCCCTACCCCACTCCCGGGAGGGGGCGAGGTCGGCCTCCTGCCGTTCGACACCGGCGACCCGGGATCCCACTCCCAGTGCCGTCGTCGTGGACAGCCAGAGCGTCCGGGCCTGTGAACGTGGCGGCCCGTGCGGTGACGACGGCGGCAAGAAGGCCAGCGGCATCAAGCGGCACCTGCTCGTCGACACCCGCGGCACCGTCCTGGTGACGTGCGTGAGCCCGGCCTGTGTGGGTGACCGGGATGGCGCCGTGGTGCCGTTCGCCCGGGCTGCCGATGCCTTCCCGCGCCTGCGGCATGTGTGGGCGGACCAGGGCTATCGCGGCACCGGCTTCCACGCCTGGGTTCTGGAGGCCACCGGTATCACCGTGGAGACCGTCCAGCGCCGTGACGGTGGTTTTCGCTCGACCTGGGCCCGGGTGGGGGTACCGCCGCCGGCAGTGCCCCGGTTCGCGGTGGTCCCGCGTCGTTGGGTGGTGGAGCGGACGTTGGCCTGGCTGGTGCGGTGCCGCCGCCTGTCGAAGGACTACGAGTCCCTACGCGTCTGCTCGGAGACTGCCATCTACCTCGCCATGGCCATGCTCCCGGTGCGTCACCTCGCAAGTCCCGCCCGCTGAGAGGCTTTTCAGGCGCCCGCTGATCAACGGCGGATCTGACGATCAAGGAAGAGGCTCGTGGGAACCGAGACCGCCGTGGAGTCGACGCCAGAGCAGGAGCCGGGGGAGTGGGCGATCCCGTGCGTGCTGCTGCGTCACGACCGCGTCATCGCCGCTCGCGTCCTCACCCCTCGGCTGCGCACGGCGCGCCGTACCGGCCGTTCCCTGTGCGGCCCGGCCGCGCATCAGCCGACCGCGGTGCCCAGGCAGCTGCTCCTCTCCGCGGAGGAGCAGCTGCCTACGGTGGCCCGCCCGGCGGTCGACTTCGTGGCCCTGCGCACCGAACTTCAGGGCTCACGCCTGGCGGCAGCCGTCGCCCGACGCCGGGACGTTCCCGGGCGATCTCGCGGTCTTAGCAGGAGGAGCGGGAATCGATGCGGATGGCGGTGATGCGGCCGCTGGAGCTCATGCTGCCGTTGGGCTCGATGCAGTGAGTTCCGTAGTTGTCCAGGACGTAGGCCACGTCGTCGTTGCGGGAGTTGTACACGGCGTAGTACGACTGGGGGTTGCTCAGGTACTGCCAGCTTGACGTCACCTGCTGGAAGCGTCCGACGATCGGCGAGGTGACGCTGGTGTCGTCGTAGACGCACACTTGCGGGTAGATGCATCCGTAGGCGGAGTCGGCGTGTGCGGCCGGGGCGACGGCGAGTCCGAGCAGCAGTGCACCGGCGGCGGTCACGAGGTGGAATCTGCGGGACAGGTTCTTCACGAACACTCCTGGGACGTCGTCCGGCCGGCCCCGGCAGGAGCCGGGCGAGGATCATGGCTTGACCCTGGCGTGAGCATGCCGTGCAGCCTTTTCAACCGGTAGCTCGTTTTCGGCCTAGAGGGCGTCTGTGGGCGCCGCACATCGGGCCCGACACGGTGGTCGTATTGCTGATGAAGGGCATAGAACGCGACACCGGGAAGCGGGCGAGCGAGGTCATCACCGAGGTGACCGACCTTCCCGCCGACCGGGTTGCGGTGCTGGCGGGGCCGAATGCCGATCACCGACGTCGTCACCACCCTCCTGAACGGAAAAGTCACGCTCGACCAGGCCACAGCCGCGCTGATGCAGCGCCCGCCCAAGCCCGAACGCTGACCCGGCGCCCCGCGTACGCGAGGCCGCCCACCCCCACCCACACCTCCTCACACGGAGGCTCCCGCCCATGCGCGGATCCGTGCTGTCCGCTGTCCAAAACGCCGTCACCCTCGCCCTGGTCACCTGGATGATCACCGGCCTCACCCGCCCGCTGGCTGCGCTGGAAGATGTTCTGCCGGGCCACCTTCACGATCCTCATGCTCACCGGCACCAAGGACGGCCACACCGAGCCGGTGAGCGTCTACGACTACTTGTCGCCCGGCTCCTCCAGTACGTGGGGTACTGGGTCGGCACCGTGCCGGTGCGGGTGCTTGGGGTGGTAGCCGTCGTGATGGCGTGGCGGCCGTGGGCGACGGTGAGTGGGGCGCGGGGGCGGTGCTGCTCGGATGCGCGGTCGTCTTCGCCGTGTGGGCGGCGCCGGCGGTGGACCGGCGGCCGTCGCTGGAGTCGGCGCGTGGTCCTACGTTCTGCTGCGGCACCGGACGACCGTGCTGGCGGGGGGTGTTGTGGTGATCGCGGCGTTCGGGGATCCGGCGTGGTGGGAGGGTGCCTGGGTGGTGGGGCTGTTGGTCGCCTATCTGGTGACGAGTGAGACGTGGCCGTGGAGGTGGGGGCGCGGGGCAGCGCGTGTGTGGGGAGAGGCGATCGGGGCCTGTGTGGGTGCCGGCGTGGTGGTGGCTGCTGCGGTGGTTCCGGTGACTGGGGCCGGGTTCGGGATGGGGCGGGTGATTGCTGCTGGGGTGGTCGTGGCCGGCCGCGTGCGCCCCGTACAAGCAAGCCTCGGGCAGGAAGAGTGATGCAAGCCACAGCGACGCGCTGTCCGATCGGTCAGTTCTGACCGATCGGACAGTTATGTTTGGCGCATGGCACGCTCCGCCTCCGCCATGCGCGGTCAGATCCTGGAGTCGGCACTGCGACTGTTCGCCGTGCACGGCTTCCGCGGCACCTCGTTGCAGGACATCGCCTCCGACGCGAGCTGCTCGAAGGCGTCGCTCCTCTACCACTTCGCCAGCAAGGAAAAGATCCTCACCGAGCTGCTGACCCCGGCCCAGGACGCCCTCGCCACACTGCTCGACCGCGTGGCCGGGCTGGAGGGCGGCCGGCTGGTGGAGGAGACCGTCGTCGGATACGTCGACCTGACACTGCGGTTCCGCCGCGAGATCCGGCTTCTCTTCGAGGACATCGCCGAGATGTCCTGCCACCAGGACCTCAACGTCATGGAGTTGGCGGACGGACTGCTGGCCGCACTGGCCGGCCGTTCGCAGCAGGCACCGGCCCGGGTGGCGGCGTGGATGGTGCTGGGCGCCGTCTTCATCACCAGTGCCACCGATGACGAGGTGGCACCGGACGAGGTGCTACGTGCCGAAATGATCCGCAGTGCACTGCGGACGCTTGACCACACCCCCAGTTGACCCCCTAACGGAAAGACCCCTCCTCCATGGCGACCTTGCTGTACCGGCTCGGGCGGTTCTCCTTCCGCAGAAGAGGCCGAATAGCCGCGGTCTGGCTGCTCCTGCTGACCCTGCTGGGTGTCGGAGCCGCCACCCTGATGGGCCCGACCAGCGACAAGTTCTCCATGCCGGGCACCGAGTCCCAGCGGGCGCTGGACGACCTCGACCGGCAGTTCCCGCAGGCCGGCGGAGCCACCGGCACCATCGTCGTCGCCGCGCCCGAGGGCGAGGAACTGGACCCCGCCGCGGTGGCACCCCTGGTGAAGGAAGCCTCCGAGACCGACGGCGTCACCGCCGCCATGGACCCGTTCCAGACCGGCTCCGTCTCCCAGGACGGCCGCTACGCCCTCATCCAGGTGCAGTTCGACAAGCCCGCCGACGAGGTCACCGACAAGCAGAAGTCGGCCTACGAGGCTGTCGGCGCCGACGCCGAGGGCCTGCGGGTCGAGCACGGCGGCGAGGTCATGGGCGGTGAGGTGGAGGTCGGCTCCACCGAGGCGCTCGGTGTCCTGGTCGCCGCGGTGGTCCTGGTGATCACCTTCGGCTCGCTGGTCGCCGCCGGCATGACCCTGCTGAACGCGCTGATCGGCGTCGCGGTCGGCATGGCCGGCCTCTTCTCCCTGACCGGTGTCATCGAACTGACCTCCACCGCCCCCATCCTGGCGCTGATGCTGGGCCTGGCCGTCGGCATCGACTACTCGCTCTTCATCACCTCCCGCTACCGCCAGTACCTCGCCGAGGGCCTCCAGCCCGAGGAGGCCGCCGGCCGCGCGACCGGCACCGCCGGCTCCGCCGTCGTCTTCGCCGGTGCCACCGTCGTCATCGCCCTGGCCGGCCTCTCCGTCGTCGGCATCCCCTTCCTCAGCGTGATGGGCCTGGCCGCGGCGGGCACCGTCGCCGTCGCCGTGCTGGTCGCCCTCACCCTGCTGCCGGCCTTCCTCTCCTTCGCCGGCAAGAAGATCCTGCCGCGCAAGCAGCGCCACCCGGACGGGCACACCGCCGAGGACGGCACCGCCGCCGAGGGCTTCGGCTTCACCTGGGGCCGGCTCGTCACCAAGCTGCGCATCCCGCTCCTGGTCGTCGGCATCCTCGGGCTGGGCGCGCTCACCCTCCCGGCCCAGGACATGCGCATAGCCCTGCCGGACGCGGGCACCGCCGCCGAGGGCTCCCCCGCACGCGAGGCGTACGACCTGACGTCCGAGGGCTTCGGCGAGGGCTTCAACGGCCGTCTCGTCGCCGTCGTCAACGGTGAGGACGCGCAGTCCACCGGGGCGGCCGCCGAGAAGGCCACCGCCCTCATCAAGGACACCGACGGCATCCTGACCGTGGCCCCGCCGCAGCTGAACGAGCAGGGCACCACCGCCCTGCTGGCCATCATTCCCGAGGCCGGCCCGACCGCCGCCGCCACCGAGGACGCCGTCCACGACATCCGCGACCGGGTCGCGGACATCGAGGGCGCCGACATCGCCCTCACCGGCGCGACCGCCCTGGGCATCGACGTCTCGGAGAAGCTCGCCGACGCCCTGCCGGTGTATCTGCTCCTGGTGGTGGGCCTGTCCATCCTGCTGCTCATGCTGGTCTTCCGGTCGGTCCTGGTACCGCTGAAGGCAGCCCTGGGCTTCCTGCTCACCGTGGGCGCGACCTTCGGCATCACCGTCGCCATCTTCCAGGAGGGCCACCTCGCCGGCCTGGTGGGCGTCGACACCCCCGGCCCGCTGGTGAGCTTCCTGCCGATCCTGCTCATCGGCATCCTGTTCGGCCTCGCCATGGACTACGAGGTCTTCCTCGTCTCCCGCATGCGCGAGGACTTCGTCCACGGCGCCGACCCGCAGGCGGCCATGGTCAGCGGCATGGGCCACAACGCCCGCGTCGTCACGGCCGCCGCGCTCATCATGACGTCCGTGTTCGGCGGCTTCGTCCTGATGGACGACCCGATCATCAAATCCATCGGGTTCGCCCTCGCCGTCGGCGTGGTCATCGACGCCTTCGTCGTCCGCATGGCGCTGGTCCCGGCGGTGATGTCGCTGCTCGGCCGTGCCGCCTGGTGGCTGCCCAAGCCCGTCGACAAGGCCCTGCCCGACCTCGACATCGAGGGCGAGAAGCTGAACCGGCAGCTGACCGAGGAAACGCGCAACGAGACCCCCGTCTCGGTCTGACCCGCGCACCGGCCGGACCGGACCGCACCCCGGAGGACGGGACCCGCACAGGGCTCCCGTCCTCCCCCGTTTCCCTCATCCTTTCTGACCGCCTCGGGGGAGGGGCCCGGCCTCGTACGCCGCCGTGCACGCACGCCCGAAGCGGCGGACCGGCGGACGCGTCATCACACCACCGCACCACAGGTTCAAGAAGAACGCCCCGGACCGGTACGAGGAGAGGTACGAACGACAGCGCACCCTGCACCCCGCCCACGACGCATCCGGGTCGAGCACGGTGCCGCCCGCCTAAGACCGTGTCCTGTGTGGTGAGTCGGTTGTTGGGCTCATCATGGGGCGGGGTATGTGGAGTTGGATTGTCCCGGACGGGCTGCGGGAGATCGCCGAGCCGCTGATCCCGCCGTCGGAGGTGCGGCCGCAGGGCGGTGGGACACGGGACACGCCTGATGAGCCGCTGTTCGCGGCCATCCTCTACGTCTTGGTCAGCGGCTGCGCCTGGCGGACACTGCCACCCTGCTGCGGCATCCCGAAGTCGACCGCCACCGCAGGTTCCTGATCTGGTCAAGAGCCGGTGTCTGGGGCCGGCTGCACGAAGAGATCCTGCACCGCCTGGACGACGCCGGTCTCCTCGACCCGTCCCGGGCCGTGCTCGACCCGGCCCACATCAGGGCTGGAAAAAAGGGGGGCGAACTCACAGGCCCGAGCCCCGTGGACCGGGGCAGGCCGGGTTCCAAGACGCACCTCCTGTCGGACCCGACGGCTGGGGCGTTTCCCGCTTCCGGGAACCGGGTGCATGGATCTGACACACCGCGCCCGCTGCTCGTCCCAAGGCAGGCCCCTGCCGTGCAGCGGCCGAGCATGGCCGCGTCTCCGAAGGCCGCGGAGTGCGGGCCCGTGGATTTGCGCAGCAGAGTTGTGGGTTTCCTCAAACGCGCCGGCTGTCGTCTGCTTCTCTCCGGTGGACGGCCGGAGCCTTACCGGGGCCGTCGTTCGCGTCGCGGGGCAGGCCGATGGCGAGGAGCGCGATGTCGTCGTCGAGGCGTCCTGCGGCATACCGGTACAGGTCGGCGAGCAGGGCGTCCAGCACGTGGTCCGGGTCCGGTGGGAGGGGGCGGGACAACCACGGGACCGGGTCGTAGAAGACCCCCCGGTGGTCGCGGGCCTCGACGACACCATCGGTGAACAGCACCAGGACCGCGCCCTCGGGCAGGACGTACCGGTCTACCGGGATGTCCGGGCCGCCGAGGTCGGCCAGGCCCAGCGGCAGCGAGTGCACACCCGGCTCCAGCGGGCGGGCCCGGCCATGGTGGAGCAGCAGCGGCGCCGGGTGTCCCCGATTGACCACGTGCAGGGTCGAGCCGTCGGCGGAGAGTTCGGCGATGACGGCGGTGACGAACCTCTCGGCTTCCCCTCCGCTCCCGGCGGCGTTGGCCTCCTGGACCCGCTCCTCCAGGCAGCGGACCACGCCGGGCAGGTCCGGGGTGCGGAGGGTGGCCTCGTGGAAGGTGCCGAGCAGCGCATTGACGGTTTGGACCGCGCCCAGACCCTTGCCCAGGACATCGGCGATCATCAGCCGGATGCCATAGGGGGTGGAGTGGATCGCGTACAGATCGCCCCCGATGGCGGCCTCCCGCGCGGCGGCCTCATAGCGGGTGGCCACAGCCAGTGGCCCGATCCGCTCGGGCGGGGAAGGGAGCACGGCGCGCTGGACGGCTTCGGCGACCTCGCGGGCGGTCCTCAGCTGCTGCCGCTCGCGGGTCAGCAGCCGATTGACGCCCGCGGCCAGGATGGTCAGGGTGACGAAGGTGGAGAACGGGAAGACATCATCGATGCCGAACGGCGTCCTGCCTCTCACCAGGGGCAGGACTACCGCGGCGAGGAGCGCCGCCCCGCCGGTGGCGATCGTCCCGGCCAGGGAGAGCCAGGGCGCGACCAGCACGGGAGTGGCCGCCAACAGGATGAACACCCTCACACCTCGCGGGGCGAGGAGGTCGAGGATGAACACGCCGAGGATCAACGCGGCGGGCAGCCATCGAAACCACCGCCTCTCGCGGGGCGGTGACGCTCGGGTGGGTCCCATTCTCCTGCGCTCCGGGGGTGTTCCTGGACAGAATCCGGGTTTCAGTCTCTGCCGCATCCCTGACCACGGCGACCGGAGCACCACGGCCGGCGCCCGCCTCCTGGACCGGATCGCCACCCATCACCCCCGCGCCTTCAAGGCTCGGGCCGACTCCGGCTACAAGAACACCACCATCGAACACGCCGCCATCCGCGGCATCGACCTCGAAGTCGTCCACCGCACCCCAGGAAACCGCACCTTCACCGTCCAGCTCCGCCGCTGAGTCATCGAACGCACCATCGGCTGGTTTCCATGCACCGCCGCCTGGCCCGCGACTACGAAACCCTCCCAGCCCGCTCCGAAGCCATGACCCACCTCGCCATGACCGACCTCATGGCCCGCCGCCTCACCGGCGAGAACACCATCTCCTGGCACGCTCCCGCAAAACCGCACCAACCGAAGATCCCAGGATGAAACAACGGGAGAAAACGACCTCCGGCTCTGCCCTTGCCGGAAACCTCATCCGCCCTGGTAGGAGCCGGTGTGTGAGGTGGCACGAGATGCCGAGCGCGGTCGTTCGAGCCGGGCGCTCCCGCGCGGCTGTCGATCATCGCGGCATGACAGCCAGCTGTGCTGCTGCGACTGGCCCATCCGGGTGTGACCCACGCGTTCGCCATGCTGCGCCTGTTTCCGCTGAGCGATCGGGACAAGGATGCCGAGATCCTGGCCCTGCGCCACCAGATCACGGTCCTGGAGCGACAACTCGGAAAGGACAAGGTGTGGTTCGCCCCAAGCGATCGGAGGTTCCTGGCCGCGCTGCTGCACCGGCTCCCGCGCGACGTGCTGCGAAGGGTGCGGCTGCTGGTTCGCCCCGACACCGTGCTGTGCCGGCACCGCGACCTTCTCACGCGCCGTCACGCCGCCGCTTCCCGGCCCAAACCCCCGGGACGGCCGCGCACGGTGCGCTCCGTCCGCGTTCTGGTCCTGCGCCTGGCGCGAGAGAATCCCAGCGGGGTTATCGGCGCCTCCACGGAGAACTGCTCGCCCTGGGTGTGAAGGTGGCCGCCTCCACGGTGGGGGAGACCTTGAAGGAGGCCGGTATCGATCCGGCACCCGAACGGAGCTCCAGCACCTGGGCCGACTTCCTGCACTCCCAGGCCGACGCCCTGCCGGCCTGGGACTTCTTCGAAACAGTCACCTTGCCCGGAGCGCGGCTGTACGTATTCACCGTCATCGAGCATGCCAACCGGCGCATCCGGGTCCTGGGCGCGACCGCTCACCCGACCGCCGCCTGGGTGGCGCAGGCCGCGAAGAACCTCCTCATGGACCTCGAGGACGCAGGTCTGCGGGCGCGGTTCCTGCTCCGGAACCGGGGCAGGAAGTTCCCCGCCCTGTCCGACGCCATCCTCGAGGACGCGGGGATCGAGGTCGTGGTCACCGGCGTCCGGATGCCGCGGATGAATGCGCTCATGGAACGGTGGGTGCAGATCTGCCGGCGCGAGTTCCTGGACCGCACCTTGGTCTGGAACCGGCGTCACCTGCTCCATGTCCTAAGCGAGTTCGAACACTTCTGCGACGGGCACCGGCCCCGCCAGGGCATCGCGAATGCCCGCCCGCTGTACCCGTTGCCCGCGCCGATCACCGATACGGCCAGAATGGCCCGCCTCGGCGTACGACGACGCGACCGCCTCGGCGGCATCTTCCAGTAGTACGAGCATGCCGCATAACCTGCGCGGACGAGATTTTCAGCAAGCACAGCGTCAAGCGGCCGCCGCATGTGTCCATGTGAACCAGGTGCGATCGGACGACTGCGGTTGTCTTGACGGGAACTTGTCAATGATTCGACAATCGCTCCCACTTCACCGCACCTTGGAGGACCGTTGACTCACGGCCCATCTCGCCGCGCGACGCTGCTGGCGGCAGCCGCCGGTGCGCTCGCGCTGCCCGCCATATGTTCCGGACCCGCGCGTGCCGCCACCCCCCTCCCGCCGGGAAGCCGTGAACTTCCCATCGTCACGCACTCCCGCCATCCCGGCGCCGTCCATGGCCCTGAATCAGCGCGCAGCGTCCATGCCGAGCCATTGAACGCCACCGTCAACTGTGCCCTGGGCCGAGGAGGGCGGAGCTGATGGCCACGTTCGTCACCCGCTCCCAATGGGGCGCCAGAGCGCCCAAGAGCGTCGGCAACAACATCACCCCGGCACAGGGCGGCGTGGTCGTCCATCATGTCGATGCGGTGAAAGTGGCCAAGGCCGATCACGCCGACTGCGCCGCCCAGGTGCGGGGCATCCAGAACTTCCACATGGACTCCAACGGCTGGTCGGACATTGCCTACAGCCACCTTGCCTGCGTTCACGGCTACCTCTTTCAGGGCCGCGGTGAGAACGTCCGCACCGCTGCCCAGGGCACCACGCAGGGCAACGACGACTGGTACGCGGTCTGTGCGCTGACCGGCGGCTCCAACAGCAACTACGACACCATCACCGCCGGGCTCATCGACGCCGTCCGCTACGGGATCAACCGCCTGCGGGTGTCGGGCGGCGCCGCGCAGGCCATCACCGGCCACCGAGACCACCACGCGACCGCCTGCCCGGGCAACCTGTACTCCCGGGTACTCAGCGGCGAGGTCAACCCCGGTGGCGGACCCTTGCCCTACCCCGGAGTCAGTTTCCGCCAGCCGCCGGCCTTCGAGCACGCCGGCGTGGCGACCTGGCAGTACCGGATGAACAGCGCACACGGCTACTCCCTCGCCGTGGACGGCCAGTACGGACCGGGCTCCGATTCCGCCTGCCGCAGTTTCCAGTCGAGGAAGGGCCTGAGCGTGGACGGCATCGTCGGGCCGGCTACCTGGCGTGCCACGTTCGTCTAGAGCCGGCCGGGGCCCGCTGCCTTCCCACGACGTACGCCCGTAGCCGATGAACTCCACAGGGGACACATCACATGCGTTTGCCTCGCGTACTCACAACCCTGGCGGTGGGCCTCGGCCTGCTCTTCGGCGCGGTCACCGCGCCGCCCGCCCACGCCGACGACGGCGCAGCGGCGTCGACCCAGTGGCGCAGCTACTGGGTGGACGCGTTCAACCCGGGCATCTACACACCCGCGCAGGTCACGACCCTGGTCAAAGACGCCTTGGACGTCAACGCCAACGCTCTGATCGTTCAGACAGCCCGGCGTTATGACTGCTTCTGCAACAACGCCCTGTACCCGCGCACCGATGCCGCGATCGCCCCGGAGCCCTACGATCCGCTGGAGGAAATAGTCCGGCAGGGGCACGCGGCCGGACTGCAGGTGCACGCCTGGGTCAACGTCAACACCATGTGGAACAGCACCACCCCGCCCCGCTCTCCGGACCACGTCTTCAACCAGCACGGCCCGGGCGCCACCGGCGCCGACCGCTGGCTCAACAAGAAGGCCAACGGCCAGGAACTGGTGGGCGCCAACGCCTATGTCGACCCCGGCCACCCGGCGGCCGTCGACTACATCGTCCGCGGCATCCAGAGCATTGTCCGCAACTACGACGTGGACGGCGTCAACCTCGACTATGTCCGTTACCCGGACGGCAGCTCCACCACCACCCACAGCGACTGGGGTTACAACGACGTGTCCGTCGCCCGCTTCCAACAGGCGACGGGCCGTACGGACACACCCCTCCCGTCCGACACGGCCTGGAGTGACTGGCGGCGCAGCCAGGTCACCCATCTGGTGCGCAAGATCTATCTCGGTGTCTGGGAGGTCGACCCGCAGGCCCGCCTGTCGATGGACGCCATCACCTACGGGCACGGGCCGCAGGCGGTTGGCGGCTGGCAGGCCACACGTACTTACGCCGAAGTCCTGCAGGACTGGGCGGGATGGCTGGACGAGGGGATCATGGACACTGCCGTGGCCATGAACTACAAGCGCAACTGGAACCCGGACCAGGCGCTGATGTTCTCCGAGTGGTCCGAGTTCCTGGCCGATCACCAGGGCGAGCGGCAGGCGGTCAACGGACCCGCGCTGTACTTGAACGGCGTCGCGGACTCGCTCAGCCAGATCAGGGAGACGCTGCGGCCCAGCGCGGCAGGCAATACCGCGGCCGGCTGGAGCGGCTACTCGTACGCCAGTCCCAGCAAGGATGTGGCGGCCAACGGCTTGGCGGTCGAGCGGGCCAAGCTGGTGCGGGCGTTGACGCAGGGCGAGGACGCGCCGTTCAAGGACAAGGCGGCGGTGCCCAGCATGCCGTGGAAGGCGGCACCCCGGGACGGGCATGTCACGGGCAGGCTTGTGTTCCGGGGCGGCGGCCCACTGGACCAGGTGCCGGTGACGCTCGACCCGCTCACCGGCAGTGGTGAGAAGACCACCCGGCTCAGCGACGGCTCGGGTTGGTTCGGCTTCGCCCACGTGGAACCGGGCGTGTATCTGCTCACCCTGTCCCTGCCGGAGGGTGTGATCGGCGCTCCGGCGACCGTGGTGAGGGTGATGAAGGGCGGTATTGCGAAAGCGGCGTTCCCGCCGTTTCTCAACGTACCGTGACGAAGGGCGCTGTCACGTTGGTGGGTGGGTCGGTGTCCGACGGTGTGCCGGGGCGTAGCGGGCTCGCCGGTCCGGCCTGTGTTCAGGCCGTGGTGGGGCGGCCGGCGACGCCGGTGATCTGGCCCCGGATGGCGAAGCGGACGGCCATTTCGGTGCGGTAGCCGTGGGCGGTCATCAGGTGGCGGCAGGGCCGGAAGTGGGGTGGGATGCCACTGAACGCGGACAGGAAGCGCTGCGCCCCGTCCACGGGGCGCGGAAGCCCTTCATCGCGTGTTCGCGCCGGCGGGTGGGCCGGCGGCTGTTCTCGGCCCGGTTGTTGAGGCCCTTGTGGGAGCGGTGCTCGACGGAGGACATGACCTCGTGGTGGGCGGCGCCGTAGGAGCGGAGCTTGTCGGTGACGATCACCCGGGGCACCGTGCGGGGTAGGCGCGCAGGTAGCTGGGCTTGAGGAAGTTCGCGGGGGCAGGCGCTCGATGAACGCTGCTCGTTCCTCGCCTGCTCGAGGTCTGGGCTGGATGGGCAGTTGTCCGACCGGGACGGTGTGGCTGGGGATGCTGGTCACCGGTTGTTCCTCGCGTTGGTCGGAGCCTGTGTCCGATCCCCTGATCTGGATCTTTGGGCGGGTCCGGTCTGGTGGCGTGTCCGGGACCGTCGGACTGCCGTTTCAGCGGTGCTGTCCGGTATGCGAGCCCCAGTGGGAGTGGGGCCGCGCCGAGGGCGGTGTACTGCTCGGCGGCCTGTCGTGCGAGGCAGGGGCGCCACGCGCGGCGGATTCGCCGACGGGCCGCGGCTGAGGCCGACGGTGCGGGGCAGCGGGCCTGCCCGGTGTGCCAGGAGGTGTGGGTGGCCGGGGTGGATCACCGCAGCAACGCGGTGTACTGCTCGGTGAAGTGCCGTGGCCGGGCCTGGCGCTCCCCCGGCCCGATGCGGGAGGGCGCCAAGGCGCGGTCCGCCTTCGACCTCTACGGGAGTGAGCGGCAGCCTGACCATGACTCCAATTCTAATACCGGTATAGTAAGGCCGGTATAGTTATTGTTTGTGTGAGAAGGGTGCCGCATGATCGAGATCCTCAACTCCACCCTGCTGGTCCGGGCAAAAACCACCGGCGCCCTGGTCGGTGACATCCTGCAGACGCTGAAGAGCCGTAGCACGATCGGCACGAACCTTCTGGACATCGACCGGTGGGCCGAGAAAATGATCGTCGAGGCGGGAGCGTCGTCCTGCTACGTCGACTATGAGCCCTCCTTCGGACGCGGCCCGTTCGGCCACTACATCTGTACGGCCGTCAACGACGCCGTGCTCCATGGACGGCCCTACGACTACACACTTGCCGACGGCGATCTGCTGACACTCGACCTCGCCGTCTCCCAAGGCGGAGTCGCTGCAGACGCTGCCATCAGCTTCCTCGTGGGCGACGCACAGCCCTCGGAGAGCATCGCGATGATCAGTGCAACCGAACGCGCGCTGGCCGCAGGGATCGCCGCTGCCGGGCCCGGGGCCCGCATCGGCGACATCTCGCATGCCATCGGCGCAGTCCTCAGCGAGGCGGGGTACCGGATCAACACCGAGTTCGGAGGGCATGGCATCGGATCAACGATGCACCAGGACCCACACGTTGCGAACACCGGACGGCCTGGCCGTGGATACAAACTGCGCCCTGGGCTGCTGCTGGCACTGGAGCCGTGGGTCATGGCGGACACCGCTGAACTGGTCACTGATGCCGACGGGTGGACGCTCCGAAGTGCGACAGGCTGCCGGACAGCACACAGTGAACATACGATCGCTATCACCGACGACGGAGCCGAAATCCTCACCTTGCCGAAGCGAGCGCAGCCATGAGGAACGACCCCGCAGGCCCGCAGACACCCGGCGATCTTCAAGGAACCATCCTTACCGTCGCGCGAAGGTGCGGAGAATCACGCTGATGACCCGTCGGCTCTCCCGCCGCAGGAACCGTCCCGCCGAACGCCGTGACGCCGCCCACGGCTACGTCATACCGAAAGCTGCCTGACCAGCCCTTCTCACGACCGTGGCCGACCCCATAAGGCGGTCGGCCACGCAGGAGCGGGTGCACAGGAGAGGGATGCGCGGCGACCCGATGCTTGCCCCGCGCATCCCGCCCGCCTCACACAACCGTGATGCTCCTGTACACGATGGTGACCCGCTCAACCGTGACCCTGGTGTCGGAGGCCGGCAGGTCCGGGCAGGACCACTCCGAGCCCCGGGCATTGCCGGGCTGGAACCGGATGGCCGCGTTCTTGTTCGCGTCCAGGACCGCCAGGCAGATGTTCTGTCGCGTCTCGCCGGGCCTGGGCTTCTGCGAGGAGGTCGTCACCCACTCCACGAACTCGTGGTCCACGTTCCTCGGCCGCGAGAGGGTGATCTCGCCGGACTTTGGCGGTCCGGGCTGCGCGCACACGATCGGCTCCCCGGTCACCGTCACCTGTTGGGCCTCCCCAGCGCCTGGCCCACGCGGCAGCCGGCGTCGCCGCGGGCGATGGTCTCCTGCAGTTCCACGCCGGCGTAACCGAGATTGCGGGCGGCAATCGTCCCGAAGACGTTCGAGGTCATCATGCACATCGACTCACGGCCCAGCACCTTCTCCGCGAACGGACAGGCCCGGTTGCCCAGCACGATCTTCGTGTCGTCCTGCTCGATGACGAAGAAGTCGCCCTTGATCCGCCGCTTGAGATCCACCAGGGGCCTCCGCGACCTGCTCCTGGGACAACTGGTCCACCCCGAGCGCCTTGAGGTGCATCTCGTCGATCTGGGTGCCCACTGCCTGGCCCACCAGACTGATGTAACCGGATGTCTCCTCCAAGCCGATCACCGACTCCGAAGATGTCGCCAGCTCCCGCACCAGCGTCCGCAGAAACACATCACGATCCAGATCGATCTTCGCATCCACCGGGTGACCCATAGCGCCGCCCCTCCTCGTCTCTCCACGCCCCTGTAGACCGCGCGAGCGCCCGGCGCCACCAAGAGCCAGAGCTTTCGCCTCCCCTGATCCGAACTGCTGGCACCGTCCCACAGCTACGTCTGGATGCCGGCGGCGGCCCGTGGCCGGCGCCGGAGCGGACTGCGAAAGTTGCCTCCGCGATGCTGCCGCGTCTACTCGGCGGTGCCGGTGAGATACTACGAACTCAGGCAGCAGGTGACCCAGGGGTGACGGCGTGGACAGTTCAAGGGAGGCAGATACGCTGACAACGTCTCCAGCCCAGTCCACGAGCGCTTTGCGCATGCACCCGTTGGCGGACCGGCCAGGCTGGCAAGCGGCCGGTGAGATCAATCTGATCACACGCCCGGCCTGGGAACAGACGCTGCACCAGCTTGCCCTGAGCGACGAAGAGGCGTACCACTTGGAGCTTTCCGCAATCACCTTCGTCGACGTCGCTGGTGCCTCAGCTCTGGCAGTGGCCTCGCAGGACCTTCCGGAGGGGCGACGTATCGTGCTCGAGAAGCCGCCCGCCGCCTTGCGGCGCGTGCTGGACATGTTCTGGCCGGATCTGCCCAGCATCGAAGTGGTGGCGTGATGACCACCCCGACCACCGACCCGTTCGTTCATCCCGCACTGTTCTACCGAGGCGAGAAGGAATACCTGCATGGCACGGTGCCCTTCATCCGCGACGGTCTGAAGGCGGGAGAACCGGTGGCGGTCGCCGTGCCCGGGGCGAACCTGGAGATCCTCAAGACGGCCCTGGGCGAGGACGCCGCTGACGTACGGTTCCTCGACATGACCGAGGCGGGGCGCAACCCCGGGCGGATCATCCCCCGAGTGCTGCGCGCCTTCGCGGATGCCCACCGGCAGACGCGGGTGCGGATTATCGGTGAGCCGATCTGGGCCGGCCGCAGCAGTGTGGAGTACCCGGCGTGTGTCCAGCACGAGGCGCTGATCAACCCGGCATTCCAAGGCCGGGAGGTCACCATTCTCTGCCCGTACGACGCCGACCGCCTTGACGAGCAGGTACTCACTGACGCGTACGCGACCCACCCACTCGTCATCTCCGGCGACCAAGAGTGGCTCAGCCCCACCTACGCCCCCGAGCATGTGATCGCCCGCTACAACCAGCCCCTGACACACACAACGACAACCGAAGGTCTCGCCTTCGACGCCGACGCACTGCCGAGCGTCCGGCACTTCGCGGTCGAGCAGGCCACGAAGTTCGGCCTGTCCGGTATCCGCCTGGAGGACGTAGCCCTCATCGTGTCCGAGCTGACCACCAACAGCGTCGTACACGGCGGGGGTTCAGGCACCGTACGGATATGGACCGACGATGGCCAAGTGGTGTGCGAAGTCCGCGACCGTGGGCACCTGAGCGATCCGCTCGTCGGCCGTCGCCCGCCCGCACCGGCCCAGCAGGGCGGCAGGGGCCTGCTGCTGGTGCACTACCTCGCCGACCTCGTACGCATCCACACCGGTCCCGACGGTACGACCATCCGCTGTTTCATCAGCCGCTACTGACCCTGGGCCCGCTCAGCAGCTCGGGAGTGAACAAGATGACGCGGTCCGGCACGGTGTGGCAACGGGCCCGTGTGCAGTTCTCCGGGATGGTGCTCCCGGAGGACTCGAAGACGCCCTGAGCGCACCCGTCACCGACACCGTCACCCCCAACGGCGGCTTCGGCCACCAGCTCGCTGCCGCACTCCGCCTGGACGGCGGCCGACGAGTCTTCGTCAAGGCGGCCCCCGACGACGACTCGCTCACCGCCGCCGGGTGGCGCCACCGGCCGGATGGGTCACGGGCGGCGTCGACACCGACTTCCACTGCGGTACTCCAACCGCGGACATCCGCGTCGGCTACGCCGCGTGCGCGGCTCTCGGCCAGGTGCTCCACTCGCAGGTGGGAGCGCTCACCAAGTACGTCCCGGTCGGGTGAATGACCGGCGAGTGCTGCGTCTGCCCACCGGCCGAGGGAGCGACCATACCGGCAGTGGGTTCATCCAAGGGAAGGGATTGGCCGTGGACCGTGCATTGATCGTCGTTGATGTGCAGAAGGACTTCTGTGAGGGCGGCAGTATTCCGGTGAAGGGAGGTGCGGACAGGGCCGTCGCCATCGCCGACCTGATTCGGCGCGCTGATGGGAGGTACACGTACGTCGTCGCCACCCGCGATCACCACATCGACCCAGGAACCCACTTCTCCGAGCACCCGGACTTCCAGGACTCCTTCCCCGTGCACTGCGTCGTCGGCAGCGAGGGAGGCGAGTTCCATCCGGACTTCGCGCCCGCCGTCGCCTCCGGGGCCGTCCACGAGGTCTTCTACAAAGGGGCCCACTCCGCCTCGAAGAGCGGTTTCGAGGGCTCGACCCAGGACGGCACACCACTGGCCGACTGGCTGCGCGCCCACGACGTCCAAGATCTCGACGTCGTCGGCATCGCCACCGACCACTGCGTGAAGGCCACCGCGCTCGACGGCGTACAAGCGGGCTTCGCGGTACAGGTCCTGCTCGACTACACCGCCGGCGTCGCCGCCGACACCACCCGCACCGCGATCAGCGAGCTGCGCCATGCAGGAGTGGCGCTGAGCGGCGAGCCCGTCGTCCTCGCCTGAAACAGCTGCCACTTCCCCCTGGGGCCGGCCCTCTGCCTCGCCCCACCGCCGCCTGACGGTGTGGCGAAGGGGCGGGGAGGGGAGAGACGGCGAGCAGGGGCGCCGTCCGCCGCTGCGCTCGGCCCTCGTGGCGCGCCCGGGGCGCTTGGGCGGGGCGGATAGTCCCAGCTCGGCCACCCTGGGTCGCCACGAAGCTGCGCTGGGGCCTGTTGACGGACCCAGCAGAGCAGCGGGCGCTCACTGGCCTGACCGCCGGGTGCCTGAACGAGCCGATCACCTACACCGCTGCCGCACTTGTCACCTGAACAGCGCTTCCGCCGTGCGGTGCACCTACGGATCCCGGACTCCGGCAGGGAACGGGCTCCACTCAAGACCGTGACCGCAGAAGAGGACGAATGATAGAACTTTCAACCATGTAAACGGATGAAGTTGCTGCCGAGGACACCACGCCTGACGGCTCGCTCGTGCGGCCGCTTGCCGTTCTTCCGAAAGCCGCAAGCTTCGCCCAGTTCGTACTCGCACCGAATCAGGCCTCGCAGGCACTGTCCCACGGCAGTGTGCAGGAGATCTGGTGTGTCGTCTCCGGCTCCGGAGAGCTGTGGCGAAGCCTCAGCAGCAAGGATGAGACGACCCGCCTCGAACCAGGTGTCTGTGTGACCATCCCGGTCGGCACGTCTTTCCATTCCCGGGCCGGAAGCGACGGCCTGGAGATTGTCGCGGTGACCATTCCGCCGTGGCCAGGCAACGCAGGCGCGGCCCAGCAGCAAGACGGTCGCTGGCGCGCGGCATCAAAGGCAGGTGCAGGACGCCCGACCAGGAAGCCAGGGGCTCGCTCCTGACTCTCGTTAGCGCATGAGCCGGTCACGCCGGCGCTCGAAATCCGTGACGAGGTCGGAATCGCCCACGATGGAGAGGGGCCCGGCGAGCAGGCAGTCGATGTAATGCGCATACAGGGGGACGAGTCGGGCGCGTAGCAGGGGGACTGCCTCGTCCTGTCGCAGGGGCTCCCCCTTCCGCCACCGCATCGCGGCCTGGGCGAGGTCGCCGGCCACCGGCTGCTGAGCTGCCAGGTACTGTTCCGCGGCCGTGTCGGTGGCGTCGACACGGCCGGTTTGAGCCGTATGGAGGAATCGCACGGGAAGCAGAATGATCTTCGTCAGCCAGAGAGGATCGGCGACGAGTGCCCGGGGATCGCGGAACGTGCCGATGACCTGATCGGTCGCGAAGAACTCCAGAGCGCAGCGGGCGCTGTCTTCGGTCAGTGCGGTTCCGCTGGGACGGGGGAGATCCGCTGTGATGTCCTTCCTGTGCAGCAATTTCCCGTGGTCGGCGAGATCCAGCCGGTCGACGGCGGGGAATCTCCCGTCGCTCCGGTTGCCTGTCAGCGCGGTCAGGGAGCTCCAGAACACGGAGCACTCCTTCGATCCGTTCCTGGTCGCCACTCTGCTGGCCGCCGTGGGGCTCGTGACCGGTGTGGTCGTGGCCTGGCGCATGCCCGCGCCGGTTCCCGCAGCGGACCTGCAGGAACAGGCCGGGTGACCCTCGCCCCGACGGGGTGCGCCGCCCCCACTGCCAAGGCGGCGCACCCCGGCGGGACTTGCTGGTCAACGCCCTCTACGGCCGAGCGAAGGTCACGTGCGCGTCCTGCCCTCATTCATCACCGACCCGTTGGGGGACCAGTTCCAAGCCCTCCCGCACAAGGGGGAGGCGGCCGCTCATCCGTTGGGCTGCCACCGTCCCCGCATCCCCGACCGGGTCGTGTTCGACAAGCTCCTGGCCCGCCTCGTGCTCGGAGGCGCCCATCAGCAGCACGCCGACCACACCTGCTCGGCGACCACGATGAGGGCCCGGCGGGATTCCGGATGCTACTGGTGACCTTCATTCGTTTTGGCGAAGTCGCATTTCGGGTCTCTTGTTGATCTGCGCTCGGTGAAGCGGCCACCGAGACGCCCCGGGGAACGGTAACGACGTCCCGCCGCACGAGGCCGGAGTCTCTGTGACGGGAGTGGCCCAGTCACTCAGCGGGTGTCGACCCACTCCTGTTCAGGGGCCGAAAGCTCTAAGGGCCGCGTCGACAAGTGAGTCGGCGTATGCGGCAGTCAGCGGACCGCTGCGGTGCAGCCACCGCTGGAAGAGAGGGGCGTAGAGCACTTCGAGGGCCAGGCCGAGGTCGGCGTCGGCGCCGAGCTGGCCGGCCTCCTGGGCGCTGCGCAAGCGCGCCCTCTTCGCCTCTTCCAGCGGCCGGGCCAACTTCTCCCGGTACTCGGCCGCCAGCGCGGCATCATTGGCGATCTCGGTGTTGAGGGCCCGGATCAGCCTGTCGAAAGCCGGGTCGGCGAACTCCTCCACCGTGGCACGCATGACGAGCTTGAGGTCGGCCTCGAGGTCGCCCGTGTCCGGCAGCGTGACCGACTGCCCGTCCGCATCCTCACTCAGAGCCAGAAGGGCAGCGAAGACGACTGCACTCTTCGACGGCCACCGCCGATAGATCGTCTGCTTGCCGACGCCGGCACGGGCAGCGATGGCTTCGACCGTGACCTTCTCGTACGCCTCCTCTGCGACCAGGGCGCGGGTGGCCGCGAGGATGGCCTGCCGGGATCGTTCCTTGCGCCGGGAGTGGTCCGGCCCCTTCTCGTTGGACATGAGTTCAGCCTAACCCTGAAACAAAACGAGACGATCCGTATTGAAAGAATCAGGAGCTATACCCTAGGCTCAAAAACGAATCGATACGCACCGTTTCGTTTACTGAGGGTGAGGCATCATGGCGAACGCAAGAGTCTGGCTCATCACCGGCGCATCCCGCGGCCTGGGCAGAGCTTTCGCCGAGGCCGCCTTGGCGAGCGGCGACCGCGTAGTGGCTGCTGCCCGCAACGTCGAGCCCTTGGAGGAACTGACCGAGAAGTACCCCGACTGCCTTGTCCCGCTTCCGTTGGATGTCACCGACCGCCGGGCCGTGTTCGACGGAGTAGAGCGGGCGGCAGCTGCGTTCGGCAGGCTGGACGTCGTCGTCAACAACGCCGGCGGAATGCTCTACGGCATGGTGGAGGAAGCCACGGAGGAGCAGATCCGGGCGCATTTGGATGTGAACTTCTTCGGCGCTGTGTGGGTGGCTCAGGCGGTCCTTCCTCACTTGCGTGCCCAAGGTGGGGGACGGCTCCTCCAGGTCACCTCGATGGGCAGCGGCGGTGGCATGGCCACCGTCGGCTTCTACGGCGCAGGCAAGGCCGCGCTGGACTCGGTCAGCGAGGCACTGGCGATGGAGGTCGAGGGGTTCGGCATCAAGGTCACCATCGTGCAGATGGGCGGCTACAACACCGGCCTGTTCACCACCGGCACCACGACCACCGAACCCCTGGCGCAGTATCAGCCCCTGCGCACCGAGATGGAGGCGATGTGGGGCGACGCCGTCGCCCCGGAGCCGGGCACTGCTGCTCCGGTCATCATGGAGCTGGCCGCACTGCCGGACCCGCCCCGACGGCTGATCGTCGGCAGCCAGTCCTTCGATCACGTTTTGGAGATGGACCAGGCTCAAGCGGATCTGTACCGGTCCTGGGAGCACCTCAGCCGTATCGCCCCGGGCTGACCGGGTCCGCGCCACGACATTCTCACGCCCGTACCCGCCCCCGCCCCCGCTGCGCAGTCGCGGGGGCGGGGGCGGGCGTGTGCCGGGAAACGCGCCGTACCGGCAGGATCCGTCGGAGTCGACCGCAGAGCAGGCTGCCCCGCCGGGCCGGGAGGCCGCTGTTCGGCCGCGCAGAATTCGAACCCCACGCAAACGCGTCCTGTTGGCCTGACCGAGCGTCACTGGCTAAGAACTCGCGCAGACAGGCTCGATGGGGCACCTCGGAAGCAGAAGAGGCACAGGGCTGGTGATCATGGAGCTGCGACGCTGTGTGATCACCGGGAGACTCCTTTGCCGGTCTTGGAACTCAGGCAGTGCACGGGGTCGCAGCGGGACGCCGCCCCGCGGTGAACGCGGCCGGCGGGACACCCATGAAGTGGCGGAACTCGGCCGTCATGTGGGACTGGTCGTAGTAACCCGCCGTCGCGGCGATGTCCGACCACCGGCCGGCATCGGCCGAGAGCACGGTGCGAACGCGGTCGATGCGTGCGAAGTGCTTGGGGGACAGGCCGGTGCCGGCGGTGAACAGGGTGTGCAGGCGGCGCTCACTGATGTGCAACCGGGCCGCGGCCGTGGCGACAGTGGCGCCGACCAGTAGGTGTGCCGCCTCTTCGAGTCGCTTCGGGGGCTCCGGCCGATCGGCCAATGCTTCTTCGAGAGCGGCGATCGGATCGGCGGCGAGCTGGTCGACGTCCAGGCCCGGCAGTTCGCGGAGCGGCAGGGCCCGGTCGGCGAGATCACGCAGCGGACGGCCGAGCAGGGCTTGGGCACGACCCGGCCGCATGCGAACCCGCACGCACGAGTGGCTGGGCGCGCCGACGTGATAGGCGGCCCGGGTGCGGGGGCCCATGACGATCAGCTCACGCTTGTCGCTGCGCAGGAGAAATGTGGTGGCGTGATCGGGCACGTCGACCGCCGCCGAACCGGCCGCCGTGGCGACATCGATCCCGGCCACCCAACGCAGAAGGGCAGGCGGCACGTTGAGAGAGCTCACGCGGTCCACGATAGTGCCGAAACTTCCTATCACGCGGCGTGAGAGCGATGCGATCGTCGGGACATGATCCTTGTTACCGGTGCCACCGGCACCATCGGTAGTCACGTCGTGCGTCTGCTCACCGAACGGGGCGTGCCGTTTCGGGCGATGTCCCGCCGCGAGCGGCCCGGAGGGGTGCGGGCCGACTTCGACGACCCGGCGTCGCTGGCGCGCGCGGTGGCCGACGTCGACACGGTCTTCCTCGTAACCGTGCCCCCCGTGCCGACCGCGGACCACGACATCGCCCTGGTCACGGCCGCGCGGGCGGCGGGCGTCCGTAAGGTCGTCAAGCTGTCCGCCATCGGCAGCGGCGAGCGATTCGACGGGGCGACCGTTGGCGCGTGGCACCTTTCCGCGGAGGAGGCGATCGAGGCCAGCGGGCTCGTGTGGACGATGCTCCGCCCGCCGAGCTTCGCCTCGAACTTCTTGTGGTACCGGACGCTGATCCAGGCCGGAGAGCCGATCCCGAACCCGGTCGGCGACTCCCGGCAGGCCATCGTCGACCCGAGGGACGTGGCTGCGGTCGCCGTCGCCGCCATGACCAGCGATGCGCACGACGGGCAGCGGTACGACCTGACCGGGCCAGAGCTGCTGACGTTCGCAGACCAGGCCGCGATCCTGGAGCGCGTGCTGGAACGGCCGGTCAAGATCACCGACACGGATGCGCTTGACCAGCTGCCGGCCGGGGTGATCACTGGCATCGGCTGGGCGCGCGCCGGCGGTGCGGCCTACGTCACCGACCACGTGCCGCGGGTGCTCGGCCGACCGGCGGGCACGTTCGAGCAGTGGGTGCGCGACCACCGGGAGACATTCGCGGCAATGCCGTAACCCACCGCCGCCGACGGCCGCCGGGCTCTCGGGCAAGAGGTCCCCGTAGCTCAAGGGACAGAGCTCGTTCTCCTTTGGTGCTTCTGGTGCTTCGCTGGAGCTGGTGAGAACTCGCGCAGATGGGCGCGGGGTCATGGTCGCCAGGTGGGACGGTCGTCCCAGCGGTGAGTGGTCCAAGCGCGGCAAACGAGGCTACGCACGGTGAGGTCGAAGAACGCGTTGATGACGTCGATCCGGCGTTCGTAGCAGCGTGCGAGTCGATGGAAGGGCACTGTCACGTTGACTGACCGGGTGGGCTGATCCTCTGGTTGGTCATGCTGGGAGGGGTCGTCCGTGGACAGCGCGCCGCCGTCGTACAAGGGGCACCGGCACCCGGTGGAGATCATCGCGCACTGCGTGTGGCTGTACCAGCGCTTCTCGCTGTCGTTCCGCGAGGTCGAGGAGCTGATGCTCGGGCGCGGCGTGCTCGTCTCCCACGAGACGGTCCGCCGCTGGTGTGCGAAGTTCGGGCAGACCTGCGCCAACGGCCTGCGCCGAAGGCGGCCCCGGCCCGGGGGCAAGTGGCACCTGGACAAGGTCTTCATCAAGATCGGCGGAGAGCGGAAGTACTTGTGGCGGGCCGTCGACGCCGACGGCACCGTCCTGGACATCCTCGTACAGAACCGGTGGGACACCACTGCGGCCAGGCGGTTCTTTCGCAGGTTACCGGGGAAGACCCGTACAGTGCCGCGGGTGGTGGTCACCGACAGGCTGTGCTCCCACGGCGCGGCTCATCGCGAGGCGATGCCCTCCGTCGAGCACCGCTCCCACAAGGGCCTCAACAACCGGGCCGCGAACTCCCACCAGCCCACCCGGCAGCGGCGAACGCGCCATGAAAGGCTTCCGCAGCGTCGGCGGAGCCCAGCAGTTCCTGTCCGCGTTCAGCGGCATCTCACCCCACTTCAGACCCCGCCGCCACCTGATGACCGCCACCCACTACCGCACATCCGACACACCGTCAGGCACGCCCACACTCCACAAGGTGACAGCGCCACTCGGGCGGCTACCGAACAACATGCCTCTGCCATGTATGCAGGGAGGGTGGGTACTCGCGCACTCATGTACGGGGAATGAGGGCGAGGCCAGTGGGATTCCATGCCGACGGTGACGGCTGTAGGGCGGCGAATGGATACCTGATGCGCGCCGGCTACGCCCTGAGCGGGTACGACGGCTGCATCGGTGAAGCCCGCCACCACGCCGTCACCTTCCTCGACCAGGCCCAGACCGACCATCGCCTGCCCGTGCCCGCTCGTGCGAGGGACCTCACCCAGCTGGTGGTCAGCGAGCTGGTCACCAACGCCCGCAAGTACGCCCCAGGCCCTGTCCTGCTGGAACTGTGCATCAATGCGCGCGCTGTGGATGTTGTCGTGTGGGACAGCGACCCCACCGTGCCCGCTGCCCGGGTCGCAGATCCCGACAGGATCGGCCAGCACGGCCTGGAGATCGTCAAGGCCGTCACCGAGGATCTGTTCACCGAGCAGGAGCCGGTCGGTAAGCGCATCACGGCCCGCATCGCCCTGTTCGACGTCCCCGGTGGGCACGCCGCCAATCGCCGCCCCCAGTAGCAGTCAGCGCCCTCCGCTCGGCCCCACCGTCCTGCTATGACGGCCAGCCGCAGACACCACGGGCCCGAAGGGGCGGGCAGCCATGGCATCCCTCGGGGCCCGGCCGGGGGGCGCGAGGTTCAAGCGAGACCGCGACATCCGGGTCACGCGTTCGCCGACCGGTCTCCGGTTGGTCCTCCGCTTCTGAGGGCTCCTTATGGTGCCGCCCCCCCATCGCCGCTCGAGATCGCACCTCTCCGCCCACACACGAAAATCTACCTTGGTCGGAGTAGACATTGGGTGGTGTCGTGGTTATGGTTTCTCTCGTAACCCGGAGAGACAGTAGGGCCCGGCAGACACGAACTGCCGGAGAGCAGTACCGCAGTTGCAGTGCGCAGGACGGTGCGGTGGTGGAGTTTCGAAGCCAGGGTTGTCGCAGGACGGCGACGGGACTGACGACCGGACCGGGTGGCCC
>NZ_JBITSN010000029.1:0-33040 GCF_044540975.1 Streptomyces sp. NPDC085927
CCCTTTCCGGCGGCTCCGACTCTATCAGATCTTTTTCTTCGATCTGACCCCCGGTCAGCGGGGTTTGTCTTTCCGGCCGTTGGGCCGTTCCGACGTCTCAAACCTTAGCGGACTCTCTCGCCGCTTCTCAAATCGGAGCCGTTCGGTTCCGATTCAGACGCCGGCGTCCCTGCGAATTGAATTCGAGCATGTCGAAAGCAGTCCGCTGGGGAGATCGTGCTGGTGGTTTTGAGTGCCGCTCTCGCGGCGGAAGTGTTGCCGGAGAACCGTTACGTCCCGATGGCAACTCGAAGGACTCTACGGTTCGGGGAGGGGGAAGTCAAGCGCCCCCTGTCAAGATCTTTTCGACCGTTCGCGGGGCGAGGCCGTCAGTCCAGGTCGCTGAGGCGGCCGCCGGCGTCGGGCTGGGCGTCCTCCACCCTGCGCAGGAGGCGGGTGAGCACCTCACCCAGGGCGATCCGCTCGTCCGGGGACAGGTCCTGGAGCAGGTCCTGCTCGAAGACCGTCGCCATGCGCATCGCCTCGAGCCACTTCTCGCGGCCGACGGGGGTCGCCTCGACGATGACCCGGACCCGGTTCGTCTCGTCACGTTCCCGGTTGACGAGGCCTTCGGCGACCATGCGGTCGATCCGGTGGGTCATGGCGGCCGGCGTGAGGCCGAGGCGCTTGGCCAGGTCGCTGGGGCCCATGCGGTACGGGGCGCCGGACAGGACGAGGGCCTTGAGTACCTCCCAGTCCGCGTTGGTGATGCCGAGCTCCGCGGTCTGGCGGCCGTAGGCGACGTTCATCCGGCGGTTCAGCCGGGACAGCGCGGAGACGATCTTCTCGACCTGGGGGTCGAGGTCCTGGAACTCGCGCTGGTACGCGGCGATCTGCTCTTCGAGTGTCGGCTCGTTGAGGCCGGAGGTGTCGCCCATGGCCGCAGTATGGCACGCCGACCCTTCACCTTGAAGCCCTTCGCGTTGAAGTCATTCGACGTGTACTCTTCACCTTCGAACTTTAGCTTCTAAGTCTTCACTCCTAACTTGTGAGAGAGGTGAACGTGACCAGGGCGATGGGCGCTGCGATGCGCCGGATCCACGTGGGCAACGCACTCAGTGCGTTCGGCCTCGGTTTCACCGTCCCCTACCTGTACGTCTATGTGGCGCAGGTACGAGGGCTCGGGGCCATGACGGCGGGGCTGGTGCTCGCCGTGTTCGCGGTGGCCGCGCTGATCGTGCTGCCGTTCGCCGGACGGGCCATCGTCCGGCGGGGTCCGCTGCCGGTGCTGCTCGTCGCCCTGGTCACGGCCGCCGTCGGGGCGCTGAGCCTGGGCCTGTCGAACGGTGCGTCGAGCGTGCTGGTGTCGGCGGCGCTGCTCGGGTCCGGGCAGGCCGTGATGCAGCCGGCGCTGGCGACGATGATCGTGGACTGCTCCACGGTGGAGACCCGGTCGCGTGCGTTCGCCATGCAGTTCTTCCTGCAGAACCTCGGGCTCGGGGTCGGCGGTCTCATCGGCGGACACCTCGTCGACACGACCAGGGCCTCCTCCTTCACCGTCCTGTTCTCGATCGAGGCGGCGATGTTCCTGCTGCTGGTCGTGGTGATGGCGACGGTGCGGATGCCGCGCTCGCCGCGTATCGAGGGCGCCCCGGCTCCGTCGGGCAAGGGCAGCTGGAAGCGCCTGATGGGCAACCGCGCCATGGTGCAGCTGTGCGTGCTGGGCTTCGTGCTGTTCTTCGCCTGCTACGGCCAGTTCGAGTCGGGACTGAGCGCGTACGGGGTCGAGGCGGCCGGTATCTCGACGTCGACGCTGGGGACGGCGCTGGCGGCGAACACCCTGGCCATCGTTGTCGCGCAGTTCGTGGTGCTGCGGTTCGTGGAGCGCCGCAGGCGCACGCGCGTGATCGCGTCGGTGGGGCTGCTCTGGGCCGTGGCGTGGGCCGTGGCCGGGTACGCGGGTCTCGGGAACGGCAGCCAGGCGATGGCGACCGCCGCCTTCATCTCTACGTACGCCCTGTTCGGGCTCGGTGAGTCGATGCTGTCGCCGACGCTCGCGCCGCTGGTCGCGGATCTTGCGCCGGAAGGGCTGGCGGGTCAGTACAACTCGGCGTTCGCCCTGGTGAAGCAGCTCGCGCTGGCCATCGGTCCGGCGGTGGGCGGGCCGATGGGGGCCTCGCTGCACGGGCCGTACATCGTGGTCTTCGTGCTGTTCTCGCTGGCGATCACGGTGCTGGCGCTGCGGCTGGGCCGACAGCTCACGGAGGTGCAGGACCATCCGTCCGTGGCACGGAGCCGGGTGGTCACCCGGGGCGGTACCGCCCCGGCGGGCCAGTCCCCGGCACATGCCTGAGACCGGTACGCATGCCGGAGGCCGGCGCATACGTCCGAGGCCGACGCTCCCACGGCACGCCGCTCCCCGGAGGCTGCTCTAGGGAGCAGCCGGTTTCGGCAGGGCGAACTCGCACCAGACGGCCTTGCCGCCGCCCGGGGTGCGCCGGCTTCCCCAGTTGGAGGCGATCGTCGCGACGATGGCGATGCCCCGGCCGGACTCGTCGGCGGGTTCCGCGCGGCGGCGCCTCGGCAGGTGGTCGTCGCCGTCGGTGACCTCGACGATCAGCCGGCGGTCGGTGCGGCGCAGGCGCAGGCGCATGGGCGGGGTGCCGTGCTGGAGGGAGTTGGCGACCAGTTCACTGGCGGCCAGGACGCCCAGGTCGTGCAGGTCGGAGGGGAAGCGCCAGCTGGTGAGCACGCCGGAGGCGAAGGCACGCGCGCGGGGGGCCGCTTCGACACCGCCCAGCAGCTCCAGGGCGGCGTTGTGGAACAGCTCGCTCTCCGGGCCCGTACGGGCGGGATGCTGGAGCACCAGGACGGCGACGTCGTCGTCGTGCTCCGGGGTCACGCCCGCCGAGCGGACCAGGCGGTCGCAGATCACCTGGGGGGTGCCGGTCGCGCCGGCCAGAGCGCGCTCCAGGGCGGCGATGCCCTCGTCGAGGTCCTCGTTGCGGCGCTCGACCAGGCCGTCCGTGTAGAGGACGGCGGTGGAGCCGGGCCCCAGCGGGATCGAGCCGGAGGAGTGCATCCAGCCGCCGGTGCCGAGCGGGGGGCCGGTCGGTTCGTCGGCGCGCTGGACGGTGCCGTGCTCGTCGCGGACCAGGATGGGCAGATGGCCGGCGGAGGCGTGGACGAGGGTGCCCTCGTTGGGGTCGTGGATGGCGTACGCGCAGGTGGCGATCTGGTTGGCGTCGATCTCCATGGCGAGGCCGTCGAGCAGTTGGAGGACCTCGTGCGGGGGGAGGTCGAGGCGGGCGTAGGCGCGTACCGCCGTGCGGAGCTGGCCCATGACGGCCGCCGCGCGGACGCCCCGGCCCATGACGTCGCCGATGACCAGGGCGGTGCGCCCGCCGCCGAGGGTGATCACGTCGTACCAGTCGCCGCCGACGGCGGCTTCGGTGCCGCCGGGGTGGTAGGTGGCGGCGACGCGCAGGTCGTCGGGCTCCTCGAGTTCTTGCGGGAGCAGGGAGCGCTGGAGGGTGACGGCGGTCTCGCGCTGGCGGCGCTCGCTCGCGCGCAGGCGTTCGGCGGCCTCGGCGTGGTCGGTGACGTCGGTGGCGAAGACCAGCACACCGCTGCCGTCGCCCTGGGTGACCGGGGTGCAGGTGAAGGTGTAGGAACGGCCGTCGGGGGCCTTGCGGGACTTGACCGTGCGGGGCTTTCCGCTGCGCAGGACCTGGTCGAGGAGGGTCAGCAGGCCGAGTTCCTCGAGTTCCGGGAGCGCTCCCCGCGCGGGGGCGCCGACCGGGCGGGCGCCGAAGGCGGCCGTGTAGGCGCCGTTGACGTAGGCGATGCGGTGGTCGGGGCCGTGCACCAGGGCGACGAGGGAGGGGACGTGGTCGAGGACCTCGCGCACCCTGAGGTCGTCGACGGCGGGTACGGGCCGTGGATGCTCGACGGCTTGTTCGGCGCGGGCCGTGGGCACGGAGCCCTCTCCCCGCCGGTCCGGGGAGACCGCGTGTTCGCTGCGCGCTGCGGCGCGGCGTTGCGTTCCGGGGAGCCGGGCGCTCCAGCGGGTGAAGTTCACGAATCCTTGCCTCGTGTAGTTGTCGGCGGCCGGGAAACGGGACCGGCCGGGGCCCCGGGGCCGCACCGGGAACGGACAGCCGCCCGCCCTCGGTGGTGGACCAGTCTGGCAGGCTGCCGACCGGGCCGACATCCGTCAGACGCCGGACCGGTCCGTGGAGTTCCTGGGTGCGGTCAGGACGACCCCTTCGGGTTGTCCGGGGGGTCCTGAGGAGGCTTTCCACCGGCCGCGAGTTCGAACTCGGCCCGCGGGTGTTCGAGTGAACCCAGGGAGACGATCTCCCGTTTGAAGAGCCCGGCGAGGGTCCATTCGGCGGCCACGCGCGCCTTGCGGTTGAAGGTGGGGACGCGGCTCAGGTGGTAGGTGCGGTGCATGAGCCAGGCGGGGTAACCCTTGATCTTGCGCCCGTAGACGTGGGCGACGCCCTTGTGCAGTCCCAGGGAGGCGACCGACCCGGCGTACGAGTGGGCGTACGTCTCCAGGGGTTCGCCGCGCAGGGAGTGCGCGATGTTGTCGGCGAGGACCTTCGCCTGGCGGAGCGCGTGCTGGGCGTTGGGAGCGCATTCCCGGCCGGGGTCCTCGGCGGTGGCGTCGGGGACGGCGGCGGCGTCGCCCGCGGCCCACGCGTGCGGGGCGCCCTCGACGGCGAGTTCGGCGGTGCACCGCAGCCGTCCGCGTTCGTCGCGCGCCAGGTCGGTGGCGGCGAGGACGGGATGCGGTTTGACGCCGGCGGTCCACACGACGGTGCGGGTGGGGAAGCGGGCGCCGTCACTGAGTACGGCCACGCGGTCGGCGCAGGACTCCAGGCGGGTCTCCAGGCGTACGTCGATGTTGCGGCGGCGCAGTTCGCTGACCGTGTAGCGGCCCATCTCCTCGCCGACCTCGGGCAGGATGCGGTCCGAGGCCTCGACGAGGATCCACTTCATGTCCTCGGGGCGGAGGTTGTGGTAGTACCGCGTGGCGTAGCGGGCCATGTCCTCCAGCTCGCCGAGCGCCTCGACGCCCGCGTAGCCGCCGCCGACGAAGACGAAGGTGAGGGCGGCGTCGCGGATCGCGGGGTCGCGGGTGGAGGAGGCGATGTCCATCTGTTCGAGGACGTGGTTGCGCAGCCCGATGGCCTCCTCGACGGTCTTGAAGCCGATGGCGTGATCGGCGAGACCGGGGATCGGCAGGGTGCGCGAGACGGAGCCGGGCGCGAGGACGAGTTCGTCGTACACCACCGCCCGGCCGCCGCCGTTCTTGCCGCTGTCGCCCTTCTCGGCGTCGGCGAGGGTGGTGACGGTGGCGACGCGGGCGGCGTGGTCGATGGCGGAGGCCTCGCCGATGAGGATGTGGCACCGGTCCAGGACGCGACGCAGCGGTACGACCACATGACGAGGAGAAATGGCCCCGGCGGCCGCTTCGGGGAGGAACGGCTGGTAGGTCATGTAGGGGTCGGGAGTGACCACGGTGATCTCGGCCGCGCCCCGGGCCAGTTCCCGTTTCAGCTTCCGCTGCAGGCGCAGGGCCGTGTACATCCCGACATAGCCGCCACCGACAACGAGAATGCGCGCACGTTCCTTCACCATCCCATGACGCACCCGCCGCTTGCGTTTGTCCACAGCCCCGACGAATTGTGTGACTGGAGGCGATGGACGCGCCCAGCGGCCCGGATCCCCGGAGCGAACGGCGTGTGCGCAGGTCAGCAGTGCTTTCCCGGCACTTTCCCCGGGGTACATACGGGATCAATGGGCCCCGTACTCCGATCGGGGGGCGCTCCGTGCGGAACCTGCCCCTTCTGAATTGACTTCCTCTCAACTATGTTCGTACGTCGACGGGGTGTAGGGGGATGCGCTCATTCGGGTCCGCGACGGGCGGATCCGGCCACCGGGCATGTTTCTCGAGCCCCGGCCATCTGTGGCGGGGAGTCTCCGGGGGGAGACGTCATCACCGGGGGAAAACGTATGCATGTTCAGGATTCTCATTGGTCTTCCGCGTCCGCCGTGGCGCCCGGCACCGCGCTGAGCGCGCCGTCGTCGGGCCACGGGCGTGCGGGAGGGCCGCGCACGACACCGCTGCGCGTGGACGCGCAGCGCAATCTGGAGCACGTGCTGCGCGCGGCACGCGAGGTCTTCGGCGAGCTGGGCTACGGCGCGCCGATGGAGGACGTGGCACGCCGGGCCCGCGTCGGTGTGGGCACGGTGTACCGGCGCTTCCCGAGCAAGGACGTCCTGGTCCGGCGGATAGCCGAGGAGGAGACCTCCCGGCTGACCGACCAGGCGCGTACGGCGCTCGGTCAGGAGGACGAGCCGTGGTCGGCGCTCTCCCGCTTCTTGCGCACGTCGGTCGCCTCGGGCGCCGGGCGGCTGCTGCCGCCGCAGGTGCTGCGGGTGGGCGTGGCGGACGAGCACGACCACGCGCGCGTGCCGCAGCAGCGGACGCAGCCGGCCGGCGCCGAGCTGCGGCTGGTGCCCGAGAAGGGGTCCGCCGCCAGGGAGGACGACGCCGGTGCGGCGCAGCTTCTCGACGTCGTCGGCCGGCTCGTGGAGCGGGCCCGCGAGGCGGGGACGCTGCGGCCGGACGTGTCGGTGTCGGACGTGCTCCTGGTGATCGCCACGGCCGCGCCCTCGCTGCCTGACCCGGCCCAGCAGGCGGCGGCCTCCGCCCGGCTGCTGGACATCCTGCTGGAGGGCCTGCGCTCACGCCCCGCGTGAGGGCGGGTGCGCGGCCGGCGGGTCCGTCCGCACCGGACGGGCCCATCCCTTCCCACCACGGGTGACTGTCCGCACGCATGTGCGACAGAAACCCTCGGACGGGTGGATGGGCCGTCCTGAGCTGTCCTGACCAAAAGCCGCTGTGGCACCCTGACCCGTGATCGGGACGGGTTGGGCAGGTGGCGGGGGCTTCCGCGATGAGCGTTGACGGGCGGGACGAGTCGTACGGTGACGGCGACTCCGGGGCCGAGAACCCACCGCAGGTGCCGAGTCAGGGATGGCGCACGAGCGTGCCCCCCGACGACATGGACGACCCGGACGGCCTCGTCCCCGCCCAGCGCGACCGGCGCGAGGAGAGCATCCTGCCTCCCCTGCGCGAACTGCCGCCGTCCGACGCCGAACTCATCGCGCGCATGCGCGCGGGCGACGACTCGGCGTACGGGGAGCTGTACCGGCGTCACGCGGAAGCGGTGCGCCGGTACGCCCGTACGTGCTGCCGGGACGCCCACACCGCGGACGACCTGACCGCCGAGGTCTTCGCCCGCGTGCTCCAGGCGGTGCGCGGCGGTTCGGGCCCCGAGCACGCCGTACGCGCGTACCTGCTCACGACCGTACGACGGGTGGCGGCGTCCTGGACGCAGTCGGCGAAGCGCGAGCAACTGGTCGACGACTTCGCGGTCTTCGCCACCCAGGCCGCGCGTCTTCCGCACGTGTCCGACACCGGCACCCTGGACCTGGGCGCGGACGTACGGGCGATGCACGAGGCCGAACAGTCCCTGGCCATGCAGGCGTTCAGGTCGCTGCCGGAGCGCTGGCAGGCGGTGCTGTGGCACACCGAGGTCGAGGACGAGTCGCCGAGCACGGTCGCCACGCTCTTCGGCCTGGACGCCAACGGCACCCGCGTCCTGGCCAGCCGCGCCCGTGAGGGCCTGAAGCAGGCGTACCTCCAGGCGCACGTCAGCGCGACCCTCACCGACGACGAGGAGTGCGCCCGCTACGCCGACCGGCTCGGCACGTACGCGCGCGGCCGGCTGCGCACCCGCGCCGAACGGGGCCTGCGCAAGCACCTGGACGCATGCGCGCGGTGCCGGCTGGCGGCCACCCAGGTCCAGGAAGTCGCCGGCGGCATCCCCGCCCTGGTGCCCGTGGCCGTCATCGGCTGGTTCGGCACCGCCGGGTACGCCAAGGTGGCCGGTCTCCTCGCCGGAGGCACGGCCGCCGCGGGAGCGGCGGGCGCGGCCGGCGCGACGGCCACCGGCACCGGTGGCTCGGGCGGGGCGGCCGGCGCGGCGGCCTCGGAAGGGCTGGCCGCACCGGTCAAGGCGGGCCTGGCGGCCGGTGTGGTCGCGGTGGCGACGGCGGCGGCCATCGCCTTCGCCCTCTCGGGCAACGAGAAGCCCTCCGAGGAGCCGAAGGCCGCCCCGTCCGCCTCGTCCCCCGTGGTCCGCGAGGAGCCCCCGCCGCCCTCGGAGGAAACCCCGGAACCGGCGCCCCGGCCTCCCGCTCCGGCCCTCGCACCACCGGCGTCCGTACCGACCCCGGCCCCGCCCCCGCCCCCGAAGCCCACCCCGACACCGACACCCGCCCCCGAGCCGGCCCTGCCCCCCGAACCCGCGCCGGCCCCGAAGCCCACCCCCACGCCGACCCCCACACAGGCCCCGGCTCCCGCCCCGGCTCCACCGCCTCCGCCTCCGCCCGCCCCGACGGTCCACCAGTGGAGCGAACTCGCCTACGACATCGGCGGCGACGGCGACGCTCCCGAGATGCGCATCCGCGAGAGCAGCTGGGTCTGGCAGCGCTCGGCCCTGTCCGTCGCCCGCCGGAGCCACACCCCGGGCGTGACGGTCCACGGCCGTTCCTCCGTCACCGTCGACCTGAACCGCCCGTGCACCGCCTACGACGCGATGGCCGGCGTGGACGACCTGACGATGAAGCTGGGCAAGGTCGCCTTCTCCGTCCACGCGGACGGCGTCCTCCTGTGGAACTCCGGGCCGGTCAAGGGCGGCGACCGAGCCGTCCCGGTCCACGTGGACCTGACGGGCCGCAGGACCGTACGCCTGGTGGTGGAACCTCACAGCCCCTTCGGCCGCCCGGCCCTGGCCGACTGGGCCGAGTCCCGCTTCACCTGCGCGTAGGCCCTCTCAGACCCCCCGGGCCAGCGCCCCCCGCTGCGGGGCGATCCCCCCGGGCACCGCCCGCTGCCGCCCGGGCGTCCCCGTCCAGCACGTCCCCCGCCGCGCCAGCAGCCGCCGCAGCCACAGCTCCAGCGCGACCAGGTCCGCGAGCCCGTCCAGCGGCAGCGGCTCCCCCTCCGCCGCGGCCCGCAGCGCCTTGCGCACCACGCGGGCCTCGACCAGCCCCGCCTCCGCGAGCAGCGGCGTGTCGAACAACGTCATCAGCGTGCCTGCGGCGACCCGCAGTCCGATCCGCGCCTCGGCAGCGGTGTTCGACTGGGTCGGCGCGCCCCACCCGGCGGGCAGGTCCCGCACGCCGGACCCTTCCAGCACGGTCCGCAGGATGGAGGCCCGCGCCCCCGGCTTCACCCGCAGCGCCTCGGGCAGCCCGCGGCACGCGCGGACGACCTGGTTGTCGAGGAACGGTGTGTGCAGCCGCTGGAAGCGGATCTCGGCGGCCTGCTCCAGCACCCGTACGTCGGCCGCGTGCCGGGCCAGTGCCGCACGCGCGCGGAAGTCACCGGGCCGCTGCCCCGGCCCCACGTCGGACCGGCGGGTGGACGTCTGAAGGCGAACCGATACTTCAGCGAGCGCCTCTCCGGTCAGCCAGCGCGCCGCCGGACCGGGTCTTCCCCAGGTCAGCGCGGCCAGCGAGGCGTCCGCCGCACCCCAGGGGGTCCCGTCGTCCAACTGGTGGCGCAGCAGCTGCTCCGCGAGGGTCTCGAGTCCCGTGCGGTACGGCGTACGGGCCAGGCGCCGGGCCGCCGCGTACACGCGCGCGGGCACCATCACGGACCCGTCGGCTTTCGCCAGCGCGGCGACGGGCCGTACGAGATGGCGTCGTTTGCGGTCCATGAGGAGGTCGGCGAGGCGCGCGGGATGCGCGTCGAGCACCTGCCGGGCCCCGTACCCCGTGAAGTGGTCGGCGCTGCCCGCGGCCAGCCGTGCCCGGTGCCGGGCGGCGGTGACCAGGGAGGGGGCCGGCTCGTCCGTGAGCGGCCCGTCGAGGTCGGCGTACGGCAGGGTGTCCTCGCCGCCGGGGACGACCACGTGGTGCAGCCGGGGGTTGGCGGCCAGCGCCCCGGCGCGCGCGATTTCGTCCGCCCGGCCGCCCGGAGCGCTCCCCGCACCGGCCTGGCCCCCCGCGAGATCGTTGAACGTGACGGCGAGCAGCCGCTCGCCCGCGCCGGTGCCGTGCCCCAGCACGGTGCCCGGCATGCCCGGCAGCCCGGCGGCGAGCAGCGCCAGGGTCCCGGAGGCGGGCCCGCCGGAGAGGTCGGCCCCGATCCCGGGCACCGGCATCCCGCGCGCCGCGCGCCGTTCGGCGGGGCCCATGCCCGGCACCGGGCCGGGGTCGATGTCGGCGCCGGGGACGTGCCGGGGCGCGGCGAGCCGGGTGCGTACGGCCTCGACCAGCGCGTCCCGGACGGCGTCCACCGCGCGGTCGGGGTCGGCGGGCGGTGCGGCGACGGCGAGCGAGGCGACGGGTTCGTACCCGGCGATCTCGCGCGCCCCGGCGCGCAGGATCAGCGCATGCCCCGGCGGAACGCGCTTCACGCCGTCGTACGGAGTGGAGTCGTGGAGCGCGGCCGGCACATCGGGGGCGGCCAGGAGCGCGGCGAGGTGACCGAAGTCGAGGTTGGCCTCGACGAGGTCGGCGAGCGGCAGCGCGGCGGTGGCGTAGGCGGTTCCGCCCTCCCAGGGGGTGTGGAACACCGGCCGGGCGCCCGCGAGGTCGCCGCAGACGGTGACCCGGCGGCCCACCTGGACGACGGCGGTGTAGCTGCCCGGCCAGGCCGTCAGGTGGCGCAGCGCGCCGCCGCGCGCGGCGAACAGGGCGACGCGCAGCTGTTCGTCGGAGGCGCCGCAGGTGCCGAGGACGGCGATCCGCGTCTCGGCGTCGCCGGTCACCACCCGCACCTCGTCGGGGCGCCAGTCGCCGACCGCCCACAGCGGATCGGGGTCGCCCCACAACGGATGGGAACCCACCGGTTGCAGTGTCTCGCCGTCGGAGCCGGTGGCCCCGGCGGAGCCGTACGCCAGGGCGCCCGCGGCGGCGCTGCTCCATCCCACCAACCACCGCATCGACGCCTCCACAGGCTGTGGACAACCGGCGCACCGTACGCACCGGTTCACCCATGCTGCCATGAAGGAGGCGCTCAGGAGGGGTGCCGGTGCCGCATGTGCTCCGTCGGATGCGCCCCGGCGGATACTCCTACCCCGACCCGAACACCCGCCCGAGACAAGGAGATCATCCGCTCACGACCACGCGCCCACCTGCACCGCTGCGACGCGAATGCGCCCCCCAGCGCGCCCCAAGAGCCACTAACGCGCCCCCAATTGCCAGGGTAGATGGGGTGACAGCCCTAAAAGAGCGGGGTCGATTTTCGGCCAATTCGGAGAGGTGGGGACAACCTCGAACACGCTCCGTACAGGCTCTGCGCACTGCCGGGAAGTCGTGCGGTCCGGGAGACGGAGTACGTCTCCCGGACCGTTCCGCCGCCCGCGGGGATGAAGGCGGCGGTGTCCCCCAGCCCACTGGATCCAGTACAGCGGGCCGACCCACGCAGGGACCATGGAACCGTCCCCGCCATGGCCGGAGTAGAGCGCACGGACAGGCGCACGGCCACACGCCGGGAGCATGCCGCAACTGCGCGTATCGGACCCGTACTTCAGTACGGACCACAATCCCGCCATCCGGAAGAATGCCCCTTAACGCTTGGGATGCGGCGAACTACGCTGGGTTTACGAATGCCGCGCGGTTATGCCAGAGCGGCAGCCGTCTGTGGCGAGGGGTGGCGCATGTCCAGGGAGCTACGCGGGCCGAACGAAAAGCTCGGCACCGTCCTCGCCCTCGCGGGTATCTCCAACGCGGGCCTCGCGCGGCGCGTCAACGACCTTGGCGCCCAACGCGGGTTGACCTTGCGCTACGACAAGACGTCGGTGGCGCGCTGGGTGTCGAAGGGCATGGTGCCGCAGGGTGCGGCGCCCCACCTGATCGCCGCCGCCATCGGCCAGAAGCTCGGCCGCCCGGTGCCGCTCCACGAGATCGGCCTGGCGGACGCGGATCCCGCGCCCGAAGTGGGTCTGGCCTTCCCCCGGGACGTCGGACAGGCGGTGAAGTCCGCCACCGAGCTGTACCGGCTGGACCTGGCCGGCCGCCGCGCGGGGGCCGGCGGTATCTGGCAGTCGCTCGCCGGATCGTTCGCAGTGAGCGCATATGCAACGCCTGCCTCACGCTGGCTGATAACCCCGGCCGACAGCTCGGTCGCACGCGAGGCGAGCCCCGGGGAGGGCTCCGCCGCACCGGCCAGAGTCGGCCACAGTGATGTGCGCAAGCTGCGCGAGGCCGCCGAGGACGCGCGCCGCTGGGACTCCAAGTACGGGGGCGGCGACTGGCGTTCGTCGATGGTCCCCGAGTGCCTGCGGGTCGAGGCGGCGCCCCTGCTGCTGGGCTCCTACGCCGACGACGTGGGCCGTTCCCTGTTCGGCGCGTCGGCCGAACTCACCCGGCTCGCCGGCTGGATGGCCTTCGACACCGGCCAGCAGGAAGCCGCCCAGCGCTACTACATCCAGGCCCTGCGCCTGGCCCGCGCGGCGGCCGACGTCCCCCTGGGGGGATACGTACTGGCCTCCATGTCCCTCCAGGCCACCTACCGCGGCTTCGGTGACGAGGGCGTCGACCTCGCCCAGGCCGCGCTGGAGCGCAACCGCGGCCTGGCCACGGCCCGCACGATGAGCTTCTTCCGGCTCGTGGAGGCCCGCGCGCACGCACGCGCGGGGGACGCCCCGGCGGCCGGCGCGGCCCTGAAGGCGGCCGAGGGCTGGCTGGAACGTTCCCGCCCCGGTGACAGCGACCCGGTCTGGCTGGGCTTCTACTCCTACGACCGCTTCGCCGCCGACGCCGCCGAGTGCTACCGCGATCTGAAGGCGCCCCGTCAGGTCCGCCGCTTCACCGAGCAGGCGCTGTCGCGGCCGACGGAGGAGTTCGTCCGCTCGCACGGGCTGCGGCTCGTCGTCTCGGCGGTCGCCGAACTGGAGTCGGGCAACCTGGACGCCGCCTGCGAGCAGGGGGTGCGCGCGGTGGAGGTGGCCGGCCGCATCTCGTCCGCGCGCACCACGGAGTACGTCAGGGACCTCCTGCACCGCCTGGAGCCCTACGGCGACGAGCCCCGCGTGGTCGAGCTGCGCGAGCGCGCCCGGCCCCTGCTGATGACTCCCGCCTGATGGCCGGGCCCCCCGGCTGATCCGGGCCGTCCCCCGCACCACCGACCCGGCCGGCCGCCCCGGCGGATACCGGCCGGTACCGGCGGGCCCTCGCCTCTTCCGCCTCCTTCGGGGTGTACGGGGTTTACGGGCGTTGTCAGTGGCGCAGTGCACTATCGGGACCTGGAGGTGGTGCGGGTGGCGCGGCGGTCGTACGACTGCGAGGTGCTGGTGATCGGCGGCGGCATCGTCGGCCTGTCGACGGCGTACGCGATCACCCGCGCGGCGCCGGGCACGCGGGTCACGGTGCTGGAGAAGGAACCCGGCCCCGCCCGGCACCAGACGGGCCGCAACAGCGGCGTCGTCCACAGCGGCATCTACTACCGCCCCGGCTCCCTGAAGGCGCGGTACGCGGTGCGGGGCGCGGCCGAGATGGTCAAGTTCTGCGCGGAGTACGACATCCCGCACGCGGTGACGGGCAAGCTGATCGTCGCCACCCGCCGGGACGAGCTGCCCCGCCTGCACGCCCTGGTCCAGCGCGGCCGGGAGAACGGTCTGACGGTCCGCGAGCTGGGCGCCGCGCAGATCGCCGAGTACGAGCCGGAGGTCGAGGGCCTGGCCGCCATCCACGTCGGCGCCACCGGCATCTGCGACTACGCGGCGGTGGCCCGCCGGCTGGCGGCCGCGTCCGGCGCGGAGATCCGCTACGGCGCGCGGGTCACCCGGCTCGACCGCCGCCCGGACCTGGGCGTGGCCGCCCTGACCGCCGCCGGGGACGTCGTGCGCGGCCGGGTGCTGGTGAACTGCGCGGGTCTGTACTGCGACGAGATCGCCCGCCTCACAGGCGACGATCCCGGCATGCGCATCGTGCCGTTCCGCGGCGAGTACTACGAGCTGGCCCGCCCGGAGCTGATCCGCGGCCTGGTCTATCCGGTGCCCGACCCGGCGTTCCCGTTCCTCGGCGTCCACCTCACGCGCGGCATCGACGCAGGCGTCCACGTGGGGCCCAACGCCGTACCGGCACTGGCGCGCGAGGGCTACGACTGGCGTACGGTCCGCCCGCGCGAGCTGGCCGCCACGCTGGCCTGGCCGGGCTCCCGGCACCTGGCCCGCCGCCACTGGCGGCACGGCACCGGCGAGCTGCACCGTTCCCTGTCCCGGCGGGCCTTCACCGAGGCGGTGCGCCGGCTCGTGCCCGCGGTCCGGGAGGCCGACCTGGTCCCGGCCCCGGCGGGCGTACGGGCCCAGGCGGTGCTGCGCGACGGCACGCTCGCCGACGACTTCCTGATCCGGGAGACGCCCCGCGCGGTCCACGTCCTGAACGCCCCCTCGCCCGCGGCGACGGCGTCCCTGCCCATCGGCCGGGAGGTGGCCCGCCGGACCCTGGCCGCCCTGGCCGCCGCGGACGGCGCACCCCGCTGAGGCGGCCGCTCCCGCGGCCGGCGGACGAATCCCTCGCGGCGCCCCCGTAAAATCGAAGCACTGTGTCTGACTCCGTGAACACCCCCGAAGCACACACCCGGCACCCCGAGCACACGCCCGGCGTGTCGGTCCGCCGTACCCGGGAGAAGGGGGAGCCCCGCTTCCCGGACGGCCCGAAGGCCGATCCCGCCGGGTCGCACTTCGAGCGGCGGATCCGGAGTTTCCAGCCACGCCGGAGCCGGGTCACCGCCGGGCAGGCGGACGCGTTGCAGCGGCTGTGGCCCCGGTGGGGCTTCGACGTCGACGGCCGGCAGCGCCTCGACCTCGCCGAGTTCTTCGGCAACGACCGCCCGGTCGTCCTCGAGATCGGCTTCGGCATGGGCGAGGCCACCGCGCGCATGGCCGCCGCCGACCCCGGCACCAACATCCTCGCCGTGGACGTCCACACCCCCGGCCAGGGCCATCTGCTCGGCCTCGCCGACCAGCACGGCCTGGACAACGTGCGCGTCGGCAACGGCGACGCGATCATCCTGCTGCGCGAGATGCTCGTCCCCGACGCGCTGGGCGGGCTGCGCGTCTACTTCCCCGACCCCTGGCCGAAGAAGCGGCACCACAAGCGCCGGCTGATCCAGCCGGCCTTCCTCGACCTCGCCGCGACCCGTCTCGCCCCGGGCGCGACCGTGCACTGCGCCACCGACTGGGAGCCGTACGCCGAGCAGATGCTCGAGGTGCTGACCGCGCACCCCTGCTTCGAGAACACCGTGGCGGACGGCGGTTTCGCACCGCGCCCGGAGTTCCGGCCGCTGACCCGTTTCGAGGGGCAGGGGCTGGACAAGGGGCATGTGGTGAACGACCTGCTTTTCCGCCGCGTACACCACGACGACCGGCCCGGCCCCCGGGCCGCCGTCCGGCCCGAGGACCGGAACACCGCCGACGCCTGAGCCCACCTGGTGTTCCTGCGGGCCGCACCGCTCCCTCGTTAGGGTCAATGCTGTGGCCATCAGCCGTCCGTACCCGACACAGCCCGGCGCGGCCCCCGGCTCCACCGGGCCGGCCGACGGGCCCGCCCTGCGGCACGCGCACTGGTGGCAGCGGCCCTGGGTGCGGTACGGGGCGCTGACCGCCCTCCTCGCGCTCTCGGGTCTGGTCATCCTGGGCCTGGTCCGCGAGCAGACCGGTACGGAGGGCTTCCTGGTCGGCCTCGGCCTCGCCGTCCTGCCGGTGCCGCTGCTCGTGGCCGCGTTCCGCTGGCTGGACCGGGTCGCGCCCGGCCCGTGGCGCAACCTCGTCTTCTCGTTCGCGTGGGGTGCCGGCGCCGCCGCGCTCATGGCGATCGTCGCCAACAGCTTCGCCACGCGGTGGATAGCGACGGAGACGGCCGACCCGTCCCGCGCGGACACGCTCGGCGCGATCGTGATAGCCCCGGTCGTGGAGGAGTCCGTGAAGGCCACCGCCGTCCTGCTGGTCTTCCTGTTCCGCAGACGCGACTTCACCACGATCCTCGACGGCGTGGTGATAGCCGGGGTCACCGCCACCGGTTTCGCCTTCACCGAGAACATCCTCTACCTCGGCACCGCCTTCGGCACCGACCAGCTCACCGGCGGCAGCGGCGTCTCCTCCGTCACCGCGGCGACGTTCTTCGTCCGTGTCGTCATGTCGCCGTTCGCGCACCCGCTCTTCACGGTCCTCACCGGCATCGGCTTCGGGACGGCCGCGCTCGCCACCGGGCGGCGGCGCCCGGTGCGCTTCCTGCTCCCGCTCGGCGGCCTGCTGCTCGCGATGGGCGTGCACGCGCTGTGGAACGTCTCCTCGACCCTCGGCGAGTACGGCTTCTTCGCCGTGTACGCGGCGTTCATGGTGCCGTCGTTCGGTCTGCTGACCTGGCTGGTGGTGTGGACCCGGCAGCGCGAGCTGCGGACCGTGCGGGAGGAACTGCCCGCGTACGTCAGGGCCGGCTGGCTGACCCCGGCCCAGCCCTACGCGCTCGGCTCGATGCGGGCCCGGCGCGTCGCCCTGCGGTACGCGCGCGGGCACGGCGGCCGGGCCGCGGCCCGCGCGGTGGCGCAGTACGGGGCGTACGCGACGTCGCTGGCGTTCCTGCGGCACCGGGGGCGCCGCGGCCGTGCGGGTACGGACTTCGCCGCGCGGGAGCGCGAGCTGCTACGGGAGCTGTGGCGGCGCCGCGACACGGCCCGTCCGGCCCTGGAACACGCGGCCCGGGTCACCGCACCGCCCGCCCCGCCCTGGCCGGTGTACGGGGCGTACGGCCGGCCCGGGGCGTACGAGGAGTACGGCGCGTACGGGAGGTACGGCGCGTACGGCGCCGCGAACCCCGCGTATTTGGCGCACCCCGGGTACCCGGCGTCCGGGCCGAACCCGTACGCGTACCCGTACCACCCCTGAAACGCCGGACCGGCAGCCCTGACGTCGGGGGGGCGTCGTCAGGACTGCCGGGGCTGTGGCTGAGAGAGCGCGCGAAGACCGGCCGGGGCCGGTGTCTCAGACGGTGAGGCCCTTCGACTGCAGCCAGGCCAGCGGATCGATGCCCGAGGTGGAACCGCCCGGGTGCACCTCCAGGTGGAGGTGGGCGCCGGTGGAGTTGCCGGTGGAGCCGACCCGGCCGATCACGTCGCCGGTGGTGACCTGCTGGCCGACACTGACGCTGATGGAGGACTGGTGGGCGTACCAGACCTCGGTGCCGTCGTCGAGGGTCAGCACGGTCTTGTAGCCGTAGGAGCCGTCCCAGCCGGCGGAGGTGATCGTGCCGGTGTGGACCGCCTTGATCAGGGTGCCCGTGGGGGCGGCGAAGTCCAGACCGGTGTGCTGGCCGGAGGACCAGTAGGCGCCGGCCTGACCGAAGGTCGAAGAGAGGGTGTACGAGGAGGTCGGCAGCGCGTACTGCTTGGCCAGCTCGGCCAGACGCTCGGCCTCGGCCTTCTTCTCGGCCTCCTCCTCCGCCTTCTTCTTCGCGGCGGCGGCCTTCTCCTCCGCTTCCTTCTTCGCGGCGGCGGCCTGCTCCTTGGCCTCCTTCTCCGCCTTCGCGGCGGCTTCGGCGGCGGCCTTGTCCTCGGCCTGGCTCTGCTGCTGCTCGACCTGGGCCATGATCCGGGCGCGCAGCACCTCGCCGGCGTCGGAGGTGCTGCCCTGCTCGGTCTCGTCGGCGACCGTGCCGATGCTGCTGAGCGGGGTGGCGGAGCCCTGGGGGGTTTCCTCGTCGGAGATGAGGGAACCGACAGAGGGAAGGTCCGGCATCGAGATCGAGACCGGCGGCTTGCCGGTCTGGGCGCTGGCCATGCCGCCACCGGCGACAGCGGCTATGACACCGACGCCCAGGACGGTGGAGCTACGGGCGAGGCCTCCGCCGCGCTGCTTGCCGACGCGATGCCGGCCGCGCACGGGAGGAAGGGACTCCGCAGTGGGGTTCCACTCCTCGAAGGGGCCCTCGTCGGTGCGGATGCTGCCGTAGCCGAAGGTGTCGCTGTCGCGCTGGCTCGGCATGAAGGGGGCCTCGGGGGCAGGCCGGTTCGACGCCACGTGGGCGCACTCCTTTCCTTCCTTCTCGCCTACCGGGTTAGCTGACGGGTTCGGAGCAGGAAGGTCTCCTACGCGCGTATACCGTCCGTGTCTCCACGGGGGCATGCACGCGATTCACCCCAAGGGGTTGGTTCCCCGGTTCCCTTGCGGGATTCGGCGTGTGCGCACGGAGCCGACTCGTGTGACGGCTGGGACGACCGCGCTGCGTTATCGAACGTTAATAGACGGAGGGCTCGTATTCCAAGCCGTTCCTCTTGATCGTTAACGATTCCCGTACGGACTTAAGCATCACGACCGCCCCAAAACGGGCGAGTTGACTTCCCCTCACTCGTCACACGTGATCTGACGGTGCATCATTTGTTATGCGCAGCGGGGTGCCCCGATCACCCGGCGTGATATTGGCGGGGAAGGGCTCGGAGACCGCGTTCTCGAAACCTCCGCCGGAGGACGGGCCGGAGGGCTGGAACGGGAATGAGAACGAGAACGGGAACGACCGAGGGCCGGAACCCTTTCGGATTCCGGCCCTCGGCCTTCAGTAGCGGGGACAGGATTTGAACCTGCGACCTCTGGGTTATGAGCCCAGCGAGCTACCGAGCTGCTCCACCCCGCGTCGTTGTGTAACCAGCATACGGCATCCGCGGGGTACTCCGCACACACATGACCGCCGCCCCTCCGTCACCGGCCGGTCAGGTGGCCGTTCGGTGCCTCGGCGGCCTCCTTGTGCTCCGGCAGGACGACGACCAGGGCACCCTCCGCGGCCAGTACTCCACTGCCGTCGGCGCCCGCCACGAAGGTGTCCGGCTCCCGCCACGCGGTGACCACCCGCCGTACCCCCGCGTCCAGGATCAGCCGGGCGCAGGGCGCCGGACGGGAGGCGCGGCGGGCACAGGGTTCCAGGCTGGAGTACACGGTGGCGGTCGCGAGCCGCGGGTCCGCGGGGTCGATCTTGGCGAGGGCGGCCTCCTCGGCGTGCACCACCGGGTCGCCGCCCTCCCGGGAGTGGCCGCGCGCCAGCTCGGTGCCGTCGGCCGCCACGACCACCGCGCCCACGCTGAACGCCGTCTCCGAGGGCGGGCACCGGTCCGCCAGTTCGCAGGCGAGGGCCAGCCAGTGGTGGTCGGCGGCCACGGGGAGCGGGCCGGTGCCGGGGGCGGTGGGCTCGTAGCGCATCAGGACGACGTCGCCGATGGGACGGGTCTCCAACAGCCGCAGCCGGCCGCCCTGGTAGGCGCCGGGGCCGAAGAGGCGGACGGCGTCCGGGTCGCCGACGAAGATCGGGGCGAGGATCAGCTGGAGTTCGTCGGCGAGCCCCTGGGTGAGGAGCTGGGTGTGGATCAGGCCGCCACCCTCGACCATCAGCCGCCGGACGCCGTACGCGTCGTACAGGTGCGTCAGCAGCCGCCGCCAGTCGAGGTCGGCGCCGAGCGGCACGATGTCGGCGGCGATGCCGTGCGCGCGGGCGCGCCCGGCACCCCCGTCGGTCGTGTAGAGGACCTTCGCACCGCCGGTGTGCCAGAAGTGTGCCGCCGGGTCCAGGTCGCCCGAGCCGCTGACGGTGACCTTCAGCGGGTATGCGGGGCGGCCCTCGGCGACCCGGGCGGCACGCCGCTCCGGCGCGTTGACCAGCAGCCGGGGGTTGTCGGCGCGGATCGTGCCGGCGCCGACCAGGATCGCGTCGACCGACGCCCGTACCTCGTCGACCCGGTCGAAGTCCTCCGGGCCGGACAGCAGCAGCCGCTCGGGGCCGGTGTCGTCGAGATACCCGTCGAGCGAGACGGCGGCGGACAGCAGGACGTACGGGTGGGGCATCGACGGCGCTCCTGACGGGGACGGCGGGCTGGACTGGGCGAAGCCAGGGCCGGGCCGGGCTGGCTGGGTTGGCCTGGCCTGGGCGAAGAGAGTCTTGCACCCGGTGCGTCTCCGCGCGGAGGGAAGCCGTACGGTGTGCCACCGCCCCATGGCGCGAACCGTACGGCGCGAACCGTACGGCGCGGAAAAGCGCGGTGACTCCGCCGCATCCGGCACCGGCCCGCGATGAGGGACCTTCCCCCATGCCTCGTGGGTGTCGTCCGCCACCTCGTTTGGGTGGCGTCACGGATGGCGGGCGCCGGGGGTCGGATGTGAGCGTGGAGAAACCCCCGGGCCACGGTCCCGGGATGCACAGGCCGTAACCCCTCGGGACCCGTGGGTGTACCGGCCGCGGCCCCGTATGGCGGAGAACCCCCGCCGACACGAAGGAGCGTTCCCCACTCGGGTCAGTCGGTCATTTTCCCCTCCGTCCCCGTGCTGTGGAAGGTGGTGACCCGTGGGACATGCCGACACCCTGCTCGCCATGGGCGGCGCGTTCCTCGCCGCGGCGTTCCTGGCCCGTCTCGGCAGCCGGATCGGGCTGCCGACGATCCCGCTGTTCATGCTCGCCGGCATACTGCTCGGCCCGCACACGCCCGGCCTGGTCCTGGTCGAGGACGCGCACGACTTCTCGATGCTGTCGGCGCTCGGTCTCGTCCTGCTGCTCTTCTACCTCGGCCTGGAGTTCCACCTCGACGACCTGAGACGGGGCGGCAAACAGCTCCTCAGCGCCGGTGGCATCTACCTGGCGCTCAACGTCGGCGCGGGGCTGGGATTCGGGTTCGCCCTCGGCTGGGGAGCGCGGGAGGCCCTGGTGCTCGCCGGGGTGCTCGGCATCTCGTCCTCCGCGATCGTCACGAAGATCCTCATCGAGCTGGGCCACATCAGCCGGCCGGAGACCCGCCTCATCCTCGGTGTCACCGTCGTCGAGGACATCTTCCTCGCGCTGTACCTCGCCGCGCTGCAGCCCGTCCTCAGCGGCGCCCAGGGACTCGGGGACATGGCGCTCCAGGCGTCCAAGGCGTTCGGCTTCCTGATGGTGCTCGCCGTCGCCGCCCGCTACGGAACCCGGCTGTTCGGCCGGATCATGGCCGTACGCGACAACGAGCTGCTGGTCGTCACCTTCCTCGGAACCGCGATCTTCGTCGCGGGCGTCTCCGAGGTGCTCGGGGTCGTCGACGCCATCGGTGCGTTCATGGTCGGTCTGATCGTGGCCGGTACCCCCGCCGCGCCCCGGATCCGCACTCTGGTGCACCCCCTGCGGGACGCCTTCGCGGCGATCTTCTTCTTCGCCTTCGGGCTGGCCATCGACCCGGGGGACATCGCCTCCGTCGCCGGTCCGGTGGCCGTCGCGGTGGCGCTCACCCTCGCGATGAACCTGACCGCGGGCCTCCTGGTGGCCCGGCTGTACCGGTACGGCGTCGACATCGCGGCCGACATCGCCACCACGCTCGTCTCCCGCGGCGAGTTCGCGCTGATCCTGGCCGCCATGGCCACCGGCGCGGGGCTCGACGACCGGCTCACGCCGTTCATCGCCGGGTACGTCCTCGTCCTCGCCGTGCTCGGTCCGGTGCTCGCCAAGCAGTCCCATCTGCTCGCGCGCGCCCTGCGCGCCGTCCAGGCCCGGCTGCCCGACCGCGGCTCGTCCCGGGACACCGGAACCGACCCGGACACCGGGCCCCCACCGGGCACGGGACTCCCCCCGGACCTGGACGCGGGGCCCGACGGAAACCTGGACGCCGAGCCCGTGCCCGACCGGGAGCCCGCCGAAGCCGAGCGCTAGCCGCACAGGAGCGGACGTCGGCCGCACGGAGAACGCCCGCACGGAGAACGCCGGCACGGGTAACGCTCGCCGGCCGAACGGAAGCTGATGCTTGATCAGGCTCCGGTGAGGCCCGTCAGGGTTCGATCAGCCCCACCCGGATGGCGTACCGGGTGAGTTCCAGCCGGTCCTTCAGGTCGAGCTTGGCCAGCAGGTTCGCACGGTGGCGCTCCACGGTCTTGGGGCTGATGACGAGGAGGTCGGCGATCTGCTGCGAGGTGTTCCCCTCGGCGACCAGCTTGAGGATCTCCTCCTCCCGGTCGGTGATGGCCTTCGCGGGCAGGTTCCGGCCGTCCCGGGCGAGTTCGAGGTAGTTGCGGATGAGGGCGTTGACGGCGCCCGGGTAGAGGAACGGTTCGCCTCGCATGGTGGCCCGGCAGGCCTCCACCAGGTCGCGGTCGGCGACGGACTTGAGCACGTACCCGGAGGCGCCGGCGCCCAGCGCCTCGAAGAAGAACTGCTCGTTGTCGTACATGGTCAGGATGAGGATCCGCGTCTGCGGCAGGGTGCGCGAGAGCTCACGGGCCGCCTGGAGGCCGGTCAGGCGGGGCATGGCGATGTCGAGGATCGCCAGGTCGGGTTCGTGGATACGGGCCTGTTCGAGGGCTTCGGCGCCGTTGTCGGCCTCGGCGACGACGGTCAGGTCCGGTTCGCCGTCGAGGATGAGGCGTACTCCCCGGCGGACCAGCGCGTGGTCGTCGGCGAGGAGGATGCGCGTGAGGGCGCCGCCGCTCTCGGTGCCGGTGGGGGTGCTGGTGGGGCCGGGCTCGGTCATGATCGGTGTTTCCGGTCGGGGACGGTGGTCACGGGCGGCGGGGTCCGCACGGGCGCGGGGCCCCGCACGGGAACGGGGACGGCGAGGCGTACTCGGGTCCCGCCGTCGGCGGCCGGGCCCACATCGAGGTCGGCGCCGACGAGCAGGGCCCGCTCGCGCATCCCGAGGATGCCGGCGCCCTCGGACGCGGTGCCGATGCCCTGGCCGTCGTCCTGGACGCGCAGCTCCACTCCGGAGGGGGTGCGGCGCAGGGAGACCTCCGCGCGGCGGGCGTTCGCGTGCCGGGCGATGTTGGTGAGTCCCTCCTGGGCCACCCGGTAGAGGACCAGTTCGGCCTCCGGGCCCAGGTCGGGCAGGTCGGGGTCGAGGCGGTGCTGGACCGTCAGGCCGGGGCCGCCGAACTCGGCGGTGAGTGCCTTGAGGGCGCTGGCCAGTCCGAGTTCGTCCAGAACGCCGGGGCGCAGCCGGCGGGCGATGCGCCGGATCTCGTCCAGGCTGCCCCGGGTGGTCTCCTGCACCAGGCTCAGTTCCTCCCGCAGCTCCGGCGGGGCGTGGTCGGCGACCCGCTTGAGCTGGAGCAGGACGGCGGTGAGGCTCTGGCCGACCTCGTCGTGCAGTTCCTGGGCGATCCGGCGGCGTTCGTCCTCCTGCGCGGACAGGGCGCGGGCGCTGCTCGTGGCGCGTTCGTCCTCGAGCCGGTCGAGCATCGTGTTGTACGTGCTGATCAGCTCGGCGATCTCCCCGCGCCCGGTGACCTCGGGGCGCTGGCCGGGGCGGAGCAGGTCGGTGGTGGACATGGCGCGGGTGACCCGCTGCAGCGGGGCGAGGCCGACGCGCAGCAGCAGGGCGTTGGCACCGAGCATGGCGGCCAGTCCCACGGTGAGCACGAGGGCCTCGGTGAGCAGGACCGGAGTGGAGACGGTGACCGGCCCGAGCAGCAGGACGGTGGCCGTGATCAGCACGACGGCGTTCAGCAAAAAGATCCGCCAGAACAGTGGCACCCAGTACCACCTCCTCACCGTGCTTCTCCGGAGCCGTCCGTCCGTCGTACGGCCGTCCTGCTGTGCTTATGCCCCGGCACCGCCGTGGTGCTGCCCTGCTGCCACCCTGGTCTCTCCCTGATACCGCCGTGACCCGGCCCTCTGCCCCTGGTCCTGCCTCCCGGGTCCGATCCCTGAGTCCGATCCCTGAGCCCGGCCCCTGGGCCTTGTCCCTGAGGCCGCCTGGCGGACAGCACCCCTACGGGGGCTGCTCGGCAGGGATGCGGCCCGGAGCGGCCCCGCTGTCGTAGGCTCCCGTGCCGCGGAGCTTTTGATGGCCCGCGCTACCGGGGGCGCGGGCGCGGGCCGTCATGACCCAGCGTGAGCGCTGGTCCGACGGGGCGCCATCCGTGACAGTCCCCATTTTTCCCGTGGGTGTGCGGCGCCCGGCCGGTCCGTGTACAGCCTGGCCCCCCACGAAGATGAGGGCTGCCCCCGATGGTCGCGGGACCCCCGGGCGGACGATCCTTGAAGTGGACGCGGGCCCGTCCCCGTCGAATCACTCCGTACCGGGCGGGTGATGACCTCGGCGCACGGGCAAACTCCCAGAGTCGGCCCGATGGTGGAGTGTCGAGTTTCTTGAGGGCCGGCGTTTCATTTTTCCGCCCCGGCGTCGGTTGCCACGGTACCGACGCCCGGAGGCGTTGCTTCGGAGGTGGCGGCCGGCCGTCTCACCGTGCTGCCACCGTTCGGGAAGGAGGAGACGTGCCCCAGTCCGACGACAAGCGCCTCGTCGATCTCGCGGCCCGAATCGAGCAGGAGGATCCGCACTTCGCCCGCTCGATGTCCAGCGGACGGCCCACCCGGCCCCGCGAGTACCGGCACGCGCGCGCCTGGTGGGTGCTGGGGATCGGCCTCGTCCTGCTGACCACCGGCCTGATCATGCCCGACGGGCTGCTCATCGCGACAGGTCTGGTGCTCAGCGGAATCGGTGTACAGCTGTTCGACCCGTACCCGCCGCGGCCGGGCGGCCGGGAGCGGCACTCGCCCCGCTGAGGGCGCAGACCGCCGACTCGTTCCACATTCCCGCACGTCGCTTTGCCATGCCGTGCGACCTTCTTCCCAGCGCACCCCGGTTTGGGGTGCGCTAAAATCTTTACCAAGCGCTTACGCTCCGTTGAGCAGCGTTCCGCTCTTTCATCGAGCGTTGAACTCTGCGCGTTGAGTACTGGGCACTGAGCGCGGTGCACCGAGTGCGCCGCGTCCTGGGTGCCGCGTACCGATTGCCGAGCGTCGCCGACCGGTTGAACCGATGAGAAGAACGGGGGCATGACATGCGTCGAGTGATCCCCGTACGTATCGACAACGCCGCCCGCGACGGCGTCCCTGATACCGGCGGCGCCGTCTGCCGCCCGAGCAGCCGCCCCCGGCGCTGACGCGCCCTTCACCAGCCGCGAGCGCCGCCGGCCCACCCCGACCGCAGCCCGTGCCGCACTCGTCCCCTTCGGCCCCTCGGCCCGCTCACCCGCCGGTCCCCGGGACCTCGGCGGGTACTTCCCCCTCACCCCACAGGGGACATACCCGGATCATCTCGGTGATTCGCCCCCACACCTCAACACCCTGGCACCCCACCACCTCGGCGCCCGGCCCCGGCCCCGGCCCCGGAAGCCTTCACCAGGTACCGCACCCGCCGTTCCGGCACCCGCTCACCAGGCACAGACGCCGACACCGCATCGATCCACGGAGGTCAGACGCCCGTGCACAACACCGCCGCCATGCTCATCGAACTCGGAGCGATCATCCTCGCCCTCGGGCTGTTGGGCCGTCTTGCCGGACGGGTGGGCTTCTCTCCCATACCTCTCTACCTCCTTGCGGGACTCGCCTTCGGCCACGGCGGCATCCTGCCCCTGCAGGCCAGCGAGGAGTTCGTCGCCACCGGCGCCGAGATCGGTGTCGTCCTCCTGCTGCTGATGCTGGGGATGGAGTACAGCGCGTCGAGCCTCGTCACCACCCTCAAGACCCAGTACCCCTCGGGTGCCGTCGACTTCGTCCTCAACGCCGCTCCCGGCGCCATCGCCGCGCTGCTCCTGGGCTGGGGGCCGGTCGCCGCCGTCGCCCTCGCCGGAGTCACCTGGATCTCCTCCTCCGGGGTCATCGCCAAGGTGCTCGGAGACCTCGGGCGCACGGGCAACCGCGAGACACCGGTCGTCCTGTGCGTCCTGGTCATGGAAGACCTCGCCATGGCCGTCTACCTGCCGATCCTCACCGCCCTGCTGGCCGGTGTCAGCCTCGCGGGCGGCAGCGTCACCCTGCTGATCTCCCTGGGCACCGTCGGCGCCGTCCTCTACATCGCCCTGCGCCACGGACGCATCGTCAGCCGCGCGGTCTCCTCCGACAACGCCGAGATGCTGCTGCTGGTGGTGCTGGGGCTGACCCTGCTGGTCGCGGGCGTCGCCCAGCACCTCCAGGTGTCGGCCGCGGTGGGCGCGTTCCTGGTCGGCATCGCCCTGTCCGAGGAGGTCGCCGAGGGGGCCCACGGCCTGCTGTCCCCGCTGCGGGACCTGTTCGCGGCGGTGTTCTTCGTCTTCTTCGGACTGCACACCGACCCGGCGGACATCCCGCCGGTACTGCTCCCGGCACTCGCCCTGGCGGTCGTCACCATGCTGACGAAGATCGCCACCGGCTGGTGGGCCGCCCGTCGGGCGGGCATCCCGTCCAAGGGCCGCTGGCGTACCGGCGGCACGCTGGTGGCGCGCGGCGAGTTCTCGATCGTCATCGCCGGTCTCGCCGTCGGCACGGAACCCCGGATCGGTCCGCTGGCCACGGCGTACGTCCTGATCCTGGTCGTCCTCGGCCCCCTCACCGCCCGCTGGACCGAACCGCTGGCAAGCCGCCTCACCCGCCGCTCACCGGACAAGCCGCAGAACACCACCCCGGTCGACCAGTCGGAACCGGTCCACGCGGGCGGCTGACCGCCGACACGACGAAGGGGCGGGCCACCCGGCCGTCACGCCCCTGCCGCTGCGACCCGGCCGTCACGTACCTGCTGCCGCGGCCCGGCCATCACGTACCTGCTGCCACGGCCCGGCCACCGTGATCCGGCCATCGGTGGCCGACGCCCGACCCGATGGTCCCAGCGATGCGAAAATCGTCTCAGTACTCATTCCTCGCTCGCCGGGGCCGGGCGCGCCGGCGGCCAGCCGTCCCGCCTGCCGGGCCGGCACCGGGGAGCGCCGGAAGGGGAGCGTCAGCATGGTCGAGTGGGTCGCCCTCGGCACCGGTCCGAGGCCGGTGCCGCAGCCCGTCGCCACCCCGCTGGTGTGGGCCGGCGCCTTCGGCGGCGCGCTGACGGTGGTGGTCCTGCTCAACACGGTCGTGGGCCCGGACCGCCCCGGGTTCACCCTGGCGGCCCTGTCCCTGCTCGCCGCCGCCCTCGGTGTGTGCGCGCGGTTCACCGCGGCCCCCGGCACGACGGTCCTGTGCTGGCTGTTCCTCAACGGCTTCGCCATACCGCCCGCCGGCACCCTCACCTGGACCGGCTCCAGGGACACGCTCTGGCTCGGCTGCCTGCTCACGGCCACCGTCGCCGGCACGACCGCCGCCCGCCTGGCCCACGCCCGCGCGGCCTACCGCCGCCTCACGACGTAACCCGGGAGGGAAGGCCGCCGACCACCCGGCCCCTCATCCACCACCCGCCCGACCTCCCTCTTCCGTCCACCCACTCATTAAAGAACGGTCGTTCTTGACCGATCGTTCTTTAATCCCGTACGGTCATGGACATGGGACGACCACGCGCCTTCGACACCGATCAGGCCGTCCGTACCGCAGCCGTCCTCTTCGCCACCCACGGCTACGAGGGCACTTCGGTCGACGACCTGGTCACCGCCACCGGCATCCACCGGGGCAGCCTCTACAAGGTCTTCGGTTCCAAACGGAGCCTGCATCTGACCGCTCTCCGCACGCACCTCGATCACGAGATCCACCCGGCCGCCGCGGCCCTCGCCACTCTCACCGACCCCGGGCAGGCCCTGGCCGCGGCCATCGCGTCGTACGACAACGGTCCGGCGGCCGGGCTCCTGCTCCTCTCCGCCGCCGAACGCGCACCCCACGACCCGGACGTGGCCGCACTGGTCGCGGAAGGGATCACGGCGCTGGAGGACGCGTTGCGCCCCTCTCACGGCGACGATGCCCCTCAACTCGCCTCCACCGTCCTCGGCACCCGCCTGCGGCTGCGAGCCCGGCCGACCCCCTCCAAGGAGCACTGACATGGCCCTGATCTCCATCGACCGTGAACGAGGCCTGCTGACCGCCGAGTTCCAGGGTCTCGACAAAATGTGGACCTTCAGCAGCCGCCTGGAGATCCCCCTCGCCCACGTACGCGGTGCCACGCACGACCGCGGCATCGCCCGGGAACCCAAGGGCGTCAAGGTCGGCGGCACGCACTTCCCCGGACTGATCACCGCAGGCCGCTTCCGCCGCGACGGTGAACGCCTGTTCTGGGGCGTGAAGAACCCGGAGAAGGCGGTCGTCATCCAGCTCGCCGACGCCGAGCACTACGACCGGCTCATCCTCGAAGTCGACGACCCCCGGGCCACCGTCCAGCTCATCGAACAGGCCATCACCCGCGGCTGAACCACCTGCACGCGGCAGGGCACCGGCCGCCCGCCCGGCGCGCCCCCACAAGCCCCCGAACAGCACAGCGCCCCGACCACGTAACCGGTCGGGGCGCTGCACTGCAGGTCGGAGGGTCCCCCCCTCCCCTGCTTCGGTAGGCCCTGTGGGACTCGAACCCACAACCAATGGATTAAAAGTCCTGGCCAGGGCGTGACGGGTGGTTCCGGACGCTGCTCCGGCGTCCGGAACCGCCTGGTCAGAGCGGGCAGTAGGTGCTGATCGGTCCGCTCCAGGATGGCCTGTGCTGCGCGGTCCGCTCACGCGGCGCTCACGCATGCAGCTGACTTGACCAGTGCAGATGGGCTGCTCACTCCTGAAACGGAGAGCTGGCCCAGAAGGACCGGGCTTTCTGGAGGAGGCCCCAGGCTGCGTCGCCGTAGGCAACTGTTTGTGACAGATCCCCAATCAACTTGTCACGGACACCCACCTCAAGGCGGAGGGATTCATCCGAGCTGAGGTGGGACTTGGCTCGCTCGTCACCGAGCGGGAGAAAAGGCCGGATCCGAAGCAGAGGCGTAGGCAGCGGCCGCAGGGTCTGTGGCTGCCATGTGCCTGAACTTCCAAATGGCTGACGACAGACATTCGACGGCAGCTTCCTGAGTTTCGTGGTGACCCAGTGTCAGCACAGTGCCTCGCGCAACTCGTCAATCGTAGGGCGATCTCCGGGGGCATGGTTGAGCATCGCGTCGATCAGTTCGCCCAGCCCACCGGGGACTTTCACGCGCCGTCGCCGACCGCTCGCCACCGCCTCTCTCTGCACACGGCGCGGGGCGTCATCGGGGTACTCGACCGCCCGCCAGCCTGTGGCGGCGATGAGCAGGGAGGCGCCGAGGGCGTAGATGTCGGCTGCCTGTGTCGGCTCGGCTTCTCCAGTGGCGAGCACGCTGCGTGCGATCTCCGGAGCCTCGTAGTGGACGAGGCAGCCGCGGAACGGAAAGTCGTACCCCTCGGGGATGCGTCCGCCCCGGGCCAGGGCGAGGTCGATCAGATGAGTGCGGTCCGGCCCGACGATGAAGTGAGCGGGCTGCACATCACCGTGCGCCCAGCCCTTCGTATGAAGTTCCGTCAGCGCTTCGACGCAGCCCAGCGCCACGCCGGTGTGCGGTTCAAAGGACGAGTCCCGCTCACGGCACGACTCCCACAAGCGGTACAGGTCCGGCCCTTCGTGCCACGGCTGAATGTTCCACGTTCCGCGTTCCCACTCGCCATACGCGACATCGTCGAAGCCGAGGCGATACAGAACGGCACCCTCGCGTGCGGGTGCAAGAGCTTTCCAAGGCTGGGCAGTCCAGTCGGGCGTCGCCTCGATCGGGTAGCCGAGCTTCACGGCGTACCGTCCTCGGTGACTCTCCACCTCCCACACCGTGGAGCCCCGGCGGTTGATGACCAGGTGCTGCGCCGTGGGCATGAGTGCGTCGAGCACCACGATCGGCAGTTCAGGGATCGGGCCGGACAAGGAGTCTCTCCTTCCTGGCGAGCGCGGCCGGCCACGAGCACAGGCCGGCCGCGTCGCTGTTGTCGTGTGCTACGCCTGGCCGTACGGTCGGCCGCAGTCGGAGTCGCACTGCGCGAGGTTCTCACCGTTTACGGTCCAGAGGTCGTCGAAGACCATGAACCCGGCGCCCTTCATGGCGCGAGCCGAAGCAGCTACCTTCTCCGGGTCGCGGGCACCTCCGCCCGGTTTCGGGTTGTGGTGCAGGAAGCGGCCCGCGTGCTGCTCGCAGAGGTCGGCGTACTCCTTCGTGTGCAGGATGAGCGCGTGCAGGCCGAGGTCCACGTCGTCCGAGGGGACCATGGGGACGGTGGCGGTGGCCGCCGTGACCAGGAATGCGACTGCCTGATCCGCGATCCGCTGGGCCCTCTCGGACGACTGCCCGTTGTGGGCGACCACGAAGTGGGTGAGGCTCTCGAACAGCTCCTCACCAGCCACCGCGCGACCGGTCCTCTGATCGTTCGCCGTTGCCGTCATGCTCAATCTCCTCGTATGAGACGGTGTGAGGCACTTGTCACCCGCTTTGGCCGCTGCGTCCTGCCTGATGACGACCAGGAGCGGGCTTGGAAGACCGCCCCGGACGGGTCGGGGAGCCTGGGAATTGGCACCCGTCCGGGGCGGCCGGTCTACTGGCGGATGCTGAAAGCCATACCGATCACCAGGCCGCACGACCCGCTGACCATGACGATGAACAGGACTCCCGCGTACCGCCCGATGGCGCGCATCACAGACCGTCCCGGCTGTTGCCGTTCCTGATGGCCAGGCGTGCGCTCAGCTCTTCTCGCGCACTCGGCACCACCACGTTGTCCGGCATGGCATCCCACTCCGTGCCGCCGTTGGCCGGCCTTATCTGCACACGGCCGCCGACCTCACCCATGACGACGCCGAGACGTCCCCTGGCACTGTCCTTCGCCAGTTCACCGATGCCTGGTCTGGTCTGCTGGTTGCTCGCCATGCAAGGAGCATCGCGATTCAGGGACCACGGCCAAAAGGTCAAGCTGATTACCCAACTTGGGTAACATCGCGGCAAGTAAAGAACCAGCGACGTTGCGTAGCCCTCGCAGTGGGGGAGCTTGCCCGATGCCCGACGCCGACCGGCCGCAGGAACTGCCTGCCAGGCTGCTCATCGATCCCGAGATGATCAATGCGTGTCGAATGCGGGACTTCGCGACGATTTTCCGGCTGATGAAGACGAGAGCGGGCATCTACCCGTCGATGATCGCCAGGCGCTGCGAGCTGACGCCCAACCGAGTCGGAGAAGTGATCGCGGGCCGCCGCCAGCTGCTGCACATGGACGTCATCGAGCGCATCGCGGACGGCTTACGCATCCCGGGACACATGCTCGGGCTGGCCCGACGTCCGTGGGAAACGCCCCAGGCTCTCGTCGCCACCGAGCGCGAAGCACCGCAACAACCGGACCCGGAGCAGCAGACGCCGGAATCCCTGCCGAGTCCGGATGTGGACAGCATCTTGGCCCTGGCCACCCGGACCAGCCTCAGCACAGCCACGCTCGAAGCCTTCCGCGCGTCGATCGAGGACTACTGGAAGCGAGACAACCAACACGGAGGCGAGGCACTGCGGCCGGCCATCGTCGGCCAGTTGCGCTACGTCGTCGGCCTCTTGAAGGAGAGCCGAGCGCCGGCGATCCAGAACGGCCTGTACGGAGTCGCCGCGGAGCTGGCACGCCTCACCGGCTGGACCCACTTCGACGCCCGCCAGTACAACCAGGCCCGCACGTACTTCACGGAGGCTCTGCAACTGGCGAAGGAGATCGATGACCGCCAGTTCATGGCCAACGTCCTCGCCTGCATGAGCCTGCAAGCCACCTACCAGGACAAGCCGGCAGACTCCCTTGCCCTGGTGACCGCCGCGCAGGACCAGGCCTGCTCTTCTCTCGGCACGACGCCACGCGTCCTGGCCATGCTCTCCATGCGTGAAGCCTTCGCTCACGCCACCCTCGGCACCCGGGACTCCACTCACCGGGCGATCGGTGAAGCGCACCGTCACTTCGAACAGGTCAGAGCGAGCGACGCCGACCCGTCCTGGGTCGCCTACTTCGACGAGCCCAAGCTCCTGGTTGACACAGGCATTGCTCACGGACGGCTGGGCGAGGCCGCGACCGCCGAACCGTTGATCGAAGATGCGCTGCGCAGAGAGGACCGCACCAACCAGCGCGGCCGTGCGTTCCACTCGTTCTGGTTGGCGAGGACACAGCTGGACCAGGGCAAGCTCGACCAGGCGTGCCATACGGCCACGGAAGCCCTGGAGTCCGCTTCCACGGTGTCCTCGGAGCGAGTGACAGGGCATCTCAGGGAGTTTTACGACCAGTTGGCCCCGAGCAGGCAGGAGCCCGTAGCCCTTGCGTTCGAAGCGCGGCTACGGGCACTCCTCCCACCGGTCAGCGGATCGCCTCATCCATGAGCAGATACAGCAGGCCGACGAGCGATCCACTGCTCACGATCTCCCGGCGGTCTATCATCCCGCGCACCTCTGCGAGGGGGATCCACTCGATGCGGTCGGACTCGTTCTTCTCCGTGGGCGGCCCGGCATACGTAGCGCCGTCGACGCGGAAGACGTGGTGCTGCGAGTCGGTGATCCCGTTGGCCGGCTCGGCGTAGACCAGCGGCTTGATGGCGCCGGGGCGATAGCCCGTCTCCTCCAACACCTCGCGTGCCGCTGCCTCTTCCGGCGTCTCGCCGACTTCCACCAGGCCCATGGGCAGTTCCCAGGCCCACGACTCGGTGATGAAGCGGTGCCGCCACATCATCAGGACCTCTTGGCGGTCGTTGACCACAGCGGCCACGGCCAAGTGCCGGAGGCGGACGACGTGGTACTCCCACCTGCGCCCGTCGGGCTGCTGGACGTCGACCAGACACAGATTCACCCAGTTGTTGGTGTAGATCTGTCGCTCACCGTGGGTCTTCCACTCCATACCTGCGGCCCCTCTCGCTCGGTCTCCAGGATCTCAGACCGACCGAAAGAGAAGTGGAAGTTCTAGCATTTCGCGTCAGATTGACGAGAGTCCCCGGGTGGGAGGGAGCCCGCTGCCAGCTTGCATGGTCAGGAGGGCCAAGACAACGTCTTAGAGGACATCTCATTTGGCTCGGTAGGCTGTCGGCCGTGGCAGGGATCGTTGAGCGGCTGGTGCCGGATGAGTTGTGGGAACTGTTCCAGCGTGTGGTGCCGGAGGCGCCTTCGCGGCCCCAGGGCGGCGGCCGGCGCCGGCACGGTGACCGTGAGGTGCTGGCCGCGATCGTGTTCGTGGCGACCTCCGGGTGCACGTGGCAGCAGCTGCCTGCCGCGTCGTTCGGGCCCTCCGGGGCCACGGCCCACCGCCGGTTTGCCGAGTGGACCAAGGCC
>NZ_JBITSN010000030.1:0-29662 GCF_044540975.1 Streptomyces sp. NPDC085927
CACGGCCCGAACCGCTCCGGCAGGTCCCGCCACTGCACACCGGTCCGCACCCGGTAGAGGACCCCGTTGATCACCCGACGGTGATCGCTCCACCGTCCTCCACGCGCACCACCGGAGGTAAGAACGACTCCAGCCGATCCCACTCCGCATTCGTCAAATCCCCACGTCCCATGGCGCCAGCGTGCCCCCAACACCCCGCTCAGGTCAGGAGATCCGAGAAACAGTGCCTAGGGCGCCTCGCTCAGCAGCAGGCGATGGACCTGAACTCGTCCATCGCGGCAGCGCAGGAACGTATGGGCCGGAGGTGGGCCGATCAGATCAACGAGACCCTCGCTGCTGCGTTGCCTTCATGGCGTACTGGAATCGACGACGCCGTGGAGGCACTAGCGCGGGCAGCCGCACAGCAGGTCCAGGCCCTCCACCGGATCGACCTGTCCTTCGACACCACCGGGCTGAACCGCGTCCTCCAGGACGTTGAAGCTTGGCAGGTCCTGGACGCAGAGCAGCGGATGACAGCGTCGCGCCTCCTGGACGACGCGTACCAGACCGCGGAAGCCAGTTCGGCGGACGAGGTCCCCGACGACCTGGTTGCCAATCTGGCGGAGACGGCTCGGAGCTTCGCTGCATCGCAGGACGGCTTCCTCACGCCGGAACGTCAGCGGCAGTTGCTCGTCTACTTCTGCGGCCTGTTGATGCTCGCAGCCCTGATGCAGGCGTCGTTCACCTCCGAGGCTGCTGACGCAGTGATCGAGAAGACCATGGCCCTGTCTCCCGCTGCCGTCCTGACGATGGCGGTCGCTGGTAAGGCGTGGGACAAGCACGTGCGACGTCCAGAAGACGAGGAAGCATCCTCCGAAGAAGGCGACACGGACACCCAGGACTGACCAGAGGCCGGGTATCGACTCCTGGTCCGGTCCATGTATGCGACATCCCGCAGGTTCGTTCTGGCTGTCATCTCCCGTTGCCGCAGGTCAGCCCGGCAGACGGGAGCGATGGATCCGCATAGATCATGATGGGCCCTCAAGATTCCTGAAGGGCCATCATGATCCCTACATAGACGCACAAGTCGAGGGCGATGAGGTGCCTGGTCAGGCCCCATGCCGGGGAACCGAGGGGGACGGCGAACTCGCGGGATGTTGCACACACCCACTCGGTGTCCGCCTCCAAACGGACCACGTGCAGGCACGCTCAGCACAGCGGGTCGGAGTTCAAGTGGCAGGTGTGCCAGCAGCGCGGGCACCGACCGCGCTGTGGGTGCAGGCTGCGCCACTCGGTACAGCCTTGGCAGAGGTGATGCCGGCCGAGCCAGCCCCACCCCAGACACTCCCGGCACTGCCGGGACTCATGCGCACTGGCCATGGGTCAGTTCGGCGGAAGCGAGCGCGGACTGGCCCTCTGCCGAAGGCCGGGCCGGGCCACCGGCACGCCAAAGAGCCGGGACGGCATCGTCGAGGCGGTTCGCACGCTGCGGGTGGTACGCCGCTCGGCGGTGAAATCCCGAACCCAGGCCGTCAACCAGGCCCGACAGCCGGCGACAACCCCGACCGCCTGCGCTCCGAGGCCGCCTTCGCCCACCTCTGCGGCGCCGCCCCGATTCCTGGTCACCGCGCCGGAAAGCCTGCGGGCCCAGCTGCGCGAGCTGACGGCCGCCGCCCTGGCAAAGGCATGCGCCCGCCTCCGGCCGGGCACCGACCTCACCGACCCCGCCCGGGCGGCCAAGGCTGCCCTGCGCCGTCTAGGCCGCCGGATCCTGGCCCTGAGCGAGGAGATCGACGAGCTGGAGACCGAACCGAAGCCGCTCACCGCCCGGGCCGCCCCCGAGCTGCTGGCCCTCAAAGGCGTCGGAGCGGACGTGGCCGGGCAACTGCTGGCCACCGCACCGGCATCATCCGGGCGCAGGGACCGTCACCGGCTCAACCGCTGCGGCGACCCAACCACGCCCTGCACAGGATCGTCCTCAGCCACATGCGCTGGGACGAGCGAACCCGCGCCTACGTCGAACGACGGACCGGCGAGGGCTTGGCGAAGAAGGACATCATGCGCTGTCTGAAACGCCATGTTGCCCGCGAGGTCTACCGCGTCCTGATGAAGTCAGTCCACACGACGCGCACTGCTGGCAGCCCCACTCAAAGCGACCTCACCGAAGCTGCTTGACATCTATAGGAGTCAGCCGTTCACCTGCGGATGACGCCTCGTGGGCGTGAAAATCGGTACAGGGGCTGTCCGCCGACGCCGATCGATGTTTGGGCTGTGAGCCCGCATAGGAGTCTGGTGAGAGAGCCGTCCGAGGGGCCGCACACTGTCGCCTTGAGCACGCCGATCAGCTTCTCCGTTCCCCTCAAGGTTCCCCGGACAGCCCCGCCGGCACCAGCGCAACAGGGGGCACACCGTGGAGGAGTTGGGAGAAGACCACGACGACGGAACGGTCGCGCGGGTCGCGGCGATCGACATCGCCAAGGCATCCGGAATGGTCTGCCTGCGCGTCCCGCACGACACCATCGAGGGCCGACGTGTCCAGAAGGTCTGGACGGTCGCCTCGACCACCAACGCGATCCTGGAGCTCGGCGACAAGCTGGTCTGCCAGGGCGTCGAGCGAGTGGTGATGGAGGCGACCGGCTCGTACTGGCGCCCGTTCTTCTACATTCTGGAGGCGCGGGGCCTTCAATGCTGGCTGGTCAACGCACGGGACGTGAAGAACGTCCCCGGGCGCCCGAAGACCGACAAGCTGGACGCGGTCTGGCTGGCCAAACTCGCCGAACGCGGCATGGTCCGTGCCTCGTTCGTGCCACCGAAACCCGTCCGGCGGCTCCGGGACTTCACCCGGACCCGCACGGTGTTCGTCCAGGAACGCACCCGGCACAAGCACCGGGTGGACAAGGCCCTGCAGGACGCGCAGATCAAGCTGTCCGGCGTCGTCTCGGACCTGTTCGGCATGTCCGGGCGGGCCATGCTCGACGCGCTGGCCGCCGGAGAACGCAGCCCGCGCATCCTGGCCGACCTCGCCAAGGGCAGCCTGGTCAAGAAGAAGCCCGCCCTCATCGAGGCTCTGACCGGGCAGTTCGAGAACCACCACGCCCGGCTGCTGCGGGTGCTGCTGGGCACCGTTGACCATCTCACCGCCCAGATCGACGAACTCGACCGGCTCATCGTCCAGACCCTGGAAGAGATCACCACCCCGCACGACGGCCCGGAACCCGGCCCTGGGCCGAGCGCCGGTGTGAGTGCGCGGGCCGTGGCAGAGAAACTGGATGCCGTCCCGGGCATCGGGCCGGCCACCGCGCAGATCATCCTCGCCGAGATCGGCACGGACATGAGCCGCTTCCCTACCCCCGAACACCTTGTCTCGTGGGCGAAGCTATGTCCCCGCACGATCCAGTCCGGGGCGAAGAACACCACGGGACCGGCCGGGCGGGGCAACCCCTGGCTCAAGGGTGCCCTCGGCGAAGCGGCCAATGCCGCCGCCCGCACCGACACCTTCCTCGGCGCCCGCTACCGGCGCATCGTCAAACGCCGCGGCCACGCCAAGGCCCTGGTCGCCGTCGCCCGCTCGATACTCGTCATCAGCTGGCATCTGATCAATGATCCGGACGCCGTCTACCAGGAACTCGGCTCCGACTGGCACCAGCGGCATCTCAACCCCGCCCGCAGGACCCGCGACCTCGTCCGCCAGCTCCAGGCCCTCGGCCACCACGTCATCCTCGAACCCGTACCAGCCTGACCGACCCCACCACGACATCCGGTCCGCAAGCGGCCCGGATGCTGCCGCCTGCCCTCCCGACGATCGATTTTCCGATCAGCATCCCCTTGGTGCTGGGTGACCGTTGGACAGCGCGGGCCGGTTGGCCCGGTGGGGTCGTAGGAGTGGGGGTCAGTGGCCAAGGTGCCGCAAGCAGTCCTCGAATGTGGCGTGCGTCGCGTCCGCGGGGCCGGAGTGACGGTTGAACCAGGCGGTGTCGAGACGCGACTCGTGTTGCTGGTGTCCCTGACGGCAGCGCAGCCAGACCTGGTCACGGGTAGAGAGAATGAGCCAGCCCCGGTAGGCCCCGCACTCGGCACAGGCGACGACCTTGCCGTCGAGGACGATCGGCTGTGCCCAGGGCATCATCCGGCCGTCGAGCTGGTCGTGGCTCGGCACGCGCAGCTCCGGAGGCAGGAAGTCGTCTACCAACGGGGTCGGCTCGGCGGGCTGCTGCGCGGTTTGTATTCGCTCGACCTCCGGCGGCACTTGGCCGGCCAGCCGCACATGTGCCTCGTAGTGCCGACGCTGCATCTCGCTGGGCCCCGCTGCGCGACGGCGTATCCGGTGAAACACCCGGGCGTCCTCCCTCGTCTCGTCCTGCACACATGATGATCGTGCCGCAGCTCCCTGACCAGTTTCCATTCAAGAAGTCAACAGTTATTTCCTGCGGCCATCAGATACGGAGTGCTCTCGCGCCGGCTGCTGCATTCGGTTCGTCGACCGCTGCGTTCCGTGTCCCCCAACCATTATTCCGGTGGAGTCGGCGGGTAGATCGGCGGCCCGGCGCAGCCGCCACACGAGCACATCGCTGACCGATCCCGCGCTGTCCAGTTCTCTTCGCGCGGCTGCTTCAGCAAGGAGGACGGCAGGATCGTGACCGGCGCTCTCAGCGTCGGTGAGGGTGGCGGCGAGGGCGTACCAGCCGGGCTCGGTGAGGATCTGCTCGGCCAGTTCCGGCAGGATCTCGCGCAGCATCCCCGTGTGCCGTTGGAGCAAAGGGCGGCCCAGGTGTCGGCCGCGCTGGTGCAGGGCGCCGAGGGGCCGGGCGGCGGCGGCCTGGTAGGCGGCGCGCAGGTGCTCGGCGGCCTGGCGGGCGGCAGTGGCCTGCTGGGCGTGGCCCTTCTTCGCGTGCCAGTGGATGGCGGCGGTGATGAGGAAGAACAACATGTCGATCGCCATGGCGGTCGTCGCACCGTCTTCACCCCGGCCGAGAGCGGGGCCGCTGTAGACGAGGTCGCGGGCGGCCTGCCGCAGTGCCCGGTCGTGTCCGCGCACGGCCCGGACATGGGAACGGGACGCTCGTTCGAATGCGAAGGCTGCGTCACGCAGTTCGCGGCGGGTATGGGCGGCGGAGGTTTTCGCAAGTGCGTCCAGGACCTCGCCCGCGGCGGCTATATACGTGGCGGCGACAGCGTCGTCGCCGTGTTCGACGCCCAGCACTGCCGTCCACGCGGCCGACGTCGCCCGGCGGCGGGCGGCTGCCGGGCCGCCCGGTGCCGGGCGCGCGGTCGGCACCGCTGGAACAGGGGCCTGATCGTCGGTGGCCCAGCGTTCCCGGATCCGGGGGAGAGACAGATCCGGCGCGAGACGCGCGCCAGGGTAGAAGACGGGCTCGTCGTCCTTGTTGCGATCGTCGGGCAGGGCGACCTTGTAGCCGAGCAGGTCGCCGGAGGGGGCGACGCGCTTACGGATCAGAAGGCCCGCAGCGGCCAGCCGGTCGAAAAACTCGGTCTCGCTCATCGCGCCGGCCACCGCACGGCGTACAGTCTCGCGCAACTCCTCCCGCGCGGTGCGCTCGCGGCCCTGACGCACGGCCTTGTGGCGCTCGGCGCTGGTGGGCCGCTTGGCGGCGGTGCCGTCCCCTTTGTTGAGACGGCGCAGACCCAGCTCGGCCTCAAGGATGCGGGCCTGGGCCTGGACGCGGGCGGCATCGTTGTTGAGGTCGGGCTTGTAGCCGTCCTCGCGGACGAGCGTGGCCACGATATGGACGTGGTCGTCGGCGTGCCGTACAGCCACCCAGCGACATCCCGGACCCTGTTCGGGGTCATCGATACCGGCGGCGGCGACCATGCGGCGGGCGATGTCCCTCCACTCCTCGTCCGTCAGGATGCGGTCCTCGACGGCGTTGCGGACGGACAGATGCCAGACGTGCTTCTTCGGCCGCTCGGAGGCGTCGATGTTCTCCAAGGGCTGGTCGAGAAGTTGCTGGAGTTGCTTGAGGGTGACGCTCTCATCACGGCCGGGATCGGGAGCGTTACTGTCCCAGGATGCGACCAGATGCGGGTCGGTGTGCTCCTCGTGCTTGCCCGGACCGTACAGGTAGTACAGGAGGCCGAGGGTGCGCTGCCCGCGCTTCTGGATCTTGGGGATCATGCCGGTCTGGGTCCTAGTCCTGCTGCAGGAGCTGGTCGGTCGCGTGCTGGACGCGCTGGACTGCCCGCTCGGTGGCGGCGATGACGACGTCGAGTTCGGGAGGGTGGGCTCCGGCGTTGATCGCGCGGGTGATCTGGTTGAGGTTGTTGCCCACCTGACCGAGGTGCCGGCGGGCGGCGAAAAACTCGGCGATTACCTCTCGTTCGGAGGCGACCGCGCTCGCGGTCCGGTCGAGGTCGCGTGCGGCGCTGAGCGCGGCACGGGCGAGGAAGCCGGCGAGGGTGAGGCCGGCGGCTTTAGCGCCGGCGGTCACGCGGGCGAGTTCGGCGTCGCTGAAGCGCGTGTTGCGGACATGGGGACGTTGGCGGCGCTGGTACTTGCGGCGTCGCGTACGGGACGGCGCGGCATGGTCATGGCCTCCGTCTTCTCCTTGTGGCTGCGATCCGCCCTCGGTCGCAGCCTCCTCGTCAGGCGTCCCCCGGCGCCGGACGAGCCCCCGCCCCGAAGGGGCGGAGGAACCCTTGGATACTCCGCTCAAGGCGGAGTATCCAAGGGGATAACTTGCTCTCCGCGAGAGCGAGTTGGAGCGGGAGGCGGGTTCCGGAGTGGTGCCGTTTACATGCGGGGTCGCCATTAGGTATCGGGCCTCGTTGAGCGGATGCGGAGCTGGATGGCGGCGGCCAGGCCGACGACGTCGGCCGGTCCTGCGAGGACGCGTACGGGCCCGTCGGCCTTTTTCTGAATGAGCCACTGGCCGGTCGGGGCGAGAACTACGGCGTGCAGAAGCCGCCGTTGGACCATGACACTTGCCCATGCTTCAGCCTCGGCGGTCGTTGGCGTGGACGAACGGGCGGGAAAGGGTGCCTCCTGGACGGAACGGTGACCCGGCACGGACCGGACCACCCACACCTTCGTTGACGCGGTGTTTTTCGTGCTGGACTTCGCCGCCGGCCTTCCGGCATGCCGCTTGTGCTCCTCACGAAGGGCCATGCACCGCGGACAGGTTTTCATCGGGCAGTGCTCCTTGTCTTCGTGTTGGCGTCGTCGCTCCGCAGTTGCTGGAGGACGAGACTCAGTCGGTCGTTCCGGCCGCCCTTGAGGCCCTCGCGCCGTAGGATCTCCCGCAGCTGGACTCGTGTGACGGCCTCGTTGCCGTCCCGTGCGAGCAGGGCGGGGACGTGGGGGCGGACCTGCTCGACGAGGTGCCCCACCGACTGCTCCGGCTCGCGCGGCGGACGCTGCGTTTGTGGGCTGCGGGACCGACCCAGCTTGGCCCCCTTGCTCTGGGGCTTCGTGGTCGGCTTCCGCGGGAGGGGCACACTGTGTCCCCGGTCCCTGGTGGGTTCGGTCCGTGACTCAACGTCGCTTGACCCCTGATGCAGGTCAGGGCTCTGAGTAGGCACTTGGGGTGCCGTCAGGTCGGTCCCCGCGTCGCGGTCCCCGGTCCCCGGTTCGGTCCCCGCGTCGCGGTCCCCGATTCCAGGGGCCGGTCCCCTTTCTGTGTGCGGTCCCCGGTCCTCGATCGGTTCAGCGTCAAGGCGGGGACCACTGATGGGGACCGTGGTGTTCTGGGCAGCCGGCGCGGGGACCGTGGCGGCCGTTGGTGTGTCGTGGTGTGGGGACCAAGGGGATGGCAGGGGGACTGTGGCGAGCGCGAGTGCGTGCCGACGGGCGGCGAGCTGGTCGAGCAGCTCGCCGCGCTGAGCAGGGTCCGTTCCGACCGAGGCCCTGCCGATCGACTTCGACAGCCGCCGCGTGAGTCGCCGGCCACGCCAGCTCTGCCGCTGCTCGGGGGTGCGCTCGGCGAGGCGGGCGGCGAGGGAGACGGCACGGGTAGTGGCGCGGTCGCGGGTGATCTGCGCGGCGTCGCGGTCCCGTGCGGCGACACCGAGGCGAGACAGCAGCCGCTCGCGCGCCTCACGCCCGAGGGCGGCGATCAGGCCGTGGGAGGCGGCGCCGGGGGTGTGCAAGCGCAGTTCGATGCCCATGGCGAGGTGCCACAGCATGGCCGCCATGACTGGCCCGACGAAGGCGCGGACGGTGCCGCCGACGGGGCCGCTCTCGGCGTAGGCGGGGATCACCTGCACTCCGGTGATGACCCACACTAGGGTGCCCGGCAATCCGGGTGCCCCCTGGGAGGCCAAGTTCTGCCGGGCCATCAGCGCTGTTGCGAAGAGGGCGAGTTCGGCGGCAGCGAACATGCCGACGCGCTCGGCGGTGCCCGCCATGTCGAGGTAGTCGGCGGCGAACCGCCAGCTTGTGTCCGCGCTGTAGGCGGTGCAGCCGAGAGCGGCGAGCGCGGCAACTTTGACCGCCGGACTGCCGAGACGTTTCTGCGGACGCACGTCCCGGTGTCGGATCACCCAAGCGGTCAGGGCCAGCGCCAGGGCGGCGGTGGGGACACCGATGGCGAGTAGGAGGGGCAGGCCCGGGACGGCACCAAGGGACAGAACGGGGGAGTGGGTCATGCTGCCTTTCCGTGAGAGGCGTGCGCCGAGGTGGGTTGGGTGGACGCGGGTCGGCTGGTCGCCGGGACAGTCTGCGGTCCCTGCTTCTTGCTCTTGCGCTTCGGTACGCCGAGGGTCCGGTCGCGGTCGAAGACCTTGTTGGCGGCCTGCCGCAGCAGGTCACGGGCATGTTGATGGCTGATCTGCAGGGCGGTGGCCAGCCGGTCGGGGCGCCAACCCCGGACGTAGGCGTGGTCGATGACGACCTGGCGCTCGGTGCCGGTCAGGTGCACGTCGCGTCCGTTGAAGAAGGCGATCACGCGGCTGTAGTCGAGACGCTGGGACAGCCTGTCGTGCCAGGGGCGCCGCTCCGCCTCGGTCAGCCCACCCCAGACCCCTTCCTTAAGGACGTTCTCCAGGGCGTAGTTGAGGCAGTCGCGGCGGACCGGACATAGCCCGCACAGTTCCTTCGCCTCGGCGATGGCCTCGTAGTCCCGGGGGAGTGGGAAGAAGGCGGCGTCGGCGTCCTCAGGGTTCATTCCGTGGCACACGCCGCGGGGCTGCCAGCTGGTGTCGCCGATGCTGCGCAGGCCGGTGGCCGGCACGTTGTGGGTGGTGATGCGGCGCAAGGTGGTCTCCGATGTGCTGCCGCGTCGGCCGGTCGTTGCCGGCGGTGGACGGACGCGGCGTCGAGGGCCGGCTGCGGTGAGGATGGGCGCCGCAGCCGGACCGGGACGGTGGCGTTGTCGCGATGCACCGGACGGGGTGCACCGCGGGGTGAGGCGGTCAGGCCATCGTGGGCTGTGGGGGTTCCTGTGCCTGCTGAGCGGTGGCGAGGTCGATGCGGCCGGGGTGCGGGGTGGCACGCGGTGTATTGCTGCGTGCATCGCCGTCGAGGCCGATGCGCCGGCGGCGGCACGGCTCGCCGACGGGGGCCTGGCACCACTGGCAGGGGACCGAGAGCGCGTCGGGTCGGCCTTGGGCGATGGCCGCCTCGCGTGCCGCGCGGGCGGGCCGGTAGGGCGCGAGGGAGGCTCGGGCCTCGGGCGGGATGCAGGAGCCGACCTTCCGCAGCCGCGCCTCCAGCTTCGGGTCGATTCGACGGCTGGTGAGCTGCCGCTGCTGCACGGGCTGGGCGATGCCGACGGCGACTGCGCGCCGAGTGCCGACCAGCTCGGCGGTCCAGGCCGCCTGGTCATCGGGGTCGGCGGACGGGGTGGGGTCGGTATGCCGGCCCAGACGGTCGCGCCGATAGCTCTCCCAAGGGCGGGCGATGTCCGCGGGCAGGATCTGGTACGGCGAGACCCGGATGTGTTGGCGGGCTGCGATGCGGGCGTTCCAGCCGTGTTGCGTGGTCAGGGGGATGTCGCCGAGCAGCTCGTGCCACTGGGCGAGCTGGTCGCGGGCCTCTCCCTGGTCGGTGCGGATGGTGCGGGGGTCGAGTCGGCCGATGTAGGCCAGCAGGGCGGCGATTTCGCGGCGGTCCATGGCTACTCCGTTCCGGTCGGCTCGTCGAGGGCGGCGAGGAGGGCGGCGGTGTGGGCCTCGGCGCGGGTCATGCCGCTTGCTGGGGCGGCGCCGCTGCCGGGCGGGGCGTAGGAGTTCGGGCGGTTCTGGGCGTGCTCCCGGGCGATCCAGGAGCGCCAGTCGGCGGCCCAGGCGCCTGCCGATCGGGGCTTCCAGTCGGCCCGGTGCACGCGCCACTTCGCGTCAGCGGCGGCGAGGCCCTCCTCGCCGAGGCGGTCGAGGTGGCCTTGCTGCTGGGCCCAGGTTTGGGTGGCTGGGTCGACCTGCCACTCGCTGGCCGGGGTGACGGCAGCACCACTACTGCTGCCTTTACGGTTCACCTTCGGTTCTCTACGGTTCTGGGGGTTGGATTCCGTACCTTGCGGGGTGCGGATTCCGGCATGTCGGGGGGTCGGATTCCGTCGTGAAGGGCCGGATTCCGCACCGGTCGGATTCCGGCGGGAGGGGTCGGATTCCGCGCCCTCCTTGGTCCAGATCCCGTGCCGCCGGAGCCGCTTTTCGTCCAGCTCGGGCACCGGGTCGGACTCGGCCGGCGGCTCGACGTACGAGCCCGGGTCCTTTTGCATGGCTGCCGCGACCTTGGCCAGCCAGGAGGCGGCGCTCGGCAGACGGTAGACCGTGGTGCGCTGCGGGCCCTGCAGATGGTTCAGCACCTTCAGCTCACCGCTTTTGGCGAGTGCCGTGAGCGCGTCGCGTACTGCGGTCCTACTCGCGTTCGTACGCTCGACCAGACTGGAGAGTGAGGCCCAGGCGACGCACTGCTCGTCCGGTACCCGGTCGGCGATCGACAGCAGGACCAGCCGCGCGGTCCCGCGGCTGGAGCTGTGCTCCCACACCCACTCGCGAGCGTCGACGCTCATCGGCCGCTCCCGACCGTCGGGTGGGAGTGCCGCGCTAGTCCTGCGGCCGGAACGTATTCCCAGCGGCGGGTGGACGCGGGGAAGTGGAAGGCTGCCGCGCAGACCAGGCCGTCGGGCCTTTTGCGCAGGGCAGAGCGCATGTAACACTCTCCTCTGGTGTTGCCACGCTGAGACGCCCCTGGAAGGGATCAGCGTGGTGATGGTGGCGATCTCCGCCCTTGCCGGGGCGGTGTGTGCCTTTGAAGCGTTCGGCGTTCGGGAGTTCGTACCTCTCGGGCGCCGTCGCTGTATGAGGGTCCTAGATGGTCCGGAGTGTGTGCGTGCCGCTGCTCCTCATGTTCCTCGTTCCGGGCGGGCCGCCCAGGGACGATGAACATACGCACCGCCCCACGTCAAGATCCAGACTTGGTTCTTAAACTCTCTACAACTCTCTACTTCGTGTGGACTTGCCTGTTGATGGGCCTGCGTGCACTCAGCGTCCTGCCTCTCGGTTGAGGTCGCCCCCGATGAGGGCTGTTTACACCTGTTGACAGTCAGCAAGATCGTAGGTCGTGGACGATGCCATCTGTCAACAGGTGTGGATGAGTTCGTTGGCTCTGCGGCTGCGGTGTGCGCGTGAGTTGACAAGTCTGGTTTGATGGGTCCTGCGCGTGGTGGACGGAGGTCGAGTGGTGGGTGACGAGGTCAGCGAGGAGGGGCGAACCCTCGCGGAGAAGGTCGACCGGCTGTTTCGGGTGATCCACCCCGAGGGGCGGGGACCTTATTCGCTGCGCGAAGTGGCCCGAGGTGTGGCGGAAATGGGCGGCCCCAGCATGTCGGCGAGCTTCCTTCACCAACTGCGCACGGGACAGCGGGATAACCCGGGCATTAAGTATCTAAAGGCGATTGCGCTTTTTTTTGGCGTGTCACCGGCGTACTTTTTTGATGACGACGAGGGGGCGCGCGCTCGGGCGGAAGTAACCCTGCTCGAGTCGATGCGTGACAATCAGGTCCGTTCCGTGGCTTTGCGTGCTTCCGGTCTTTCTTCCGAGACCCTCCGCACCGTGCAGGCGTTCATCGAGCGAGCTCGGGAGCTCGAGGGCCTCAATGAGGGCGGTCAACCGGAACAGGGTGTATGACTCTCGTCACTTCCTGCGGAGGATGGGCCCCGTAAAAATCCGGACACTTCTGTCTGGTCATCCTGAAAGCGGCGGGGCCGTCGAGGGTGCTCTACATGTAGATCTGGATCATCATCCCCAGGTCACATAAAGTGACCGGTGGTGCGCCATCAGTGCGCCTGCAGCAAACAGAAATGAAAGACCAGGGAGAGGATCGTTGCGCTCACAGCGACGACTCCGGATACCGTCCTTCCGGCAACGCCGGAAACTGATGAACCCGGATCCATTGTCAGAGATCGAGATTCCTTCCCCCTTCGATCTGCAGAAGTTCTGCGCCGCCGTAGCAGAGCGCCGAGGTCGCCCTCTGCTCGTCGAGGAAGTCGAAGGAGTGGGCGGCGTGGACGACGAGTTGTGCGGTTTATGGGTGGAACTCGATACCGCCGACTGCATTTTTTTCGAGGCGTCGACCTCGCCGTTGCACCGAGACCACATCGTCCTGCACGAGATCAGTCACATGCTCCTCGGGCACAGTTCCTCGAACGATGCGAGTGCGGGCGCTAACCTGGGCGAACTGTTCACCACCATCGACCTTCGCACTGTCCGCAGCGTGCTGGGGCGGGCAAACTTCAGCAGTCCTCAAGAGCGCGAGGCCGAGCAACTCGCCACTCGAATAGCAAAAGTAGCAAAACTGACACCCCTTCCGAAAACTCGTGATCCCGAACTCGAACGTCTCGCGGCGGCGTTGCGCGGTGACGGCAGATGATGAGCCTCTTCACCTTTGTGGTCACCTCGCTCCTGTGGGTTACCGTTGCATGGCGTGCCGCCAAGGTCTGGCAGAAGGGGCAGGACCGGTCTCTTTGGTGGGCGTTCTTCGGGCTGGCCGTCATGATGACGTTGCGCATGCCGCCCGGTAGAGCGCTCGACCAATGGACAGGCGTTACCGATCTCTCTTACTTGCTGAAGCATCTCATCGGAGGGGTGCTCGCATCGGCTGCTCTGCTGGCCTTCCTGCGTAAGGTTTCCGGGGCTTCGGATGGGCCGCGAACCAAACGACGGCGCATCATGTTCGCCTGTACGACGGCGCTCGCCATGGCGATCTTGTTCTTCGCGAAACTCCAGCCGTACGAGACGCTGTCGATATTCGCGGACCCCGTGGCCCGTTACGTGTTCCTCGCCTACACGCTCCTCTTCCTTGGCTACCTCACCGCCTCGCTGCTGGGAGGCATGAGGGTCTGCTGGCGCTGGGGAAACAACTCAAGCGGCCCAGCGCTCAGCTGGGGGCTTCGAATCATCGGGGTGGGCCTGGCCGCCGGTGTCCTGTATGCCGTCGTCAGAGCGGCAACCGTCACCACACGTATCCACGGTGACGGTCTCTTCCCCGGCGCCGTGGACGACTACATCAGCACCGCCCTGCTGATGGCGGCCCTCGTCCTCATCGTCGCAGGAAGCAGTCTGCCCATGCTCAGCCTGCTCCGCAGCTGGCGGGCCAATCGGTACGCGCTACTGCGCCTGCGCCCCCTGTGGCGAGACCTCACACAGGTCACCCCCTCCGTGCGCCTTCACGCTTCACGCGGCGCGGTGACGGAATACCTCAACCCGCTCAATGTGCACGACCGTTTGTACCGTCGAGGCGTCGAGATCCGTGATGCCGCACTGGCCCTCAACAACTACGCGTCGTCCCCCCTCCGGAAGCGGGCCCAGCAGCACGCCGAAGCCTGCGGCCTCTTCGGCACGCAAGCCGCAATCGCCGCCGAAGCCAGCTGGCTCGCCGCCGCACGGCGCGCCAAGATCCAGGGTGCAGCCCCCAGTTCCAGCACCGAGAACCGTCCGGCGGGCGGCGGGCGGGACCTGCGCAGTGAGATCTCCGCGCTCACCCAGCTGTCCGACGCCTACCACTCCGACCTCGTCCGAGACTTCATGGACTCTGAAGACCGCCTGATGGAGCCACTGGCATGAGCACCTTCGTCGCACCCCCCACCCCCACCTACTCCGAAGCGCCCCCGCGTGTGAAAGCGGCGAAGCTCCTCACCGACGTCTTCGCGCCGGCCAACCTGGTCATCGCGCTGCTCCTGCTCATCGGCTGGCACAGCACAAGCAGTTTCAGCGGAGTCGGATGGGGCCTGTTCGCGGCCTTGTTCTGCGGCATCGTCCCCATGGGGATCATCCACTTCGGTGTCCGTCGCGGGAAGCTCACCGACAAGCACGTCCGCGTACGCAAGCAGCGCATCGCCCCCCTCACGGCCACCTTGGCCTCCGTGGTGACCGGCATCGTTCTCCTGAACGTACTGGGCGCGCCGCAGGAGGTCTTCGCGCTCGTCATCGCCATGCTCGTCGGCCTGGCCACCGCGCTGACGGTGACGGTGTGGTGGCAGATATCCGTGCACAACGCCGTTGCCGGCGGCACTGTAATGATCCTCGTCCTGGTCTTCGGTCAGGCGCTGGTCCTTCCTGCAGTCCTTTTCGTCGTGACCATGGGGTGGTCCCGCCGCGTCCTGAAGGCGCACACCCTGGCTCAGCTCGTCTGCGGCACCGCGTTGGGCTCTACCGCTGCCCTGGCGTTCACGCTTCTGCGGTAGCAATCCCGGTGCTCATGGATGTCGCGGCCCATGCCGTGGGAGCTCAGTGACGAGCTCTCGTCGGTGATCGAGCCGCTGTTGCTGAGGCCGCGAGGGCGAGCAGGTCGTGGTGGAGCAGGCTGGTTCAGCCCGACCCGACGGTGTGGGTCCAGGTGGGATCTGTCGTTCGCTGCCTAGGCCGTGTTTTGAAAGTCGGCTCTGTTCCCCGTCCCGCATCGCGATGATCTAGGTGCGGGGCGAGGGGATCTTTCTGACGAGCAGTGGGCTGTGTTGGAGCCGCTGTTGCCGGTCGCGGTGGTGGGGCGGCCGTCGTTGGGCCGGCGGAAGTTGATCGACGGGATCCGGTGGCGGGTGCGGACCGGTGCTCCGTGGAGGGATTTGCCGTTGCAGTACGGGCCGTGGCAGACGGTCTATGGGCTCTTCCGCCGCTGGCAGCGTGACGGTACCTGGCCCGAACTGCTGACCCGGCTGCAAGTCCGTGCGGACGCGGCCGGGCTCATCATCTGGGAGATCAACATCGACTCCACGATCTGCCGGGCCCATCAGCACGCGGCAGGCGCCCGCCGGGACGGAAGGGCTCAGAAGGAACCGCCGGGCGGCACCCGCACGGAGCCAGACGACCACGGCCTGGGCCGGTCACGGGGAGGCTTCACCACCAAAATCCACCTGGCGTGTGAGCAGGGCCAGCGGCCACTGTCCTTGCTGGTCACCGCAGGTCAGCGTGGTGACAGCCCTCAATTCGCCGCCGTTTTGGATGGCATCAGGGTGCCTCGCATCGGACTTGGCCGTCCACGTGTCCGGCCGCTGCGGGTGCGGGGCGACAAGGCGTACTCCTCACGCGCCAACCGGGCCTACCTGCGAAAGCGCGGAATCCGCTGCACGATCCCGGAGCGTGCCGACCAGGCCGGCCACCGCAAACGCCGGGGAACGGCTGGCGGGCGGCCTCCGGCCTTCGACCGCGAGGACTACAAGGCCCGGCACGCGGTTGAGTGCGGCATCAACCGGCTGAAACGGAACCGGGCGGTGGCGACCCGGTTCGACAAACTTGCGGTCCGCTTCGAGGCAAGCATCCTCATCGCAGCTATCAACGAATGGCTCTGACCTGGCGTAAGTGCCATCCCCGGGTGGCTCTGCCCGCGAGTGCCAGCAGCGATCGTTCTGCTCGTTGGGAGGCACTCATTCGGCCTGGGTTCGATGGTCACGATGACGGGCAGCACCTCGCTCGGCAACTGATAGGCCGGGCGAGGTGAGCCTGTTGGTGCGACGGACCGACTGCTTTCCGGGCTGGTCCCCTTGTGACAGCCCGGCGCCCAGTCAGCTGAGCCGGGTTGTGGCATACGCCTCGATGGCGTCGCGCTGGTACGCGGCCAGGCCCGGTGCGATTGCCTCGTACGCGGAGCGCCAGGCGCTGTTGTCCACGCAGGAGCGCCCGACGGCGCGGTATTCCTCGGCCGACACGGGCCGCAGTTCGGTCATGGCCTGGTACTGGGCGTCGATCTGGGCCTGCACGGGCGCGGCGTCGGCCGGGTGGCCGGCGGCCATCAGGTCGGCCAGCAGGATCATCTGTGTCGTTCGCTCGCGCTGCCCGGCCTCGATATCCTGCGGGGTCATCACGGCGACCCTTCGGGCAACTTCCTCGGCGTGCCCGGGGAAGTCGCGCAGGCTCTCCTGGTACTGGGAGGGCTGGATGCCCTCGAACAGGTTCTCCGGTCGGTTGATAGTCATGGGGTTGCCGTCCTTTCTGGACTGTTCCAGTTCAGCGATCGTGCGGGAGACGGTGCCTGCCAGGGCGTCGAGCCGGTCCCGCTCAGCAAGCAGCCGCAGGTGGTGGCCGCGCAGGGCGTCCACCTCGTCGATCTGCTCAGCCAGGATCCGGCCGACCTCGGGAAGTCCTACGCCCAGCGCCCGGAGCAGGAGAATCTGCTGCAGCCGCAGCAACTGATGCTCCTCGTAGTAGCGGTGGCCGTTGGCACCGATCCGGGCGGGTGGCAGCAGGCCGACCTCGTCGTAGTGCCGCAGGGTCCGGGCGGTCACGCCCGACATCCGAGCGACCTCCGCGATAGGCCAGTCCATCGCTGTCTCCCTCACGATCGCGTCATCGGGCCGGTTCTCCGGCCCGCCCTGTTGCAAACGGTAGAAGCTGCCGCAGCGGCAACCGCAAGCCCGGACCCTCGCGATCTGGATGGCCGCCCGCGACTTTCCCCGACGGCCCACCCAGCACACCAGTAACTTCCAAAACACGCCCTAGGCCCTGTGTGATGTCGTGATCAATCGGCTGCTCGCAGGAGGTCCTCGAGCCAGATCATCGAGGCGCGGAGTTCGAGACCGGCGAGGTAGCTCTCGGGTGTCTTGTCGAAGCGGGTGGCGATGCCGCGCCAGTCCTTCAGCCGGTTGATCAGGCGCTCGACGGTGTTGCGTTCCTTGTAGAGGTCGGTGTCGTGGCTGACGGGCCGCCCGCCCCGGTTGCCTCTCTTCTTGCGGTTGGCGGCCTGGTCCTTCTTCTCCGGGATGACCGCCTTGATGCGGCGTTTCCGCAGGTGGGCGCGGTTGGCGCGGGACGAGTAGGCCTTGTCCGCGGCGACCGCGCCGGGCCGGGTGCGGGGCCGGCCGACCGGCAGGCGGACGCGAATCTTGTGCAGCACGGGGATGAACTGCGGGCTGTCCGCGGCCTGCCCGGCGGTCAGGACGAACGCCAGCGGCCGGCGCCCGCGGCCGGCGGCGAGGTGAATCTTGCTGGTCAGCCCGCCACGGGATCGGCCGAGCAGGGCTTCCTTCAGGCGGAGCCGGTGCCGCCGGCGGACGCGCCGGCGTTCTTCCCGCTCCGGCCCGTTTCCGCCGCGCTGCCCGTTGTGTTCCGCCTCGCCGCCCCTTTTTGCCGGGCCTGTTCCTGCTCGGCGGCGGCTTCTTCCAGAGCCTCCATGACGTCCTCGCCCACGAGCATCCCGGCGGCGTCGTGGTGCGCGCGGACGGTCGTGGAGTCCACGCTGACCAGGGACAAGTCCGTCCTGCCCCGGCGGGCGGCCTCAGCGATCAGGCCCTCCAGCAGGGCGGTGAAGACACCGGCGTTCCGCCAGACCCGGAAGCGTCCGTAGACGGTCGGCCACGGCCCGAACTCGGCCGGCATCTCACGCCACTGCGCGCTGGTCCTGAACCGCCAGATCACCCCTCGAACTGCTCCCGTAGCCGCTCGGGGTACGGGCCGTACTCGCCTATCGGCAGGTACGGCTCGATCAACTTCCACTGCTCGTCGGTAAGTTGCCTGCGCGTCACGACCGTCTTCCTACCGGATCCGCCCTCCAGACGGACCCGGATCGGCGAGACTGATCACAACATCACACAGGCCCTAGGGCTGTACCAGTTTCCAGCCTGGCCCACCGCGAGATCGCGGAGTCAGACTGGAGTAGTGGCGAAGGCGAAGTATGTGCCGAGGGTGAGGCCGGAGAAAGTGATGAGCTGGCGGGGCTTCAGGCAGGTGAAGGCGGTGTGCATGGCGATACCGGCGATGACCGCGTACGGCATGGTCTGTGGGATGAGCAGTGCGGGCGGCAGTGCGATCTCCGCCGAGATAACGGCGATGGCCACCAGACGCCACACGTAGATGTCGCGATTGGTGAGGTTGCCGAGGTGGCGGCGGACGACGCCTGGGACGGCGAACTGGCGGGGGTAGGGCAGTTGGGCCCTGACCTGGGTGTAGGTGTGGACCCACTGGGCGAGGTAGAGGCCGGTGCGGAACTGGGGTGAGCAGAGCTTCTGCCAGGCGCTGTTCCAGTAGATGTCGGTGGTGACCAGCACCAGGAGGCATTGTGCCCAGGTATTCGCCGTGGTCGGGCTGTGGTCGATGGTCAGGCCGTGGCCGAGGTCGCCGGCGACGAGGAGGCAGGATCCAGTGAGCAGGGTGTAGCGGATGGCGTTGGGACTCTTGAGGTAGAGAAGTTCCATGGCAGCTCCGGCCAGGACCAACAGGAGCGAGACCCGGGGCGCCAGTCCGGCCGTCAAACAAAGTGCGGCGGCTGAGCGGATGATCAGTGCGGGTCGGTACCAGGCGGCGAGGAGCCGGGCCTTGGTGGTTCCGAAGCGCTGCTCAGCGAGGTGGAGGCTGAGCGAGCCGGGGGTGAGACGGTTCCAGCCGCCTTGACCGATGGAGAGGGCGAACCGCAGGGTGAGGACGGCGCCGAAGACGATACGGAACAGCTGGAGCCGTCCGGGGTCAGTGGGGTGCTGGAAGCCGGCGGCGAGGGCATCAAAGAACCACACGGCTGTCCCTCACTTCGATGGACCGTTCGCCGGCGGCGTTCAGGAGACGGCCGTGTCCGTCGACACGGTCGTAATGGTCGTTGCGGGTGAGGTAGCTGAGGATCGCCTGAAGCTGGGGCGGGCCGAGGATGAAGGAGCCGGGCGACAGGTAGTCGTAGACGTTCACCGGCTCGGCGCGGCCGTCCTTGGTGCCGGTGAGCGTGACGATCGTGAAGTTGGCCCGGCAGAACATCTTCCAGCGCAGCCAGCGGCCAGGCAGGTGGGTAAAGCCGGTGATCATCCAGGCCACTAAGGCGAGGGTGACGGCGATCTGGACAGCGGACAGCACAGACGGGTGCATGGACAGGAGCCTCCGTTACGGGAGGGTGAAGGTGAGGGAGGGCTGCCCCGGATGGGCGGGGCGCCGGGGTCAGCGCTCGGGCTTGGGAGGGCGCTGCATCAGCGCGGCCGTGGCCTCGTCGAGCGTGACTTTTCCGTTCAGCAGAGCAGTGATCACGTCGGTGATCGGCATCTCGACGTCGTGGGTGTGAGCCAGGGCGAGGATCGCCTCTGCGCTCTTGATGCCCTCGGTGGTCTGCCGGGTGGCGGCGGTGGCCTCCTCGACGCTCAATCCCTTGCCGAGGTGGGTACCGAAGGTGCGGTTGCGGGAGAGCGGGGAGGAACAGGTGGCGACCAGGTCGCCGAGGCCGGCCAGTCCGGCGAGGGTGGCGGGGTGCGCGCCCATGGCCACGGCCAGCCGGGTGGTCTCGGCCAGACCGCGGGTGATGAGCATGGCGGCGGCGTTGTCACCCAGGCTCATGCCGGAGGCGATGCCGACCGCGAGCGCGATGACGTTCTTCACCGCGCCGCCGAGCTCGCAACCGATCACGTCGGTGCTCGTGTAGGGCCGGAAGTACGAGGTGTGACACGCCTGCTGGACGCGAACCGCGGCAACTTCGTCGGGACAGGCGACGGTTGCAGCGGCGGGATGTCCCTCCATGATCTCGCGGGCGAGATTTGGTCCCGACAGCACCGCCACCCGCTCCGCCGGGAGGCCGGTCACCTCGGTGATGACCTCGCTCGCCCGCTTGCCGGTTTCGCGCTCGATGCCCTTCATCAGCGACACGAGCACGGTGGCGGGCCCGATGTGGGGTGCCCACGCGGCGAGGCTGCTCCGTAGAGACTGCGCGGGGATGGACAGCACGAGGAAGTCCGCGCCGTCCAGTGCGGCGGCCGGGTCGGTCGTGGCCGCCAGGGCGGCGGGCAGCTCCACGTCCGGAAAGTAGCCGGGGTTGCGGTGCGTCGTATTGATCGCGTCAGTGATTTCGCTGCGGCGGGCGTGCACGACCACGTCGCTGCCGGCATCAGCCATGATCTTGGCGACGGCGGTGCCCCACGACCCGGCAGAGAACACCGCCGCGCGGGCGGAGCGGTGCTGAGTCACTGTGGGGCCCTTCCGGTGGTCGCGATCCGGTCGCCGGGCCGACGGCCGGACCCGGCCATCCTAGCGGCCGCATCCCATGCCGCTGGGGTGGTGACGGGGCGGTGCAGGGTAAGCAGCACGGCGCGGCGGCCGGACAGCGTGGGCAGCATCTGGTGCGCCTCGCGCAGCATGCTCTGCGCCTGGTCCTCGCCCAGCTCGCGCCGCAGGTCCTCGGCGTGGGTGATCCACAGCCGATACAGACGCTCCCACATCGTCGGCTCGTTGGGACGCTCGTCCAGGTGCTCTATCTGCAGTCCGGCAGCACAGGCTTGCTCGGCCCAGGCTGGGGTGGCGCTGGGCCGCAGCGAGCGGGTCATCACCAGCCGACCGCCGGGGGCCAGGAGCCGGGCAAGCTCGCGCACGACCGCGGCCTTGTCGACGCCGCGGCCGAGGGTGTTCACGCACACGATGCCGTGGGCGCAGCCGTCGGGCAGGCCGGTGTCCTCCAGCTCGGCGACGCGGAACGAGGCCCCCGCAGTCGCATCGCCGAGGAAGTGCCGGCGGCGGTCGGTGGCTTGGGCGACGGCGACCGGAGAGAGGTCGAAGCCCTCCAAGCGCACGGCGAGAGCGCGGGCCAGCCACAGGCCGATGCCGCCGGTGCCGCACCCGGCATCCACCAGGAGCTGGCCCGGGGACATCCGCAGCCGCGCGGTCATCAGCCCGAGCAGGGGCCAGTCGCAGGAGCTGGAGGCGCAGACTTCGGCCGGATAGTCGGCGCCCATCGCCGCGGCGTACAGGCGAGCGGTCAGATCGGTGCGGGCCCGGGCGGAATGGAATGCGTCATATGGACCGGAGCGCCGCTCACCGGGCGTGGGGGTCGGCACCGTGGGGGCGGAATTCATCGGGGCATCGACCTTTTGATCCGCGAGCGGGTGCCGGGGCAGACGACCTGCACTGCGTGAACCGGAGCGGCTGCATCGGACAGGTCCAGGGCTGTTGGTTCGTGCCCGGTCACCGCGTGGACTCGACGGGCCGCCTCAGTGACCTGGTCGGTAAAGCCGCCCTGGGGCAGGGTGAACTGTCCGGTCGCCTCGGGCCACGGCACAAGCCCCGTGCTTGTGGCCGGGCGGAAGGGCGGGATGTCGAAATTGCCGGGGTCGCTGGGCAGGTCGTCGCGCATCCCGGAGATCACGGTCAGCCGGGACTGCGCGGCCTCGGTCAGCGCCCGGGCCAGCGCGATCTCCGGGTTCCAGTGGCAGCCGCCCCCGGCGAAGACGACCGGGTGGTCCTCCGACCAGAGGTAGGTCACACACACCGGCAACTTGTACGGGCCGTCCACAAGCACGATCTCCAGCGCCATGCCCGCAGCCCACAACCGGTCCACGACCTGTCGGCAGTAGAGGCCATCGACAGTCCCGGGTTCGACGAGCGTGCGCTGCCGCCCGCCGGATTGCCCGTCCCGATACAACACGTCCCGCTCGACGACCTCGAACAGTGCGTGCAGCAGTGCCTCATCCTGGCTGTTGCCGCAGGCCAAGCCGGTGCTGGTGGCACGCAGCAGATCCGGTCCCCACTCGGGCCGCTGCACCCGACGCCGGACAAGATCAACCGGCAGCAGTCGCTTCCCGTGGCTGACCAGGCCGGTGCCGGGTGTCCACTCCCACACGATCCGGGCCAGTGTGTGCTCGGGGTAGGGGACGGTCAGAGGCAGCTCTGCCACCGGGCAGTCCGGGGCGATCTCGGCGGCCGGGCCGCGGGCGGTGATGGGCAGTGGCTGCTCGACATGCCACAGCTCGATCGCCTCCATGACCGCGGACACCTTCGCGAGTAGGTCGGTGGCGCCCTTGCCCTGGGCCGTGCTCACCGTCCGCGAGGCGGGCCGGACCGCCGTCCACACCGGCAGCCCGATGCAGTCCAGACCGGTGAGATCCGCGACCCGGGTGATCCCGAAGTCCGGCAGCCGGCCCGCCACCGCTTCCCAGGTCTGCTCAGGGGGCCGGGCGCGCACCGTACCCAGCAGCGCCACCAGGCCGTCAACGCTCGTCATGAGCCGCCTCCATTCGCTCGCTCAACACACTCGTCTCCGTCCTGTCGTTCACCTCGTCGGCCTCCTCCAACAGGCCCGGCACGAGTCGCTTGGCCACCTCGACGGCACGCGCACCGCACACCAGCCCGCGCGCGGACGCCTCCGCGTCGAAGTGCTGCTCGGGGCACTGCCAGATCCGCAACAGCAGTCGGCGGGTGAGGCCATCGCGCACCGCTGCGGCCGAGAAGCCGGGCTGACTGCGCCGGGCTTGGAGGGCGGCCTGGTAGCGGACGACAGCCCGGCGGTCCTGCTCGCTCTCGCCAGCCAGCAGCAGCGCCACGGTCTGCTCGTCCCGCAGGTCGATGGCAGGGTGGAACACCCGGTCGGCCGTCAGATCGCCGCCGGAGATCTGGGCCAGCCGCTCGGCCAGCGGCCGGCCCGCCCCGTCGGTCGGGTGCAGGGAGCGGTGCTCCAGGTAGGCCGTCCACGTCTTGGGGAACATCGGGTCGAAGATCTGCTGGTAGATCACACGATCCTCGGTGGACAGCTTCAGGCCGTCCACATACTGGTGGGCGAATGCGTTGGACCAGCGCTGAAAGTACGCCGACTCCCATACTTCAAGCGGCAGTTGCTGGGACTCTAATCTTGGCGAACGGCTGTTTTGCGCGGCATGGATGGCCATGAGCGCATCGGCGCGCTTGATGTCACCAAAGTGCTGGTGCTTGGCGCGCTGCTGCGACAGCCAGTGGGCGAAGTCGACGGCTCCCTCACGTTCGCAGGCGGCCCGCACCGCGGCCGTGGTGCGCTGCGGGTAGTAGATCGCGCGCAACACGCTCAGCAGCTGTTCGGCCCGGGCACCGTCGAGCACTGCCGCCCTGACGGCCAGGCCCAGGACGTGCCGCAAGTTGATCACCGGCCAGGTCAGCGCGGACAGGTCCCCGTCCGGGGCCTGCCCGACAGCCACCTCGTCGTCGCCGTCGATCTCCCCACAGGCGTAGGCGGCATACACAGTGCCGACACCGAGCATCCCGAAAGGCGCTAGTTCGGCCGCTCTCAGCGCGCCGATGCTCGCCGCGCCGATCACCGGAATCCCCCGGCCCATTGCCGCCAGGATCTCTTTGTGCCGCAGCGCCGGCGCCTGGTGATAGACCCCGTCGATGATCACCACGGTGTCGCCGTCTGGGACCGCGTCGGCGAAGAGGTCGCCGTGCCGTACCGGTGGGCGCACCCGGATGTCCGGCGCCGCGAGAGGCGGTGCGGATCTCTCCAGCGTCGGGCCGATGAAGACATGAATCACTGCGACCTCCACGATGCAGCGCGAGGGTGCGCCCCTCCCCCGGGGCCCAGGCAGGACCGACGAGAATGGGGAGGGGCACCCGGGGCGGGATGCGTGGGTGGGGGGTTACTCCTCGTCCTCGACGTCGACGGCGATCACCACCGTGTCGGTGATCTCCTCGGTCTCCTTGGTCGATCCCGCAGTGCGTGCGGCGGCCTGGGACTTGGACACCATGAGTTTCCTCCTACGGAAGGGAATCAGCGGCCGTACGACACGGCCGCGGCACTCGCCAGTGAAACCGAGCCCGCCGCTGCCGGTAACCCCGCCGTGGGGGCCCCGCCGTGGGGGTATCGTATTTTCTGACGAGCCGTCATGCTGCGTAGTCCAAGGGGGACTTGTGGACGAATCACGGCCGTCATTAACCAGCGTTTCGCAGCATTTGTTGTGCGATCCCGCCTTCCTCAATGCCATCCAACATCGCGACTTCACGACGGTGTTTGCTATGGCTCACGACGCAGGGATCTCCTTCAACCGGATCGGGGAAGCGTGCGGCATGAAAGCCGAGCGGGCCTCCAAGGTCGCCCGGGGCGAGGCAAAGATGACGGCGCTTGACACCGTGGAGCGTGTTGCAGACGGACTTCGGATTCCTGGTGCCCTTCTGGGCCTCGCTGCGCGACCCTGGGAAGACAGCTCCCCGACACCGCACCCGGAGTCCGACGATGGAGACGACCCCATGAACCGCCGCCAGCTGCTGCGCGGCACGATCGCCGCCGGCCTCACCGGAACCGCGCTGACCGCCTTGGCCGATACCCGACAGTCGGTTGACCTCGCGCTCGCCGCCGGCACCGATTTAACCGACCTGTCCGACCTTGAGGCAGCCGCGGAGACGTACGGCTACGGCTACCACGGACAGGCGCCGACCCGCGTACTGGCTGACCTCGCGAATGACTTCAGAGATCTGCGCCCTTACCTCGACACCCCGCAGCCGGTCGCCACTCGCATCCGGGTCTGTCGTGCTGCTGGGCAAATGGCGGGGATGATCGCGATCGTGCTGCACGACCTCGGCGCTCGCAAGGAGGCGAGAAAGTGGTTCGCCACTGCCTCCCGGGCCGCAAAGGAGTCCGGTGACCGCCAGCTACATGCATGGGTCCTGGCCCGCGAAGCGATGGTTCCCCTCAACTACGGTGCCCCGCAGGCCGCCGCGCATCTAGCCGATCAGGCTCGCCAGGCCGCAGGCCACCGTCCAACCGCCGCCGCCACCCTCGCAGCTGCCGTCGCCGCCCGCGCCTACGCCCTGTCCCACCAGCCCGAACAGGCCCGTCAAGCTCTGAAGACCGCCGACGTGCTCATGGAACGGCTCGATTCCGCGGCACAAGCCGACACCTGGCTGACCCACGGCGAGCAGAAGCATCACGTCCACCTGTCCCACGCCTTCACCGCACTCGGCGACACCCGGCACGCCCACCAGAGCCAGCAACGAGCCCTGGAACTCTCCGCGCCGACCAGCACCATGACCCGCTCGCTGCTGACCATCGACGCGGCCACGTGTCTCCACCACGACGGCGACACCGAGCAGGCGTGCCACAGGACGATCGCCGTTCTGGAGAGCCTGCCAGCCGCATACCGCACCGGGCTCGTACACCGGCGGGCGAAGGACCTGTACCACTCGATCCCCGCCGGCCGCCATCGCGTAACAGCCGTGGGTGAGCTGCGCGATGTCCTGGCCGTACGTTCCTGATGAGGCATCCGCACGTCGTGTTCGGCCCCCGTGCTGCCCGAGCGGCGCTGGGAGGGCAGCCACTGAGGAGGACGATCTGCGACGGCGGTGCCGGCAGGCCGAGTGGCGGGGCGGCTGGGTCAGGTCCAACCCATGGCGGTGTAGGGCGCGCCACGAGAGATGGCTTCCAAGGCGACCCGGGTGTACTCCACGGTCGGATCTGGCAGTGAGGCCAGCGGCCACCAGCGCCACTCGGTGCACCGGTCGGGTTCGCGGAGGGTCGGCTCGCCCTCCCAGTCCGACGCGGCGAAGAAGAGCTGGATGCGCGGGGTCGGGGAACCAGGATCGAGGAGATCGACCGTGTGTACGAGCGTGAGGTCGCGTTCGGTGACGGCGAGCCCGGTTTCCTCTGCTGTCTCCCGGATCATGCAGGCGAGAGCGGACTCGTTCTGCTCGCGGTGTCCGGCCGGCGTGTGCCAGGTGGAGGGAGCGAAGGCACTGCCGGGGTGGCGTTTACCGAGGAGGGCGGCCCCATTGCTGATGAGGACGAGGTGGGCCCCGACGACGCTGCGGTCCCGGTGTCCGCCTGCTTCCCGAACCCGTACGGTGGGGAGCCTGCCTTCGGCGCCGACGCGGGGCAAGGGGTTGGCCTGGTGTGCGTGGATGACGGCGGCCGTGCCGGGGTCCATGGTCATGTGGGCCGTCTCGGCGGCGTGCGTCCAGCGCAGTTGAACGCCCTCGCGTAGGGGGATCTCATGGGCGGGCTGGTTCAAGGTGCCGAGGTAGACCATGACCCGGTCATGCATGCTGCCGGCCGCGTCGAGGGTATCCACGGCGATGAAGGGGGCCAGGTCAGGAATGTGCAGGCCGATCTCCTCGCGCAGTTCGCGTGCGATGCCCTGGTCGCACGTCTCGCCGGGCTCGTTGTGCCCGCCCAGGCATGCCCAGTGCCCAGGACGCCAGATGGGCTTGTGCGCGTCGCGCAGGTGCAGCAGGTACCGGCCGGCGTCGTCGATCAACAGAGCCGCTGTGCCGGACGGCTCAGGGATGTGTCGGGGGAGCGGATCAGTGGTGGTGGGGCTGCTGGTCACGCGGTTTGCCTTTCGTGCGGCGGCGGACAGGTCAGTCGGCGAGGGGCCGGTGTTCACCGTTCCTGTGTCAGGCGCAGGAGGTCGGAGAAGGTCCCGCCGGCGTGGACGAGATCGTCGTAGGCGCCGCGTTCGGTGAGGCGGCCCTGTTCCATGACGACGATGTGATCGGCGATCTTGGTGTTCTCCAGCCGGTGGGTGACGACGATGGTGATCCGGTCGGCGGAGATGGCCTTGATCCTCTCGAAGATGGCGTGCTCGCCGTGGGGATCCATCTGTGAGGTGGGTTCGTCCAGGATCAGCAGGGACGGGCGCCGGTACAGGGCTCGGGAGCAGGCCAGGCGCTGCCACTGGCCGCCGGAGAGTTCGCTGCCGCCGAAGATTTCGCGGGCGAGGAGGGTGTCAAGGCCAGCGGGCAGTTCCTCGATCGCTTCGCGCATACCGACCGCGTCGACCGCGTCCCACACTTCGCGATCGTCACGGCTGCGGGGCTGGCCGAGGGTGACGTTCTCCCGGGCCCGCAGGGGCCATTGAGCGAAGATCTGCGGCACGAGACCGGTGCAGTCCCAGACGGTGGCCGGGTCAGCGTCGGCGAGGTCGGTTCCGTTCCAGGTGACCCGGCCCTTGTCGGCGAGGTAGATACCGGTGATCAGACGGGTCAGGGTGCTCTTGCCCGAGCCGTTCACGCCGACGATGGCGAGGATCTCACCGCGGCGCAGCGTCAGCGAGACGCCGTCCACCGCGGGCCGGTCCTTGCCGGGGTAGCGGTAAACGACCTCCTCCAGCCGGATTTCCTCCACCGGCGCGGTGACGGCCGACCGTCCCCGCTTGGGTGCCCGGGCGGCGGCGTCGTCGAAGAACGTCTGCATGTCGCCGAGATACAGGCTTGTGTGGAAGACGGCGGCCCCCTCGATGACCAGCTGGGACAGCGCGGCCAGCGTGGTCTGCACGGCGACGACCGCAGTGGCGGCGATGGCCGGCGCGATCCGCCCGGTCACGGCCAACCAGGCGAGCGCCCCCCAGGTCGCGGCCAGGAACGCTCCGCCGGCGAGCGAGGACAGGAGAGCGATCCGCAGGGTCCGGGGTGCCGCGGCCACGGTGCGCCGGTCAACCCGCTCGGACAGGGCGCGATACCAGTACAGGAGGTAGTCGGTCATGCCATTGGCGCGGACCTCGTCCCCGTACTTCGGTGTGGTCGCCCACCAGCGGGTCATGCCCCGGATGTTTCGGTCCGCGATGTTCGCGTAGTGGATCTCGTAGTCGACCCGAGCGGTGAGGACCGCTCCGATCCCGGCCGGGGCGACGGCCAGCAGGAGGAGCGGCAGCATCAGCGAGTGAAGGACGGAGACCACGATGCCGGCGGTGACCAGCTTGATCAGAGCGGACATGAACCGCTGGGCGTCCATGACCATGACCTGGGTACGCGTCACCCCCATCTCCGCCGCCTCCTGGCGGTCGGAGAACCCGTCGCCCGCGTAGGCCGCGGCCTCGACCCGGCAGACGGCCTCGACGAGCGCGGTGTCCGTCGCGGTCGTCAGCCGCGGCGTGATGCGCCGTTCGGCATAGCGGGCCACGGCCACCGAGGTCCGGGCGACGGCGCTCGCCGCCGCGATGAGAGCCAGGGCGGGAAGAGCCTCGCGCAGCCGGTCCGCTACAGCGCCAGCCCCGAGAACGGGAGCCATGGCCTGGGCCGTGGCCGTCAGAAGTACGGCGGCTGCCGTTCCCGTCGCCAGCTGGCAACCGAGCAGCAGGAGCACAGCCCGGCGGTCGATCGCCCAGGCCATGGCTGTGATGCGTGCCAGGACGAACGGGAGCTGCGCGCACAGGCTTCGGAAACTGGCTTCACCCAGCGGGTTGACGGAGTAGTGCCCCGAGTACGTGATCTCTGCGGGAGGCGGTGGTGGCACGGAGCTGGTGGTCGAGGTCAACTGCACGTCTCCCTGTGTTTCGGAGTCGGGGGAAGGTCGCGGTATCGGACTCAACGACAAGGGCCGCGATATCGAACACACGTGTTTCGGTCGCAGTGAGTCCGTGTGGGAATGGGCTGGTTCCACGGCTCGGGGGCGGGCTGCCCCGGGATTGCCGGGGCCAGTGCCTGGTCGCGATTGGCCGAAACGCCGCAACTGATGCGCAAGTGACGTACGAGTCCGCTTCGCTACGGCGACAGAACCCCCTACCGCCGGTCGATTCGATTCGCGCAAGGTGCGCAGGAGGAGTTTGTTGATGATGAACTTGAGTGGGGCAGGGCGTTCGCGCGGCGATGTCCAGGTCAGCAAGTGGCTAAGAGTTCGTAACACGATCTTGTTGAGATGTCCTGGTTGGTCATGACCGGTGTGCTGATTTGGTCGTTCGTGATGATGTGGGTACTCGACCGTGGATTGTGGACGATGAGTTGTGGGCGCTGATCGAGCCGTTGTCGCCGCCCTGGCCGGAGCGGTCGCCGGGGCCGCGGCCGGTGGACGACCGGCTCTGTCTCCAGGGCACCCTGTTCGTCCTCCACAACGACATAGCTTGGCAACTTCTACCTCCGGAGCTGGGATTCGGCTCCGGACAGACCTGCCGGCGCCGCCTGGAACGGTGGCAGAAGGCAGGGATCTTCGACCGGTTGCACCGGACCCTGCTCGCCGAGCTGAACGCGACCGGCGAACTCGACTGGTCACGGGCGTGCGTAGACGGTTCCCACATCCGCGCGAAAAAGGGGGCGCCGACACCGGTCCGTCGCCGGTCGACCGGCGGAAAACGGGCAGCAAACACCACCTGATCTGCGACGGACGCGGCACCCCGTTCAAGGTCATCACAACCGCGGCCAACGTTAACGACGTCACCCAGACCCTTGCCCTGGTCGACGGCATCCCGCCCGTCGCGGGACGCCCCGGCCAGCCACGCCGCCGTCCCGAAGCCCTGCTCGGCGACAAGGGCTACGACTCCAACCCGAACCGTGAGGAGCTGCGTCACCGGCGGATCCTGCCCGTCATCTCCCATAAAGGCCGCCCGAACATCAAGGGTTTGGGCAAGCTCCGCTACGTCGTCGAGCAGACCTTCACCCTGCTCCACCACATCAAACGCCTCGCCCTCCGCTGGGAACGCCGCACCGAACTCCACGACGCCTTCATCTCCCTCGCCTGCAGCCTCATCTGCTATCGACGCCTCAAGAAGGCCCGACCATGATCGTGTTACAAGCTCTAAGGGCTCGCAGATCAATAAACCGTGGCTTTCCGATTGATGGTTCGTTGGTCTGGCATGAGTGGGTTGGACAAGCAACGGACAGCAATGGCAGCGA
>NZ_JBITSN010000031.1:0-29451 GCF_044540975.1 Streptomyces sp. NPDC085927
TGCAGGGGGGACCCTGTGGGAGAGTAGGACGCCGCCGAACAATTCTTAGAAGGGGAAAGCCCCGTGCCATTCGGCACGGGGCTTTCCGCGTTTAGAGGGGCCTTGGGCCCCTTTCTTTTTCTTTCTGCCCTTCTTCCTCAGAGGCGTCCCGCTGCCTTCAGGGCGAGGTAGGCGTCCGCCAGGGCCGGTGCCAGGTTGTCCGGGGTCGCTTCGACGACCGTGACGCCGTGGCGGCGGAGCTGGTCCGCGGTGCGGTCGCGTTCGGTCTGGGCCTGGGCGGCTGCCGCTGCCTCGTACACTGCGTCGGCGTTTCCGCGGGCCTTGGACATCTGGGCCAGGTGCGGGTCGGCGACCGAGGCGAGCAGGACCGTGTGGCGCTGGGTGAGCTGGGCCAGCACGGGGAGCAGGCCCTCCTCGATGGGCGCCGCGTCGAGCGTCGTGAACAGGACGATCAGGGAGCGGCGAGGGGCTGTGCGCAGGGCCGTGGACGTGAGGCTTCGGGCGTCGGTCTCGACGAGTTCCGGTTCGAGGGTGGCCATGGCGTTGACCAGGGAGGGGAGGACGTCCCCTGCCGAGCGGCCCTGTACGAGGGCGCGGAGGCGGCGGTCGTGGGCGAGGAGGTCGACGCGGTCGCCGGCCCGGGAGGCAAGGGCTGCGAGGAGCAGCGCCGCATCCATGGAGGCGTCCAGGCGGGGGACGTCGCCGACCCGGCCCGCGGAGGTGCGGCCGGTGTCGAGGACCAGCAGGATGTGCCGGTCGCGCTCGGGGCGCCACGTACGTACGGCCACGGCGGACTGGCGGGCTGTGGCACGCCAGTCGATGGAGCGGGTGTCGTCGCCGGGGACGTACGCGCGCAGGCTGTCGAACTCCGTGCCTTCGCCGCGGGTGAGGACGCTGGTGCGGCCGTCCAGTTCGCGCAGGCGGGCCAGCTTGGACGGCAGGTGCTTGCGGCTGGTGAACGGCGGCAGCACACGGACCGTCCAGGGGATCACGTGGGCGCCCTGGCGGGCGAACAGGCCGAGCGGACCGTAGGACCGGACGGTGACGCGGTCGGCCCGGCGGTCGCCCCGGCGGGTCGGGCGCAGCCGGGTGGTGATGCGCCGGCGCTCACCCGCGGGGACCGTGAGACGGTGCCGGGAGGCCGCCACCTCGGTGCCCGGCTGCCAGCTGCTGGGGGGCCAGGCGTCACGGATACGGGCCCGGAGCGGGCGACGGGACGTGTTGGTGACCGTCAGGGTGATGTCGGCGGTGTCGCCCAGGCGTACCGAGGTGTCGCCGGAGCGGCTGAGGCCGAGCCGGCGCACGGGGGCGGCCAGGGCGAAGTCGCAGGCACAGGCCACCGCCAGGGGGGCATTGACGGCGAGGAGGCCCGTCCAGCCCGGTTCCCAGAGGCCGACGGGGAGAGAGCCGAGTGCCGCCAGGAGGGCGGCGCGTCCGGTGAGGGCCATCAGCGGGGGACGGGGACGTGGGTGAGGATCGCGTTGATGACCGAGTCGGTCGTGACGCCTTCCATCTCGGCCTCCGGCCGGAGCTGTACACGGTGGCGGAGGGTGGGGAGGGCGAGAGCCTTCACGTCGTCGGGGATGACGTAGTCGCGTCCCGTCAGCCAGGCCCAGGCGCGGGCGGTGGACAGGAGGGCGGTGGCTCCTCGGGGGGAGACGCCGAGGGAGAGGGACGGCGACTCGCGCGTGGCGCGGCAGATGTCGACGACGTAGGCGGTGATCTCGGGGGAGACCGTCGTCTTCGCGACCGCGGCGCGGGCCGTTTCCAGGTCGGCGGCGGTCGCGACGGGGCGTACGCCGGCGGCGCGCAGGTCCTGGGGGTTGAAGCCCTCGGTGTGGCGGGTGAGGACGTCGATCTCGTCCTGCCGGGAGGGCAGCGGGATCGTGAGTTTGAGGAGGAAGCGGTCGAGCTGGGCTTCGGGGAGGGGGTAGGTGCCCTCGTACTCCACGGGGTTCTGGGTGGCGGCGACCAGGAAGGGGTCGGGGAGGAGGCGGGGGGTGCCGTCGACGGTGACCTGGCGCTCCTCCATGGCCTCCAGAAGGGACGCCTGGGTCTTCGGGGGCGTGCGGTTGATCTCGTCCGCGAGGAGGAGGTTGGTGAAGACCGGGCCGGGCTGGAAGGAGAACTCGGAGGTGCGGGCGTCGTAGACCAGGGAGCCGGTGACGTCGCTCGGCATCAGGTCGGGGGTGAACTGGACGCGCTTGGTGTCGAGGTCCAGGGCGGCGGCGAGGGTGCGGACGAGCAGGGTCTTGGCGACACCGGGGACGCCTTCGAGGAGGACGTGCCCGCGGCACAGCAGGGCGACGGCGAGGCCGGTGACAGCGGGGTCCTGGCCGACCACGGCTTTGGCGATCTCGGCGCGCAGGGCTTCCAGGGAGGCACGGGCGGCGGCCGGGTCCCCGGTGTGCGCGGCGTTGTCAGTGGTCGGGTCCATCATGGACGGCGTACCTCTCTTTCGAGGGCGTCGAGTCGGTCGGCGAGGGCTGTCAGAGCTGCGTCGTCGCCGGGTGGCGGGCCGAACAGGAGATCGTGCAGGGACTGCCCGTCGCCGTGGAGGCGGGTGGACAGGGCGGGAAGCAGGGTCTCGGGCGTGTGTGCCTGGGACACGGGGATGCCTGCGAGGGGGGCGAGGCGCGTGCGGGTGGTGGAGCGGAGAGCGGTGGCCGCGCGGTCGCGGGCGTTCGCCTTGCGGTAGAGACGGGCGCGGCCTTCGACGGTTTCGGAGGCGCGGATCGCGACGGGGAGTCTTTCGGGCACGAGCGGGCCGAGCCGGCGTGCCCGCCACAGGGCGGCCAGGGCCGCCGCGACGAAGAGCTGCGCGGTGCCCCAGAGCCAGCCGGAGGGGAGCAGGTCGAAGAAGCCGCGTTCGCCCTCTTCGGCGGCGGCGGAGGCATCGGCGAGGGAGGGGAGGTACCAGACCAGATGAGGGTGGGAGCCGAGGAGCTGGAGGGCGAGCGAGGCATTGCCGTGCTCGTCGAGGCGGTCGTTGAGGAGAATGTCGGGGGCGCCGAGGAGGACCGTGTCGCCGGTCCCGGAGGCCGCCGGGACGCGCACGAGGGTGGCCAGGCGCTCACTGGGGTAGCACTCGTCGGCGTCGAGATGGGTGGTGGTGTAGCGGATGCCGCCTGTGTCGGCGGTGCCCGCGCTGCGGGCGGCGGGCAGGGTGCAGACCGGGTCGAGGGTGGAGCCGAAGCTGGTGGCCGGGTCGGCGACGACGCCCGGGGCGAGCCGGTCGACGGACGCGCTGCCGGAGGAGACCAGGACGGTGCGGCCGCCGGAGTCGGCGAAGGCGGAGTGCAGCCGCGACTGCTGGCGGTGCGTCAGGAGGTCGGGGGCGGCGACCAGGAGGGTCGTGTCGGGTTTCGCGGCGGCCGACGCCTCTTCCAGGGTGGTGACCACGCGCGTGTCCACACCGCGGTCGGCCAGGAGTTCGGCGACCGCGCGGCTGCCGAGGGGGTCGGCGGAGCGCGGGTCGAGTTCGCCGTGCTGGGCGCCGGAGCGGACCACGGCGATGACGACGGCGGCCACGACCAGCAGCGCGAGCGCGAGGACGACACCTCGCGCGCGGGTCCACACCTGGCGTGCGGTGGGCGAGGCCGAGGTGGAGGGGAGCGGTACCTCGGTCGTCATCCGGCGGCTCCCTGGCGGGCGTTGTCGTCCGTGGCGCTGTCGCTGTGGTTCCGGTCACCGGCGGAGGTGCTCGCGAGCCGGGGTTTGGTCCGTTCCAGGTCGCGGTCGAGTTCGGTGATCTGCCGGTACGACTCTTCCGTCGCGGTGCGGCCGCCGTATGTCACGTCGTCGAAGTTCCGGGCCGCGGTGTGCAGCCGGCCGGTGTGGGCGGGCAGGGCGCGGCCGGCTTCCGCGGCGGCCTCGTCGGCGGTGCGGCCGGGGTGGAGGTCGAGCAGAGCGCGTTCCTCCAGGGCGCGGACGACGGCACGCATGCGTTCCTGGACGGCCTGGTTCCAGTGGCCCTGGACGGCGTGCGCCTCGGCGGCCGCGCGGTGCTCGGCGGCGCTGCGGGGGCGGTCGTCGAACAGCACGGGAGCGGAGGCCGGTCCCCGGCGTGGGGTCCCCAGGCGCCACCACAGGGCCCCCAGGACGGCGAGCACGGCGACGACGATGACGATCAGCCCGAGCGTACCGCCGGGCGCCGCGGTGGAGGCGGCGTCGAACAGCTTGCTGACCCATTCCCAGAAGGCGTTCAGGGCCCGCTGGAACCAGCTGGGGTCGTTCTCGTGGTACATCTGCTTGGACAGTTCGCGTCGGGCCGCCTCCCGCGCGGGGTCACGCGGGATGGTGACGGGCGGCTCGCCGTCACCGCGCAACAGCGCCGGGACTGCGCTGCCGGCGGCTTCGGGCAGTGTCTGCGCCGATATGAGTACGGTGAGCACTCCCCCCACGGTGTGCACCCCGTCAGCTCCCCGGAACGGCGCCGGGCCCGTAGCCCTGGATGCCGGCGGCGCGGCCCAGTTCGAGGTCGAGGGCCTCGCGGCGGATGCGCTGGTCGATGTAGAGGAGCACGGCGACGCCGGCCTGGATCGGGTACGTGATCATGGAGCCGACGACCGCGCCGACCCCGGTGATGATGAGGAACGTCCAGCCGATGTCGCCGCCGGCGCTGTTGAGGAAGCCGGTGACGCCGCCGTCGGTGACGGTCATGGCGATCACGGTGAAGGGGATGACGATGATCGACGCGACGAAGCCCGCGATGATCATCGCGAGCAGCTGGATGCCGAAGATCCGCCACCAGGAGCCGCGCACCAGCTTCGCGGAACGGCTCATCGCCTTCAGGACGCCCTGCTTCTCCAGCATCAGCGTCGGAGAGGCCAGCGAGTAGCGGATCATCAGCCACAGGGCGACGATGCCGGCGCCGAGGATGCCCAGGACGCTGAGTACCACCGCGCCCGCACCGCCGACCGTGGCGGCCATGACGATGCCCGGCAGCGCGCCCACCGCGACGACGGCCACGGTGATGAGCAACAGCAGGCAGATCAGGCCGAACAGCCTCAGGACCTGGGGGCGGGCGTCGCGCCAGGCCTCGGCGGCGGTGACCGACGTGCCGAGTACGGCGCGGCTGGTGACGGTGGTGAGCAGAGCGGTGGCGGCGATGGTGCCGATCAGGGTGACGACGTAGACGATCCCGCTGTTGATCAGGGAGTCGCCCATGGCGGCGGTCAGCTCGTCGAAGGTGGCGCTCGGGTCGCTGAGGGCGGCGGAGCTGGGGCTGTCCAGGAAGAACCCCTGGACGAGGACGACGACGATCTCGGTGAGGACGGCGACGGTCAGCGCGATGCCGAGGACCGTGCGCCAGTGGGTGCGCATGGTGGAGACCGCGCCGTCGAGGATCTCGCCCACGCCGAGCGGACGGAGCGGGATCACACCGGGCTTGGCCGCGGGCGGGGGACCGCCCCAGCCTCCTCCCCAGGACCCGTAGCCGCCGGGACCGCCGTAGCCGCCTTGTCCCCCGGGCCCGCCGTATCCGGGCCCGCCGGGGGGCGGGGCGCCCCAGCCCGGCGGAGGCTGTGGGGGAGTCCGGCCGGGGTCCGTTGCGCCGGGTCGGCCGGTGGGCGCGGACCACTGGCTCGGCGGCTGTTCCTTCGACCAGCCCGGCCCCTGCGGGGCGGGCTGCTCGGGGTTCGGGCGCTCTGCGGGCTCGGCAGACCCGGACGCACCCGGCCCCTGCCCTTCGGAGGGGGCGGATCCGGGCGAAGCCCAGCCCGGAGTGTCGTTCATCGTCGCTCCTTCACGGTGCCCGTCCGCGGTCGCGGCGGCAGGTTCGCTGCCATCGTGCCATGGGGTGGTCGACGACGGACCGGCCGAGGTGAGGACTGTGCCTTCAATTGTCCACGTTCCAGAAGGCAGACTGGCCGCATGGCTGATCAGTACGCGCACAATGGCGATCACAAGCGGCCGACCGACATCCCGGTGATCCGCTGGGAGGAACCACCGGAAGGGCCCGTCCTGGTGCTGCTCGACCAGACCAGGCTGCCGGCCGAGGAGGTGGAGCTCGTCTGCACGGACGCCCCCGCGCTCGTGGAGGCGATCCGCTCGCTCGCCGTGCGTGGTGCGCCACTGCTGGGCATCGCCGGGGCGTACGGCGTCGCCCTCGCCGCCGTACGGGGCTTCGACGTGGACGACGCCGCCGCCGCGCTGGAGGGTGCCCGGCCCACCGCGGTGAACCTCGGGGTGGGGGTGCGCCGGGCCCTGAGTGCCCACCAGGGTGCTCTCGCCCGCGGTGGCGATCTCCGGGAGGCGGCCGGGGCCGCGCTGGCCGCGGCACGGCAGCTGCACCGCGAGGACGCCGAGGCCAGCGCCCGGATGGCCCGGCACGGGCTGGCGCTGCTGGACGAGCTGATGCCCGGTGGCGGGCACCGGATCCTCACCCACTGCAACACCGGTTCGCTGGTGTCGGGCGGTGAGGGCACGGCGTTCGCGGTGGCGCTGGCCGCGCACCGGGCGGGCAGGCTCAGGCGGCTGTGGGTGGACGAAACGCGCCCGTTGCTGCAAGGTGCTCGCCTGACGGCATACGAGGCCGCCCGCAGCGGCATGGCGTACACGCTGCTCACCGACAGTGCGGCGGGATCGCTGTTCGCGGCGGGTGAGGTGGACGCGGTACTGATAGGGGCGGACCGCATCGCGGCCGACGGTTCGGTGGCGAACAAGGTGGGGAGCTATCCGCTCGCCGTGCTCGCGCGGTACCACCACGTGCCGTTCATAGTGGTGGCACCGGTGACGACGGTCGATCCCCGCACACCGGACGGGGCGTCCATCGAGGTCGAGCAGCGCCCCGGCCATGAAGTGACCGAGGTCACGGCACCGCAGGTGCCGATGGCCGGAACCGAAGCGGGAGGCGGGATTCTTGTGGCACCCCTGGGGACCCAGGCGTACAACCCGGCGTTCGACGTGACACCACCGGAATTGGTCACGGCGATCGTCACGGAGGAAGGTGCCGTCTCACCCGTGACGGCAGAGGCCCTGGCCGCACTGTGTGCCAGGTCACGCCAGGTCACGAATAGCTAATGGGATGATGTCGTTTATGAAGGGACGAGTCCTTGTCGTCGACGACGACACCGCACTGGCCGAGATGCTCGGCATTGTGCTGCGTGGTGAAGGTTTTGAGCCGTCTTTCGTAGCCGACGGTGACAAGGCGCTGGCCGCTTTCCGTGAGGCCAAGCCCGATCTGGTGCTGCTGGATCTGATGCTGCCGGGCCGGGACGGTATCGAGGTGTGCCGCCTGATCAGGGCGGAGTCCGGGGTGCCGATCGTGATGCTCACGGCGAAGAGCGACACCGTCGATGTCGTGGTCGGCCTGGAGTCCGGCGCCGACGACTACATCGTCAAGCCGTTCAAGCCGAAGGAGCTGGTCGCCCGGATCCGGGCGCGGCTGCGCAGGTCGGAGGAGCCGGCGCCGGAACAGCTCGCCATCGGCGACCTGGTGATCGACGTGGCCGGGCACTCCGTGAAGCGGGAGGGGCAGTCGATCGCGCTGACCCCGCTGGAGTTCGACCTGCTGGTCGCGCTGGCCCGCAAGCCCTGGCAGGTGTTCACGCGCGAGGTGCTCCTCGAGCAGGTCTGGGGGTACCGCCACGCGGCCGACACCCGGCTGGTGAACGTCCATGTCCAGCGGCTGCGCTCCAAGGTCGAGAAGGACCCGGAGAAGCCGGAGATCGTGGTGACCGTCCGTGGCGTCGGCTACAAGGCAGGACCGAGCTGACATGTCCGGTGACAGCGCCGCTTCGGGCTCCGGCCGGTCCGGGGACCGACCGGAGCGGCCTGTCGGCCGGACGTCCCGGGGCCGCTCCTCGGGGCGTTCCCGCTGGGGGCGACCCCGGGAGGGCGGGCTGCTCCAGGGCGGAGTCCAGGGCAGCCCGGTCATCCGCCTGTTCGTGCGCTGGGTGCGCCGGCCGCTGCTGCCCGTCATGCGGCTGTGGCGGCGCAACATCCAGCTCAAGGTCGTCGTCACCACGCTGCTGATGTCGCTGGGCGTGGTCCTGCTGCTGGGCTTCGTCGTCATCGGCCAGGTGCGCAACGGCCTGCTGGACGCCAAGGTGAAGGCGTCCCAGAGCCAGGCCACCGGCGGGTTCGCGGTGGCCAAGCAGCAGGCCGACGAGGCCGCGAGCGGCACCGGCGAGGACACGTCCGCGGTGGACGGCCGGTCCTCGCAGAGCGTCATCCAGTGGATGAGCGACCTCGTGGAGTCGCTCTCCAGCGGCGGCCAGGGGGCCTTCGACGTGGTCACCCTGCCCATGGGCGACGAGAGCGGCGGCGGGCGCGGTCCGCGCGCCTCGGGACACGTCGACCCGGCGGCGAGCGTGCCCGGCAATCTGCGGGACCGGATCGACGACAGCACCGGGGCCGCGCAGCGGTACACGCGGATCGTCTACAGCGACGGCGCCGACTCCCAGCCCGGTCTGGTCATCGGCAAACAGGTCAACGACCCCAACGGTGATCCGTACCAGCTGTACTACCTCTTCCCGCTGACGCAGGAGGAGAAGTCGCTGAGCCTGGTCAAGGGCACGCTGGCGACCGCCGGTCTGTTCGTCGTCGTCCTCCTCGGGGCCATCGCCTGGCTCGTGGTGCGGCAGGTCGTGACGCCGGTGCGGATGGCGGCCGGGATCGCGGAGCGGCTGTCCGCCGGACGGCTCCAGGAACGGATGAAGGTCACCGGCGAGGACGACATCGCGCGGCTCGGCGAGGCCTTCAACAAGATGGCGCAGAACCTCCAGCTGAAGATCAACCAGCTCGAGGACCTGTCGCGGATGCAGCGCCGGTTCGTGTCGGACGTGTCCCACGAACTGCGGACACCGCTGACGACCGTACGGATGGCGGCGGACGTCATCCATGAGGCGCGTGAGGACTTCGACCCGGTGACCGCCCGGTCGGCCGAACTGCTCGCCGACCAGATCGACCGGTTCGAGTCACTGCTCTCGGACCTGCTGGAGATCAGCCGCTTCGACGCGGGCGCGGCCGCCCTGGAGGCGGAGCCGGTCGACCTGCGGATCGTCGTACGGCGTGTGGTCAGCGGGGCCGAGCCGCTCGCCGAGCGCAAGGGCACGCAGATCAAGGTGGTCGGCGACCAGCAGCCCGTCGTCGCCGAGGCCGACACCCGGCGCGTGGAGCGCGTCCTGCGCAACCTCGTCGTCAACGCCGTGGAGCACGGCGACGGCAAGGACGTCGTCGTCAAGCTCGCCGCGGCGGGCGGGGCGGTCGCGATCGCGGTGCGGGACTACGGCGTCGGGCTCAAGCCCGGTGAGGCGACCCGGGTCTTCAGCCGTTTCTGGCGGGCGGACCCGGCACGCGCACGGACCACGGGCGGCACCGGGCTGGGGCTGTCCATCGCCCTGGAGGACGCGCGGTTGCACGGCGGCTGGCTCCAGGCATGGGGCGAGCCGGGCGGCGGCTCGCAGTTCCGGCTGACCCTGCCCCGGACGGCGGACGAGCCGCTGCGGGGCTCTCCGATACCGCTGGAGCCCAGGGACTCGCGGCGCAACCGCGGACTCGACGACGCCGGTGCGCCGCAGGGCGGCGGGGACGGCGAGAAGCGGGCCACCCTGCCCGCACCGTCCGCGGACACCGAGGGCTCGGCCCGCGCGGCCCGCGATCCGCTCGGCCCGCTGTCGGCCGCCGTGACACCCACGGCCGACCCGACGGCGCTGCCCGGCAACGGCGCGCGCGTGGTGTCGCGGCCGGCCGCGGGCGCGCCGCCCCGGGAGAATCCGGCGGGACCGGCCACCGGGGACGCGGCGCCTGCCGACGCGGGTGACGTGGACGAACTGGATGAACTGGACGAGCTGGACGGCCTGGACGATGTGGACGGCCTGGAGGGGCTCGACGGCCTCGGGGACAGGCAGGGGGAGGCTTCGCGTGGGCGGTGAGCGCGCAGGACGCGGCCGAAGGACGCCGGCACGGATGATCGCGTACGCCACCAGCGGTGCCGTACTGCTGGCCGGGTGCGCCTCGATGCCCGACAGCGGGGATCTGCGGGGCGTGGAGTCCACGCCCCGGCAGGACGCGCAGGTGCGGGTGTTCGCGATGCCGCCGAGCGAGGACGCGCCGCCCACACAGATCGTGCAGGGCTTCCTCGAGGCGCTGACGAGCGACGATCCGGACTACAGGACCGCGCGCCAGTATCTGACCGCCGAGGCGGCCGAGGCCTGGAAACCCGAGCTGTCCACCACGGTGCTGGCGGACGGGCCGGGCGCGCAGGCCGACCCGCCGGGCCGGGAGGAATCCGGCGAGGTCTCCTTCACCCTGACCGGCGAGAAGGTCGCCACCGTGGACGCGCAGCAGGCGTACGCGTCCGCCACCGGGTCGTACGACAAGCTCGTGCATCTCACGCAGGACGCGAAGAGCGGGCAGTGGCGCATCGACGGGGTGCCGCAGGGCGTCGTCATGGGGAAGTCGGACTTCCAGCGCAACTACATGTCCGTCAGTAAGTACTACTTCGCCTCGAACAGCGTGAGGGCCGCCGCGGACGGGCCGCCGATGGCGGTCGCCGACCCGGTGTACGTCCGCAGCCATGTGGAGCCCACCACCCAGATGGTGCGTTCCCTCCTGGGCGGGCCCACGGCCTGGCTGGACCCGGTCGTCAGGTCGAGCTTCCCCGAGGGCGTGGCGCTGCGCGAGGACGCCGGACCGCTGACGGCGGACGACCGCGGCAAGCTGACCGTGCCGCTCAACGGCAAGGCGGCCGGCACCGGCACCAAGCAGTGCAAGGAGATGGCCGCCCAGCTGCTGTTCACGCTGCGCAACCTCAGCCCCGCCGTGGACGAGGTCGAGCTGCGGGCCGACGGGAGGCAGCTGTGCTCGCTGAGCCAGGAGGCCACCGGGACCGTGGCCGACCGGGGTTCGTTGAACAGCCCCGACTACCTGTACTTCGTCGACGGGGAGCACCGGCTGGTGCGGATCCCCGCCGACAACGAGGCCACCCAGCCGGAACCGGTGCCCGGAGCGCTCGGCGAGGGTGAGACCTCGCTGCGGTCGGTGGCCGTCTCGCGGGACGAACGCATGGCGGCCGGGGTCGCGCTCGACGGGGGGTCGCTGTACGTCGGATCGATCGTGCCGGGCGGTTCGCTCGGGGAGCCCGTGCTGAGCAGCCGGGGCAAGTCCGAGGACGACCGGCTGACCGCGCCCAGCTGGGACGCGCAGGGCGGCCTGTGGGTGGCCGACCGGGACCCCGCCGATCCGCGGCTGTTCCTCCTCGAGGAGGGTGAGGGCGAGCCGCTGGAGGTGCGCACTCCAGGTCTGGACGGGCGTATCCAGGCGGTCCGGGTGGCCGCCGACGGGGTCAGGATCGCGCTCGTCGTGGCGAAGGGCGACCGGCGCTCGCTGATGATCGGACGGATCGAGCGGAGCGGGACGAACGGCCAGGAGGGACCGGCCGGGCCGGCCGAGAAGACCGGCGCGCGGCCCACCGTCACCGTGCTGCAGATGCGGCCCGCGACGCCCGAGTTGGAGAAGGTCACCGCCATGTCGTGGACCGGCGACAGCCGGCTCGTCGTGGTCGGGCGCGAGGAGGGAGGGGTGGAGCAGATGCGGTACGTCGAGGTCGACGGCTCCGTACCGGAGGTCCCGCAGCCCGCCGCCCTGACCGGAGTCGAGGCGGTCACCGCGTCCGCCGACGAACAGATGCCGCTGGTGGCGCACTCGGTGGACGGGATCGTCCGGCTGCCCTCGGGAGCCCAGTGGCAGAAGGTGACGGAAGGGATCGCGCCGGTCTATCCGGGGTGAGCGCTCACCGGCCGAGAGCCGGGCGCGCCGGGCGGGGCCGAAGTCACCGGCCGAGAGCCGGGCGCGCCGGGCGGGGCCGGTGGAGTTTTCCACAGGGGTGGCCGGGTGCGGTGGGCCTTGGCACAGTGGGGTCATGCGGGGTTGGTGGCAGGACCTTTCCGACCTGGTGCTTCCTGCCGAGTGCGGCGGATGCGGCAGGCCCCGTGCGGTGCTGTGCACCCGGTGCCGTACGGCGCTGAGCGGTGCCGCGCCTCGCCGGGTGCGGCCCGAGCCGGAGCCGGCCGGACTGCCGGTGACGCACGCCGCGGCCCGGTACACGGACGAGGTGCGCGCCGCGCTGCTGGCCCACAAGGAACGCGGTGCGCTGGCCCTGACCCGGCCGCTGGGCGAAGCCCTGGCGGGAGCGGTGCGCGCGGGGCTGCGGGAGGTGACGAGGCCGGGCCCGGGCGGGCCGGCGGGGCCGGACCACGGCGAGCACGGCACGGTGCTGCTGGTGCCCGTGCCGTCCGCGCCACGGGCCGTGCGGGCCCGTGGCCATGACCCGGCCCTGCGGATCGCCCGGGCGGCGGCGGGTGTGCTGCGGCGGCAGGGGGTACCCGCTTCAGTGCTTCCCGCGCTGCGGCAGCGGCGCGGAGTGGCCGACCAGTCGGGACTCGACGCCCGGCAGCGGCTGGCCAATCTCGCCGGCGCGCTGGCGGTGGCGCCGGGCTGCGGCCGGCTGTTGCGCGGTGGGCAGGTCGTCCTCGTGGACGACCTGATGACCACCGGGGCGTCGCTGGCGGAGGCCGCGCGGGCGGTGCGGACCGTGATGCGGGCCCCGGACGCGGTGGATCACCCGGTCTCCACCGGGACGCGTACGCGAGCGTGCATGCGAACGCGTGCGGAGGTGCGTACGGGAGTGGGCGCACAGGTGCGGGTACAAGCGGATCCCGGGGCCGATTCGAGTATTTCGGCGCCCGCGTTCGTGTACAGAGGTGGAAGGTGGGAAAGGAGAGGGGAACAACGAAACGGACCGGCTCACGTGAGGGCGGGTCGGCGGTCCGGGCGGTCAGTGGGTACGTCGGGTACGGACAGGGCCGACCGGCCCATTGACGTCAAGTGCGCTGCGATTGTTGCGGCTTCACCGGATTCTTTCGAAATAAACCGGAACTGACGGGGAACTTGCATCGTTGCAGGTAGTGAGAGCATTAATTCACCTGAACGGAGGTATGCGGTAGGAGAGGGTGACGACATCCGTCCGGGCGAGATATGTTCGGTCGTGAGGGAAAGCCGCAGGCCACACCTCTCGAATCGGAATGCCGTGCTGCGGGTTTTTCATAATCACCCGGGCCGGTGGACTGGAGATCTCGCCCATGGGGGAGGAGGCGGAAGTCGCCGAGTCCGAGGTTCCGGTGCTGACCGGATCCTGGTGCAAAAGGGAGACGCTCCGCAGCGAGGCGGAGTGATCCGGGAACGGAGTTCTGCGTGGACATCGTCGTCAAGGGCCGCAAGACCGAGGTGCCCGAGCGGTTCCGGAAGCACGTGGCCGAGAAGCTGAAGCTGGAGAAGATCCAGAAGCTCGACGGCAAGGTGATCAGCCTCGACGTCGAGGTGTCCAAGGAGCCCAACCCCCGACAGGCCGACCGCAGTGCCCGAGTGGAGATCACGCTCCATTCCCGCGGTCCGGTGATCCGGGCGGAGGCAGCGGCGGGCGACCCGTACGCGGCGCTCGACCTGGCAGCGGAGAAGCTGGACGCCCGGCTGCGCAAGCAGCACGACAAGCGTTACTCACGGCGCGGAGCGCGCAGGATCTCGGCAGCGGAGGTCCCCGCCCACGTCCCCGACGCGGCGACACTCAACGGGACGGGGGCACTGGCCGCCGACGAGACGTCGGAGGCCGTCCCCACCAAGAAGATCGGTTCGCTGGAGGTGCAGGGCGAGGGGCCCCTCATCGTCCGCGAGAAGACCCACGTGGCAGCCCCCATGACCCTGGACCAGGCGCTCTACGAGATGGAGCTGGTCGGGCACGACTTCTATCTGTTCGTCGATTCCGAGACCAAGGAACCCAGTGTCGTCTACCGACGGCACGCCTACGACTACGGCGTGATCCACCTCAGCACGGACACCATGGTCACGCAGCCGCATGCTCCCGAGGCGGGCGGGACGCTCGGCGGCTGACCGAGCCGAGTCACAGCTGGACCGGTGCCCCTGGTGCGCGCATGTGCGCCCCCAGGGGCACCGGTGTGCGACCACTTCGCACACCGAGCTGTCACCCCGGTGCCGTCCGGGCATGGAATCATGGCGGCAACGGCCCAAACGGTGGGCCGTTGCCTTGGGTTGGCGATGGCTCAGGACCACAGGCCACAGCCTTCAGGGGGAGGAACGATGGCGGACAGCTTCGGACCGATGCGTGGAGGGGACTCCGACGGCGGCGGCACCGGCATGGGGCCGGACGCGGGCTCCCGGTACGGGGAGCCGGCGAAGGAGGCGGACCGGGAGCCGATCAGAGTCCTCGTGGTGGACGACCACGCGCTGTTCCGTCGCGGTCTGGAGATCGTGCTCGCGGCCGAGGAGGACATCCAGGTCGTCGGCGAGGCGGGGGACGGCGCGGAAGCGGTGGAGAAGGCCGCCGACCTGCTGCCGGACATCGTCCTGATGGATGTGCGGATGCCCAAGCGGGGCGGTATCGAGGCGTGCACCTCCATCAAGGAGGTGGCCCCCAGTGCGAAGATCATCATGCTGACGATCAGCGACGAGGAGGCCGACCTCTACGACGCCATCAAGGCGGGCGCGACCGGTTACCTCCTCAAGGAGATCTCCACGGACGAGGTGGCCACCGCCATCCGGGCAGTGGCCGACGGGCAGTCGCAGATCAGCCCGTCCATGGCGTCGAAGCTGCTCACCGAGTTCAAGTCGATGATCCAGCGCACCGACGAGCGCCGGCTGGTGCCCGCGCCCCGGCTGACGGACCGTGAACTCGAAGTGCTCAAGCTCGTCGCCACGGGGATGAACAACCGGGACATCGCCAAGGAGCTGTTCATCTCCGAGAACACCGTGAAGAACCATGTGCGCAACATCCTGGAGAAGCTGCAGCTGCACTCCAGGATGGAGGCGGTGGTCTACGCGATGCGGGAGAAGATCCTCGAGATCCGCTGAGCGGTGTCAGGCGAAGGCGCGGGACAGCTCCGCGGTGAGCGGCTCGCGCAACTCCGGCGCGTCGACCCGCTCCACGCGGACGTCCGTGCAGTCCACCCAGCCCGCCGCCTCGATCAGGGCCTGTGCGACGGCGGGGACCGCCTGGGGGCCGTCCAGCGTGATCTGCTTCGCCACCAGGGTGCGGCCCTCGCGGGCCGGGTCGACGCGGCCGACGAGCCGGCCCCCGGCGAGCACGGGCATCGCGAAGTAGCCGTGCACCCGCTTCGGCTTCGGCACGTAGGCCTCCAGCCGGTGGGTGAAGCCGAAGATCCGCTCGGTGCGCGCCCGTTCCCAGACCAGGGAGTCGAACGGGGACAGCAGCGTCGTACGGTGGCGTCCGCGCGGGGGCGTGGCGAGGGCCTCCGGATCGGCCCAGGCCGGCTTGGACCAGCCTTCGACCGCGACCGGCACCAGGCCCGAGTCGGCGATCACCGCGTCGACCTGCTCCCCCTTGAGCCGGTGGTAGTCGGCGAGGTCCGCGCGGGTGCCGACGCCGAGTGACCTGCCGGCCAGGCGGACCAGTCGGCGCAGGCACTCGGCGTCGTCCAGCTCGTCGTGCAGCAGGGACTTCGGGATCGCGCGCTCGGCGAGGTCGTAGACCCGCTTCCAGCCGCGGCGCTCGACGCACACCACCTCGCCGTACATCAGGGCCCGCTCGACGGCGACCTTGGCGCCGGACCAGTCCCACCACTCGCTGGTGCGCTTCGCGCCGCCCAGGTCGGTCGCCGTGAGCGGGCCCTGGGCGCGGAGCTGCTTGACGACCTGGTCGTAGGCGCCGTCGGGCAGTTCGTGGTTCCAGTGGGGGCGGGCGCGGTAGGCGCGGCGGCGGAAGGCGAAGTGCGGCCATTCCTCGATCGGCAGCAGGCAGGCCGCGTGCGACCAGTACTCGAACGCGCGCGGCGGCTCGGCCCCGGACTTCCAGTACGTGTCCTCGACCGCCGCCCGGCCGACGGCCCCGAGACGGGCGTAGGGGATCAGCTCGTGGGAGCGGGCGAGGACGGAGATGGTGTCGAGCTGCACCGCACCCAGGTGACGCAGGACCCCCCGGACACCGGAGCGGCGGTCGGGGGCGCCCAGGAAGCCCTGGGCGCGCAGGGCGATGCGGCGGGCCTCGGCTGCCGAGAGGTCCGTGGACGGACGAGGGAGGGTCGTCATACGTCCGCACGATAGAGGGCGGCACTGACAACGGCCGGGCGGCGGGCTGGGGCCTGCCCGGCGGATCAAGGCCGGAGGCGGGCGGGGGTGCTTGTCCGGACAGGGGCTCCGGCACGATCCGCCTGACGGGCCATCGGACCCTGGGCGGGCACCGCGGCCCGGGGACGATCAGGGCAGCGTCCTGCCCGCTTGCCGCTCCTGATCCGGACCGGAGATCGTCCAGGGATCGGACCAGGGAGGCCCGCAGACCGGCCCGGAGGCCGGACCCAGGGACCCGAAGGCCGGACCGGAGCGACCTGAAGGCCTGACCCGGGGACCTGAAGGCCGGACCGGAGCGACCTGAAGGCCTGACCCGGGGACCTGAAGGCCGGGCCGGAGCGACCCGGAGGCCGGGCCGGAGCGGCTCAAAGGCCGGGCCGGAGCGGCTCAAAGGCCGGGCCGGAGTGATCCGGAGGTCGGACCGGGTCCGGAGGGCGTCACTCCTTGGCGGGCAGGTAGGGGGCCGTCGATGCGAGGCCCAGGTCGGACGGGAGCAGGGAGCCGATCCAGCAGTCGCGCAGTACCCCCTTGTTGTTGAGGGAGGAGCGCAGGGTGCCCTCGAGGACGAAGCCCGCCCGTTCCGCCACCGCGCGGGAGGCCCGGTTGCCGACCTCGGCGCGCCATTCCACGCGGTCGACGGACATCTTCGTGAAGGCCCAGCGCGACACGGCGAGCGCGGCCTCGGTGATGTAGCCGTGCCCGCGGTGCTCCTTGACGCCCCAGTAGCCGATCTCCCCCACTCCCAGGGACCGCATGGTGATGCCGAGCATGCCGGTGAGCTCCCCGGAGGGGAGGAAGACGCCGAAGGTGAACATCGAGCCGCTCGCCCAGCCGTCCGGGACCATCTGTTCCGTGAAGCCCCGCGCGTGCTCGGGAAGGTACGGGGAGGGGACCGTGGTCCAGCGCTGGATGTCGGAGTCCTGGCAGGCGGCGTACACGGCGTCGGCGTCCTGGGGGCCGACCGTGCGCAGCAGAAGACGGCCGGTGGTGAGGGTGACGGGGTCCATCGGCCGATTCTGCTCACGGAGGAGAGGGCGGCGCCAACTCTTTGCCGTACGTGAGGAAAGAGTCACTCTTCGCGTTGTTCGACGGGCGGGGCGGCACCATCCGGAGGGTATGGACGTTGTTCCTTCGAAAGCGGCCGTGAAACAGATATGACGCTGTGCGCGGTCACGGTCACGGCAGGCCTCCCGGCGTGGTGGGGTCCTCGCATACGATGGCCGTTGCTCAGCAATGAAATGGAAACCGACCGTCCCAGGCCCGACCGGCAAGGAGACCACCCCCCGTGTCCGTCCTCTCCAAGATCATGCGTGCAGGCGAAGGCAAGATCCTGCGCAAGCTGCACCGCATCGCGGGCCAGGTCAACTCCATCGAAGAGGACTTCGTCGACCTCTCCGACGCCGAGCTGCGGGCCCTCACCGACGAGTACAAGCAGCGGTACGCCGACGGCGAGAGCCTGGACGACCTGCTCCCCGAGGCCTTCGCCACCGTCCGTGAGGCCGCCAAGCGCGTCCTGGGCCAGCGGCACTACGACGTGCAGATCATGGGCGGTGCCGCCCTGCACATGGGGTACGTGGCCGAGATGAAGACCGGTGAGGGCAAGACCCTCGTCGGCACCCTGCCCGCGTACCTCAACGCGCTCTCCGGCAAGGGCGTCCACATCATCACCGTCAACGACTACCTGGCCGAGCGCGACTCCGAGATGATGGGCCGCGTCCACAAGTTCCTCGGCCTGGACGTCGGCTGCATCCTGGCCAACATGACGCCGGCCCAGCGCCGCGAGCAGTACGGCTACGACATCACCTACGGCACGAACAACGAGTTCGGCTTCGACTACCTGCGCGACAACATGGCGTGGTCCAAGGACGAGCTGGTCCAGCGCGGTCACAACTTCGCCATCGTCGACGAGGTCGACTCGATCCTCATCGACGAGGCCCGTACGCCGTTGATCATCTCCGGCCCGGCCGACCAGGCCACCAAGTGGTACGGGGACTTCGCCAAGCTGGTCAAGCGCCTCAAGCGCGGCGAGCCCGGCAACCCCCTCAAGGGCATCGAGGAGACCGGCGACTACGAGGTCGACGAGAAGAAGCGCACGGTCGCCATCCACGAGTCCGGAGTCGCCAAGGTCGAGGACTGGCTGGGCATCGACAACCTCTACGAGTCGGTCAACACCCCGCTGGTGGGCTACCTGAACAACGCCATCAAGGCGAAGGAGCTCTTCAAGCGCGACAAGGACTACGTGCTCATCGACGACGAGGTCATGATCGTCGACGAGCACACCGGCCGTATCCTCGCGGGCCGCCGCTACAACGAGGGCATGCACCAGGCGATCGAGGCGAAGGAGGCGGTGCCGATCAAGGACGAGAACCAGACGCTCGCCACCATCACCCTCCAGAACTTCTTCCGCCTCTACAAGCGCAGCGACCACGAGGGCAAGGAACAGCCCGGCCTGTCCGGCATGACCGGTACGGCGATGACCGAGGCCGCCGAGTTCCACCAGATCTACAAGCTCGGCGTGGTGCCCATCCCGACCAACCGGGACATGATCCGCAAGGACCAGGCGGACCTGATCTACCGCACCGAGGTCGCCAAGTTCGAGGCCGTCGTCGACGACATCGAGGAGAAGCACGGCAAGGGTCAGCCGATCCTGGTCGGCACCACCTCGGTGGAGAAGTCCGAGTACCTCTCGCAGCAGCTCAGCAAGCGCGGCATCCAGCACGAGGTGCTGAACGCCAAGCACCACGACCGTGAGGCGACGATCGTCGCCCAGGCCGGCCGCAGGGGCGCCGTCACCGTGGCCACCAACATGGCCGGCCGTGGTACGGACATCAAGCTGGGCGGCAACCCCGAGGACCTCGCCGAGGCGGAGCTGCGCCAGCGCGGCCTCGACCCCGAGGAGCACATCGAGGAGTGGGCGCACGCCCTGCCGGAGGCGCTCACGCGGGCCGAGGACGCGGTCAAGGCCGAGAAGGACGAGGTCGAGCGGCTCGGCGGGCTCTACGTGCTCGGCACCGAGCGGCACGAGTCGCGGCGGATCGACAACCAGCTGCGCGGCCGTTCCGGCCGTCAGGGCGACCCCGGCGAGTCCCGCTTCTACCTGTCGCTCGGCGACGACCTGATGCGCCTGTTCAAGGCCCAGATGGTCGAGCGCGTGATGTCCATGGCGAACGTCCCGGACGACGTGCCGATCGAGAACAAGATGGTCACGCGCGCGATCGCGTCGGCCCAGTCGCAGGTCGAGACGCAGAACTTCGAGACCCGTAAGAACGTCCTGAAGTACGACGAGGTCCTCAACCGCCAGCGCGAGGTCATCTACGGCGAGCGGCGCCGCGTCCTGGAGGGCGAGGACCTGCAGGAGCAGATCCACCACTTCATGGACGACACCATCGACGCCTACGTCCAGGCGGAGACGGCCGAGGGCTTCCCCGAGGACTGGGACCTGGACCGGCTGTGGGGCGCCTTCAAGCAGCTCTACCCCACCAGGATCACCGTCGAGGAGCTCGAGGAGGAGGCCGGCGACCGGGCCGGGCTGACGGCCGAGTACATCGGCGACACCATCAAGGACGACATCCGCGAGCAGTACGAGCAGCGTGAGGCGCAGCTCGGCTCGGAGATCATGCGTGAGCTGGAGCGCCGCGTCGTGCTGTCGGTCCTGGACCGCAAGTGGCGCGAGCACCTCTACGAGATGGACTACCTCCAGGAGGGCATCGGCCTGCGCGCGATGGCGCAGAAGGACCCCCTGGTCGAGTACCAGCGCGAGGGCTTCGACATGTTCACCGCGATGATGGACGGCATCAAGGAGGAGTCCGTCGGCTACCTGTTCAACCTGGAGGTCCAGGTCGAGCAGCAGGTCGAGGAGGTCCCGGTCGAGGACGTCAAGCCGGTGGCCGACCTGGAGAAGCAGGACGCGGTGCCCGCGCAGGCGGGTGCCCGGCCGGAGATCCGCGCCAAGGGGCTCGACGCCCCGCAGCGGCGGAACCTGCACTTCTCCGCGCCGACGGTGGACGGCGAGGGCGGCACCGTCGAGGGCGAGTTCGCCGATGACGAGCCGGTGCGCTCCGAGGCCGACGGCCTCACGCGCGCCGAGCGCCGCAAGCAGGCGCGGGGCGGACGCCGCCGCAAGAAGTAGTGACCGCGGCTCCGCCGGGAGCGGTGAGCTGCCGGCGGAGACGGGCCGAGGGCCGGGCACCCCAGGGGTGCCCGGCCCTCGGGCGTCGTACGGGACCTGACGGGGGCGTACGGGCCCGGTGCCGGGGTGCGCCCGGCGGTGGGGCGCGCCTGGCGGTGGGGCGCTGGGCTCAGCGGTCGTGCGGACGGGGCGGGCGGGGGCCGCCCAGTTCCACGGCGGTGCAGCGCCAGCGCAGGTCGTGGCCCTGTTCCAGACGGAAGGCCATGGCCCGCAGCCGGTCGCCCGCGCCGATCCGGGCGAACACCTCGAGGGCGCCCTCGCGGGGGACGTAGTAGCCGATGTCGCGCACGACCGGACGGGTACCGCGGGTGCGCAGCGGACCGCGCTCGGCGAGGTCCGCCAGCTCGTCGTAGGCGCGGCCCGCGGTGTGCCGGAGCATGGAGTGGACGGGCCGCTGACCGCTCAGGACGGCGAGGAGCAGCTCGGCGAAGTGGTCGGTGGGGCGGGGCTGTGGAACGGGCCGGCGAGGTGTCTGAGCGGGCACCCGGGGGACGGCCGGAGCAGGTGCGGGACGGATGGGCGACGCGGGGACGGCCGGCGACGCGAGGACGGCGGTGAGGTGCGGCGGCCGGGGTGCGGCGGGACGCTGGGCCCGGGCCGGGACGGCCCTCGCGGCGCGTACGGAGGCTTCCCGCGCGGGGCCGGTGGACAGCGGCAGGGGACGAGGGCGTCCGGGCGCCGCCGGGGCCGTCGCGGTGAAGGACGGCGGGCGGCTGTCGGCGGGACGGGTGGAGGCGGCGCCGGGCGAGGGAGAGGGGCGGCCCTCGCCGGGGGACGGGGCGGGGACGGCGCCACCCGAAGGGATGCGGGGAGGAGGGGTGGTGCCGGTCGGGCGGCGCGTGTCGCGGCGGCCGGGAGGACGCGTACCGGCGCGGTGCTGAGCCCTGGTCATGACCTTGTTCATGGGACCCCGTTCGACGGGCCGGGCGTCACCGCCGACCGGGGGACCGGGGTGATACCAGGCGGTAACTTCGTGGTTGGGGATCTTGTACGGGGCGGCGGAGGGCGACGGCAAGGCGCCGTGAGCCGTGCCGGGGCAGCGGGAGGATTCACTTATCCGAGTGAATGACGGCCGGTCGCCCCAGTCCGTGGGCGGGCGGGCCGGGTGAATCCCGGGCACGGGGTGGACACCGCCGAGGGGGTGGGCAGGAACCCGATGGGGGACGCCGCACGTACCCTGAAGGCTCACCCGGCCGGATGCGGCCGCCCCCCAGAGGTGTCCCGCGATCCCTGGTGGACCTCCGACCACGAAAGCTGCCCCCATGCGCGTCAAAGCTGCCGACATGCGCGTCTACGTCCCCCTGACCCTCTCCGGTCTCGCCGAGGCGTACCGGACGGGAGAACTGGGCGAGGGGCGGTTCCCCGCCTACGGTGTGACGCCCGCGTTGCGCGAGTGGTATCCCTCCGAGTACGCCGAGGACCAGGAGTACGTGGCGCTGGGCTTCGCCGCGCTGGCCGCGCTGCGGCTGCTGGCCGCGGACGCCGGTGCCCCGCGGCGCCGGGTCGTGGTCGCCGTGGACGTGCCCGACGGGGCGGTCTCGGCCGATCCGGCTGGTCCCGGGGCGCTGTGGGTCGACGGGCCCGTACCGCTGGACCGGGCGGCGGCGGTGCACGTGGACGCGGCGGACGCGGAGCCGGACGTGGCGTCGGCCGCGCAGGCGCTGCCCGCGGCGGACGGCGGGGACGACGGCGCGCAGTCCGTCGTGGACGGCGCGGAGGACCACGAACTGCTGTGGTACGCCACACAGGAGATCCCGAACCTGCTGGGGCCGGCGGTCTGAGGCCTTCCGTCCGGACCGGGCCGGAGCGGGGAGAGGACCGGTGACGGCGTCGCGTTCCGGCCGCCGGGTGCGGCGCCGACCTGGTGGTCTCCCGGTTGTCAGTGGCGGCGGGTACTTTTTCCCCATGGGGATGCACAGGGACGCGCACATCGTCTGGGACTGGAACGGCACGCTGTTCCACGACGTCGACGCGGTCATCGGGGCGACGAACGCCGCCTTCGCCGAGCTCGGCCTGGAGCCGCTCACGCTGGAGAGGTACCGGGAGCTGTACTGCGTGCCGGTGCCGAAGTTCTACGAGCGGCTGATGGGACGGCTGCCCACCGAGGCCGAGTGGGAGCTGATGGACGCGACCTTCCACCGGTACTACACCGAGCACCGGGTGCGGTGCGCGCTCGCCGAGGGGGTGGCGGAGCTGCTGGCCGGATGGTCGTCGGCGGGGCGCAGCCAGTCGATCCTCAGCATGTACGGGCACGAGGACCTCGTGCCCCTGGTCCGGGGCTTCGGCATCGAGTCCCACTTCCTGCGCGTCGACGGGCGGACCGGCCCGTCCGGCGGCGGCAAGTCGGAGCACATGGTGCGGCACCTCGGCGCGCTGACCGGTGTGGACCCGGCCCGCACGGTGGTGATCGGGGACGCCGCCGACGACGCGCTGGCCGCGCGGCACGTGGGAGCGGGAGCCGTGCTCTACACCGGCGGCTCGCACAGCAGAGCCAGCCTCGAAGCGGTGGGGGTGCCGGTGGTGGACACGCTGGCGGAGGCCGTCGAGGAAGCGGAACGCCTGGCGGCCTGAGCCGGGCGCCGGACGTCACGGCGAAGGGCGGACGGCGGGTGGCGGGCGGGAAACGGACGGCAGGCGACCGGGTGTCGCCGGGCGCGCACTGTGCAGAACGTCAAAGTTCCACCCCATGTTTTGTACACATACGGCTCATGACGGGCCCCCCGCGAGGGGGGATAGCCTGGGTGGCGTGATCAGCGCGATAGCTCGCGGGGGCCTTGTCGTCCCCGTTGTGCGCCCGGAGAGCACGGACGACATCCGTGACCGGGCGGCGCTCGCTGGTCCTCGCGGGCGGGACGGGACCCGGAGGGTCCCCGAGGCGCGCCGCATCCCCCGGGTACGGATGTCGCGGAGAGCAGCGTCACACCCGTCGGGCGCGCCGAAATGGGCAGAGAAGCCCCCGCTCGTCTCATCCTGCGGCATAGCGTCGGTACGGAGCGGACATCCCGCGTCGTACCACCGCACCGCGGGCGCAGAGACCGTACTTCCTTCTACGTCACGCAATGGCGCGCGACAGGAGCCAGAGGACAATGCAGACCAAGCTGGACGAAGCAAAGGCCGAGCTGCTCGAAAAGGCCGCCCGGGTAGCTGAGAACAGCCCGGCCGGGGGGAAACTGCCGACCGGGACGACGGAAAAGGGCATGCCCGACCGGGACACCGTGCTCGCGTTCCTCCAGCGCTACTACCTGCACACCGCCCCGGAGGACCTTGTCGGCCGCGACCCGGTCGACGTCTTCGGAGCCGCCTTCTCGCACCTCCGGCTGGCCGAGAACCGTCCCCAGGGCACGGCCAACGTCCGGGTCCACACCCCGACCGTCGAGGAGAACGGCTGGACGTGCAGCCACTCCGTCGTCGAGGTGGTCACCGACGACATGCCCTTCCTCGTGGACTCCGTCACCAATGAGCTGACCCGGCAGGGCCGCGGCATCCACGTCGTCATCCACCCGCAGGTGGTGGTGCGCCGCGACCTCACCGGCAAGCTGATCGAGGTGTCCGCCGCACCCGCCGGGGGCGAACTCCCGCACGACGCCCACGTCGAGTCCTGGATCCACGTCGAGAGCGACCGCGAGAGCGACCGCGGCGACCTCAAGCAGATCACCGTCGACCTGCTGCGCGTCCTGTCCGACGTCCGCGAGGCCGTCGAGGACTGGGGCAAGATGCGGCAGGCGGCGACCCTGCTGGCCGAGGGCCTGCCCGACGAACCCGTCCCCGGGGACGTGCCGGGCCCGCAGGTCGAGGAGGCCCGGGAGCTGCTGCGCTGGCTCGCCGACGACCACTTCACCTTCCTCGGCTACCGCGAGTACCAGCTGCGCGACGACGACTCGCTGGCCGCCGTTCCCGGCACCGGTCTCGGCATACTGCGCTCCGACCCGCACCACGCCACCGACGAGGACCACCCGGTCAGCCCGTCCTTCGAGCGGCTGCCCGCCGACGCCCGCGCCAAGGCGCGCGAGCACAAGCTGCTCGTCCTGACCAAGGCCAACAGCCGGGCCACCGTGCACCGGCCGTCGTACCTGGACTACATCGGCGTCAAGAAGTTCGACGCGGACGGCAACGTCGTCGGCGAGCGCCGTTTCCTCGGCCTGTTCTCCTCGGCCGCCTACACCGAGTCCGTCCGCCGGGTCCCGGTGATCCGCCGCAAGGTCGAGGAGGTCCTCGAGCGTGCCGGCTTCTCGCCGAACAGCCACGACGGACGCGACCTGCTGCAGATCCTGGAGACCTACCCGCGCGACGAGCTCTTCCAGACCCCGACCGACGAGCTCCGGGCCATCGCCACCTCGGTGCTCTACCTCCAGGAGCGCCGCCGCCTGCGGCTCTACCTGCGCCAGGACGAGTACGGGCGTTACTACTCCGCCCTCGTCTACCTTCCCCGCGACCGGTACACCACCGGTGTGCGGCTGAGGATCATCGACATCCTCAAGGAGGAGCTCGGCGGCATCAGCGTCGACTTCACCGCCTGGAACACGGAGTCGATCCTCTCCCGGCTGCACTTCGTGGTCCGCGTCCCGCAGGGCACCGAGCTGCCGCAGCTGTCCGACCACGACCGGGAGCGCATCGAGGCCCGGCTGGTCGAGGCCGCCCGTTCCTGGGCCGACGGCTTCGGCGAGGCCCTCACCGCCGAACTGGGCGAGGAGCGGGCCGCCGAACTGCTGCGCCGCTACGCGAACGCCTTCACCGAGGGGTACAAGGCCGACCACACCCCGCGCGCCGCCGTCGCGGACCTGGTCCGGCTCGAACAGCTCGACGACGAGAAGAACTTCGAGCTCAGCCTGTACGAGCCGGTGGGCGCGGCCCCCGAGGTGCGCCGCTTCAAGATCTACCGCAAGGGCGAGGCCGTCTCCCTCTCGGCCGTGCTGCCCGTGCTCCAGCGGCTCGGCGTCGAGGTCGTCGACGAGCGGCCCTACGAGCTGCGCCGCGACGACCGCAGCGTGGCCTGGGTCTACGACTTCGGACTGCGGCTGCCCAAGGCCGCGGGCGGCGCCGACCACCTCGGGGACGACGCCCGTGAGCGGTTCCAGGAGGCCTTCGCGGCGACCTGGACCGGCAAGGCGGAGAACGACGGTTTCAACGCCCTGGTGCTGAGCGCCGGGCTGACCTGGCGTCAGGCGGTGGTGCTGCGCGCCTACGCCAAGTACCTGCGTCAGGCGGGCTCCACCTTCAGCCAGGACTACATGGAGGACACCCTCCGCAACAACGTCCACACCACCCGGCTGCTCGTCTCCCTGTTCGAGGCGCGGATGTCGCCGGAGCGGCAGGGCGCCGGCTTCGAGCTGGTGGACGCCCTGCTGGAGGAGGTCGACGCCGCCCTCGACGAAGTCGCCTCGCTCGACGAGGACCGCATCCTGCGCTCCTTCCTCACGGTGATCAAGGCGACGCTGCGCACCAACTTCTTCCAGGAGGCGAGCGGCGGCCGCCCGCACGACTACGTCTCCATGAAGTTCGACCCGCAGGCCATGCCCGACCTGCCGGCGCCCCGCCCGGCGTTCGAGATCTGGGTGTACTCGCCGCGGGTCGAGGGCGTGCACCTGCGGTTCGGCAAGGTCGCGCGCGGCGGCCTGCGCTGGTCGGACCGCCGGGAGGACTTCCGTACCGAGATCCTCGGCCTGGTCAAGGCGCAGATGGTGAAGAACACCGTCATCGTGCCGGTCGGCGCCAAGGGCGGCTTCGTCGCCAAGCAGCTGCCGGACCCGTCCGTGGACCGCGACGCCTGGATGGCCGAGGGCGTCGCCGCGTACAAGACGTTCATCTCGGCGCTGCTCGACATCACCGACAACATGGTGGCCGGCGAGGTCGTGCCCCCGGCCGACGTCGTCCGGCACGACGGGGACGACACGTATCTCGTCGTCGCGGCCGACAAGGGCACCGCCAGGTTCTCGGACACGGCCAACGAGGTCGCCCAGGCCTACGGCTTCTGGCTCGGTGACGCCTTCGCCTCCGGCGGCAGCGCCGGATACGACCACAAGGGCATGGGTATCACCGCCCGCGGCGCCTGGGAGTCCGTCAAGCGGCACTTCCGGGAGCTGGGCGTGGACACCCAGACCCAGGACTTCACGGTCGTCGGCATCGGCGACATGTCCGGTGACGTGTTCGGCAACGGCATGCTGCTGAGCGAGCACATCCGGCTGGTCGCCGCCTTCGACCACCGGCACATCTTCATCGACCCCACCCCGGACGCGGCCGTCGGCCACGCCGAGCGCCGCCGCCTGTTCGAGCTGCCGCGCAGCTCCTGGGAGGACTACAACACCGACCTGCTGTCGGCCGGCGGCGGCGTGTTCCCGCGCACCGCCAAGTCCATCCCGGTCAACGACCGGATCCGCGAGGCCCTCGGCCTCGACTCCGGCGTCACCAAGATGACTCCGGCGGACCTGATGAAGGCGATCCTCAAGGCGCCGGTGGACCTCCTGTGGAACGGCGGCATCGGCACGTACGTCAAGGCGTCGAGCGAGTCCAACGCCGACGTCGGCGACAAGGCCAATGACACCATCCGTGTCGACGGCAAGGACCTGCGGGTCGCCGTCGTCGGCGAGGGCGGCAACCTGGGCATGACCCAGCTCGGCCGGATCGAGGTCGCGCTGCACGGCGGCCGGATCAACACCGACGCCATCGACAACAGCGCCGGCGTGGACACCTCCGACCACGAGGTGAACATCAAGGTCCTGCTCAACACCCTGGTCGCGAACGGCGACATGACGGTCAAGCAGCGCAACAGGCTGCTCGCCTCGATGACCGACGAGGTCGGCCGGCTGGTGCTGCGCACCAACTACGCGCAGAACACCGCGATCGCCAACGCCCTGGCCCAGTCCAAGGACATGCTCCACGCCCAGCAGCGCTTCATGAAGCACCTGGTGCGCGAGGGGCACCTCGACCGGGCCCTGGAGTTCCTGCCCACCGACCGCCAGATCCGCGAACGACTGAGCGCCGGGCAGGGACTGACCGGCCCGGAGACGGCCGTCCTGATGGCCTACACGAAGATCACGGTCGCCGACGAGCTGCTGCGCACCTCACTGCCCGACGACCCGTATCTCAAGGTGCTGCTGCACTCGTACTTCCCGGCCCCGCTGCGCGAGCAGTTCCCCGACCGGATCGACGCGCACCCGCTGCGCCGCGAGATCACCACGACCGTCCTGGTCAACGACACGGTCAACACGGGCGGTACGACGTATCTGCACCGGATGCGGGAGGAGACCGGAGCGTCGCTGGAGGAGATCGTCCGGGCCCAGACCGCGGCCCGCGCGATCTTCCGTGCCGCCACGGTGTGGGACGGGGTCGAGTCCCTCGACACCAGGGTCGCGGCGGACGTCCAGACCCGGATCAGGCTGCACTCGCGCCGGCTGGTGGAGCGCGGCACGCGCTGGCTGCTGAACAACCGGCCGCAGCCGCTGGAGCTCGAGGAGACGGTGACGTTCTTCGCCGAGCGCGTCGAACTGGTCTGGTCGCAGCTGCCGAAACTGCTGCGCGGCGCGGACCTGGAGTGGTTCCAGAAGATCCACGACGAGCTGGAGGGCGTCGGTGTCCCGGCGGAACTCGCCACCCGCGTGGCAGGGTTCTCCTCCGTGTTCGCGGCGATCGACATCGTCTCGGTGGCCGACCGCATGGGCAAGGATCCGCTGGACGTCGCCGAGGTGTACTACGACCTCGCCGACCGGCTGCGCATCACCCAGCTGATGGACAGGATCAGCGAGCTGCCCCGCGCCGACCGCTGGCAGTCCATGGCCCGCGCGGCGATCCGCGAGGACCTGTACGCGGCGCACGCGGCGGTCACGGCCGACGTGCTGGCGGCGGGCAACGGCACGTCGACACCGGAGCAGCGGTTCAAGGTGTGGGAGGCGAAGAACGAGGCCATCATCGGCCGGGCCCGCACCACCCTGGAGGAGATCCAGAGCTCGGACACCTTCGACCTGGCGAACCTGTCGGTGGCCATGCGGACCATGCGGACGCTGCTGCGCTCGCACTCGTAAGGCAGTACGCGCCCGCCCCGCCCGCGGCGCACAGCACAACCCGCAGGGGCGCCCCGGACCGTCGTGTCCGGGGCGCCCCTGCGGCGCGTTGCGGTGCCGGTCTCAGGCGGGCTTCGGAGCGGGCTCGGGCTCGGCTCGGGTCCTCACCTCGGGCTGCTCGGGCTGCTCGGGCTGCTCGAGGTTCGGCTTCGGCTCGGCCTTGGGCTTCGGTTTCGGCTTGCGTGCCTTGTCCGGGCCGCCGGTGAACGCCTCGTACTCCTTGAGCACCTCGTCCGTCGGGCCGTCCATGCGCAGTTCGCCGCGCTCCAGCCACAGCACGCGGTCGCAGGTGTCGCGGATCGACTTGTTGCTGTGGCTGACCAGGAACACCGTCCCGGCGTGCCGGCGCAGCTCGCGGATGCGGGTCTCGGAGCGCTTCTGGAAGGAGCGGTCGCCGGTGGCCAGTGCCTCGTCGATGAGCAGGACGTCGTGGTCCTTCGCGGCGGCGATGGAGAAGCGCAGCCGGGCGGCCATGCCGGAGGAGTAGGTGCGCATCGGCAGGGTGATGAAGTCGCCCTTCTCGTTGATGCCGGAGAAGTCGACGATCTCCTGGTAGCGCTCGTGGACCTGCTCGCGGGACATGCCCATCGCGAGCCCGCCCAGCATGACGTTGCGCTCGCCGGTGAGGTCGTTCATCAGGGCGGCGTTGACGCCGAGCAGGGAGGGCTGGCCGTCGGTGTAGATCCGGCCGTTCTCCACCGGGAGCAGGCCGGCGACGGCCTTGAGCAGGGTCGACTTGCCGGAGCCGTTGGTGCCGATCAGGCCGATGGCCTCGCCCCGGTAGGCGACGAAGGACACGTTCCGCACCGCGTGCACCGTGCGCACGCCGGATGCCTTCTCGGTCTTGCGGCGGCGCACGATGCGGTTGAGGGCCGCGGTGGCGGAGCCGCGGCCGGCGCCGGTTCCGTTGACCCGGTAGACGATGTCGACGCCGTGGGCGACGACGGTGGGGATCTTCTCGTCGGTGTTGTCAGCCACGGCCGTAGGTCTCCTCAGCCTTCCAGAAGTAGATGAAGCCGATCACGCCGGCCAGCAGTGCCCAGCCCACCGCGAAGGCCCACACGTGCGGCGGCAGGTAGGAGGAGCCGTAGTCGTCGATCATCGCGA
>NZ_JBITSN010000032.1:0-28639 GCF_044540975.1 Streptomyces sp. NPDC085927
CTTTCCTCCGGGCGCTTCCCTTCGGTCCTGCGTTTCCGACTCTATCAGATCTTTCCGATCCGATTTCCTCGGGGTTTTCCGCCTTGACAGGTTCCCGCTTTTTGCGTTTCCCTTTCCGGCGGCTCCGACTTTATCAGAAGTTCTGAGTCGGATTTCCCGCCCTCCGGGGACTGGATCCGATGCGCGAAGCAGTCGGGTTCCCGGTCGGTGGGAGCTGTAAACGTACTGGAGCGGGGCACCCCGATGCAAATCGAGGTGCCCCGCTGCCAGTTCTGGTGTACGGACTGCCCTACGGGCCGTCAGACCTCCACGACGACAGGCAGGATCATCGGCCGGCGACGGTAGGTGTCGGAGACCCACTTGCCCAGCGTCCGGCGCACCAGCTGCTGCATCTGGTGCGCTTCGACGACGCCGTCCTGGGCGGACCGTTCCAGGACATCGACGATCTTCGGCAGTACGGCGGTGAAGGCGGCGTCCTCGATACCGGAGCCGCGTGCCTGGATGTGCGGGCCGCCGGTGATCTTCCCGGTGGACGAGTCGAGCACCATGAAGACCGAGATGATGCCCTCGTCGCCGAGGATCTTGCGATCCTTCAGGGCCGGCTCGCCGACATCGCCCACGGACAGGCCGTCGACGTAGACGTACCCGGCCTGGACCTTGCCGGAGATCTTCGCCCTGCCGTCGATCAGGTCGACGACGACTCCGTCCTCGGCGATGACGATGCGGTCGTGCGGGACACCGGTCAGGGCGCCCAGCTCGGCGTTGGCTCGCAGGTGGCGCCATTCGCCGTGCACCGGCATCAGGTTCTTCGGGCGGCAGATGTTGTAGAAGTACAGCAGCTCACCGGCGGAGGCGTGGCCCGAGACGTGCACCTTGGCGTTGCCCTTGTGGACGACGTTGGCGCCCCAGCGGGTCAGGCCGTTGATGACGCGGTAGACCGCGTTCTCGTTGCCGGGAATGAGGGACGACGCGAGGATCACCGTGTCGCCCTGGACGATGCGGATCTGGTGGTCGCGGTTGGCCATCCGGGACAGTGCGGCCATGGGTTCGCCCTGCGAGCCCGTGCAGACCAGGACCACTTCGCTGTCCGGCAGGTCGTCCAGCGTCTTCACGTCGACGACCAGGCCCGGCGGAACCCTGAGATAGCCGAGATCGCGGGCGATGCCCATGTTGCGGACCATGGAGCGGCCGACGAAGGCGACCCGGCGGCCGTACTCGTGCGCCGCGTCCAGGATCTGCTGGATGCGGTGGACGTGGCTGGCGAAGCTCGCCACGATGATCCGCTTGCGGGCGCCGGCGAAGACCTGGCGCAGGACGTTGGAGATGTCCCGTTCGGGCGGGACGAAGCCCGGGACCTCCGCGTTCGTCGAGTCGGACAGGAGGAGGTCGATGCCTTCCTCGCTGAGCCGGGCGAACGCGTGGAGGTCCGTGAGGCGGTTGTCCAGCGGGAGTTGGTCCATCTTGAAGTCGCCGGTGTGGACCACCATGCCCGCGGGCGTGCGGATGGCTACGGCGAGAGCGTCGGGGATCGAGTGGTTGACCGCGACGAACTCGCAGTCGAACGGGCCGATGCGCTCGCGGTGCCCCTCCGTCACTTCCAGGGTGTACGGACGGATGCGGTGCTCCTGGAGCTTCGCCTCGATGAGCGCGAGGGTCAGCTTGGAGCCGATCAGCGGGATGTCCGGCTTCTCGCGGAGCAGGAAGGGGACGCCGCCGATGTGGTCCTCGTGGCCATGCGTGAGGACGATGCCCTCGATGTCGTCGAGGCGGTCCCGGACGGACGTGAAGTCCGGCAGGATCAGGTCGATTCCGGGCTGCTCCTCCTCGGGGAAGAGCACACCGCAGTCGACGATGAGCAGGCGGCCGCCGTACTCGAAGACCGTCATGTTGCGGCCGATCTCGCCGAGACCGCCGAGCGGGGTGACGCGCAGGCCGTTCACGGGGAGTGGCGACGGCGGGCCGAGTTCAGGATGCGGATGACTCAAAAGACTCTCCTCACCACACGCGCCACGTCCCGGTGGGGCACGTGGCGCGCGTGACGTTCGTGCAGAAGCAGTTGTCGTTGTGGGGCGCGGGCACCGGTGGCCCGCCGCTTATTCAATTGTGGAATCAGGTTGCGCGAGTGGTCGCGCGAAGTCTGTTGTCAGAGCTGTACCCCGCCGGCGGCAAGATCGATCTTGAGCTGCTCGATCTCCTCCGGCGTGCACGCGGCCATGGGGGCGCGCAGGGGTCCGGCGGGCAGGCCCTGCAGGGCGAGCGCCGCCTTCGTGGTCATCACGCCCTGGGTACGGAACATACCCGTGTAGACGGGAAGCAGCTTCTGGTGGATCTCGGTGGCCTTCTGGACGTCCCCCGAGGTGTACGCCTCGACCAGGGAGCGCAGCTCGGGCGTGACGAGGTGGCCGACGACCGAGACGAAGCCGACGGCGCCCACCGAGAGCAGCGGCAGGTTCAGCATGTCGTCGCCGGAGTACCAGGCGAGGCGCGAGCGGGCGATGGCCCAGCCGGCACGGCCGAGGTCGCCCTTGGCGTCCTTGTTGGCGACGATCCGCGGGTGCTCGGCCAGACGGACGAGCGTCTCGGTGTTGATCGGGACACCGCTGCGGCCGGGGATGTCGTAGAGCATGACCGGCAGCCCGGTGGCGTCGGCGATGGCCGTGAAGTGCTGGTACAGGCCTTCCTGCGGGGGCTTGTTGTAGTACGGGGTGACGACCAGCAGGCCGTGCGCGCCGGTGCGCTCCGCGGTACGGGCCAGTTCGATGCTGTGACGGGTGTCGTTGGTGCCGACCCCGGCCACCACGTGGGCGCGGTCTCCGACCGCCTCCAGGACCGCCCGTACGAGGTCCGCTTTCTCCGCGTTGCTGGTGGTGGGCGACTCGCCGGTGGTGCCGTTGATGATCAGGCCGTCGTTGCCTGCGTCCACCAGGTGGGTGGCGAGCCGCTGGGCGCCGTCGAGGTCGAGTGCGCCGTCCGCCGTGAAAGGCGTGACCATGGCGGTGAGGACCCTCCCGAAGGGGGTCTGCGGAGTGGAGGTCGGAGCCATGGGTTACACGCTACTCGTTGCTCGGGGCAGGGTCTGCCCTCGGGGGAGGCGACAAGTGGGGGCGAAGAGAGAGCCCGGCACTGCCTGCTCGGGGGTTCAGGCAGTGCCGGGCCCGTTTGATCAGGCTAGATGAACTACTGGAAATACCGCAATCCGGACACCTCGGAGGGCTGACCGCACATGTGTGCCCGACCGGGGTTCGGAACCCGTCCCTGGGCCTACGGGGCCACGCGTCCGTTGGCGTTGAAGGCGGCGTGGGTGAGCGGCATGAGCCGGGCCCATTCGGCCTCCATCTTTTCGCCGACCATCTCGATCTCCCGCTGCGGGAAGGACGGCACCTTCGCCAGCTCGTGCTGGGTGCGCAGGCCGAGGAAGTGCATCAGCGAGCGTGCGTTGCAGGTGGCGTACATCGAGGAGTACAGGCCCACCGGGAGCACCGCGCGGGCCACCTCGCGGGCGACGCCGTCGGCCAGCAGCTTCTGGTAGGCGTCGTAGGCCTGGCGGTAGGTGTCGCCGAGCACGTCCTGGACGGTCGCGTGCTGGGCCTCGGTGCCCTCGACGAAGACGTACTTGCCCGGACGTCCCTCCTGGACGAGCTTGCGCGACGCGTCGGGGACGTAGAAGACGGGCTGCAGCTCGCGGTAGCGCCCGGATTCCTCGTTGTAGGACCAGCCGACCCGGTGGCGCATGAACTCGCGGAACACGAAGATCGGGGCGCTGATGAGGAACGTCAGGGAGTTGTGCTCGAACGGGCTGCCGTGCCGGTCCCGCATCAGGTAGTTGATCAGGCCCTTGGAGCGCTCCGGGTCCTTCTCCAGTTCCCCGATCGACTGCTCACCGAGGGTCGATACGCGGGCGGCGAACAGGACGTCCGAGTCCGAGGCGCTGGACTTCACCAGTTCGACGGTGACGTCACTCCGCAAGGTGACGCCATCGGGCGTTGACGGCTGGGGATCGTCGGCGGAGGTCAAGGGGGTCCTTCCGGTCACATCACGGCTGCAGGTCGGCGACCACTCTACGGGGCACCCGTCACGGCGGGAGATGGGCCGTGCCGGGAGGGATTCCCACCGTCTGGGCACCTTCTGCCGGTGTCGTTCGTTTGTGTCGGTGAGAGTGATTCGTTCGAGGTTCTCGGGGTTCGAGGGGAGAAGTACCACTGATGTTCGGTCGACGGGAATCCGTGCCGTTCGCCTTCCTTTCCGATGCCGACGGGTTCCGCAGCAATGTCACGCCCCCGCCACGCGAGCGGGCTTCCGCCGGCGAGCTGGCCGGGCGCTGGCTGCTGGGGGTCTGCGTCGTCGCCGGGCTGGTGGGATCCCTGGTGCTCGGGATGCCCGCGCTGTCCACGGACCCGTCGGCCACGGGGACCGAGCAGTCGGAGGCGTCCGACAAACGCTGAACGCGCCCCGGACGGTCACCGGACCGGGGACTCGGCCGCACGTCGGCGGGGGTCCGGCCGCGCCGGGCCGCCCGGAGGGACGGGGCTCCGGCCCCAACCGGACCCCGAGGGTGGTGAGGGGTACCGCAGATCGGTAGCCTCACCGGGCACTGCCCACGCATGGATCGAGTGAGGACCCAGCCGTGCCCCTGCCCTTCCTGACGGCCGACCGCGCCTTCGAGACGGCTGACGACGTCGCACTGCCGCACCACGACCGCGACCACTGGCGGCGCCCGTACCGGCCGGGGCCCTGGCGGGTGGGAGCGGCGGCGATACTGCTGCTGCTCGCCTCGTTCGTGCTGTTCTCGGCGGTGATCATCGCGGCTACGGCGTCACCGTCGTCGGCCGGCATGGTCTTCGGGGTCGCGCTGGTCGCCGTCGTCGGTGCGCTGCGGCTGCTGCGCATGGGCACGTGGGTGAGCTCCCACGGACTGCGGCAGGTGGGTCTGTTCACCACCCGTACGACGCCGTGGGACCAGATCGTCGCGGTGCGCACGGTGCAGCAGCCGGTGCGCTGGCTGGGGATGCCGCGGACGGTGCAGGGGCAGGCGCTGCTGCTCGTCCGGCGGGGACGGTCGGCGTCTCCCGTACAGCCGCTGCTGACCTCGCACAACGCGGACTTCCTGGGGCGTGACCCGGCCTTCGACCGGGCGGCCGACTCGGTGGAGGTCTGGGCCGACGAGTACCGGCGGGACTGAGCCGGTCCGCACCGCTGCGCACACGCACGACCCGGGGCCCGGTCCGCACACGCGGACCGGGCCCCGGGTCGTTTTCCGCCCTGCTTCGGTCGTCCTGTCGCGGTGGCCCTGCCGCGGTCGCCCTGTTGTGCTCGGGCGCCGGGGGACGCACCGGCTCGGCGGGACGTCAGTGAGTCGTCTTGCGCAGGGCGATCGCGCGTTGCATCGCCTTGCGGGCGCGCGGGGTGTCCCGGGCGTCGTGGTAGGCGACGGCGAGCCGGAACCAGCTGCGCCAGTCGTCGGGGGCGTCCTCCGTCTCGGCCTTGCGCCGGGCGAAGACCTCGTCGGCCGAGTCGCGGTCGACGCGGCCGCTGGGCAGGCGCTTGAGCTCGTCCACGGGCAGTCCGCCCTGGGCCTCGAGCTCGGCGGCGAGCCGGTTGGCGTTGCGGACGAACTCGGTGTTCTTCCACAGGAACCACACGCCGATGACCGGCAGGATGAGCACCGCCACACCGAAGGCGATGGTGAGGGGTGTTCCGGCCTGGATGAGGAGCACACCGCGGCTGCCGACCAGGACGAAGTAGACGACCAGGACGGCGGCCGTGATGGCGTAGGAGATCTTCGCGCGCATGGGGTGGGCTCGGGCTCAGTTCAGGTCGAGGAAGTGTTCCAGGCCGAAGGTCAGGCCGGGAGTGGTCACCACGCGGCGGGTGCCGAGCAGGATGCCCGGCATGAAGCTGCTGTGGTGCAGGGAGTCGTGGCGGACGGTGAGGGTCTCGCCCTCGGCGCCGAGCAGGACCTCCTGGTGGGCCAGCAGGCCGCGCAGCCGGACGGCGTGCACCGGGACGCCGTCCACGTCGGCGCCGCGGGCGCCGTCCAGGGCGGTGACCGTGGCGTCCGGGGCGGGGGCGCTGCCGGCCTTGCGGCGGGCCTCGGCGATGAGCTGGGCGGTGCGGGTGGCGGTGCCGCTGGGTGCGTCCACCTTGTTCGGGTGGTGCAGCTCGACGACCTCGACGGACTCGAAGTACGGGGCGGCGATCTGCGCGAACTTCATGGTCAGCACGGCGCCGATGGAGAAGTTCGGTGCGATGAGCACACCCGTCCCCGGCGACTGGTCGAGCAGCCCCGTCAGGTGCGCGAGGCGGTCGTCGGTCCAGCCGGTGGTTCCGACGACCGCGTGGATGCCGTGGCGTACGCAGAAGTCGAGGTTGCCCATGACCGAGGCGGGGGTGGTCAGTTCGACGGCGACCTGGGCACCGGTCTCAGCAAGGGTCTCCAGCCGGTCGCCCCGGCCGAGCGCGGCCACCAGTTCCATGTCGTCGGCGGCCTCGACGGCCCGTACCGCCTCGGACCCGATGCGGCCCTTGGCTCCGAGGACCGCCACACGCAGCTTGCTCATCTTCCTTGCTTCCTTACCGGAGAGGTCGAAACCGTGGGGTTGGGCCGGACGGGCCCTAGGCGACGGTGTCGTGCAGCCTGGCCGCCTGCTTGTCCTTGATCGGGCCGATGACCGACAGCGAGGGCCGCTGTCCCAGGACGTCGCGGGCGACCGCGCGGACATCGTCCATGGTGACCGAGGCTATCCGGGCCAGCATGTCGTCGACCGACATCTGGTCGCCCCAGCACAGTTCGCTCTTGCCGATACGGTTCATCAGCGCGCCGGTGTCCTCCAGGCCGAGGACGGTGGAGCCCTGGAGCTGGCCGATGGCGCGCCGTATCTCGTCGTCGGGCAGGCCGTGCTCGGCGACCTGGTCGAGTTCGTCGCGGCAGATCTTCAGCACGTCGTGCACCTGGGACGGCCTGCACCCGGCGTACACGCCGAACAGGCCGCAGTCGGCGAAGCCGGAGGTGTACGAGTACACGCTGTAGGCCAGGCCGCGCTTCTCCCGGACCTCCTGGAACAGGCGGGAGGACATGCCCCCGCCGAGGGCGGTGTTGAGCACGCCGAGGGCCCACCGCCGCTCGTCGGTGCGGGACAGGCCCGGCATGCCGAGGAGGATGTGTGCCTGCTCGGTCCTCCGGTCGATCACCTCGACGCGGCCGGCGGTGCGCAGCGTGCGCCGGCCGCTGCGCGGGGCGATCGGCAGGGCGTCCGGGTCCTTGAGCGCGCCGGCGGCCTCGAAGGCGGCCTGGACCTGGCGGACGACCTGGTCGTGGTCGATGTTGCCCGCGCAGGCGACCACGAGGTGGGTCGGGTCGTAGTGCTTCTTGTAGAAGCGGCGGATGCGGTCGGCGGTGAGGGCGTTGACCGTGTCGACCGTGCCGAGGACGGGGCGGCCCAGCGGGTTGTCGCCGAACATGGTGTGCGCGAACAGGTCGTGCACACCGTCGCCGGGGTCGTCCTCGGTCATCGCGATCTCTTCGAGGATCGCGCCGCGTTCGATGTCGACGTCCTCCTCGAGGATGCGGGAGCCGGTCAGCATGTCGCAGACCACGTCGATGGCGAGCGGCAGGTCGGTGTCGAGCACACGCGCGTAGTAGCACGTGTACTCCTTGGCCGTGAACGCGTTCATCTCGCCGCCGACGGCGTCGATGGCGGCGGAGATGTCCAGGGCGGACCTGCGGTGCGTGCCCTTGAAGAGCAGGTGCTCCAGGTAGTGGGTGGCGCCGTTCAGCGCGGGGGTCTCGTCGCGGGAGCCGACGTGCGCCCAGATGCCGAAGGTCGCGGAGCGGACCGAGGGGAGGGTCTCGGTGACGACGCGCAGCCCGCCGGGGAGGGTGGTCCTGCGGACGGTGCCGATGCCGTTCTCGCCCTGGATGAGGGTTTGGGTACGGGCGACGGCCCGCGCCTCCGGGGAGGTGCGGGCCGTCGCCTTGGAGCCGTGGGACGTCACTGGTCGGTGTCGGCCTTCTTGTCGTCGTCCTCGCCCTCGATCACGGGGATGAGGGAGAGCTTGCCGCGGGAGTCGATCTCGGCGATCTCGACCTGGACCTTGGCGCCCACGCCGAGCACGTCCTCGACGTTCTCCACGCGCTTGCCACCGGCCAGCTTGCGGATCTGCGAGATGTGCAGCAGTCCGTCCTTGCCGGGCATCAGGGAGACGAACGCACCGAAGGTGGTCGTCTTCACGACGGTACCCAGGTAGCGCTCGCCGACCTCCGGCATGGTCGGGTTGGCGATGCTGTTGATCGTGGCGCGGGCGGCCTCGGCCTGCGAGCCCTGGGCGGCACCGATGTAGATGGTGCCGTCGTCCTCGATCGTGATGTCGGCGCCGGTGTCCTCCTGGATCTGGTTGATCATCTTGCCCTTGGGGCCGATGACCTCACCGATCTTGTCCACGGGGATCTTGACGGTGATGATCCGCGGGGCGTTCGGGGACATCTCGTCCGGCGTGTCGATCGCTTCCATCATCACGTCGAGGATGTGGAGGCGGGCGTCACGGGCCTGCTTGAGGGCCGCGGCCAGGACGGAGGCGGGGATGCCGTCCAGCTTGGTGTCGAGCTGGAGGGCGGTCACGAACTCCTTGGTGCCGGCGACCTTGAAGTCCATGTCGCCGAAGGCGTCCTCCGCACCGAGGATGTCGGTGAGGGCGACGTAGTGCGTCTCGCCGTTGATCTCCTGGGAGATCAGGCCCATGGCGATACCGGCGACGGGGGCCTTGAGCGGCACACCGGCGTTCAGCAGCGACATGGTGGAGGCGCAGACCGAGCCCATGGACGTCGAGCCGTTGGAGCCGAGGGCCTCGGACACCTGACGGATCGCGTACGGGAACTCCTCGCGGGTGGGCAGCACCGGCAGGATGGCGCGCTCGGCGAGGGCGCCGTGGCCGATCTCGCGGCGCTTGGGGGAGCCCACGCGGCCGGTCTCGCCGACGGAGTACGGCGGGAAGTTGTAGTTGTGCATGTAGCGCTTGCGGGTCACCGGGGAAAGGGTGTCCAGCTGCTGCTCCATACGGAGCATGTTGAGGGTGGTGACGCCCAGGATCTGGGTCTCGCCACGCTCGAACAGCGCGGAACCGTGCACCCGCGGGATGGCCTCGACCTCGGCGGCCAGGGTGCGGATGTCGGTGACCCCGCGGCCGTCGATGCGCTTCTTCTCCTTGATGACGCGCTCACGGACCAGGGACTTGGTCAGCGCGCGGTACGCGGCGGAGATCTCCTTCTCGCGGCCCTCGAACTCCGGCAGGAGCTTCTCGGCGGCGAGCTGCTTGACGCGGTCCAGCTCGGCCTCGCGCTCCTGCTTGCCGGCGATGGTGAGCGCCTGGGCGAGCTCGGGGCGGACGGCGGCGGCCAGCGCCTCCAGGACGTCGTCCTGGTGGTCCAGGAAGACCGGGAACTCGCCGGTCGGCTTGGCGGCCTTCGCGGCGAGGTCGGCCTGGGCCTTGCAGAGGACCTTGATGAAGGGCTTCGCGGCCTCGAGGCCGGCGGCGACGACCTCCTCGGTGGGTGCCTCGGCACCGCCCTCGACCAGCTTGACGGTCTGGTCGGTGGCCTCGGCCTCGACCATCATGATCGCGACGTCGCCGTCCTCCAGGACGCGGCCCGCGACGACCATGTCGAAGACGGCGTCCTCGAGCTCGGTGTGCGTCGGGAAGGCGACCCACTGGCCGCTGATCAGCGCGACGCGGACGCCGCCGATCGGGCCGGAGAAGGGCAGACCGGCCAGCTGCGTGGACGCGGAGGCGGCGTTGATCGCCACGACGTCGTACAGGTGGTCGGGGTTGAGCGCCATGATCGTGGCGACGACCTGGATCTCGTTGCGCAGGCCCTTCTTGAAGGACGGGCGCAGCGGGCGGTCGATGAGGCGGCAGGTGAGGATCGCGTCCTCGGAGGGCCGGCCCTCCCGGCGGAAGAAGGAGCCGGGGATCTTGCCGGCCGCGTACATCCGCTCCTCGACGTCCACCGTGAGGGGGAAGAAGTCGAGCTGGTCCTTGGGGTTCTTCGAGGCCGTGGTGGCCGACAGCACCATGGTGTCGTCGTCCAGGTAGGCCACGGCGGAGCCGGCGGCCTGCCGGGCGAGGCGGCCCGTCTCGAAGCGGATGGTGCGGGTACCGAAGGAGCCGTTGTCGATGACGGCCTCGGCGTAGTGGGTCTCGTTCTCCACCAGTGGGTTCTCCGTTACTTGTCGTCTTTCGTCCCGCCTCGCCCGTGTGGCGGGGGGACGGGGTGGAGAAGCGCGCCGTCTGGTGCGGGCCGGTCTTCGATCGAAGCTCCCGGGTTCATTCACCCGGGGGCCACTACCGAGGACCGGCGGCGGCGAGGTGCGCTTCCCCTCGTACGTCGGGACGTCCGGGGGGACGTCGGGGTGGTGCAGGTGACGGCCGCGACCTGGTGCGGTACCGGCCGTCACAGCGAGTCGGTGTTCTTGCGTTGTGCTACCACATTACAAAGACGTGGTGACACTCCGCACGTACAGCAAAAGGAGCGGTCCCCTTTTCCAGGGGAACCGCTCCCGTCACGGCGTCTTACTTGGCGCCCGCCGCACCACGGCGGATGCCGAGGCGGTCGACCAGCGCACGGAAGCGCTGGATGTCCTTCTTGGCGAGGTACTGCAGCAGCCGGCGGCGCTGACCGACCAGGATGAGCAGACCACGACGGGAGTGGTGGTCGTGCTTGTGGGTCTTGAGGTGCTCCGTCAGGTCGGAGATCCGACGGGACAGGAGAGCGACCTGGACCTCGGGGGAGCCGGTGTCACCTTCCTTGGTGCGGAAGTCGGCGATGATCTGGTTCTTCGTAGCGGCGTCGAGCGACACGCGTACTCCTCATGGTCTGTGACTGGCCACCGAGCGCCCCCGGTCTTCACCTCGGGGGATCTTCCATGACTCGGAAGGCGGGATCCGCAGGGCGCGGCCTCCGGAGCGGTGCTCCGGGGGTGCGTACGCATACGGCCGTCACTCAGGGTACCAGTCGGCGGCGGGCCCCCTTACCACGGTCCGCGAAACCGCCCAGGTGGGACGCGGGGTGCCACTAATGTGAGCGCTCGTACCAGTCCATCGGACCAGTCATAGCTCGGGAAGGGGTCGCTGCGACATGGCGGAGACGGCTGAGGAGATCAAGGCGCGCAAGGAGCGGGAGAAGGACGAGCTCTACGCCCTCGACATCTCCGGCGTCGAGTGGCACAGCGCGCCGGGCACCGAGGAGCACGAGGAGCGGGTCGAGATCGCCTACCTGCCCGACGGCGCGGTGGCCATGCGGTCCTCCCTCGACCCGGACACGGTGCTGCGGTACACGGAGGCGGAGTGGCGTGCGTTCGTGCTCGGCGCGCGGGACGGCGAGTTCGACCTGGAGCCGGCGCCGGGGACCGGCGGGACGGGCGCCGCGGGGACAGCGGCCGGGGCCGCCGGGTAGTCCGAGCAGCCCGATCAGTCCGAGGTCGGTCCGGTGCTCCGGGCCGCTCCCGATCGAGGTGACCGCCCGTGGATTCTTCTCCCATGGGCGGTTTCTTTCGTTTGTGCAGCGAATGTGTACGCCCCTTGACAGCAACGGGTGTTGTGGGTGGCACTGACTGAGGGTGGGCAGGGCTGACGGGGCAGGGCTACCCGTGATTAGGCTGGTACCCGACGCGACACCGGAACACCCGCGAACCGGGTATCGGCGTCGCAGGCCCGGGGGAGGCCGGTTCGGACGATGTCGTCCTCATGCAGGACCAGTTCGGACCACGCAGGTGGTCGCCCCGGCACAGCACGACGGCACAAGGGTGCTCGACCAGACCAGGAGGAACTGTGGGCAGCGATCGGGACGGGATCCGCGGGGGCTGGGCAACACCCGGCGATGACCAGCCCGATGCGGAGTCCTCCGTCGAGACGACGGGCGAGTTCACCATCGACTACGCGCCGCCGGCCTGGTACACGCAGAACGCTTCGGGGAATTCGGAGGCGAGGCCGGGATCGGGGTCCGGGGCGGGGTCGGAGCCGAGGGGCGACGCCTCGTCCTCTTCTTCCGTTCCCCCAGGACGTGTTCCGCCCTTGCCCGGGTTGACTCCGCCGCCGCACGCGGTCGGCGCTTCGGGACCTTCGTCCCTTCCGGCACCGGTACCGGCACCGGCACCGGCACCGGGGGCGCCTTTCACCCCGCCCGCACCCGCGCCGGGCGCCCCCTTCACACCGCCGGCTCCCGCGCCGGGGACGCCGTTCACACCGCCCGCTCCGCCGTCCGGGGGGCCGGGTGCCGTACCGCGGCTCCCGGTGGGCAGCGGGTTCGATCCGGAGCCGGAGCAGCAGCCGCAGCCGGCGTCCACGTCGGAGCCGGGCTCTGTTCCTCCTGCGGCCGTGCCGGATCTTCCGGTCAGTGGCTTCGGCCGGGACACCGGCAGTGGTGACCTCGAGAGCGGTGCCACCATCCGCTTCTCCGCCGCCGCGCTGAAGCAGGAGATCCAGAACCGTGAGGCCCGGGCCGAAGCCGTGCCTGCCGAGCCCGAGGCGGACGCCGAGCCGGAAACACGGCCGGAGCCCGCCGGTGACCAGGACCTGGCCGGGGCCGGCGAGCGCACCGGAGACACGGACGAACCCAGGGAAGATGTCCAGGACGACGTCCAGGACGACGAGCCCTCCGTCGCCTCCATTGCGTCCGTCCCCTTCACTGCTGACGACGCCGAGGACGGGGACACCGACGTCGCCGACACCTCCGAACCGGCCGCGGAGGTCGACGAAGGCGACGAATACGCCACGAACGACGACTTCGACGAGCCCGAGGCGGCGGAGTCGGAGACGAAGACGGGGCCCGGGGCGGACACCAAGGCCGCGGCGGACGCGACCGGCCCCGAGCCCGAGGACGCGAAGCCGGTGAACGACGACCCGGTGGACGACGCGGTGCCCTCCGCGACCGGCTCGGTCGGTGCGCCCGAGGACGCTGTACCTGCCTCGTCCGACACCTCGGACTCGGCGGCCTGGACTCCCCCGGCGCCGCCGGTCGTACCGCCCCCGTCGCACCCCGTCGCGCCTGCGCCCGCGAGCCAGTGGCCGGCACAGCCGCAGCAGTCGCCGCAGGCTCCCGCAGCGCCCCCGGCGCCGGTCGCTCCCCGACCGGCACAGCCGGAAGACGCCGCTGCGGCGGTCCAGCAGCCGCCCTTCCAGCCGCAGGCGCCGTACCCCGCGCCCGCCGCCTGGAACGCGCCGGAGGGACCGGTGCCCCCGCACCCGGCACCCGTCCCGCCCACTCAACAACCGCAGCCGCAGCCGCCGGTGCAACAGCCCGCTCCGCCGGCCGGATACGGCTTCCCGCAGCCGGGCGCTCCCCTCCCCGGCCCCCAGGCCGGTTACGGCTTCCCGCCCGCCGGTCCCGCCCCGGCCGCCCCGACTCCCCCGGCCCAGCCGGGCGGTTACGGCTTCCCGCAGCAGCCCGTACCCCCGCAGGCGCAGCCCCGGCATCCCGGCATGCCTCCGCAGGCGCAGCCGCAACAGCCGCAGCAGGGATTCCCGCTCCAGCAGCCCCCGCAGAACCCGCAGGCTGCCGCGCCGCCGCAGCCGCCTGTCGATCCGCGCGCCGGGGCCGCCTGGCCGCAGCCCATCCAGCACGACCAGCGGCAGCCGACCAACCCCGGTGCCGCGCCGCTCGGTTACACCGCGGCTGTGGAACTGTCGTCGGACCGGCTGCTCAACAGCAGGAAGCAGAAGGCCAAGAGCAGCCGTCCCGCGGCGGGCGGGTCGCGTTTCAAGCTGGGCGGCAAGAAGGAGGAGGCCGAGCGGCAGCGGAAGCTGGAGCTGATCCGCACTCCGGTGCTGTCCTGCTACCGGATCGCCGTGATCAGCCTCAAGGGCGGCGTCGGCAAGACGACCACGACCACCGCGCTCGGTGCCACCCTCGCCAGCGAGCGGCAGGACAAGATCCTCGCGATCGACGCCAACCCCGACGCCGGTACGCTCGGCCGCCGGGTGCGGCGGGAGACCGGGGCCACCATCCGTGACCTGGTGCAGGCGATCCCGCACCTCAACTCGTACATGGACATCCGGCGGTTCACCTCGCAGGCGCCCTCCGGTCTGGAGATCATCGCCAACGACGTCGACCCCGCCGTCTCGACGACGTTCAACGACGAGGACTACCGGCGGGCGATCGACGTCCTGGGCAAGCAGTACCCGATCATCCTGACCGACTCCGGTACGGGTCTGCTCTACAGCGCCATGCGCGGGGTGCTGGACCTGGCCGATCAGCTCATCATCATCTCGACGCCGTCCGTGGACGGTGCGAGCAGCGCCAGCACGACGCTGGACTGGCTGTCGGCCCATGGGTACGCGGATCTCGTCTCGCGCTCGCTCACGGTCATCTCGGGTGTGCGCGAGACCGGCAAGATGATCAAGGTCGACGACATCGTGTCGCACTTCCGGACACGGTGCCGCGGCGTGCTCGTCGTACCGTTCGACGAGCATCTGGCCGCCGGGGCGGAGGTCGACCTCGACATGATGCGGCCGAAGGTGCGGGAGGCGTACTTCAACCTCGCCTCGCTGGTCGCCGAGGACTTCGTCCGGCACCAGCAGTCGCACGGCCTGTGGACCTCCGACGGCAACCCGCCGCCGGTCGCCGCCCCGCCGCTGCCGGGTCAGTACGTCCCCGGCCAGTACGCTCCGGGCCAGCCCGTCCCGGGTCAGTACGTCCCAGGCCAGTACGTCCCGGGCCAGCCCCACCCCGGCCAGCAGGCACCTCATCCCCCACAGGCACCGCACCCCCAGCAGCCGCCGCAGCAGCCGCAGCCCGGCCAGCCGTACGCCCCGCCGCCCCCCGCGCAGCCCGGCCAGGGGTACCCGCAGGCCGCTCCGGGCCAGCCGTACCCCCAGCCGCCCGGCTACGGCTATCCGCAGCAGGGCGGGCCGGATCAGTACGGCCATCCCGGCCCCCCCGGCAGCGGGCAGACGCCTCCTCCGCAGGCGCCGCCTCCGCAGCAGTAGCTGCCGCGCATGTCATCCGATCGGCCCCTTTCGAGGGGCCGGTCCCGTTTTCGGCCCGCACCGTTCGTACGCGGTGCGGGCCGCCCCCGTTTCCGGGTCGCACCACGGCGTCAGGCGCTGGCCAGGAAGGCTTCAGTGGTCTCGACCAATGGGCGCAAAGGACTCGTCAACTCGCTGTTTTCGCAGGCCACATGGGGTGCTCGCGCCGTTGACGGCCGCAGATGCCGCTGGTAGACACTCAGCACTCACCTGATCAACCCGTCCTTCCCGTGCGAGTGATGACGCGAGGTCAGCGACCCTATGGACACCAACGATCAGTACGGCGGTCACCACGACACCAGGCGCCCCCGCTTCCGGCACCGGGACCGTGCGCGGGGTGCGGTCCCCCGCCGCGTCCGGCTCGCCGCGGCGGCCGGTGCGGCCGCGCTCGCCCTCACCGCCGGGCTCGCGACCCCGCTCGATCCCGCGCCGCGGGAGGCCCGGGCGGCCGACGACGGCAAGCGGACGCTGACCGTCGCGGTGGCGCAGAGCGTCGATTCGCTCAGTCCGTTCCTCGCCGTGCGGCTGCTCAGTACGAGCATTCACCGGCTCACGTACGAGTATCTGACCAACTACGACCCCGAGGACAACCATGTCGTCCCGGGGCTGGCCACCCGGTGGAAGTCGTCCCCGGACAAGCTGACGTGGACGTACACCATCCGCTCCGACTCGAAGTGGTCGGACGGGAAGCAGGCCACTGCCGAGGACGCGGCGTGGACGTTCAACACGATGATGACCGACGAGGGGGCGGCCACGGCGAACGGCAGCTTCGTCGCCAACTTCGAGGAGGTCACGGCGCCGAGCCCGACCGAGCTGGTCATCCGGCTGAAGAAGCCGCAGGCCACCATGACGGCGCTGGACGTGCCGATCGTGCCCAGGCATGTGTGGGAGAAGGTCGACGACTTCTCGAAGTTCAACAACGACAAGGACCTCCCCGTCGTCGGCAACGGGCCGTTCGTCCTCACCGACTACAAGGCCGACAGCTATGTGCGGCTGGAGGCCAACAAGGACTTCTGGCGCGGAGCGCCGAAGTTCGACGAGCTGCTCTTCCGGTACTACAAGGACCAGGACGCGGCGGTGTCGGCGCTGCGCAAGGGGGAGGTGTCGTTCGTCGCCGGGTCGCCGTCCCTGACTCCGGCGCAGGCGGCCTCGCTCAAGAACGAGAAGAACATCAAGGTCAACGACGCGCCCGGCCGCCGCTTCTACGCCCTCGCCACCAACCCGGGGGCGAAGGCGAAGAACGGCGAGAAGATGGGCGACGGGCATCCCTCGCTGCTGGACCAGCGGGTGCGCAACGCGCTGTTCATGGCGGTCGACCGGAAGACCGTCGTCGACAAGGTGTTCCAGGGCCACGCGGTGAACGGCGCGGGTTACATCCCGCCGCGCTACGCGCAGTACTTCTGGGAGCCGTCGGCCGACCAGGAACTTGCGTACGACCCCGAGAAGGCGGCCCGACTGCTCGATCGGGCGGGCTTCGAGAAGAACGGGGACGGCAAGCGCGCCGGCAAGGACGGCAAGCCGCTGAACTACCGCATCCTGTGTCACGCCACCGACCCGAACGACAAGGCCATCGGCAAGTACCTCGAGGAGTGGTGGGGCGATCTCGGCATCGGGGTCACGCTCAACTGCCTGGACAACGTGACCGACCCCTGGCTCGCCGGTGAGTACGATCTCGCCTTCGACGGCTGGTCGGTCAACCCCGACCCCGACTTCGTCCTGTCGATCCACACCTGCGGGGCACTCCCGGCGACACCCGAGGACACCGGCGCGACCGACAACTTCATCTGCGACAAGAAGTACGACGAGTTGTACGCACAGCAGTTGGCCGAGTACGACCCCGCCGAACGGGCGAACATCGTCAAGCAGATGGAATCACGGCTGTACGACCTCGGGTACATGAACGTCATGGCGTATCCGAACGCGGTCGAGGCGTACCGCACCGACCAGATCGAGTCGATCACCACAATGCCGTCGAAGGCGGGCAACATCTACGGCCAGGACGGCTACTGGAGCTGGTGGTCGGCGGTGCCCGCGGACTCCGGTGAGGATTCCGGCAGTTCGTCGTCGACGGGTGTGGTCGTCGGGATCGTCGCGGGTGTCGTCGTCCTCGCGGGCCTCGGGGTGTTCGTGATGATGCGGCGGCGGGCCACGGCCGGGGACCGCGAGTAGACGGGCGAACGGGTACTCATGACCGCCGACGCGACACCCGCTCCCGTCGAGGGCGCGCGCACGGCCTCCGGTCCGGTGAAGGACGGACCGGAGGCCTTCCGCGGGCCGCGGGCCCGCACCACCACCGCGTATCTGCGGTATGTGGCGGGCAAGGTGGCCGGCGCGGCCGTGTCCCTCCTGGCCGTCCTCGTCACCAGCTTCTTCCTCTTCCGGCTGATCCCGGGCGACCCGGTGAAGTTCATGACCGGCGGCCGTCAGGTGTCGGCCGAACAACTCGCCGGCTATCGACGGGAGTTCGGTCTGGATCTACCGTTGTGGCAGCAGTTCACCGACTACTGCGGCAAGGCGCTCACGGGTGATCTGGGAACGTCGTACCAGTTCAACGCACCGGTGGTCGACAAGATCACCGAGGCGCTGCCGAACACGCTGCTGCTCACCGGTACGGCCTTCGTCCTCTACACGGCGCTCGGCATCGTGCTCGGCACCCGGTCGGCGTGGCGGCACGGGCGGCCCGGGGACCGGGTCAACACGGGTTTGGCACTGATCCTCTACTCCATCCCGTCCTTCTGGCTCGGGCTGCTGCTGATCATCACGCTGTCGGTGGGCATCGGGCCCGTTCCGGGTCTGTTCCCCACCGGTGGCATGGAGTCGGGCGGCGAGGAGGGATTCGCCCAGGTCCTGGACGTGGCGCACCACTTGGTCCTGCCGGTGGTGACGCTGGTGGCGGTGGAGTACGGGCAGACGCTGCTGGTGACGCGGTCGGCGCTGCTGGACGAGATGGGCAGCGACTATCTGACCACCGCGCGCGCCAAAGGGCTCCGTGACGACCTGGTCCGGCGCCGGCACGCGGTGCCCAACGCGCTGCTGCCGACGGTGACGCTGATCTTCATCAATCTCGGGCGGACGGTGGCCGGGGTGATCCTGGTGGAGACGGTCTTCTCCTGGCCGGGGCTCGGCGGGCTGTTCTACCAGGCGCTGAGCGTGCCCGATCTGCCGTTGGTGCAGGGGCTGTTCTTCGTGTTCGCCGCGGCGGTGATCGTGATGAACACGCTGGCCGATCTGATCTATCCGCTGCTCGATCCCCGGGTGGGCCGATGACGACGGACAAGGACACGACGACCGGGACGCCGGCGACCCCGCCGACGGCCGCACCGGCCGCCCCGGAAAGCACGGGAGGCGCGGGAGGCGCGCGCACGCTCGCGTGGCGGCGGCGCAGGGCCTCGGCTGCGCGGTTCTGGCGTCAGTACCGCACCCACCGGTCCGGCGTCGTGGGCCTGGCCGCGCTTCTGCTGTTCGCGCTGGCGGCCCTGGCCGCTCCGCTGCTGGTCGGCTCCGACGTGGACAACGTGACGGACGCGCCGGGCAGTCCGATGGAGCGTCCCGGAGCCGAATTCCCCTTCGGTACCGATCAGTTCGGACGGGATCTGCTCGGTCTGGTGGTCTGGGGCGCGCGGGTGTCGCTGCTCGTGGGGCTGCTCGCCGCCGTGCTGTCGGTGGCGATCGGCACCCTGATCGGAGTGACGGCGGGACACTTCGAGGGCTGGTACGCGACGGTGGTGATGCGGGTCACCGACTGGTTCCTGGTGATGCCCACGCTGGTCCTGGCGATCGCGCTGGCCACCGTGATGTCCCGTTCGCTCGTCACGATCGTGGTGGCGATCGGGGTCACGACCTGGCCGACGACGGCCCGGCTGGTGCGCGCGCAGACCCTGGCGGTGGAGACCCGGCCGTACATCGAACGCGCGCGGGCGCTGGGCGGCGGCCACTGGCATGTGATGTCGCGCCATGTGCTGCCCAATGTGATGCCGCTGGTGCTGGCCCAGACGACCCTGATCATCTCCGCGGCGATCCTGGCGGAGGCGACCCTGGCGTTCCTCGGGCTCGGTGATCCGACGGTGGTGTCGTGGGGCGGGCTGCTGCAGGACGCGCGGGAGGCGGGTGCGGTCAGCGCGGGGCACTGGTGGTACCTGGTGCCGCCGGGCATCGCGATCGCCGTGGTGGCGCTGGCGTTCACGCTCTGCGGGCGTGCCGTGGAGTCCGTCCTCAACCCCAGGCTGGGGGTGTCCCGTTGAGTCTGCTCGAGGTCAGGGATCTGACGGTGACGTACGCGGGCGGGGCCGCCGCGGTGCGCGGGGTGGACCTGAGCCTGGAGGCGGGGCGGAAGCTGGGCATCGCCGGGGAGTCGGGCTGCGGCAAGTCGACGCTCGCGCTGGCCCTGCTGCGGCTGCTGCCGTCCGGGACGCGGACCGGCGGGGAGATCCGGCTGGACGGCGAGGACGTGCTCGCCATGAAGTGGGGCCGGCTGCGGGCGGTCCGCTGGGCCGGGGCCTCGATCGTGTTCCAGGGCGCGATGCACTCGCTCAACCCCGTGCACCGCATCGGCGACCAGATCGCCGAGCCGCTCCTGCTGCACCGTAAGGCGACTCCGTCGGGGGCCCGGAGGAAGGCCGGCGAGCTGCTGGAGCAGGTCGGTCTGCCGGCCGCTCGGGCGGCCGACCACCCGCACGAGCTGTCCGGCGGTCAGCGTCAGCGCGTCATGATCGCGATGGCGCTGGCCTGCGATCCGATGCTGATCGTCGCGGACGAGCCGACCACCGCGCTCGATGTGATGATCCAGGCGCAGATCCTGCGGCTCATCGAGCAGTTGGTGGCCGACCAGGACGTGGGCCTGATCATGATCAGCCACGATCTGGCGGTCCTCGCCGACACCTGTGACCGGCTCGCGGTGATGTACGCGGGCCGGGTGGTGGAGGAGGGTCCGGCCCGGCAGGTGTACGAGGACGCCCGGCATCCGTACGCCCGTGCCCTGTCGGCGGCGTTCCCCCGCATCGGCGACCCGGCGTCGCGCTTCGCCCCGCGCGGTCTGGCGGGCGACCCGCCGGACCCGTCGGCGCTGCCGGCCGGGTGCACGTTCCATCCGCGCTGCCCGGTGGCTCTGGGGTCCTGCGCGGTGGCCGACCAGCCGCTGCGGGTGGCGGGGCCGGAGCGGCGGGCGGCGTGCGTACGGGTCGCACAGGAAGCGGCCGAGGAGCCAGGGGGCCACGTGCCCCTGGAGGAAGTGAGGCGCACCCCATGACGGCTTCCCCCGCTGCCGCCCCCGGCCCCGCCGGGCCTTCCGGCCCCTCGGAGCCCTCCCGCTCCCCCACCGGCTCCCCGCTGCTGAGCGCCCGGGGAGTGCGGGTCGCCTTCCCCGGACGGCGCGGCGCCGGCCCCGCCCGCGCGGTGGACGGTGTCGACCTCGCCATCCGGCCCGGTGAGATCGTCGCCCTGGTGGGCGAGTCGGGCTGCGGCAAGACGACCCTGGCCCGCGCCCTGCTGGGTCTGGTCGAGCCGACCGCGGGGCACGTCTCCTTCGACGGACGGCCGCTCAGCTACTCCGGCCGCTCCCTCAAGGCGTACCGCAAGCGGGTCCAGCTGGTCCTCCAGGACCCGAGCGGCTCGCTCAACCCCCGGCACACGGTGTACGACGCGGTGGCCGAGGGGCTGCGCATCCACGGGTACGGCGGTGACGAGCGGGCGGCGGTCGCGGAGGCCCTGTCCCGGGCCGGGCTGCGGCCTCCGGAGCGTTTCTTCCTGCGCTATCCGCACGAGCTGTCCGGCGGTCAGCGCCAGCGGGTGGTGATCGCGGGCGCGCTGGTCCTGGAGCCCGAACTCCTCGTCGCGGACGAGCCGGTGGCCTCCCTGGACGCCTCCGTGCGCGGCGAGATCCTGGCCCTGCTGCTGCGGCTCCGTGCCGAGCTGGGCCTGTCCGCGCTGGTGGTCACGCACGACCTCGGGCTGGCCTGGAACATCGCCGACCGGGTCGCGGTGATGTACCTCGGCCGGATCGTGGAGACCGGGGCGGTGGAGCAGGTGCTGACCGCGCCCCGGCACCCGTACACGCAGGCCCTGTTGTCGGTGCTCCCGGAGGCGCCGGGCGACCCGGTGGTCCTGAGCGGTGAGCCACCGGATCCGACCCGTGTTCCAGGGGGCTGCCGGTTCCACGCGCGCTGTCAGGTCCTGCTCGGCGGGGAGGCGGACCGGGTGGGCGTCGCGGACGCGTGCCGGACCCGGGACCTGGAGATCCTCGGCGGCGGCGGGGGCGGGGCGGGGGACGACGGAGGCGGGGGCACGGTCGGCCAGGTGGCCTGTCACTGGGCCCACGCGCTCGAGGCCCGGGGCCCGGCCGGGCCCTCCGCCCCGCCGCTCCGCGCGTGAAGGCCCGCGTACGTGCCTACGGCCGCTCGGCCGCTGCCACCAGTTCCTTGCAGCGCCTGACGTCCGCGGCCATCTGCTCCATCAGCGCCTCGAGCGAGTCGAACTTCGCCTGGCCGCGGACGAAGGTGAGGAAGTCGACGGCGACGTGCAGGCCGTAGAGGTCCAGGCCGACGCGGTCGATGGCGTACGCCTCGACCGTGCGCTCGGTGCCGTCGAACTGGGGGTTGGTGCCGACGGAGATCGCGGCCGGCATGGCCTCGCCCTGGGCGTGCAGCCAGCCCGCGTAGACGCCGTCGGCGGGGATCGCGGTGTGCGGGAGCGTCTCGACGTTGGCCGTGGGGAAGCCCAGTTCGCGGCCGCGCCGGGCGCCGCTGACGACCACGCCCTCCACCCGGTGCGGGCGGCCCAGGATCTCGGCGGCCCCCTCGACCTCGCCCTCGGCGATCAGGCGGCGGGTGAGTGTGGAGGAGAACGGCTCGCCGCCGCCGGCCTCGCCGCTCACGTACAGCTCGACGACCTCGACCTCGAAGTCGTAGATCTTGCCCTGCTCCGCGAGGAAGTCCACGGTGCCCGCGGCCCGGTGGCCGAAGCGGAAGTTGGGGCCCTCGACGACCGCCTTGGCGTGCAGTTTGTCGACCAGGACCTTGCCCACGAACTCGGCCGGCGACAGCTTCGAGAACTCCGTGGTGAAGGGGAGGACCAGGACCGCGTCCACGCCCAGCTCGGCCATGAGTTCCGCACGGCGGTGGTGCGGGGCGATCAGCGGCGGGTGGCTGCCGGGGCGGACGACCTCGCTGGGGTGCGGGTCGAAGGTGACGACGACTGCGGGGACGCCCAGTTCCCGGGCGCGGTCCACGGCGTGCCTGATGATCAGCTGGTGCCCGCGGTGGACTCCGTCGTAGGAACCGATGGTGACGACGCTGCGCCCCCAGTCCGGGGGGATGTCCTCCAAGCCACGCCAGCGCTGCACTGCCTGCTCCTTGTCGAAACCTTGTCGGGCCGAGTCCGTGGACCTCTCCTGCGCAGGTCTAAGGGTGCCATGCCGACCGCCGTCGGCTCGCATCGGCATCGGCGCTCCGGCACTGTGACGCTGTGCACTCCCGGTCGCGGCTCAGACGGGGACGCCCACTCCCGCCCGGGTCTCGATCATCCGCCGGGTGCCGGGCCCGACCACGTCCGCCCACTCCTGGGGCGCGTCCGCCAGCCAGTGGGCCAGGGCGGCGGCGAAGCCCGGGACGTGCCGCCCCAGGTCGGCCAGGACGTGGTCGAAGCGGGCGGCGCCGTCGGGGGTGCGGACGAGGAGCAGCCCGGTGCGGTGGACGAGCTCGCGCGCGGGGTCGCCGGTCCGCGGGAGGTCGTCGGTGTGGCGGGGGTCGTCGGTGTGGCGGGCGGCGGCGCCCAGCACCGCGGCCAGCAGGTCGGGGTCGTGGTCGCGGGTGAGGAGCGGGTCCAGCAGTTCGCGGCGCAGGGGGCGCGAGGCGGGGGTGCCGGGCTCGGCGAGGGCACCGGCGAGAGCGGCCCGCAGCGGCCGCGGTCCGGCGTCCAGCAGGCCGGTGAGCAGGGGGAGGAGGACCTCGCGGTCGGCCGGCTCCTGGTCCAGGCGTCGGTCCGCGTACGCGGCCAGCTGTCCCGCGAGATCCGGCCGCCGCTCCACCGCCGCCCTCACCAGCGCGGCGACGCGGGGGGCCAGACCGGGCGTGCCGGCGTCGGCATCCGCCTCGGTGGAAACGGTCGCATCGGGAGGAGCGGGCGCATCGGCGGGAGTGCCCGGTGTCCCACCGGCGTCCGACCGGGCGAGCCTCGCTCGGAAGGCGTCGAGGACGGCCTCCGGGTGGGTGGTGAGGGCGCAGGCCAGCGCGCTCGGCGGAACGTACGGGTCGCCGGCCGCGAAGTGTTCCAGCGCCCGCGCGAGGTGGCGGTCCCTGCTGCTCGGGTCCTGGACGAGCAGGGCGTGCGCGCCGCCGTGCAGGGCGCGGTCGCCGGTACGTACGAGCAGGGCGAGGGCCGCGTACCGCAGCAGGGTGCGGTCGGCCTCGTCACGGGCGTGCGGTGCGGCCAGCAGCCCGTAGGTCACCGCTGCCGCGCGGCGGGCGGGGCGCTCGTCGCGCGCCCAGCGGTCGACGGCCCGGCACACCACCGGAGGGTCTTCCTCGGCCAGCACGCCGAGCAGTTGTCCGGCCCGCCGGTGCGGGCTGTCGGCGAGGGCCTCGGTCAGGGTGTCCGGGGCGCGGTGCCGGTGGGTGTGCAGCAGTGCCTGTGCCGCCGTCGCGACCGTCGCGTGCGGGGTGGCGGGCAGGGGCCGTTCGTCCTCGAACCACCGGACGAGGTGCGGGAGTACGGCGGCGGGGTCGGCACTGAACAGGCGGGAGGCGGCGTCCAGGAACCGGGGGCCGGCCTCGCCCGGGGGGCCGTCTGCGTGCACGAGTCCGCGCAGCAGCTCGAAGCCGGTCTCCAGGGGCAGGGGGAGAGCGGTCCAGAAGGCCGGGCCCAGCTCGCCGGGGACCGGCCGCCGCTGCTGCCGCCAGGCCACGATCCGGTCGGCCAGCAGCCGCAGCACCCCGGTGCAGGGCGTCGCGTCGGGCACGCGCGCGAGGGTCTCGGTGAGCAGCCGGGAGGCCCACCACGAGCCCGTCCCGGCGTCGAGGGCGTGCACCAGGTCCGCGAGCCGGGAGGCGAGCGGGCCCGTGCCGTGCTGCCGGGCGAGCAGCAGCATGGCCTGGACGACGGGCCCGATGCGGTGGTGCGGAACGGGGGTGCCGTCGGCGGTGCCGGGGTCGCGAGGGGCACCGGGGTCGCCGTGGACCAGGGCACGCAGGGCCCCGTCCAGGTCCAGGTGGGTGCCCTGGAGCCAGTCGGCGAGTTCCTCGTGGGCGAAGCGGTAGCCGGTCCCGGCGGGGACGAGGAGGCCCTCGGCGAGTACGGCGTGGGCCCAGCCGGTGCCACCGCCGAGCCCGGCCGGCGCGGGCCCCCAGGGGAACACCGCCTCGAACGCCTCCCGGTCCAGCTCGCCCTGTCCGGGGCCGAGGCTGCGCCGGGCGGCTTCGTGCACCTGCCCGGAGACCTTGGCGGCCAGCCGGCGCACGGCGGTGCCGCGCAGTCCGCTCCCGGCGGCGAGGCGTACGGCCACGCGCAGGCACATCAGGTCCAGGTGGGCGGAGAGGACCTCGTGGCGGTCCGCGCGGGCGTCCGGCGCGTCCGGGGCGTCGGCGAGGGCGGCCCTGACCTCCGCGAGCAGCCGGAGCGTCAGCGGGTGCCGGGTGTCGGCGGGGGAGCCCTCCGGGATGCCGTAGCGGGCCCGTGCCTCGATGGCCTCGTCGGCGGTCAGGTCGCCGAGACGCACGCACGCGGGAAGAACCTCGGCCGGGGGACCGCCCGGGGCCTCGGCCCGAGGCGCGCCCTGGTGCCGGTGCAGCAGCTCCGCAGGCAGGAGCGCGCCCGCGCTCTCCCAGTACTCCGCGCGGCACCCCACCACCAGGCGCGCCCCGGTCCGCCGCAGCCACCGTGCCGTCCCGTCGCTCCACTGGGCGAGGCGGCCGGCCAGGACGGGCGGCATCTCCTCGGGGCCGTCGAGGAGGAGCAGCAGCGGGCGGCCGGCGCTGCGGGCCAGGCCGGCGAGGCGGGCCGGGCCGGTGTCACCGAGGCCTTCGGGTCCGGCCGGGGTCCGGGTGCGGGAGGCGGCGACGATGCGGGCGGCCCGGTCGAGCGCCCGCTGGGCCGCGTCGGCGACGGAGAGGTCGTCCTCCCGCAGATCGGCGCCGCGCAGCCACAGCGTGGGGCCGCCGGCGCGGTGGCGGCGGGCGGCGAGCGCCGCGAGCTCCGTCGTACGGCCGCTGCCGGGCGGCCCGACGAGACCGAGGACTGCGGCCGGGCCGTGCTCGAACGCGGTGAACTCGGCGGTGACGGCGGCCCGCTCCACCGGAACGACGTCTCCGGGGGCGAGTGCGCCCGACGGGCCGTCCTGCCCGACCGAGGTGGCGGTGAGTTCCAGCACGCCGGCGAGGTTGAGGTCGGTGCCGTACGCCGGGACCGTCGCCGCGTTCTCGGCGAGGAGGGCGGCGAGGGGGCCCGGGGTGGGGCGGAGCGGCACGGCGAAGCCGCCGTCGCGGCCGCCGGCGCGGAGTGCGGTGCCGAGGACACCGAGGACGGCGCCGGTGGCGGCGTCGAGCACCGGACCGCCGGCCGCTCCGCCGGTGCGCAGCGCGTCACGGCCGGTGGTGCCGATGGCGAGTTCCAGCGCGTCGTCGAGGGTGTGGCAGCGCCCGGCGGCGGTGTACGTGACGGTGGTCGCGCCGAGTACGCGCGCCTCGCGCCAGCACCCGGCGGCGATCCGCACGTAGGCACCGCTGTCGAAGCGGGCCCGCGCGGTGACGGGCAGCGGCTCCACACCGAGCCCTTCGGCGTGGACGAGGGCGAGGCCGAGCTCGGGCAGCGGGGTGACGGCGTCGGCGCCCACGACACGGTGGCGGTCGCCGGGGACGTGCAGGACGAGGCCGGGGAGGCCGTCGACGGCCTCGTGGCTGGTGATCAGCGTGCCGCGGTGGTCGGCGGGGAAGGCGAGACCGCGCGGGCGGCCGTCTAGGTCCTGGACGCGGACGAGGACCTCGGCGGGCGACGGCTCCCGCCGGGCCCGAGGGACCTCCCCCGGACTCCGGCCGGCCGGGTCGTGGAGCGTGCCCCGCTCATGACGGGACGGGTCGCGCGACATCATCGTCGAACCTTCATGCCGTGTCTTCGTGCTGTGCCTTCGACTGCCTCGGCTCGACAGTAGGGCCGGGTGATCAGTGACACGGCGCCCTCGGCAAACGCGCCCCCTTCCACTCCCCCGTTCACTCCGAGCGCCTGCACTTACGGGTGAAAGGACGGCCGCAAGTGGACACACCCTGGGGGTGGGGGAACCGAGGGGGACCGTGGAGCGGCGGCGTGCAGTCCCCGTGACGCCGCTCCACGGGCGGACCCCGGGGCGCCGGGCGGCCGGTGGGGACGGCGGACCCGCACGGGCCGGTCGATGAGGCCGGCGCGACCGATACGGCCGATCGCACGGCCGGACCGGTCAGGCCGTTCACCGGGTCGTCCCACTGAGCGGTGGACCGGCCGGACGGTGGGGCCGGTGAGGTCCACCGGGCAGCCGGACCGGCCGCACCCGTGAGCCCGCCGGCCGCCCCGTCGGCCCGTCCGGCCGTCAGCCGAAGACCGTCAGGCTCTTGGCCTTGCCCCGGTGTTCCTCGACGAGGGCGAGCAACGTGCCCTCGGGGTCGAAGACGGCCACCGGGCCGGTGCCCGCGTACTCCTCGGGCATCTCCAGGCGCACGCCGTTGGTGAGCAGCCGGGCGCGCCGGGCGTCGACGTCCCAGCGGGGGAAGGCCGCCGCGGCGGCCTCCGCGATCGGCAGCACGGTCAGTTCCTGCTGGAGTTGGTCGAGGGTGCGGGCCGCGTCCAGCTTGTACGGGCCGACCCGGGTCCTGCGCAGCACCGTGAGGTGACCGCCGACGCCCAGGTCGGCGCCCAGGTCGCGGGCGAGGGCGCGGATGTACGTGCCGGAGGAGCAGACGACGGAGACGACCAGGTCGAACACCGGAGTGCCGTTCCCGGCGACGGCCGGGCGGACGTCGTACACGGTGAACGAGGAGACGGTGACCGGCCGGGCCGGGATGTCGAATTCCTCGCCCTCACGGGCCCGCTTGTAGGAGCGCACTCCGTCGATCTTGATGGCGCTGACCTTGGACGGCACCTGCATGATGGCGCCGGTCAGCTTGGCCACCCCGGCGTCGATCGCCTCGCGGGTGACCGCGGAGGCGTCCGTGGACGAGGTGATCTCGCCCTCGGCGTCGTCCGTGAGCGTGTCCTGCCCGAGCCGGATGGTGCCCAGGTACTCCTTCTCGGTCAGCGCGAGGTGGCCGAGGAGTTTGGTGGCCCGCTCGACGCCCAGGACGAGGACGCCCGTCGCCATCGGGTCGAGGGTGCCTGCGTGGCCGACGCGGCGGGTCCGGGCGATGCCGCGCATCTTGGCGACCACGTCGTGCGAAGTGAAGCCCGACGGCTTGTCGACGATGACAAGGCCGTCGGGCGTGGTGTGCTTCTGGGTCATTCGGCGGTGTCGTCCGTCTCAGTGTCCTTGGAGTCCTCGGCATCCTCGGCGTCCTCGGGCTTGCGGTACGGGTCGGCCCCGCCCGCGTACGCGGCGCCCGCGGACGCCTCGCGCACCTTGGCGTCGGACTGGCGCGCCTTGTCGAGGAGGTCCTCGATGTTGCGCGCGGTGTCCGGGAGCGCGTCCATGACGAACGCCAGGGTCGGCGTGAACTTCACGCCCGCCGCCCGGCCCACCTCGGAGCGCAGGATGCCCTTGGCGCTCTCCAGGCCCGCCGCGGCGGCCTTCCGCTCCTCGTCGTCCCCGTACACCGTGTAGAAGACGGTCGCCTCCCGCAGGTCACCCGTGACCCGGGTGTCCGTGATGGTGACGTGCGTGCCGAGCCGCGGGTCCTTGATCCCGCGCTGCAGCTTCTGGGCCACCACCTCCCGGATGAGGTCCGCCAGCCTTTTCGCCCGCGCGTTGTCGGCCACTGATCCGTCTCCCGTTCTTTCCTGTCCGAGTTGTCAAAGCCCCGCGTTCCCGGGGCTGGATTCGTCAGTCGTCCTCGCCGTGGAAGCGCCGCCTGACGGACAGCAGTTCCACCTCGGGGCGCGCGGCGACCAGCCGCTCGCACCGGTCCAGTACGTCGGTCAGGTGCGCCGTGTCGCCGGACACCACCGCCAGGCCGACGACGGCCCTGCGGTGAAGATCCATGTGATCCACCTCGGCCGCGCTCACCGCGTACTTCCGCTGGAGCTCGGCGACGATCGGGCGGACGACGGAGCGCTTCTCCTTCAGCGACCTGACGTCGCCGAGGAGGAGGTCGAAGGACAGCGTCCCCACATACATGCACAACCGGTTCACCCGCCGGTACGGGATCGGCGTCCCCGCCGTCCGTGGTGGGCAGGGACACCAGAACCGTACATCGAAGGGGCGGGCCGATCGACGGATATTACGCTCCGTGGACCCGGCCGGGGAGCGTACCCGAACCGGTCCCCCGGTTTCGTGACCCGTCCCCGGCCCTGTGGCCGTCCCTGAACACACGAGCCGGGGGGGGGGGCCCCGGGGGCCCCCGCCCGCCCCCCCCCCGGGGGGGGGGGGGCGCGGCCGCGGGGGGGCGGCGGGGGGGGGGGCGGGGGGGGGGGGCGTGTGGGGGTTGGTGGGGGGGGGGGGGGGTGGGGCCGGGGCGGG
>NZ_JBITSN010000033.1:0-25340 GCF_044540975.1 Streptomyces sp. NPDC085927
GTGCGAATCCGTATGCGGCCGCGTACCCGCAGACGAGGTAGAACAGCAGGTACCGCACATGCCCCATGCGGTCCTCGATGTTGTTGCCGAAGATCCACAGGAAGAGCATGTTGCCCAGCAGGTGCAGCCAGCCGCCGTGCAGGAACATCGCCGTGAACACGCTCAGCTCGGGGGACTTGTCGTACGCCGGCGGCCCCACCACGCACCCCGGCCCCTGCGGGCCCACCCCCGTCTCGCCCGTGGGCACCAGACGCGGCATGTGGTGGTGGATCAGTTCCTGCGGCACGGCCGCGTACCGGTCCAGGAACGCCTGGAGGTCGCACAGCTCCGCGATGCTGCTCCCGCTGCCCGTCAGCGAGCCGACGACACCGGGCGTGAAGAACACGAAGACGACGAAGTTCGCGGCGAGCAGCGCGTAGGTGACCCACGGGGTGCGCCGTGCCGGATTCACGTCATGAACGGGGATGACCACGTCCCACTTGTGCCCTTGTCCCCGCCGGTGAATCCGCCGCTCCGCTGAACACCGCCGTCCGGCCCTGCGTATCCCTTCCCAACTGCCTGCGGCGCGGGGAAGGGGCCGCGGGGCCGACGTGAGGAACGGGCCATGAACGACCGAGTGACCGCTGCGATGCAGGCGCTGCCCGACGGAGAGGCGGAACTCACGCTCGTGGTGCGCCTCTCCTGGGAGGACATCGCCCGGCTGGGCCAGGAGGCGGGGCGGCTCGCCTCCCGGATGCAGCGGCCGGTGACGCTGGACGAGGCGGTGGGCCACCGCCTGCGCTCGGCGCGGGCCACCGCCGCGCACGCGAAGCCGGCGGGGGAGCAACCGCCGGCCGCCGTGAGCGCGGGGAGCACCGGTGCGGCCGGTTTCGCCGGTACCGGCGGCACCAGTGCCTCCGTGTCGTCCCTGCCGCCCCGGCCCGCGGCGGACCATGCGCGGCCTCCGGCGGAGCAGGCGCGGCAGGCGATCGAACGGATCAACGGGACCGCGTAGGCCGGACGGCTGTCAGGGCGTACGCGGCGACGGCCGTCCCACCGTGGCGCGGATCTTCGTGGTGGCCTTGCGGGCCGCCACCAGGACCGGGTCCCAGGCGGGGGAGAACGGCGGGGCGTAGCCCAGGTCCAGCATCGTCATCTGCTCCACCGTCATCCCGGCGGTGAGGGCGACCGCCGCGATGTCGACGCGCTTGCCCGCGCCCTCCCGGCCGACGATCTGGACCCCGAGCAGGCGGCCCGTGCGCAGTTCGGCGAGCATCTTCACCGTCATGGGGGAGGCGCCCGGGTAGTAGCCCGCGCGGCTGGTCGACTCGATGGTGACCGTCTCGAACCGCAGCCCCGCGCGGCGAGCGTCCTTCTCCCGCAGACCGGTGCGCGCGATCTCCAGGTCGCAGACCTTGCTGACCGCGGTACCGACCACGCCCGGGAAGGTGGCGTAGTCGCCGCCGACGTTCGAGCCGATGATCTGGCCGTGTTTGTTGGCGTGCGTGCCGAGCGCGATGTGCCGCTCCTGACCGGAGATCAGGTCGAGCACCTCCACGCAGTCGCCGCCGGCCCAGATGTTCTCGTACCCGCGGACCCGCATCGACCGGTCGGTGAGCAGGCCGCCGTGCTCCCCCAGGGGCAGCCCCGCCGCCCGCGCCAGGCCCGTCTCCGGCCGCACCCCGATGCCGAGCACCACCACGTCCGCCGGATACTCGGCGTCCGCGGTGGTCACGGCCCGCACCCTGCCGTCGTCCCCGGTGAGCAGTCCGGTGACCTCGGCGTCGTTCACCATGGTGATGCCCAGGCCCTCCATCGCCCTGTGCACCAGGCGCCCCATGTCGGGGTCGAGGGTCGCCATGGGCTCCTGGCCGCGGTTGACGACGGTCACCTCGTAGCCGCGCTTGATCATCGCCTCGGCCATCTCCACACCGATGTACCCCGCGCCGACGACCACCGCGCGGCGGCCCCTCGTGCGCTCCAGTGTGTCGAGCAGGGCCTGGCCGTCGTCCAGGGTCTGCACCCCGTGCACACCGGGGGCGTCCATGCCGGGCAGCTCCGGGCGGATCGGCCGCGCGCCGGTCGCGATCACGAGCTTGTCGTACGACGTCCAGGACTCGGTGCCGGAATCGAGGTCCCGCGCGCGCACCCGCCCCCGGCCGGGGTCGAGTTCCGTCACCTCGGTGCGCATCCGCAGGCCGATGTGGCGCGCGCGGTGCTCCTCGGGCGTGCGGGCGATCAGTTCGTCGCGTTCGGCGACGTCACCGGCCACCCAGTAGGGGATGCCGCAGGCCGAGAAGGACGTGAAGCGCCCGCGCTCGAACGCCACGATCTCCAGCTCCTCCGGCCCCTTCAGCCGGCGCGCCTGCGACGCCGCGGACATCCCCGCGGCGTCGCCGCCGATCACCACCAGGCGTTCCGGTCCCTTCGCGGCCGGACCCGCGCCGCTGCCCGTGCCCGTACCCGTACTCGTCCCTGTGTTCGTACTCGTGGTCATACGACCACGCTACGGGGACCGGTCACTTCGCATCCGGCTCCGGGGCCTCGTCCGGGGTCCGGGCCGTCGCACGCGCGGACGAGGTCCGGGAGGCGGGAACGGCCGGGGAAGCGGGTGCCGCCGGCTGTGCGCGGCGGGTCAGGGGGCGTACGGCCTTCAGCCACAGCAGCACGAGCAGGGCCGCCAGAGCCGCGAACGGCAGCGCCGCGCCGATCGCCACCGCCAGCCAGCGCAGCATGGTCACGAACGCGTCCCAGCCGCCCGCGAGCGCGTCCAGGAACCCGGGGTCGTCGTCCTCGGTGCTCCGCTCCACCTGCGTCTCGGACAGGGTCAGGGTGATGGTGGCCAGGCCGGTGCGGTCCTTCAGGGACTCCTGCCGGGCGAGCAGGGCCTCCAGGTCGGCCTGGCGGGTGCTGAGTTCGCCCTCCAGGGTGACCACGTCGCTGAGCCGGGTGGCCCGGTCCATCAGCTCGCGGATCCGGACCACGCTGGCGCGCTGCGTCCTGATCCGGCTCTCGACGTCGACGACCTGGTCGGTGACGTCCTCCGCCTTCGCGCTGCGTTCGACGAGTTCACCGGAGCCCTCGAGGTCCGCGAGGACCTTGTCGTACTTCTCGGCGGGAACGCGCAGCACCACGCGCGTGAGCTCGTGCCCCTCCTCGTCCTGACGGGTGGTCTCGTCGCCGACGTAGCCGCCCGCGTTCTCGGTGGTGGTGCGCGCCTCGGCCAGCGCCGTCGGCGCGTCCTTCACCCGCACGGTCAACGAGGCGGTGCGGATGATGTGGCTCGTGGCGGTGTCCCTGTCCGCGGGCGGCGCCGTCGCCCGCGAGCCGTCCGCCGAGCTGCCGGCGGCCCCGTCCCGCGCCGCCCCTTCCTTCGCCCCTTCCTCGGTGTCCGCCCGGGCGTCGGCCTGCGCGTGGGCGGCCTTGCCGTCGGACGCGCCGGAGTCGGAGCCCGCGCCGCTGCATCCGGCCAGGGCGAGCGCGGCGGCCAGCAGCAGGCCCGTCGTGGCGTGTGCCGGCCGTACGGATCGTCGTGTGCGCATGTGGGTTCCCCCCGGGTTGGTGACCACTGACGTTCCTTCGACGCCGGAGGGCGGCGGAACGATGGCGCGGAAAGGTCCCGAAGCGGTCACGGTAGGGACTCGGGAGGGCCGTACGGCCCTGGTGGGGCCGCCGACGGCATCTGAGAGGGTGGAGCCATGAGCGGATCACACACGGGTGCGGAGCAGCGGGTCGTCGTCGTGGGAGCCGGCATCGCCGGGCTGGCCGCCGCGCACCGGCTGCTCGGGCGCGGGGCGCGGGTGACCGTGCTGGAGGCCTCGGAGCGGGTCGGCGGCAAGCTGCTGCCCGGCGAGATCGCGGGCGCGCGCGTGGACCTGGGCGCCGAGTCGATGCTGGCCCGCCGCCCGGAGGCGGTGACCCTCGCCCGTGAGGTGGGCCTCACCGGCCGGCTCCGGCCCCCGGCCACCGCGACCGCGTCGCTGTGGACCCGCGACGCACTGCGCCCCATGCCCAAGGGCCACGTCATGGGCGTCCCCGGCACCGCCGCCGCCCTGGCCGGGGTGCTCTCCGACGAAGGCCTCGCCCGGATCGGACAGGACGCCGAGCTGCCCCGCACCGAGGTCGGCGACGACGTCGCCGTCGGCGAGTACGTGGCGGCCCGGCTCGGCCGCGAGGTCGTCGACCGGCTGGTCGAACCCCTGCTGGGCGGGGTGTACGCGGGCGACGCGTACCGCATCTCGATGCGCTCCGCCGTCCCCCAGCTGTTCCAGGCCGCGCGGACCCACACCTCCCTGACCGAGGGCGTCCGCGAGATCCAGGCCAGGGCCGCCACCGCGCAGCAGACCGGACCGGTGTTCATGGGCATCGAGGGCGGTGTGGGCACCCTCCCGCTCGCCGTCGCCGAGTCCGTGCGGTCCCGCGGCGGGGAGATCCGCACCGGCACCCCGGTCACCGAACTGCGCCGGGAGCCGGCCGGCGGCTGGCGGGTCGTCACCGGGGAGCGGGAGCTGCACGCCGACGCGGTCGTCGTCGCCGTGCCCGCCCCGGCCGCCGCCCGGCTGCTGCGCGCCGAGGCGCCCGGCGCCGCCGCCGAGCTGGCCGGCGTCGAGTACGCCTCCATGGCGCTCATCACGCTCGCCTACCGCCGCGCGGAGACCGATCTGCCCGCGGGCAGCGGATTCCTGGTGCCGCCGGTCGACGGCCGCACCATCAAGGCGTCCACCTTCGCCTCGCACAAATGGGGCTGGATCGACGAGGAGAACCCAGAGCTCATGGTCCTGCGCACCTCCGTCGGCCGGCACGGCGAGACGGAGATCCTCGGCCGTGACGACGCCGGCCTCGTGGAGGTCTCCCGGCACGACCTCTTGGCCGCCACCGGCCTGGACGCCACCCCGGTCGCCACCCGCGTCACCCGCTGGCAGGACGGCCTGCCCCAGTACCCCGTCGGCCACCACGCGCGCGTGGCCCGCGTCCGCGAGCACCTCGCCGCCCTCCCGGGGCTGGCCGTGTGCGGCGCGGCCTACGACGGCGTCGGCATCCCCGCGTGCATCGCGAGCGCGTACGACGCCGCCGACCAGATCCACGGTGACGTCCCGCACGACGTGCGGGACGTCACCACCACCCGGTGAAAACCCTCCACGGAGGAGCAGGAGAATAAGGGACATGACCGACGACGCCACCACCCCCGCACCCGACCGGATCCCGAACAAGGGCAAGCTGGCCAAGGACCTGAACGAGGTCATCCGCTACACCCTCTGGTCCGTCTTCAAGCTGAAGGACGTGCTGCCCGAGGACCGCGCCGGGTACGCCGACGAGGTCCAGGAACTGTTCGACCAGCTCGCCGCCAAGGACGTCACGGTCCGCGGCACGTACGACGTCTCCGGTCTGCGCGCCGACGCCGACCTGATGATCTGGTGGCACGCCGAGAGCAGCGACCAGCTCCAGGAGGCGTACAACCTCTTCCGCCGCACCAGGCTGGGCCGTGCGCTGGCCCCGGTCTGGTCGAACATGGCGCTGCACCGGCCCGCCGAGTTCAACCGCTCGCACATCCCGGCGTTCCTCGCCGACGAGGAGCCCCGCGCGTACGTGAGCGTGTACCCCTTCGTGCGCTCCTACGACTGGTACCTGCTGCCCGACGAGGACCGCCGCCGCATGCTCGCCGACCACGGCAAGATGGCCCGCGGCTTCCCCGACGTGCGCGCCAACACGGTCCCCTCGTTCTCCCTGGGCGACTACGAGTGGGTCCTCGCCTTCGAGGCCGACGAGCTGTACCGCATCGTCGACCTCATGCGGCACCTGCGCGGCTCCGAGGCGCGGATGCACGTCCGTGAGGAGATCCCGTTCTACACGGGCCGCCGCAAGGACATCGCGGAACTCGTCGCGGGCCTCGCCTGAGCGACTGTGATCGGGCCCGCCCGTTCTTGGACGGGCGGGCCCGATCAGGCTCAAACGGGTCTGGTCGATTCCGATCGGGCCTGATCGGGCCGTCGGCCGGGCGGGTGTCGCCTTCCCGGCCGGCGCGACCGCACGCGCCTCCGGCTCCGGGCGCGGCGCGCAGGACGCGCGCCGCCCCGGGACCCGGCCGGTGCGACGGCCGGGGCGGTGAGCAGCGAGGACCCGGCGGCCGCGTGGACGACGGCAGTGCTCATCGCGTTCCCCTCGGTGCACGGCGACCGACACCAGGGACGCTTCGTCCGGCGGGCGGGACGGGGCGGGCACCGTCGGCGGGTGTCGCCGTCAGTGCTCCCGCGCGCCTCCGGAACCGGAGCCGGGGTCGTCCTCCGTGCGGTGACGGTCGCAGGCGTCGTCCGGACGGTGCCCCGGAGCGTGGCCCGGGTGGTGCTCGCGATGGGCGAAGGCCGCACGCAGATCCGGTTCGCCGACCGCGCGGATGCCGTGCACGGCCACCGACGTGAGGTACGTACGGTCGTCGCCGGCGGCGGTGGCGCGCACTTTGGCCCTGGGCAGGGGACCCAGCAGACGCCGGCCGGCGGGGGAGGCCCACAGCGCGTGCGGGGGGACCTCGATCCGTGCGATGACCAGGCAGCTCAGGGTCAGCGTCAGCGGCAGTGCGAACCACAGGGCGACCAGATGCCGAGGCAGGTACGACGCGGCCGGCAACAGCAGCGCGACGGCGCCCAGTCCGGCCACGGCCAGCGCGGCGAGCCGCACCCGCCGTATGCCGTCGACGATCGTCGTGGCCGCGCCGTCGGACACGGCCAGCCCAGCCCGCTCCAGCCGGTCGGCGAGGCCGCGCACCGCGTCCGTCGCCGCCGCGGCGGCCCGTACCGGAGCGATGGGGGACTGCCCCTCCGGCCCGATGACCCCTATCACCGACCGCTCCATGTCGTCCCGCCCGAGCGGATCGACCACGGTCGCCCAGCCGGTGTGGGCCAGCAGCAGCCGGCGCTGACGCGCCATCGCGACCAGGGTGACGTCGGCGACCCGCCGGGGGCCGCCGGACAGGAACGCCGTCTCGTACAGCGTCAGATCACGCCCCCCGCTCCCGGCCGTGTCCACGTCCTGGACGGCCGCCGCGCGGACGGCGGCCAGGCACAACCGTGTGCACGCGACGCCGGCGACGGCCCATGAGACGAGCAGGAGGAGCACCCAGAGCATGACTTGTTTGTAAACGACACGGTCCCGGAAGCACCATGCCCTGTTCACCATCCGGACGGAGTGTTGTCTGCACGTGACGTTCCGTTTGACCGGCCGGGTGCCGGAAACGGGCCCCGCTCCGGCTCGAGTGCCCCGGCCTCAACGCCGCAGCAGCACCCGCCGCGTGGCGCGCGCCAGCCGCACCGCGGGCCGGCGCGACCGCGGCACCGGCCCGGACCGCTCGAGCCACCACTCCCGCAACTCCCGCAGGGCCACCTGCTCGTCCTGCCGTTCCCGCTGCCCGGAGGCGAGCAGCAACTGCTCGACGAAGTCCAGGGCGTCCTGCCGGTAACCCCCGGTCATCGGCCGCTTCTGCGCATGGGCGAGGAAGGCCGCCCGGTACCGCTCGCCGAGCATCACCGGCAGCTCGGGCACCACCTTGGCGACGACATCCGCCCGCTTCGCGGCGAGCGCCCGCGCCTGCACGGCCATCCGCACCCGGTCGAACCCCTCGGGCACGGGCGTCCCGGCGACCAGCGAGGACAGCACCGCCGCCTGGGCGAGCGCGACCCGCTGCCGCGCGGGCTCGCAGGAGCCGGATTCCCTTACGGAGCCGGAAACGGAGCCGGAGTTCTTCGCCTGTGCCGTGCTCCGTGTGGTCGCCCCCTTCTCCACCGCCTCCCGAATGGCCGTCAGCTCCCGTTCCAGCTCGCCCGGTCCGGGGAAGTTCTCGTCCCGTTCCAGGAGTACGCCGGGAGGGGAGACCCGGGAGGCGAGGTCGGTGAGGATGTCCAGTACCGGCCGGGGCACGGGGTGGGCGTGGCTGTCGTGCCAGACGCCGTCCCGCTCGACGCCGCCCGCGACATGGACGTACGCGATGGCCTCCAGGGGCAGTTCCGCGAGCGCCTTCGCCGGGTCCTCACCGCGGTTGACGTGGTTGGTGTGCAGATTCGCCACGTCGATGAGCAGCCGTACGCCGGTGCGGTCGGCCAGGTCGTACAGGAACTGGCCCTCGGACATCTCCTCACCGGGCCAGGAGAACAGCGCCGCGATGTTCTCCACGGCGAGCGGTACGGGCAGGGCGTCCTGGGCGATCCGGACGTTCTCGCACAGCACGTCGAGCGCGTCCCTGGTGCGCGGCACCGGCAGCAGGTGACCGGCCTCGAGCCGAGGGGAGGCGCTGAGCGGCCCACCCGCCCGCACGAACGCGATGTGCTCGGTGACCAGCGGCGACCGGAGTGCCGCGGCCCGCTCGGCGAGCGCCTCCAGCCGTCCCGCGTCCGGCCGCTCTGCCCCACCGAGCCCGAGCGCGACCCCGTGCGGAACGACGGTCACCCCGCGTTCGCGCAGCCGCAGCAACGACTCGGGGACATGCCCGGGACACACGTTCTCGGCCACCACCTCGACCCAGTCGATCCCCGGCATCCGCTCGACGTCCCCGGCGATCTCCGGTCGCCACCCGATCCCCGTCCCGAGTCGCTCCATGTCGCTGTCCCCCTCCTCGACCGGCCACCCCGTCGGCCCCCGTCGGCCCCCGCCGGGCGTCCGTCCGGACGTGACAGGGGTATGGCCCCGAAGTCCACGCCCGAACCGCGCCGCGGCCACCTTCAGAGCAACATTTGAGCTTCCGGGCTGGAGCCGCCGGACGGGTCCCGGGAAGTACGAGCGACGGACCCACCATTTCTGCACGGGACGGTCTTGGACAGGCCGTCCCCTCAACGTGTCTCCACGGCGGATCTCCCGCGGCCCTCTTCCTCCCAGGCGGGCCGGAACTCGCCGGCTCCGGGGGATGGCCTCAAGTGCTCGACGGCCCTGACGATCCCTCGGAAGCGTCGTCGACAGCGTCATCGGCCGGCTGAGGCGACTCTGCCGAGGCCAGCGCGTCCGCCAGTTCAGCGACCTTGGCCGTATCCATGTCCTGCGGAATCAGCACGGTGACCGTTCCGCGCGTCAGTGTCAGTGGCGGGGCCTGTGGGGGCCGGGTCGCGAACCATCGGCGCACACTGTCCAGGAAGGCGGGCAGGGCCAGGGTCGTGGAGAGCACCACGGCGAGGATGGACAGAGGGTCGCCCAGGTACTCGTCGTGCGCCGGACTCCGCCGGGGTGACGTCGTGTTCAAGCGCAGAGAGCCGCGCAGCCGGTCATCCTCCAAGAGCCATCGTTCGAGACCGGCGCGGATCGCGATGTCGGCCGGATCAACGTGGAACTCGAACTCCGTCATGCGGCGCTCCGTCTCGATTCAGTCGGCTGCCGGCGGCGGACCGGGATGCCAGCGGTTGGGAATGAGGGGGATCAGGTGGCCGTCGTTGCGTACCTGGCGATGCGGTCTGGGCCATTTCCTGTCCGCGCAGACCCGCCGCGCCCCCTCGAACAGTGATTCCGCGTCCAGGAGGGGCGGTCCACCCGGCAGGCCCCGCTCGAGGATGCCGAGGAGAGCGTCGGTGAAAGCGGTGCGCGTTCTTCCCCTCGGTGCCAGGGAGACCTCGGTCGCGCCGGAAGAGGCCATGAGGAACGTCCCCTCGATCGGAGGGAGGAGAGGGCCGGCGGCAGCGAGCGCGTCGAGCCCCCGGGCGCTGTAGCAGCAGTCGATGATCACAAGACGCTGGGAGGCCGGAGAGGTGGCGACCGCTTCTCGGATCTGCTCGAACGGCAGGAAGGTGTGAGGGGAGGGGGTGCGTGAGTCGGCGACGGACAGGAGCAGTTGACCTGTACGGGGGTGGGGAATGCCGTGACCGGCGTAGTACACCAGGAGCATTCCGCTCTCGAAGGCGGTGGCCCGGCCGGCCCGTTCGATCGCGTCGATGACCGCGCGCGGATCCAGCGGGTTGTCCACGATGAGGCACCGGTCCCGGGGTATCCCGAACGAGGTCGTCAGGAGCTTGCCCAGATCCTCCAGATTCCCTTTGATCGCGGGTTGATCGCTCAGCTCCCGGTACGTATGAACCCCCACCAGAACGCATGCGCCGGTGCTCCAGTCGGCGGGCTTTCGGCTCGGTGGCGGGGACGCCGGGAACCGGACCCGTGCGGTGTCACCGGTGGCGCCCGGGAACGGCGGTCGGTTCTGCGGTCTGCCGGGAGCGTGGAGAACCTTGAGCAGTTCACGCCGGGCGCTCTCATGGCCGAGTCCGTACAGGGACAGCGCCAGAAGCGGCCTGAGGAGCTTCGGCGGCTCGGTTTCGTCGATGCGCACCGGGATGAGCCGGTCCCCGGCGGCGAGGACCGCGGCCCAGTGATCCGCGGTGGAGTAGCGGGGATTGAAGTAGGCCTCTGAGAACAGCGCCAGTACCTGGCCGTTCTCCACGGCGTGGCCCAGCTTGACCTGCCGATTGTCTCCGCTCCGCCAGTCCCAGCGGTCCAGCTGGACCTGGTATCCGGCTTCTTGCAACTCCCAGGCCACCCACTCGGCCCAGGAGCGGTCCGGCTCGGCATAACTGATGAAAAGAAAAGGAGGCTCCGCCGCCTGTGGTATCCCGTCTCCCAACCCGCGCCCCCCGTCAGGGTTGTACGTACGGCAGGGTCACAGCTTCGCCGGGGCTGCGACCGGTCCGCGAGCCGCCCGGGACCACTAGCCTGGAGGCATCATGCCCGGGACCGAGAACTTGACTCACGCGACGGCTTGTTTCGGAGGGAGCGATTCATGGGTTCTCACAAGGGACAGGAAGGCCTGAGGGCAAAGTACAAGTTCGGTGACTCGACGACGGCGGAAACGCGGCTGGTGACGGTTGCCCGGGTCTTCGAGCCGAGCAGCAGGGCTTTCCTGCAGCGCTACGCCGCCCCCGGGGCATCACTGGCGGTGGACCTGGGCTGCGGTCCCGGGCACTCCACACGACTGCTGCACGAAGTCGTGCAGCCGGATCGCACCCTTGGCCTGGACCGGTCCGCGAGCTTCCTCGCGACAGCTTCGGCGAGCGCCCTGCCCGGCATGCTCTTCCACCGCCACGATGTCACCGTCACCCCGTTACCGGTCGAGCAGCCCGACATCCTCTACGCACGGCTGCTTCTGACGCATCTGAAGGAGCCGGCCCGCATGGTTCGTGCGTGGGTCGCCGAGCTGGCGCCGGGCGGCAGCCTCCTCCTCGACGAGGTCGAATCCGTCGAAACGAGCGACGAAACCGGCAAGGACTACCAGAAAGTCGTCCAGTCGATGCTTCTGGACAACGGTCAGCGCCTCGACGTCGGCCGTCTGCTGACCGCTGCGAGTCCTGCCGGAGCCGACGGGGTCCGGCAGCAGCTGGTGACCGTGCAGCCCACCTCACAACAGGTGGGTCTGATGTTCGCGCTCAACCTGCGAGTGTGGCGTTCGGACCCGTTCCTCGCCGCCCGGTATTCCCCCGACTGGCTGGACGGCCTGCAGGCCGAACTGGACCGTGCCGCAGAAGGCTTGCGGAGCCTCACCGTCACCTGGACCATGAGGCAATTGGCGCTTACGCGTTGATCCCTCAGCGCGGTGCGCGACAAGGGGGACTGCGATGGGCGGCGCCGTGGACAGGGGAGACTTCTACCTCAGCTACCATCCCGCCGACCTCTCCTGGGCACACTGGCTCAGCTGGGTACTCGAGCAGAACGGCTACAAGGTCTTCGTCCAGGACTGGGACCTCAAGCCCGGTGAGAACATCGTCGCCCGTAAAGCCCAGGCTCTCGACCGCTGCGAGTTCACACTGGCCGTGGTGACGCGCGCCTATCTCGCCACTCCTGCCTGCCGGGACGACTGGACTTCCGCCTTCCTCCAGGATCCTGACGGCCGCGACCGGCTCATCTGCGTGCAGACCGAAGTGTGCGACCTCCCACGGCAGATGAGAGTCCGCGGGGTGATCGACTTGCAGGACCGTGCGGAGGACGAGGCCCAGACCGTCCTTCTCGGCCATCTCGATCCCGGCCGCAGACGCCCCACGGCTCGTCCGGGCTATCCCCGTGCCGCCGGCGGCGGGGTGGAACCCCCTCGGTTCCCCGCCGTGTCGCCGAGCATTTTCCACGTGCCCCCGCGCAACGATCACTTCACCGGACGGCTCCACCACCTGCGCGGACTCCACGAGCACCTCCAGGCGGTGACGGTCCTGCAGGCCGCGGTGCACGGGTTGGGCGGGGTGGGCAAGAGCCAGATAGCCATCGAGTACGCGCACCGGTACGCGACGTCGTACGACATCGTCTGGTGGGTGGCGGCGGAGCAGCCCGCGGTGATGCAGGCGGACATCTCCGCACTCGCCGCCGCGCTGAACATCCCGCTGACAGGTGATGAGCGTCGCCAGACGGAAGCTCTGTACGCCGAGCTGCGGCGACGCGGCCGCTGGCTGATCATCTACGACAACGCGGAGCACCCCGACGACGTGTATCCCCTGCCGGAGGGCGGACGGGTCCTCATCACGTCACGGAATCCGAACTGGGCCAACGTCGCGACAGCCATGTCCCTGGACGTACTGACGGACGCGGAAGCCAGCGGCTTCCTCAACAAACGCCTCAGCACCGGCGACACCCGCGACTACGGCAGCCCCACGGACATCAAAGAGCTGAGGCAGCGGCTGGGGAATCTGCCCTTGGCCCTGGAGCAGGCGGCAGCCTTCATCCAGGCAGCCGGCATCAACGTCCGTGACTACCTCGGGTTGCTCTCCACCAGCCCCAGGGACGCGCTCTCCGCGAGCCCGCCGGTCGGCTACGCGCTGACCGTCATCGATACGTGGATGCTGACGCTGGACAAGATCGAGAAGACCTGCCCGGACGCCTACAGGCTCCTTCTGTTCTGCGCCTTCCTCGCACCCGACCAGGTCCCGCGAAGGGTACTGAGCCGGCCCGGGAGCCACCTGCCCCGCCACCTCGGCGGAGTGGTGACCAACCCCTCGCGGTACTTCGCGGCGGTGAGCGCGCTGCGGCGGTATTCCATGATCAAAGCCACCCCCGAGGAGATCTCGCTGCACCGACTGGTGCAGTGGGTGGTCCGGCAGAGAGCCGTCCGTACCGGCCCCCACCCGTCCGAACTCGTGTCGGACGTGGTGCGATGGCTGCTGAGCGTGTACCCCGTCAGTGCCGGGGAGCCGGAGAACGCGGCCCTGGCCGGCACACTGCTCCCCCACGTACTGGCGGTTCACGACCACGTGCCCGAGTACCGGCACAACACTCCCCGGAGAGAACTCGCGGCTCTCCTGGAGCGCACCGCCGTCTTCCTGCACGCCAGCACCCGACTGAAAACCGCGGAGACCCTGTTCGATTCGGCACTCCGGTTTCTTCGCGGCATCAAGCCCACGGACCCTCAGCTTCTGCGCACCGAACTCGCCTACGGGCGGTTACTGCAGGATGTCGGACGGACCGATGAGGCGCAGCACCTGTTCGAGCGGGTTCTCGCCCACTCGAGGAAGCGGAACGCCGACCGGGCGGGCCTTCTCGCCCCCGCTCTGATCGACATGGGACGCCTGCTGCAGGAGGAAGGCCGGCTACGAGAGGCCCGTGAGCGAGTGACGGAAGCACTGGCGCCGGCTCCGACCGCGCGTCTGCCGGTCGAGCTGCAAGCCAAGGTGTACGGGATCCTGGGCCGCATCCAGCAGGATCTCGGGGAGATAGCCGACGCCCGCCGCGCCTACGAACTGGCTCTGCGGCTGGCGGTCCAGGCTTTCGGCGAGAGGGACAGCCGCGTCGCGCTGCGACGCAACAACCTGGCGGGCGCTCTGCACCTGGCGGGGGACGTGCAAGAAGCACGGCATCAGCTGGACACCGCGCTCGCCGGGCTGACGCACGTGTACGGGAGCGAGCACGACCGCACCGTGGCCGTGCGCGTGAATCTCGGTGCAGCCCTCCAGGTGCTGGGGGAGTACGGTGCGGCCCGCGGTCAACTCGACCAAGCTCTGCGGATCTGCGGGAGCCTCGAACTGCACGAGGACCCGCGGGTTCCGATGATTCTCACGGGACTCGGTGTGCTGTCCCAGGACGACGGTGACCTGCCCCAGGCACTCCGTCACCACCGTGCCGCACTGAAGGCGGGCCTCAAGCTCTACCTCCCGGACCACCCCCGCATGGTGGTGCTCTCCTCCAACGCGGGCGCGGCGATGACCCGCGAAGGCTCGGTCGCGGAAGCCTCGGCGACGCTCCGCGCCGCCCTCGGGGCGGCCACGGCTCTGTACGGAGAACACCACCCGAGGGTCGCGGTGGTGCGCAGCCATTGGGGCATGTGCCTGGCGGCCGCCGGGGACACCGCGGAGGCTTGGACGCAGGAGAGCCTCGCCCTCGAGGACTCGCAGCGGACGTACGGCGATCGGCATCAGCGGACCGCGACGATCCAGAACAGCCTCGGGTGCATTCGCTGGATGCAAGGGCGGCCGCGGGAGAGCGGCGAACTCTTCTCCCGTGCGCTGCGGATCGCTGCACTCACCTACGGTCCCGAGCACCCGCGAACGGCGATCTTCAGAGCGAACCGCAGTCTTGGCGCCGGTGACCCGGCGCCCGGGGCCGGGCCGGATCCGGTGGCTCTGTTCATTCCTCTGCACATCCACCAACAGGCGACGACCATCGACCGCTAGCGCTGTGACCGGGAAGGTCCGCCCGGCCGCGCAGCGGCACAGAGGAAGGGCCGGACGCGACCGCGGAGCCGAGCGCGAAGGAGCGATGGCCACGGCCGTTCGTCGAGCGCACCGACGGACCCTGCGGGAACGGCCGGCCCGGTCACAACCGGTCCAGCAGACTCGCCGCCATGGCACGGGCACGCCGCAGGCGACTGCTGTCGCCTTCCAGGCCGGCGCGCGTCACCGCGCCCTCCAGGAGGAAGGCCAGATGCTCCGCCGTGGTGCGGGCGGCGTCGGGACGGTCGGGCAGCAATTCCGTGAGGTGCCCGGCCATCAGGCGCTCCACTTCCTCCTTGTGCCGGCGCACCAGAGCCCGCCCCTCGTCCCCGGCGGGCATTTCCGCGGCGGCGTTGAGCAGTCCGCACCCACGGAAGCCGTCCCCGTGGGGGGAGGCGGCGCTGTCGACGTAGGTGTCGAAGACGGCCAGCACGCCGTCGCGAGGGCTTTCGGCCCGCTGAAGGCGTGAACGGTACCGCGTCAGCCACTCCTCGTGCCGGGCGTCCAGGTAGGCCCGGACGAGATCGGCCTTGGAGGAGAAGTTGTTGTACAGGCTCATCTTCGCCACACCGGCCTCGGCGGTGATCGTGTCGATGCCGGTCGCCGTCACCCCGTCGCTGTAGAAACGCCGCGCCGCGGCGGCCAGGACCCGCTCACGGGCCGGCCGTCGCCTCCCGGCGCCCGGTGTCCGCTCCCTCTCCTTCATCACGCACCTCGATTTCACTGTCACTAGGTAGACTGGTCTACCTAGTGTAGGGATCGGACGGGGCTGGTCCGCAACCGCCGGACCGTGCTCCCCTCCGTCGTCAGCAACCCGAGGAAGGCACGATGACCCTCTTGACCGACAGCCTCATCGTGGATGGAGTGCGCCTGGCCTACCGGGATCGCGGCCGGGGCGAGCCCGTGATCTTCATCCACGGCACTCCCTCGCACTCCTACGAGTGGCGCGAAGTCGTACCGCACGTCGAGGCGGCCGGTTTCCGGACCGTCACCTACGACCTGCTGGGATACGGCCTCTCCGAGCGGCCGGTGGACCGCGACACGTCGGTCGCCGCCCAGACGGACCTCCTGGAACACCTTCTCGACGCGCTGGGTGTCGACCAGGCCGACATCGTCGCTCACGACATCGGCGGTGCCATCGGCCAGCGCTTCGCCGTCGCCCACCCCGAGCGGGTGCGGCGACTGATGATCATCGACTCGGTCAGCTACGACTCGTGGCCCTCCTCGACCTGGCGGAAAATCATCGACGAGAAGCTGGACGGCTTCCCGAGCATGACGCAGGACGCGTTCGACGCCCTGCTGACCCGGCAGCTCAGGATGACTGTCGCCGACGAGTCGCTCATGACGGGGGACGTCCTCCAGGCGTACCTGGCGCCCCACCGGTCGGCGCTGGGGCGCGTCTCCTTCTTCGAGCACCAAGTGCGCCACTACGACTCGAAGTACACCGAGGAGATCAGCGACAGGCTCGGACGCCTGACCATGCCCGTCCGCATCGTGTGGGGCGAGGGGGACCAGTGGCAGCCCCTCCACTACGCGCAGCGGCTCAGCGACCACATCCCCGGCGCCGAGCTCGTCGTCGTCCCCGGGGCCGGCCACTTCCTCATGGAAGACGCCCCCGAACGTGTCGTCCGCGAGATCAACGACTTCCTCACCACCCCGCCCCGGTGACCGCACACCGGCGGGGTCAGCGCAGGGACGGGTGGTCCGCCACCACCGTGCTGGAGCCCGGGGCGATTTCCGTGAAGCCCGCGTCGCGGACCAGGGGGAGGCCGCTGGTGACCAGGGCGGTCCAGTGGGACGGTGCGGCGGGACGGACGGAGAGGGGGAAGCCGGCGTCGCGCCAGGCGCTGCGGTCCTTGTCGGTCAGCTCCCACCAGGCCAGTTGGGCCGCGTGGCCCGCCTGCGCCATCGCCTTGCCGGCCGACATGCCGAGATCGGGGTTCAGCCAGAGGACGGGGGCCGTGGGGTCCGCCGGGGGCGGGGGCTCCGGGTCGTCCAGGTCGGTGCCGGAGACCTGGAGACGGGCCAGGTCCTTGGGCCAGCCGTCCAGCGGGACGGGCGGGAAGACGCGGACCTCCGCCGACGTGCCGGTGACCGTGATGCCGGGCAGGGCTTCCGCACGGCGCCACTCCGCGCCGCGGGCCCTGCGCACCACCTTGCGGATGCGGGCGTCCTGCCAGTCGCGCACCGCCTGCGCCCACTCGCCCTCGCCCGCCGACCGCTCGTCCGCCAGCATCGTCAGCACCGCGCGGGCCGCCGTCTCCAGCGCGTCCGTGCGGGCCGGGGGTGCCGACCGCTCGATGCGCGCCACCAGGGGCAGCACGAACTGGGGGGCCGCGTCGCGGGCGCTCGGCTCGGAACGGAAGGGACCGTCGGCGGCAGGCGTCGTCTGATCATTGCTCACGGGGCCAGTCTGCCAACCCATGGGACCCTGCCGTCGGCCCGGGCAGGACGTGCGCTCGGCCTCCTGCCTTCCCCGAGTTCTCGGCTTCGCTCGAACAGGGGGCCGTCACCTGTGGACCGGGCACAGTGTGATGCCCTCGTACGGCTCCGGGTACTCCGTCGGCTCCTGGCACAGCGTGCACTCCACGCACGACGGTCACATCACCGCTGTCTCCGACCGGTTTGCCCGATTACCCAACCTCGACCGACGAGCAGCCCTTCGCCGTCCCGCGACAGCACCGCCCACCCCGGAGCAGTGGAACCCGGCGTCCATCCGTCACGAGAGTCGGTGCGCCGGGCTGCCCACCCTCAGTCCCACAAAGCGAAACGGTTCGCCAACGGAGTCGGCGAACCGTTACGAAGGACCGAGGCCAAGGGCCTGTGCTGCAGCCATTCGGGTTTTGACGAGTCGGGTACGCTCCCGCGTACGGGAATGTTGTTCGGACACAGGTCATGCCGGGGGGATCATGGTCAGGGTTCTGCTTGCGGAAGATATGTTGATTCTCCGGCGGGCCTTGGTGTCCCTGCTGGAACTCGAGCCGGACATAGAGGTCGTCGCCGAGGTGGCGTCCGGTGACGAGATCGTGCCGGTCGCGCTCGGGGTGCGGCCGGACGTTGCGATACTCGACATAGACCTGCCCCGCCTGGACGGAATCAGCGCCGCCGCCCTGCTGCACAAGGAGATGCCCGGGTGCCGCACGGTCATCCTCACCAACCTCGGCAGGCCCGGCAATCTGCGCCGTGCGCTTCAGGCGAACGTCCTGGGGTTCCTGCTCAAGGACACCGACCCCGATCAACTGGCTGACGCCATCCATCAGGTGGCCTCCGGCCGGCAGGTCATCGATCCCGAGCTCGCGGTGGCCACCCTCCAAGCCAACGACAACCCGCTGAGTGCACGGGAGACCGAGGTGCTGAAACTGGCCGCCTCGGGAGAGGACGTGCCGGAGATCGCCAAGATGCTGTTCCTTTCGGTGGGCACGGTGCGGAACTACCTGGCTGCGGCTGTCGTCAAGCTCAAGGCACGGAACCGGATGGACGCCGTACGGATAGCCTGGGAGTCGGGTTGGCTGTAGGGCGGGTCGGCTGACCGGGTTCTGTCCGGCGGATCGCGGCCGGAGTCATGAGCGGATCGCCGCGGCAGTGACGGTGCCGTGGAAGACGTAGGCCCTCTCGTCGTAGCGGGTGGCGACGGCTCGGGAGTTCTTGAGTCTGTGGATCGTCCGCTCGACCTCGTTGCGGCGTGAGCCGTACGCCTTGTCGCCGCCCAGGTGGTCCGGTCGGGCGCGAGGGCGACCGCCCCGCGGGCGGTCAACGCGGATGCGTTCGAGGACCTCGATCATCTGCGGCGCGTCGCCCCACTGGCCGGGTACGACCAGGAAGACCATCGGCCGGCATCCGCCTTCACCTGCGAGGCGGATCTCGCAGGTCAGACCGCCCCGGGAGCGAACGAGCCCCTCGTCGGGGGCGGTGGTGCCGGGGCGTTGTCCTTTTTCGGGGGCGTGTGGCTTCTTCTTTCGGGCGCCGGCCGCGTGCTGATGGGCACGGCAGGACGTCGAGTCGACGCTGTCCGTGCCCCGGTCGATTCGGTCCGTGAGACCGGCGTCGGCCTGGACGGCACGCAGGATCCGGTCCCACGTGCCGTCCGCCGACCAACGCCGGTGCCGTTCGTGGACGGTCTTCCAGCTGCCGAAACGCTCGGGAAGGTCCCGCCACGGTATGCCCGTTCCGGTTCGGAACAAGATCCCGTCGATCACCTTGCGGTGATCGTTTCCACCGTCCGTCACGCTGTCCCGACACCGGCGAGTGCGGCTCCGGCCGCACCCACTCGGCATGCGTCGGATCACCCCGCCCGTGCCGGGCACAACGAGCAGGTGGTCCGGCAGGCACATGATCCGCCGGACGCTGCCTAACGCCCGGGATCGTGCTGCGGCACCGTCGCTGTCAACTCGAACCAGCCGTCCGCCCTGGGCCCCGAGACCAGACGGCCGCCCAGGGACTCCATGCGCGTAGTCAGGTTGCGCAACCCGTTGCCGCCCTTGTCCGGTTCACCAGCGGTCACGTCCGGACTCTCCGCGTCCGCGCCGTCGTTGAGTACCGTGACGCGGATCTCCCCTGATTCGGTCACCGCCTCGATCACGCAGTGCTGCGGCTTGCTGTGCCGCAGCACGTTGGTGACACCCTCGCGTATCACGGTCGCCAGCACGGTGTCGACAGAGCCGGCGGGCGGGTCCACCGCCACACGCATCTCCGTGTGGATGTCGATGTCGCGGAGTATCGATTCAGCAGCGGCCAACTGCTGCAGCAGACTCATGCTCAGGTGGCTGCTCGCGACCGAGCGGACGTCCGACAGCGCCTGGCGGGCAGTCCGGAGGATCTCTGTGATCTCCTCCTCGGCGCGCTCGGGCTGCTGCCTGACCAGGCGGTGTGTCAGCTCGCACTTCAGCGTGATGGCGGACAGGCTGTAGCCGAGCAGGTCGTGCAGATCGCGCGCGAAGCGCAGCCGTTCCTGCATGACGGCCATGTGCGTCAGTTCCTCACGAGTGGCCTGCACCTCCTGTACCAGAGAGGACATCCGGCTCAAAGCGTGGACGACGAGTCCCGTGAGGCAGGTCGACAGCATGCTGTGGGCCAGGTCGCCGCTGCCGTATCCCATGGTGAACTGGAGGAATGCCACGGACATGATGACGAAGATGAAGACCATCCAGCACACCACCGGTTTGAGGAGCAGCAGTGAGGTGCCTGCGAGGAAACCGGGCATGCCCAGCCAGGCGGTGCTGAACAGGAGGAGGGGCAGGTAGGTGAGCGCAACCTGCGCGCCGAAACTCCACTTCCGATACCGCGCGATGCGAGGCATGAGCAGAGGCAAGGAATGGCATAACTGAATGCCCGTCAGGAGCGACAGCAGGGCGAGGGAGAGCACGAGATCCGGCGTCGAGGGGTCTGCCTGCAGCAGCTGGGTGAGTGCGACCGCGGAAAAGCCGCAGATGACGACCCAGGTGATGGTGACCGCGATACGCGGCGCCCGGTTGTTGTCGGACGTTGGTCTGTGAAGGTGTGACGGGCTGGGCCCGGGCTCAAGGCTCCGGCGCATGAAGGCTCCTCACTCCACATTGTTTCAAAGACCGAAGTGCACCAAGCAGCTTCGGTCACGTCGGATCATGGTGCGGTCGCGCAGGAGGCCGGCAGGTACCAGGGGGGCCGGACCTCAGGACGTTGCCGGACAGCCGGGGGAGCGCACCGCCTGGCGCTCCGGGGAGTCCGGTCTGCGGCGGTCGCGACCGGGCTCACGCTCTCCGGCCAGTAATCGCTTCAGGCTCTCGGCGCAGCGGACCTGCCAGTCGTCGTACATGTCGGTGGTCGCCGATTGCCCAGAGAACCGGTCTGCGGATGGCAGCAAGCCGAACACGCCCCCCCATGCTCGATTCCGTGCGCCAGTCCAGACCGAGTGCGTCGGCGGATGAATCGCCATCGCCCATGGACGGGGCGCATGGCCCGAGTCCCATGGCTGCACTGACCAAGTACAGATTCTGCTGGAGTGCACCGACATTCTCCATAGGAGATTTGCCGGTTCGCTGTGCTGGGCGGTCGCCTGGCGGGACCGGGCCGTGATGGTGATCAGCACGGACGGCCCCGAGGCCGGGTCGGCCACCCCGGGGCCTCGGCCGGCAGTTCGTCCACGGCCTCCGGACACACGGCCGGGGAGAGCAGGGTGCGGTCAGCGGGGTCGTAGGTGCAGGTGCTCGATCGAGCCCCCCACGGCCGTCCACGGTGAGGTACAGCTCCAGCGCGTAGGTGGAGCCCCTGCTCGGATACGGACTCCCGGTCAGCGCCGCGTCCGGGTGGCCGGACCGGTACGCCACGGAACGCACCCGTGGCAACCCGTACGGAAGGTCGGCCGACTGGTCCTGGTGTACGTCAGGCAGCAGGCAGGGCTGGTTGGCCACCATGGCGGTCCGCTACCGCCGCAGGGGTACCGGTGCGTCGCATGTGCGTCCCGTCGGCCAGGAGAAACCCCTCCGCGTCGGCGACAGCCGATCGACGTCTCGCGTCCAGTCCAGCAGCGGGACCAGGCCCGCGACCCCCGTGCCGCACAGCGCCGACACGCCCGGCCCGGACACCAGCAAGGCACCCGCGCCGTCCACGACCTCCACCTGGAGACGCGGTCTGAAAACCAGACCGGATGTCGTGTGCCGCCCAGCGTTCACATTCCCCCTCGGGGATTGCGCCGCCCGCTGGCCGCGGGCGGCGCCTTCGGTTGTCGCGTCCGCCCGTCCTGCACAGTCCGGGAGCGCGTCGGTTCCCGCGCCGCCGTGCCGGCCGGGCCCGGGCCGCGGTCGGCACGGCAGCTCCGCCTCCGACGGCTGCGGCGATCACCGGACGCGGCGGCGGGATGCCGGACAGGAGCCTTCGGCGAACGAGCGCAGAGGGGAGGAGGGCGCTCCGGCCTTCCGTACACCGTGACGGCCGGACGCCCTCCGCCGTGTTCCCGGTCCGTCCGGGCGCCGGGTTCGCGGGGCGGCGCGTCCGGCCAGCAGATGCAGATGCCCGGCCGGCGGCGCACGGTCGTTTGCCAGAGGTTCTCGGTCGCGTCGGGACAGGTGCCGGCCGGCAGCCGAGTCGGGTTGCGCATGTCCGTCCTCCCGGTGGCGACTTCGACGGACAGCGGTCTCCGGACCGACGGGGCGGGAGCGATCGTGATGCGGTCCGGGCGTGTCAGGCAGATGTCCCCTCGGCCTCGGCGGACAGCCCGGCCCACTCCTCCCACACCCTGAACCGTTCTGTGTAAACGGATTTCACCATGTCGAGGGGCTGGCTGCCGAAGAAGACGCGCAACGGAGGGTTCTCTGCGTCGACGATCTTCAGCAGGGCGGGACCCGTGGCGGCGGGGTCCCCCATGCGGACGGGAATGGAGGACAAGGTCTCGCGCAGACCGTCGTACACGGCGTTCGGCTCGGTGCGTACCGCGGAGGAGCCGGCCCAGTCGGTGCTGTAACCCCCCGGTTCGACGATGGTGACCTTGATGCCGAAGGCCGATACCTCCTGCGCCAGGGATTCGCTGAGTCCCTCCACCGCCCACTTCGAGGCGTGGTAGCCACCCAGTGCGGGGAAGGCCACCACTCCACTGGTGCTGGAGATCTGCACGATGTGTCCGCTGCCCTGCTCCCGCAGGTATGGAAGGACCGCCTGGGTCACCCACAGGGTGCCGAAGAAGTTGGTCTCCATCTGGTCGCGAATCGCCTGCTCGCTGATCTCCTCCACGGCGCCGAACAGCCCGTGGCCGGCGTTGTTCACGACGACGTCCAGGCGGCCGAAGTGCTCCACGGCGCGCTTGACCACTTCGGTCACGGCGGACCGGTCCCGCACGTCCAGTTTGAGGGGGACAACCGCGTCGCCGTACGAGGCGACCAGACCGGTGAGCGATTCGGTACGCCTCGCGGTCGCCACGACGCGGTCACCGCGGGCCAGCGCCGATTCCACGAACTGCCGACCGAGACCGCGGGAGGAACCGGTGACCAACCAGACCGAGCTCATCTCTTTCCCCTTTTCAGCGCAAGGTGCGGCAGGGCCGCCGGAAGGTGTGTGAATCCGGACGGCAACGCCTTCCGGAACGGTTACTCATCGAACCTAGACAGTAGGTCGTTATTGGCCGGGGAATCCAATAACCAGTTGTTATCGAAATGAACGGAATATTTCAGCCCGGAAGGTTCGGCCGGGCGCGTCCCCGCCGAGGGTGGCAGCGAGCACCGCGTCCAGCAGGATGCTTCCTGGATCGCGCACTGCTCATGTCCTGAGCCGAGGAACGAGCGGGGCCGGACGCGGGCGCGAGGTCGGGAATTAGGACACTGGCTGACCTAAAGGATCTGTAGCCTTGCGCCATGACCTCACCAACACCCTTGACACAGACAGGTGTTCAGCCGGACAGTCGACGTTGGATTGCTCTTGCCATCGTCATGACCGCAGCGTTCATCGACCTTGTCGACGTCACCATCGTCAACATTGCCATCCCGTCCATCCAGCGGGATATGGATGCCACAATCGGACAGATCCAGTGGATTACCGCGGGATATGCGCTCGCGTTCGCCTCCGGCCTTATCACTGGTGGGCGACTCGGGGACATCTTCGGACGGAAGAGGCTCTTCCTCGTAGGTGTCGCCAGCTTTACCCTGGCCTCTGCGATCTGCGGGTTCGCCCCCAACAGTGAAATCTTGGTCACGGCGAGGGTGCTGCAGGGCGCCGCGGCTTCCCTGATGGTCCCCCAGGTGCTGTCGATCGTGCACGCCACGTTTCCGGCCCACGAACGAGGCAAGGTCTTCGGCCTGTTCGGTGCCATCGTCGGCCTCGGCGGAATCTCCGGTCCGCTCCTGGGCGCCCTGCTCACCGAGTGGGACCTGTTCGGCCTCGACTGGCGTTTGATCTTCCTCATCAACCTGCCGGTGGGCATCGCGGCGCTGGTGCTCGGCCGCGTCTACGTCTCGGAGTCCAAGGCGCCGCATGCGCTCCGACTGGATCTGGTGGGCGTTGTGCTGGTGACCCTCGGGCTGCTGATGCTGGTCTATCCGCTCACCCGCGGCCGCGAACTGGGTTGGCCGCTCTGGGGACACCTGATGATGGCCGGTTCCCTCGTGGTCCTGGGAGTCCTCGTGGCCTACGAGAAGCGCAAGGCCCGCAAGGACAACTCGCCCCTCATCGAGCTGTCCCTCTTCCGGATGCCGAGCTTCAGCGCCGGCATCGGCGTGCAGATCGCCTTCGGCGTCGTGACCGGCGTCTTCTTCCTCGTCTGGACCCTGTACATGCAGATCGGGCTCGGCTGGAGCATTCTTCGGGCGGGTCTGACCGGTATTCCCTTCTCCATCGCGACCACGGTGGCGGCCGGCCTCTCCGTGCAGATGCTGGTGCCGAAGTTCGGGAGGATGGTGCTGCAGGCAGGTGCCCTGACCATGGCCTCCGGAATGCTCGCCTACGCTTGGGCGGCCGACCAGTACGGCGCGGACATCACCTCCTGGCAGATGGCCCTTCCGCTGGCGGTGATCGGCACAGGGATGGGGCTCATCACGGCTCCTCTGACCAACGCGGTGCTCGCCGACGTGCCCCGCGAACACTCGGGCTCCGCTTCCGGACTCATCAACACGACTCTCCAAATGGGTAACGCGCTGGGCCTCGGCCTGACTTCGGTCGTCTTCTTCGCGCTGATCGGTGATGACCTCTCCCCGGCTTCGCTGGGCCCCGCCTACGTGGACGCCTACCAGAACGCTCTTTGGTGGGTGGCCGGAGTACTCGGAGTCATCTTCCTGCTGATCTTCCTGTTGCCGGCCCGTCCGGCACAGGGCCCCGAGGGCGCTTCCCTGCCGCCCGTGGACGGGGAGACGCGAGCCGAGACCAAGCAGTCCGTGATCGTCGACTGACGGCCGGCCGGCCGCCGGCGCACGCGGACGCACCACCGGCCTCCCCTCTCGTGAGAGGAGAAGCCGGTGGTCTGCGCCGTGCCCATGAGTTCGGGGGACTCCGGCGAGCGAATCAGGACGGTGGGACCGGCTCTTCCCCCCTGAGGGCGTTGCCGGTCATGCCGGCGGTCAGGGTGGCGCCGTCGGCGGGGTCGATCAGCAGGAAAGAGCCGGTGCGACGAGAGAGGGCGTAAGGGTCCAGCGGGATGGGCTCGACGGTGCGCAGCCGGAGGTGGCCTATGTCGTTGGCGGCCAGTTCGCCGGGTTCGGGGTGGAGGGAGAGGTCGTCCAGGGCCAGCCGGGAGCGGATCTGCTTCACGACGGCCCCGACGGTGCGGGTGGCGTGTTTCAGCAGCACCCGCTGGCCTGTCCGCAGCGGGATGTCGTGCAGGTGGCAGACCGCCGCGGTGACGTCCTGGCCGGCGACCGGGGCGGTGTCGGTGGAGGCGATCAGGTCACCGCGGGAGACGTCGAGTTCGGACGCGAGGTGGAGGGTGACGGACTGGGGGGCCCAGGCGGCCTCGACGGGTGTGCCCAGCAGGTCGATCCCGGTGATCGTCGTGGTGTGGCCCGAGGGCAGCACGGTCACCGGCTGGCCGAGGCGCAGCACGCCGGAGGCGATCTGGCCGGCGTAGCCGCGGTAGTCGGGGTGGACGGACGTCTGCGGGCGGATGACGTACTGGACAGGGAAGCGGGCCGGGTCCCGTTCGGTGTTGTGGCTGACCGGTACCGTTTCCAGGTGTTCCAGTACGGTCGGGCCGCCGTACCAGTCCATGTGCGGGGAGGGTTCCACGACGTTGTCGCCGGTGAGGGCCGAGATCGGGATCGCGGTGATCTG
>NZ_JBITSN010000034.1:0-12197 GCF_044540975.1 Streptomyces sp. NPDC085927
CACGGCCCGAACCGCTCCGGCAGGTCCCGCCACTGCACACCGGTCCGCACCCGGTAGAGGACCCCGTTGATCACCCGACGGTGATCGCTCCACCGGCCTCCACGCGCACCACCGGGAGGTAAGAACGACTCCAGCCGATCCCACTCCGCATTCGTCAAATCCCCACGTCCCATGACGCCAGCGTGCCCCCAACACCCCGCTCAGGTCAGGAGATCCGAGAAACAATGCCTAGACCGTGTCCTATGTGATGAGTCGGTCGTTAGGATCATCGTGGGGCGGGATGTGTGGAGTTGGATTGTTCCGGACGGGCTGTGGGAGATCGCGAAGTCATTGATCCCGCCGCCCTGCGGCCGCACCTTCGACGTCCGCCTCGTTGAGTCACCGCTGCCCCGGAACGTGTGTCACCAGCCGCAGCCGCTGCTCGCACCTGCCCACACGTACCGTCTGTCCCCACGTCAGCTCCAGGGCATCGCCCTCCACGCCGTCCCCGAAGGCGACGAGACGTTCGGACTCGACGGTGAGGCGCAGCCGGCCGGTGGCGGCGAGTTCGCCGGCCACCAGGGACGTCCCGGTGGCCGGCGACGGCCAGGCCTCGCGGACGAACCAGAGCAGGCGGTCCTCCGTGGGGTGTGGCAGGCGCAGGGCGCTGCCCCGCTCCTGCCACGCCGACCGGAGCCAGCCGGTCGCGCCGGTGCCCGTGCCCACCAGCACTCCGGAGGAAGCCTGAGCCTCGACGACACCCCCGTCGCCCTCCAGGCTCAGGCGGTACCTGGCCGTCTGGTGTCCGACGGCGCCGAGGTAGATCTCGTTGAGCGCGACCAGCCGCTGGGTGTCGTCGGCGACGGCCTCGACCATGGTGAGTTCGTCCGCCCGGGCCGTGGACGCGCCGCGCAGCAGCGCCGCCGCGTCGGCCGCCTGGTGCCGCACCAGTACGCCGGGGTTGCGCCCCGGCTCGGGATTGACACCGATCACCGACTGCCCGGCGAGGTACTTGGCCACGTTGGCCACTAGTCCGTCCTGTCCCACCACGACCACGATGTCCTCCGGGGCGAACAGGAAACGGTCCAGGTCGCTCCGCTCCACCCGGGCCTGCCTCCAGGTCAGCGGAACCGCGGCCGCCACCTCGGCCAGCGCCCGGTGCGCGCGGCGGTGGCGTTCGGCGACTTCCCCGAGGTCCCGGCCCCGGGAGGAGAGGAAGAAGGCGGCCTGTCCGTGGGTGCCGTGCCGGGCCACCAGTTCCTCGTACTCCGTGGTGCGGTGGACCAGGACGGCCCGCGGGGCGAGACTCATCCCCGGGCTCCGCCGCCGAGCCGGGCCAGCAACCCGGTCAGCACGTCCGGCGAGACGGTCACGCTGTCGATGCGCGGCAGGTTCTCCGCCAGCTGTGTCCCGGTGAGCGCGTGCAGCGTCGCCACGTCGACATCGCCGTGGACGCGCAGCCAGGCCGCCTGGGCCTCGGCCCGGGCCTCGCCGACCTCGCGCGCCGCCTGGGCCTCCGCGCGGGCGAGCGCCACCGAACGGGCGGCCTCGGCCTCGGCGAGCTTGACCGTGCGCGCCGCCTCGGCCTGCGCACGCACCTGGTCCGCCGCCGCGTCCTCCTCCGCCTCTCGGCGCGCGTTCGCCCCGCGCTGTTCCACCAACCGTTCCTCGCGGCGGGCGAGTTCGATCTGGCTGGCCAGTTCATTCTCGGCGATGGCGCGCTCGCGCTCGACGGCGACGGCCCGCCGTTCGTACGTCGCCCGGTCGGCCTCCTGCTGGATCCGCTCCCGGGCGGGCGTACGCAGCGCGCGCTCCACCTCCGCCTCGGGACGCACCGCCATGACTCGTACGGCCACCACCTCGATCCCGGTGGCCGGCAGCCGCGGGTCGGCGCCGAGGCCCGCCGCGATCCGGTCGCGCACCGCGGCTACGCCGTCGACCAGTGCCGCGGACAGCGGGGTGCGGGCCAGCACGTCCAGCGCGTGCTGCTGGGCCGTCTCGGTGAGCAGTGTGCCCAATTGCTCCAGCGGAGCCCCGCGCCAGGCTCCGGTGTCGGGGTCGACGGAGAAGTCCAGGCGGGCGGCGGCGAGTGCCGGGTCACCGATCCGGTAGGTGACGGTCGCCTGCACCGACACGTCCTGGAAATCGGCCGTGCGGGCGCGGAAGGTCATGGCCAACTCACGGTCCTCGACCGGCACCTCGGAGAGCGCGGCGGTCAACGGACGGAACCAGAAACCGAGTCCTGGCCCGTCGTGCACCAGCTTGCCGTCGCGGTGGTGACGGATGTGAGCCGTGGGCGTGGAGCGCAGGTGGCGCCAGCCCAGGCGCCGGGTGATGTCGGCCATGGAAGCTCCTTCTTTCTCGTCTCATCGACGATAATGCGGAGCCTCGTTATCGTCAAGAGGACGACAATGGGGGGGGGTGAGAACGCGTCCTCTTTGCCGGAAGAGTCCTACTGGCAGCTCCTTGAACTGCTGGCGGAACTGTCTCCGGTGGTACGGGCACCGCCGCCCCCCGCGGCCCTGGCGGAGCTGAAGACGCTTTGCGCTACCAAGGGACCGGCCCCCGACTACGAGCAGTTCATGACCCAGCGACTGTTCACCCTGCCGGCCTCGCCAGGCTCCAGTCCCGCTTCGCGATGAAGACCCTCAAAGCCGACGTGCCACCGACCGGACGGTGACGGCAGCGCAGGATGCCCAGCAGGCATTGCCGCGAGCGCGAGAGCTTCCGTTTGCTCGGGTGGCTTCTGGCAGAAGTTCTACGACCACCGCATGCCAATGGTGGAGAGCTGCTCCACCGGCGCTGCCACATCGGCTGACCGGTGGGGATGATCTTCTGGTTGATCAGCTTGGGAAGGGTCGTCCGTGGGGGGACGCGGGGGGGGGGGGGGGCGGGGGCCCCCCCCCCCGGGCCCCCCCGCCCCCCCCGCGACGCGGACGACACGAATGAACACCTCCCAAACACGATCAACTCCAAGATCGTCCCAGGCCGGTCAGTCACGTGACAACGTCGCCGACAGTCCGCCGACACCCCTCCGGTGCCTCACCGGCGAACCCGGTGCAGGGCCTTCGCGAGCGGCCCCCGCACGTGTGCCGGGACGCGGATCAGCTCCCGCAGCCCCGCCCGCCGCGGAACCGCGTCCAGACGGTGGTAGAACTCACCGACGTCGAGCGCCAGCTGGCGGCCGGCGGTCCAGTACGGGATGACCGCGCGCGAGGGCGTCCCGAGCCGCACGGCCTGCCCGCCCAGGGGCCGGCTCCTCACGTCCCCCCGCAGCGCGACGCTACGGCCGACACCGAGGACCTGGAAGTACGCGGACACGTCGTGGACGCCACGGTCCAGGGGACCGCCGCCGGCCGCGGTGAGCGGATCGATCCGCATCGTCCCGGCCACCACGGGCCGCCGGCCGCCCCTGCCGTTCTCGAGCCGCACGGTGAGATCCGACGCGGGGAACCAGCCGACGTGCTGTCCGCGGTGGGAGAGCCGGATCTCCCCGTAGGCGGCGGTCAGGTGATCGCCGACCGCCCACTCCCCGGCTCCGGCGATCCCCTCGGTCAGCGCCGGATCGAGCACCAGGCGCCCCCCGCGCTCCAGGAGGGTCACCGCCCTGCCGTCCTGGTGGGCCAGGTGCATCCGCACCGGGGCGGTGAGCGCGCCGTCGTGCCAGCGGGGCCGGCCGAGTTCCGCGAGGGGCCTCACCTGGCGGATGCGGCGGGCCAGCAGCGACAGGGCGTCGAGGCGGCCCTCCTCCAGCAGACGGGCCCGCAGCCGCGTCACCGCCGGAAACCCTTCCCGGACGGACGGCGGGAACTCCTCGAGCACCAGCCGCCGTACCGCCTCGAACCGCTCCTGGACCTGACCGTGGCCGCTCAGCACGTAGGGCTCGCTCACGTAGCGGAGGATCTCCACCCGATAGGTCCGGCGGAGCATCGCGTCCTGCACCGGACCGGGCGGGGTGTGCACCTTGACGGTCTGCACGACCTTGCGCAGCCAGCCGAAGTACTCGTCGACGACGAGCTGCCTGCTGCTGGTGTTCCCGCCGTCCTCCCGGCGCATCCAGTAGTAGCAGGGGTAGTCGCCCAGGACCGAGACGCACCGCGCCACCGCGTACGCGTGCGCCATGAACACCTGGTCCTCCAGCCGGCACCGGCCCTCCGGGAACCTGACGCCGTGGTCCAGGAGGAAAGCGCGGCGGAACATCTTGTGGGGCGTCAGGCTCTCGAACAGCGGGTGGTCGCCCACGGTGCAGCGGTCGACCGTGCGGGCGAAGACATTGCTGGGCCGTGCCATGGTGCCCGCCGGCTTGCCGAGGACGATGTCCGATCCGTTGCGTCTGCCCAGGTCGTAGAGCCGCTCCAGCGCCTCGTGGCCCAGTTCGTCGTCCTGGTCGACGAACTGGACGTACTCGCCCCGGCTCAGCCGCACCCCGACGTTCCTCGGCTTCCCCGGCCAGCCGGAGTTCTCCTGGCGGTGCACCCGCACGTGGGGGTGCAGGGCCGCGAGCCGGTCCAGGCGTTCGGCCGAGTCGTCGGTCGAGCCGTCGTCGACGTACACGACCTCGTAGGCGTCGCGGCCGATGCTCTGCCCGAGCAGGCTCTGCGCGCACTTGTCGATGTAGGAGCCCGCGTTGTGGACGGGGACGACGACGCTGACTTTGAGCACGGGATCCACCCTCGTGTCCGACTGGGGGTCGCGGTGGTCTCGGTGTCCGACGGCGGCGGAACGCCGGTTCCGGCACCGCCGTCCGTTCCCGGAACGGCCACGGGTGAGAATCACTTGAGCCCACGGGCGAGGAACGTAACACCGGAGACGGAGCCGCATCGCGAACGAGCGGCACATGCACCCGAATGGCGCACCGCACCGGGCGGTGGCACGGGACAGCCCCGCCGGCGGGGGGAAGACCGGCAGGGCTGTCCGTCGTACCGCACTGGCTCAGTGGACGGAGTGCCCCTCCTGCGGGAACGCTCCGCCGACGACGTCCTCGGCGAACGCCTTCGCCGCACTGATGGTCTACGGGGGAGTGTCGGTTGAACGTCGTCGTCTGGAGGTCAGTGGCGCAGATGCGGTGACCTGGTCGTTGATGCTGACGGGTGGTGCTCACTCGTTGCCGGCATGAGTGACGAAGGGACATGTCATTCCCACGCCGACTACCACCGACGGCTTCCATGTCCTGTCGCCCGGTGCCCCGCTCGTCCTGCAACTGCCCATGGGACGCATCCAGCGGCCAGCGGATGCGTCGATGCGGCACCTGGCGCGCCCCCTCACCTCGCAGGTGTCGTACCGGGCCGGGGTGCTGAACTGTCTGCTGGCGGACCCGCTGTCCTGAAGCGGGGCCCGCGGTCTGTCCCAGGAGACCGCAGGCCGGCGGCGGGAGGCGGGCAGCCGCCGTCACCCGCCGCCCATCCGGCCCGCGCGCCCGCCGTGCAGGCAGTACCGGCCGGCAGAAGGGCCGCGGATCCGTGGCATCGCCCGCGCGCGGCTGCCGCCCGCCCTCGACGGTGGTCAGGAAGCGCGGGCGGCCGGAGCAGGTGGCGGCGGCGCGGAGGCCCGGGCGGGCAACGCCGGGGGAGAACCGGGCGGGTTCCTGTGGCTCTTGATCTGGTAGACGGCTGTGCCGCCGTCGCCGGTGCGCGTGATGAGGTCGACGCCCCTGTCGCCGGTGCCCACGGTGAAGGCGCCGTCGGCAAGGGCGCGGCTGAGCTGGTGGCTGATGAGGGGCGCGGCCGTGTTCCAGTCGGGTGCGGTGGTCCCGTTTCGGTGCGCTTCCCGGCTGGCCGACCGGTACGCGGTGGCGATGGCTTCGCCGATCTCCTTGAGGCATCCGGCTAGGGGGGCGAGGTCGTAGCGGGCGCCGGAAGCTGCTGCGTGAGGCTCTGGACGCGGGCACCGCCGCCGACCTCGCGCCGCTGATCCTGCGTGGCTTCGTTCACGAGAATGGGGTTCTGGCACACATTCCGTGGGAGCCGTGGACGAGTCTGCTCTGATCGGCAGACTGGAGCGATGCGGATAGAGAGCGTGGTCAGGATCCAGGCAGTCCGGCTCGCCGTGACGGTCGGTGCAGTCATCGTTGCTCCGGTCCTGTTGGTCGCGGGGACTCCGTTACGGCGCAGCCTGTTGCGCCGCTACTACCGCGAGGACGGTCCGGGGCTCGTCAGTAAAGAGGACGGCTGGGTGAGCCCGGAGTACTTCGTCGTTACCAACGCGGCTGTTCGAGCACTCTGTCGGCCGTCGGATTACGTACTCCGACGGCTTCGTCCTGCCTGAGCAGGGTCATCATCGGGCGGCGGTGAGAAGTACCCGTCTGCGGAGGAGCGGGAGTTTGGCACGGCCGAACATCTGGCGTTTGACCATCTTGATGTGATTGACCCGGCCCTCGACAGGGCCGGAGCTCCACTCGCTGGTCAGGCCCTGGACGACAGCGCCCCAGTCCTTCTCCAGGCCGGTGGCGAAAGAGTGGAGGACGGGAAGCTCCTCGGCTCGCGCATTGACGACCCAGTCCTTCGAATGCTGTCCGGTGCGGGTGGAGAGGATCTCGGCGAAGCTGCGGACGAGACGGTGGGCTGCCTCGAGTTCCGGGCAGCGGGTGAGGACTTCGGTCAGCTGTCGGCCCTCGCCCTCCGAGAGCCGGTCGGGGTGGCGCATGATCCACCCGGTGACTTGCCGGACCCCTGGCGACGAGGGCCCGACGACACGGATGCGGCGTCGGCGTCGTGGCCGCAGGTAGTCGCTGATGATCTGGTAGCTGCCACGGTAACCGAGGGCCTGGAGCTCGGAGTGGAGCTGGATCGCGTTGGTGAATCCTTCCGCCCAGCGTTTGTCCAGGTGGGACTTGTAGGGGTCGAGCCGGCTGGGCCGTGGTTGCCGCCGGCCGCCGAGCAACTCCTCTGGGGTGGCCGCGCGGGCGCATCGCCGGACCGTGTTTCCGCCCATGTGTAACTCGCGGGCGATCTCCCGGATGCCGTGGCCCTGGTCGAGGAGGGTATGGACAAGGGCGTGACGTGCACGGATACGGGCTTCGACCGGTGACGTCTCCTTTGCTGGCGGCGGTTCAATGTCCGGCAGGTCACCGGGACCGGAGCTGGGTGACCGCAGGCATCCGTTGTACTGGCGGACGGATTGTTCCACCGCAGTGCCGAGGTTCTGCCACAGGTGAAAGCGGTCAGCCACCTGGACGGCCTGCGGGGCCCCGATGCGGGCGCCTTCAGCGTAGGAGCCCGCCCGATCTCGGCAGATCACCTCGATTCCAGGATGCTCACGCAGCCGTGCGGCCAGGGTTCCGGCGTCCCGTCCTGGCAGCAGGCCAAGTGGCTTGAGGGTCTCGCAGTCGATGAGCACGGTCCCGTAATGCTGCCCGCGGCGGGTCGCGAAATCATCGACTCCGAACACCTTGGGCACCTCCCAGGACGGGTCAGGAAGCGCCATCAGCAGCCTCAGCAGCGTCGTCCGGCTGACCGTGCTGTGCAGCATCACGGCCGGCCGGGCTCCTGCCCTGCCGGCGAGCGCGACGGTCACGGCCTCCAGGAGCCGACGCGAAACAGACGTCCGTCTCCCGTAGCGGAACGTCAGCCCTTCGACCTGCTCGACGAACGTACGACGCCCGCACCGAGCGTTATCGCAGTACAACCGCCGCACGGTCAGCTCGATCAGAACCGGCCGGTCGCCGACCGGAGTATCGGCCAGCCGACGCTCGTAGCAACTGTGCACACGATCCGACGGAAGTGCACAGTCCGGGCATGAAACATTGCCATCAAGGGTTCTCGCCACGATGTGCACCACCCCGCACTCCGTGAACACCCGCTCCATCAGAACCGCGTTGAAGTGCGGAAGCAGCACCGTTATGAGGTCATCACACCGCACCACGGTCCCAGATGACCGCACGTCACCGTGGCAGAACGCAGGTGATCGCCCTCACGGAATAATGTGTGCCAGAACCCATACTCCGTGAACACAGCCACCACGAGCGGGGCACCGTAAAGGGCTGGCCGCGTCGCGTACCAGCGAGCCAGGATCGGATCTGTGATGCGCCATGCCAACGAGGATGCCGAACTGCTCGCCCTGGTTCGCCGCTATGTCACGCCCGGGCGCCGCTATCTGAAGCTCAGTGGCAGCTTGCTGCGCATGCGAAGTCCTGAGTACGACCGATTCGTGCGAGATCTCGGCGAAGACGCGGGAGTCATCACCGCGCACGAGATCGCCACCCTCCTTGAGGGCGGTTGGCGGGAGCGGAGGACTGCCGCGTGGCTCACGGCCGTCTCCCGCCGGACCGAGTTCCGTGAGCGCCTCGGGGAGCTCCTGCTGGCCAGCGAGGTCTGCTGTGCTGGGCTGGCCTATTGCGTAACCCTGGCCAGTTTCGGCACGCCGCGCGACGCTGATCTGCTCGCCGCCTACCTTGGTCGCTATCTTCGCCGCCCCGACCTCGCATATGACCAGACCATGGCCATGGGTGCTCTCGTGTTCATCGATCTGAATCTCGGAGGCGACCATGCCGCGCGTTTCCTGGGCTCGGGTGGATTGTGGCAGCAATGGCTCCAGGATGCGTCCCACATGCAGCGCACCGCGGACCCCGCCGGCTACCTGAGCCTGATTCGCCGGCTCTGCGCCTTCGTCGACGAATGCGCCGAAGCGAGATAACGGCAGCGCACCTCGTGGCGCTCCCACGTGGCGGCGGTCGTAGAGGACGCCCACGCACCCGGACGCCCCAGCCGGAGCCCGAGATCACGCGCCCGAACGGTCTTCCCACCGAGCGGCAGATCCTTCAGTCTGCGCTGGTAGGAGTCGTGCACCCGGTCCGAGAACAGGCCGCAGCCAGGACATACCGCGCCGGCCGCCCGGCCTCTCGCCGTCACGTCGACCGTGCCGAAGGCGGCGGTCACCGCCTCGACGTCCAACTCGTCGATCCCGCCGAACACGAGAGAGTCCCAGAATGATGAGTCGGCCCGCATGACCAATACCGTCACCGGCCACAGCGGACGACGGCGGAGACCGTCACAGACCTGACGGAGCATCGCTCCCGCCCCTCATGCGGCAAGGCATGCGCGGTCTCACGCGAACCCGACCCTCGCAATCGAACACCACGGTGACCCTCCGTGATCGCTCCCCAAGATCTGTGCCAGAACCCATTCCTCTTCGACATTCACGAGTTGACTGATCGACAACTGACTCCAGAACCAGTCGACAATCGCTGTTTCTTGAGATGCACGAAGCCGCCACGCCGACTGTTCCGTGCCGTTGGCTGGTGATGACGGCACGGACGTCCGCTGAAGCCGGAAGCCAGTCGGCGCGGATGTGTCGGATGCACTCTGAGCAACAGAACGGGCGCAGTATCGCCCGTCCGGCTCAAGGAAACGGCAGTCGACATGCCATTCCCCCGTGGCGTGTAGTAACAGTCTCCCTATGACTAGCAGACGAAACGCTCATGCGGGCAGCGGGCGCAGGGCTCACGACAGCCGGATCCGCACCGTCCTGATGGTCCTGGCCACCGCGGCTGCCCTCGGCACGCCCACCCAAGCGGTGGCCTCCCCGTCGATCACCTCGGGGCCAGACTGGGACGCCATCGCCGCATGCGAATCCAGCGGCAACTGGCAGGCGAACACCGGAAACGGCCATTACGGCGGTTTGCAGTTCACGCAGTCGAGCTGGACCGCGGCCGGCGGGCTTCAGTACGCCCCACGCGCGGACCTGGCCACCCGCAAGGAACAGATCGCCGTGGCCGAACGCCTGGCCCGTCTCCAGGGGATGTCGGCCTGGTCCTGCGCCTGAGTACCCGGCCCCTCCCGTTGGCGGAGCTGAATCTCCCCGGAGCGTGGCCGGTTGAGGGTCGGTGGGCGGACCGTGGGCGAGCCGGTATCGCCCGGAGAACTGTATGGGCAGTGGTCGTGGCGCGAGGGCAGCCGGACGATGACGGCGTCACGCCCACTCCGCCCCGATTTCCCGTAGCGCGTCCAGTTGGCCCTGGGTGAGTTTGCCGCGGCGGCTCTTGGTGGTGGAGATTCATACGCCCAGTTTCACGATCGCCGGCTCTGCCTCGTCGTCGACCGTGAGTTGTTCGCTGTGTCCGCGTGGTATCGGCCGCGGGCCTTCCCGTTCCACCCACTGCGTGAGGAATGCCAGGCCTCGCTGGAACGCCTGCTGCGCCTTAGAGGGCATCTCATTTGGCTCGGTAGGCTGTCGGCCGTGGCAGGGATCGTTGAGCGGCTGGTGCCGGATGAGTTGTGGGAACTGTTCCAGCGCGTGGTGCCGGAGGCGCCTTCGCGGCCCCAGGGCGGCGGCCGGCGCCGGCACGGCGACCGTGAGGTGCTGGCCGCGATCGTGTTCGTGACGACCTCCGGGTGCACGTGGCAGCAGCTGCCTGCCGCGTCGTTCGGGCCCTCCGGGGCCACGGCCCACCGCCGGTTTGCCGAGTGGACCAAGGCCCGGGTGTGGGCCAAGCTGCACCGCCTGGTCCTCGACGAGCTCGGCTCCCGGGGCGAGCTGGACTGGTCCCGTTGTGCGATCGACTCGGTGAACATGCGGGCCCTGAAAGGGGGGATCTGACGGGTCCGAATCCTGTCGACCGGGGCAAGTACGGGTCGAAGATCCATCTGATCACCGAGCGGACCGGTCTGCCCATCTCCGTCGGAATCTCCGGCGCCAACCTCCACGACAGCCAGGCCTTGATCCCGCTGGTGAAGGGCATACCCCCGATCCGCTCCCGCCGCGGCCGACGCCGCCGCAGGCCCGGCAAGCTCCACGCCGACAAGGGCTACGACTACCGCCACCTGCGGCAATGGCTCTCCCGCCGGGGCATCCGGCACCGCATCGCCCGCAAGGGCGTCGAGACCTCGCAGCGGCTCGGCCGACACCGGTGGACCATCGAACGCACCATGGCCTGGCTCGCCGGCTGCCGCCGTCTGCACCGCCGCTACGAGCGCAAGGCCGACCACTTCCTGGCCTTCACCAGCATCGCCTGCACCCTGATCTGCTACCGCAGACTCACCAAATGAGATGACTTCTTATGCCGCTGCTCTACGTCGGCGCCGTCCGGGGCCTGGTGACAAGTGGCACCTGGACGAGGTATTCGTCAAGATCAACGACGTGCAGCGGTACCTGTGGCGGGCCGTGGACCAGCAGGGGAACGTGCTCGACATCCTGCTGCGGAACCGGCGGGACGAGGCCACGGCCAGGCATTTCTTCCGGAAGCTGATGAAGAAGACCCGGTCGGTGCCGCGGGTGATCGTCACCGACAAGCTGTGCTCCTACGGCGCGGCCCACCGCGAGGCGATGCCCTCGGTCGAGCACCGTTCCCGCAAGGGCCTGAACAACCGGGCCGAGAACTCCCACCAGCCCACCCGGCAGCGCGAACGCGCGATGAAGGGCTTCCGCAGTACCGGCGGGGCGCAGCGGTTCCTGGCCGCGTTCAGCGGCATCTCACCCCATTTCCGGCCCCGCCGCCACCTGATGACCGCCCCCGGCTACCGCACCGAGATGACCGTCCGCTTCGCCATCTGGGATCAGATCACCGACGCCGCCGGCCAGCCCGCCGCAGCCTGAGCACCGGCCCGAAACCCGACCCCTGCCACGCCCCGACGCGCCGTCAGGCACTCACACACCCAACAACGTGACAGCGCCGTGCTCTTCGTATCGAGCCCCGCCCTGGTGCTCCACGCGTGGTCCTCGAGTCACCTGCGCGGACGGTGGGTCAGACAGTCGCCTTGGAGCAGAGGAGGGCTGATGTCGCTGGCCACCGCCCGGTGCAGGACCTGCGGCCTCGTCGGCCGATTCCGCCTGTCCTACGTCAGGCAGGGACTCGGGTGCCAAATGTGCGCCCTCCGGCCGCAGCCGGCCAACCGCCAAGGAGGCACCGCCATGCCCTCCAGGCTGACCCCCGAGGCGGCTGAACAGCGGGCCCGAGCCAGAGGATGGATACCGGCCGTGCCCTACCCAGGTGCGGAAGCACCCTGACCCGGCCACTGCGCAAAGTGCGGGTCAGCCGGCGCACCGAAATATGGCAGCTTCTGCTCCCCGAGCTCAGCCCAGGGGCCGTGCCGACCGTGCAGCGGCTTGCAGAAGAAGACCGAGACGGAGGCCCGCAGCATCATGCTGCAGCGTGGCCTGACAGCACTGGTCCCGTACCTGGGCACCAATTGTCGGCGTACACATGAACGTCCCCACCCACGTACGGATGAAAAGGGACAGTTGTTGATGCGGTGAGACCTGCTGCTCGGCACTCTGCTGCTTGG
>NZ_JBITSN010000035.1:0-10972 GCF_044540975.1 Streptomyces sp. NPDC085927
GGATCCCAAGCCGTTCATCTGGACCAAGACCGCCGAAGAGATCCTCGATTCCCTCGCCCGCTTCTGCCGACGGATTTCTGGCGCAGGACACTAGCGAGGTGCCGCGAGTACGTCCCGGAGTACGTTCGCGAGCGTGACGCGGGCCAGCTCGTGTCTCAGGGTCTCCTCGATGCCCTCGTAGATGCTCTGCATTGCCGGCTGGATGCCGTGACCCACCACGCATCCCTGGTCCGGGGTGGTGCGGTGCATCGCGAACAGCGGGCCGGGTTCCACTGCCTCGTACACGTCGAGCAGGGTCATCGACTCCAGCTCGCGTGCCAGCGACCAGCCCGCGCCCACGCCCCGCCGGGACTCCACGAGCCCGGCCCTGCGCAGCTCGCCGAGCAGCCGTCTGATCACCACTGGGTTGGTGTTCGCGCTGGTCGCGATCTGCTCGGAGGTGGCGACCTCATGGCCCTGGCGCTGGTAGAGGCCGATCCAGGCCAGCGCGTGGGCGGCGATGGTCAGCCTGCTGTTGGCGCTCATGGACTCCTCCTCCCGGCCGCAACGCTTCATGTTACGACAGCGCAGTCGTAACAGTGAAGGTTGCCACAGACTGTCGTAACAATTAGTGTTGCGACTGCCAGGAAGGGTCAATCAACGAGGTGAGAAGAATGAGCAAGCCACTCACGGGCAAGGTCGCCCTGGTCACCGGGGGGTCGCGCGGACTGGGAGCCGCGACCGTACGACTGCTGGCCGAACAGGGCGCCGACGTCGCCTTCACCTACGTCAGCTCCGAGAAGCAGGCGCGGGCCGTCGTCGACGCGGTGCACGGCACGGGAGCCAAGGCCGTCGCCTTCCAGTCCGACCAGGCAGACACGAGCCGGGCGCCGGCGCTGATCGACGACGTGGTCGCGCACTTCGGCGGCCTGGACATCCTCGTCAACAACGCGGCGATCTCCGTGGCTGGTACGGTGGATGACCCGGACGCCGACACCGCCGCACTGGACCGGATGCACGCCACCAACTACCTCGGCGTGATCGCCGTCATCCGGGCCGCCTCCCGAGTGCTGCGCACGGGCGGCCGCATCATCACGGTGAGTTCCGGACTGGGCTCCCGGGTCGGCGCCCCCGGCCTTGCCGACTACGCGGCGACCAAGTCCGGGATCGAGAGGTACACCATGGGCGTCGCACGCGACCTCGGGCCCCGGAACATCACGGCCAACGTCGTGGAGGCCGGACTGATGGAGGGCGGCATGCAACCGCCGGACCCCGAGACCCTCAATGCCCTGGTCAGCTCGCTGTCCCTGCAACGCATGGGGCACCCCGACGAAATCGCCGCGGCGATCGCCTTCCTGGCGAGCCCCGCCGCGTCGTACGTCACGGGCGCGGTGCTGGACGCCCACGGCGGCTACAACGCCTGAATCCGTACCCCTGCCGCGCGCCCCGAAGGACATCGCGCCTTCGGGGCGCGCACCGCCGCCGACCCGCGACAAGGCGTACGACTCGAAGGCTGTGCGCGGTGAGCTGCGACGCCGCTGCATCCAGGCGCTGATCTCCTGCAAGGGCTCCCCGAACATCAAGGGCCTGGGCAAGCTCCGCTAGTCGCCGAGCAGACCTTCGCCCTGCTCCACCAGTTCAAACGCCTCGCGGTCCGCTGGGAACGACGTATCGAACTCCACGACGCCTTCGTCTCGTTGGCTTGCAGCCTCATCTGCTGCACACGCCTCAAGAAGACCGGATCGTGATCGCGTGACGAGCTCCAAGGAGAGCGGCTCCTGACGAACGATCTTCTCCGCGGACTGCCGCCCACGACCAGGGTGAGTCCCCGAGTACGGGTCACACCAGCTCTTCGACCTGCGCCTTCAAGTTGGCGGAGGCTCAGTGGGTGTGGGCTGGTCGGGCTGCTGGGTGCGCCGTGGCGGGCTGTGATCGGGGGCCGTGGGCGACGGCGCGGTCCCGGATGCCGTCCTGGAGCTTGGCGGCCATCTTGGCGGCGGCCTCGAACGTCCGGCGGGTCTGCTCCACCGTGGTGACGTCGGTCGTCTGCTCCAGGACGGGGCCGACCTTCCGGTCCGTGCGGGACGGCCGCGGGCGGGGCTTGGAGGCAGCGGCGGGTACGGCGACGGCGTGCGTTCGGGAGCGGGAGCCCAGGCGGTCCGCGCGGCGCACCGCGTGGACCCGGGCCCTCAGCGCGTCGGCGGCGAGGCGGGCCCGCTCGTAGGGAGAGGCGATCCGCTTTCGGGTCAGCGGGCGCAGCACAGCCTGGTCCTCGGTGTCGCGCGGGTACAGCGCGCGCAGGTCGGCGGTCATCATCCGGCGGCCGACCGGGCGGGTGTAGTCGTCGACGACGGTCTGCACGATCGTCTCGTCCAGGCCGGGTTGGTGGGGTCGGCCGCGCAGGACATAGGCGAGGTGGCGTCGGGCTTCGGCGAGCAGGTGCCGGCGCTTGAACGCGCCGCGCATCACGTACACCACGGCGGCGACGTCGACGACGGCCAGGGCGACGTCGACCACCGGCCGTCCCCGCGCCCACACCGTTGCGGCTGCCGCCCTCGCCCGCTGTGTCAGCCGGTAACTGGTGTAGGCGCCGAACGCATGAGCAGCATCGTATTGATGTCCGATCGGAGGGTGGCGGCGATCCCCCTTCAGGAATGCGGCGAGACCCTCGTCGACGTCCGGGCGCACGGCCTGAAGGTCGATGCCCGCAAATATGGTGCAGCCGGGGCCTGGGCCCAAGTCCAGCAAGGGGTCCTCACCCGGCTGCTGCACGCGCAGTCGCTGCTGCCCACCGGCGTGCATCTGCTGTTCCTCGAGGGCCTTCGGCCTCCGGCTCTGCAGCGACGGCACTTCGAGAAGTACTCCGACGAGCTGGCCCGCGCCCACCCGGACTGGCAGGCCGCGCAGCTTCGGGAGGCCGCCAACCGCTTCGTGTCGCCTCCGGAGATCGCGCCGCACTCCGCCGGCGCGGCCGTCGACCTGACGCTGCAGGTCAGAGGCGTTTTCTCTAGCACCTGATGCGTCTCAGCATTTCTGTAGGACCGCAGCCCAGAAGGACGGCCCTACCTCGACCTGGGTGAGAACTCATAGCGGGACGCGCAGCAGGCTCCGACGAACTGTGAGGACCGCACTTCCGTTCGAAGCGGTCGTTGAGTGTGCCTTCGGCCACAGCCTCAATTCGCCGAGGGACGGTCTCGCACGCCCCGGCCCGGAGGCACGCCCCGCCAGGACATCGAAAACGAAACAGCAGTCGTCCGTGGCAGTGCCCAGAAATTTAGGGTTTCCCTTGCCTGACCGGGCTTGTTCTCAAACCTTTCCCTGGGGCACGGCTCGCTAGCGTCCTGGTGCATGCAGGGGGGACCGGTGCCGCCGGGAAAAGCAGCAGAGTGCTGCGGTTTCTTGTGGCGGTTCGAGTCGCCCGGGTCGCATTCCAAGGGAGGAACCGATGCGCAAGGCCAAGCTGATCGCCCTGGCCGGTGGCGGGGTGTTGCTGTCCGTGACCGTGGGGGTCGCCTTTGCTTCGGCGGGGCAGTCCGAGCAGACGTCGAGCGTCGAGCAGGTGACTGTCCGTGCCGCGTCCGCCGGCTTCGAGATCGAAATCGACCCGGAGCTGGACGCCCGATTCGGACCGCGGCCGGTCAACGCCGTCCAGGCCGCCGGGATCGTCACCGACAGCCGCCCCGGTGCCCGTGTGGTCAAGGTGGAACTGGACGAGGAGGGTGGCAGGGCCGTGTGGGAGGTGGAGGCCCGGGACGGTGGCGGTGACATCGAGGCCCTCGTCGACGCCTTTACCGGCCGGATCGTCGGCCAGGACTCGGAGCAGTCAGAGGCCGAGGATGAGGATGAGGACGAGGACGACTGACTCGGCCACCGGCCGCGCGTGGGCGGGTGTCCGCCGCTGCCCCACCAGCGGCGGACACCCGCCCGGCAGGAATGCGGTGCAGCGCGTTCAGGCCGTGGCGGACTCGTCGTCCGTGGCGGGGACAGCAGGACGAGAGACCTTGCGACCGACTGCACGGCGGTCGCTTTCTCCCGGACAGCGCAGCGGCCCCGGACCGGCGGTTGCCGGTGCGGGGCCGCCGCGCAGCAGGCGCCGTTCCATGTCACCCGCGGGCGGTGGCCTGCTGACGGGAGGCGTCTGGTGGGGAAGGGGATTTGCCGGGGGCAGGGCGGCCGGAGTCGGCGCAGGGCAGACTGACCACGGCGTCCAGTCCTCCCCGGGGTGCGGCATGCAGGGCGACGTTGCCGCCGCCGGCGTGCGCGAGGCGCTGGACCAGTGCCAGGCCGAGCCCCGTGCCGCCCTTGGGAGCGTCGGGGGCACGCCAAAAACGGTCAAAGGCACGGAGGCGTTGCTCCTCCATCAAGCCGGGTCCCTGGTCGATGACGTGCAGGTCCACGAACGCCGTACGGCCGTCGGCAGCGGCGCGACGACGCTCGGACGCGCGGCGGCCGCGCAGGTGGATGCTCACGGTGCTGCCGGGCGGGGAGTGACGCAGCGCGTTGGAGAGCAGGTTGTCGAGGATCTGCTCGAGGGCGCCGGGCAGGACGAGGACGGGCGCGGTGCGCTCCCCCGTGAGGGCCAGCAGCACATGCCGCTGCTCGAAGATCGGGGCCCATGTCTGGTGCCGTTCGGTGCAGACGCGTTGTGGATCAACCACGTCCCGGGTGGCGGCCATCTCCTCCAGGCCGGCCATCGCGAGCAAGCCCTCCACCAGACGCGCCAGCCGGTCGGTCTCGGTGAGCGCCGCGGTCAGGGACGCCCGGCCGAAGGGCGCGACGGCCGGCTCGAGGTTGTCCAGGCGCAGCCGTAGGGCGGCGAGCGGGGTCTTGAGCTGGTGGGAGGCGTCGCCGGCGAACGCACGCTGGGAGGCCAGGAGGTGTTCCAGACGGGCAGCGGTCTGGTTGAAGGTGGCGGCCAGACTGCGTATCTCCGGTGGCCCGTCGGTCACGGTGACCGGCCCGGGCAGGCTTCCGTCGGCGAGATGGACGGTGGCCCGCTGCAGTTCGCGGATAGGGCGTGCGGCCCACCGGGCGACGGCGAACGCGAACCCGGCGACGACGGCCAGCACGGCGAGCCCGGCCAGGGCGAGCAGCAGCCACACCTGGTGGACGCGGCTGTGCACGGTGTCGGTGGGCACGGAGATGCGGACGGCGGCGTCGGGCGGGGTTGCATGACCCACGGGCGCGGCGACGGACAAGTACTGCACCCCGCCGATCCTGGAGGTGCGCATGTCGGCGGAACCGGTGCCGTTCAGGGCCGCGGCGACGTCCGGTCGCCCCATCAACTCACGTGTCTCCTGCTCGGACAGGGGGTGGGAGGCGGCGACGAGACTGCCGGAGCGGCTGATCACGGCAATCTGGCCGCCGATGCGTTTGGCGCATTCCGTGACGCGTCGGGGCAGGTCCTGCTCCTCCCGGCCGGCAGCCAGGGACAATTCGGCGAAGGCCGACAACGAAACCGCTTCCTCGCGGGCAGCGTTGATCATGCGGTCCCGTTCGGCGCGGGAGTAGACGAAGCCCAGAGGTATTTCCAGGCAGAGCAGCACCAGGGCGGCGATGCTCAGGTAGGTGAGCAGCAGACGCCGGGTCATGGGAAGGCGCCCTCGGAGGCACCCGCGTAACCCCGCGAACGACCGGTCGGCTCGGGAGGAGGTGCCTGCACCGCGAGCCGGAACCCCACACCGCGCAACGTCTGGATCCACCCCGGGTGGCCCAGTTTCCGGCGCAGCGTGGCCACATGGACATCGAGTGTCTTGGTAGCGCCCTCGTAGTAGGGGTCCCAGACGTGTTCAAGGATCCGCCGGCGCGAGCAGACCGCCCCGGGGTCCTCACACAGCAGTGCCAGCAGCTCGAACTCCTTCGGGGTCAGCGCGACCTGCGACTGGCCCACCCACACCTGCCGCGTACGGCGGTCGACCACCAGCGTGCCGGGCACGTCATCGGCTGTGGGAAAGGCTTCGGCCACCGCTGCCGGGCCAGGAGGTCCGGAGACGGGGGACCTGTGGGCGGGGACGGCCGGCGACTCCAATTCCCACTGCCCGTAAACCGTTTCCCGCTGTCCGTATGCTCCCGGGACATTTCCTCCGACCATGGTTCCCGGCGTGGTTCCGGTGCGCCGGGTGCGGCGAGAGACGGCGCGGATGCGGGCGACCAGCTCCCGAAGGCTGAACGGTTTCGCCAGATAGTCGTCCGCGCCCAGCTCCAGACCGAGCACCTTGTCGCTCTCCGCGCCGCGTGCGGTGAGAATGATGACGGGAACGTCCGAGACCTGCCGGATCCCACGACAGACGTCGATGCCGTCCATGTCCGGCAGCCCCAGGTCGAGCAGGACGACCTCCCCGAACGGCCCCGAGAGCCCGTCCGCACCCGTGGCGACCCAGGTGACCGACAGGCCGTAGTTCCGCAGCCCTTCGATCAATGGCTCCGCGATCGTCTCGTCGTCTTCGATGAGCAGCGCCTGCATCCCCACGTGTCTTGTCTCTCTGTGCATCCCCACACAACCTTGCAGAGTTGCCCAGCACCATGCCCCTTCGTCCGGGTAGCCGGTTTCGTCGGCCCCTCGCGCGGCGGGCCTGGGCCTCGGGCGACGTTTCCATCGTCACGTACGCGCCGCGGGGGCTCCGCGTTCAGATGCGGTCGCCGCTGTGGGAGTCGTCCGCCCGAAGGACGCGCGGTGAGTGACCGCCGAGTTGCACGCTGGACCAGCCGCACCACCGTCCAAACGGCGCGTCACATCCCGACCGGGCAAAGGTCCTCTGGTACGGCCCTAACGAGCTCGTGCATGGTTGGCAGTGAGACGTCGAAGGTTCCGGCGGGGCGCGGTGTTCAGATCTGTCGTGCCGGGATCGGGTCCTCGCCCTGCTGGTGGGACAGCAGGCCGGCGACGGCCTGGACGATGTCGCTCATGTGCTCGCGGCGGCCGAGATGGCGGGCCAAGGCCCGCCAGTTCTTCAGGTGGGCGATGCCGTGCTCGACCCGGATACGGCGCGAGGAAAGCGCCTTGCGCTGCTGCTCGTGCATCCCCTCGTACCAATCGAAGGCGTTCTTCTTGCACGTGCGGTGCGGTGGTGTGATCACACGCCCGCCGGTCCGCGCGCTCGGCCCCTGGTAGCCGGCATCGGCGAGGATCTCCATCGCAGGTCCCTCGGCCAGGAGCTTGACCAGTCCCAGCCGCCAGGCATGGGTGATGTCCGCGCAGCTTCCCGGCTTGGCCGGGCTGCAGAACAGCACCCGCGCCCGTCCCCGGCCGTGAGCACCATGGCCTTGACGGCGTTCTGCTTGCTCTTGCCGGAGATGAACCCGGCCCGGTCCCTGCGACCGGCGGCCGGACGGCGGGCACGGATCTCGGTGCCGTCGATGACGCCTGCCTGCCCGCTCGCACCGAGGTGGCCGACTACTTCAGCCAGCGTTCGGAGGCGGATCCCGGAGCTGATCGTGCACCCACGCTCGGCGAGCAGGGGCCGTATCCCGCCGATGGCCCGAGTGATGGTGGAGCGGTCCACGCCGAACCAGCAGGCCAGCACGTCGTGCGTGGTTCCGTGGCGGAGATGAACGAGCGTGGCCGGAAGCCGGTCAACGAACACGAGCCGGTGCTTTACGCCGGCACCGACCGCACGCTTCCGCGGTCGGGACACGAGCGTGGCCTGGTGCCTTTCGTGCCACAAAGGACCCACCTCGGCTACGAGTTCAGCGATCACGCCGGCCGACAAGCCCGTGATCCTCCGGTCGCTGGTGATCGCCTCACGCGCCGCGTTCCCCACTACACAACCATGATCAACGATCAGACACTCGACGTCTCACCGCCTACCGTGCACGAGCTCGTTGGATGAACCTGAAATCCATCTTGGCCTGAACTGGGAATGCCGGTGGCGACAAGGCAAGTGAGCCCCGCACTCAAGATCCCCGACAGAGCCGCTCATTGCGCACTGCACGCGCAGGTGAGTAGCGGCCGTGCCACAGAGCGGTCCTGGCGGGCGGGGAACGGCGCACCCCGTGTGCCGCCGCGAGGACGGCACCGGAACTGCAACCGTGCGGCGTGGGGGTCGACGGCCATTGCACGTGGCCGTCGACCCCTTGACCCGCGTCAGTAATTCTTCTGACGTGTTGTCAGTTCTCGTTGATCAGGTCGTGTGCCGGTACGGTCACCGTCCGTTTACCTGGCTTGCCACCGAGCACGATCTTCCGCAGAGCGCTGTTGTTGTCGACGCTGGTCTCCTTCAGCCGCTTCTCCGGGTTGGCCAGCACCTGGATGTAGTACGTGCCGTTGGGCACATCTGTGATGTCGAAGGACTGGCCCGGCAGGTCCTGTGAGTACGTGTCACCGGAGCCGACGTCCAACACCTCCCGGACGGAGATCGAGTTCTCCGCACCGCAGGCGGTGGACAGATCGGTGTTGAACGGATGCCAGTTGGCGTTCTTTACCGTGTAGTCGATCGCGTCGGTGTTCGCGAGGCAGAAGGCCTCCTTGCCGCTGCGCACGGTCTCCTTCTTGTTCGCCTTCAGCAGCCGGTAGCTGGCGAAGTCCGTGAAGTGCCAGTGCACATGGCCCGGACGCGGGTCCCATTCCATGGTGCCGGTCGGGGTGTAGCCGACCTGCTTGCCCTTGGCGTCGTAGAAGTACTGGTAGGCGTCCATCTTGGCCTTGCCGGGCGACCGGAAGCCGTCCACCACCAGCTGCGCCGGACCGGCGTTCCACACGTTGGCGCTGAAGGCCAGATAGTCCTTGCGGGGGATGTCCTTCTCACCGTCGCTGACGACGATGCCGTAGGCCGGCAGCGAGCGCAGGTCGGGCTTGGGGACGTCCGGGACGGAGGGCTTGCCGGCGGGCCGCTTCGACAGCGGCTGAAGCGCTGGTGCCTTGCGCGAGCCGTCGGTCTGGCCACCCGTGTCGCCGACCCGCATCGAGCGCGCGGCCTGCTGCTTCTTCAGCGCCCACGGCAGGGTGGGTGGCGCCGCCTTCAGCGGCCCGTGGCCCACGTTGTACGAGGGGCCCGCGCCGCTCGTGACCGGCGCGGCGGCTTGGGCGGGCGTCGGGGCGTGTCCCGGCCCGTGGCCCGTATGCGCGGTCGGCGCCTGGTGGGCGGCTCCGTGACCTGCGTGCTCGCCCGAGGCGGAGGACCGGGACGCCGGCCCGGTGGCGCTCTGCTCGTCCTCGTAGCTCCGCTCCTGCACAGTCACCTTGACTGTGGCCGACTTGTTGGCGATGCCGAACAGGTCACGGTACTTCTTGGCGACCCCGACCTTGGCGGTGTAGGTGCCGGCTGCCAGCATGACCGGCTCGGTGTAGGAACCCGCGTAGGTGTTGGCCGCCCAGCCCTTCTCGACACCCCATACCGAACCGAGGGTGAACGGGTTGGTGGGGCAGCTCTCCGGATACTTCGAGGTGGCGGGCGCGTCGGGTCGCACCCGGCCGCTGGCGTTGTTCGGGCAGAAGTCCTCGCTACGGCTGAGGACCTTCTTGCCCGCCTTGTCCGTGACCGTGATCTCCGCGAAGTCCCGCAGTCCGGAGAAGTCCTTCACTGTGCCTTTGGGCAGCACCTTGGCCTTGGCCTTGCCGCCCTCGTACACGGTCTGGGTGATGGTCACCGGGTCCTTGTAGGACTTCCGGGTCACCTTCAGCTCCAGCGGCGTCCCCTCGGCGGTGAGGTAGGTGCCGAGGTCGAGGTAGACGCCCGGCTCCTCCTTCCAAGAGGTGAGCGTGATCGAAGTGGCTGCGGCGATGAGGCTCAGTTTGGGCCCTGTCGCTGCTTTCGCCGGCTCCGCAGTGGCGGCCACGAGTCCCGCCGTCACGGCCATGGCGGCGACAGCCGTGGTGCCGGCGAGCAGCGGACGCCGCAGCCGGATGTTGCGCGTTCTGGTCATCGATCCCTCGTCCTTCGGATGCTGTGGAAAGGAAGCAGGCGGTCGGCGGCTCGGCTTGTCGGCCAGGCCGGGAAAGCCGCCGCGCAGGCAGAGTGACGGGCACTTGTCGTGCCCGCGCTGTGAGAGGAACGGACCGGATGCTCGGTTGTCCGGAAGGTGGAAAACCATAGGGTGTTGGCCGGATCGCGCTATTGCAGACGAAATCAGGCCGAAGTTTCGGGTCGGTCCACCCGGGGGTGAGCCCTTTGACAGAAAATTCCCGATGGCCCAGGTCAAGGCGGGCAGGTACATGGCCGGCACTGTCACGGAAGAACTGGCCGCCCTGCGCAACCCGTTGCCCGAGCCGGGCACCGTCACCCCCGAGGACTGCTACGGCGACGCTTGCGAACAGGCCCTCGAGCAGCGCAAGAGAGACGCCCTCCGCCTTGAGGCCGCAAGTGACGACCGGCAGATCGACCCGCTGCTGCTTGCGTTCGAGGACCTGAAGGCGCAGAAGGAGGACGTCGACGCCCAGATCCGCCAGCTGCTGGCCTACGGCCGCGAGTTCCACGGCAGCCGCCCTTACGGGCTGGAGGAGCTCGCCCGCCCTGCCGGATTCAGCTTCTCCGGGGTGCGCACCGCCTACAGCGAGCGGGAGATCCGGCAGGTCACCGCGCAGAGCGGCAGGGAGCCGAACCGGCCGCGCCGCGACATTGCCGAAGACGGCCGGTAAGCGCGACGAACGGTGCGGTACGAGGACGGCGACGGGTGTGGGAGCACGGGTGAAGACACACCACCGCGTTCAGCCGTCGCTTTCTGCCGTGCGGCAGGGCGGCACACCCGGCCTGTCATCGCCTGCCGGCGTCCGTGCAACAGGCACCATACGAGGCGGAGCCCGTCCGAGATCCTTCGCACGCTGCCCGGACCGGCCACCAGCCTCCCCGATGGCCGGCCAATCGCAGGGCAGGAGTCGCGCGGTCGGCCGGCCCTCACCTTCAGAGTGGGCGGACGGCGGCTCCGCGTGAAACGGCCGCCGGCGCCCAGGATTCCGACCTCTAAGGGCTCGCAGATCATTAACTCGTCTCTTTGATCTCCGTTTGGGTGAGGTCTGGAGTGAGGAAGACCGCGATGTCAGCAGGCGTGCGGAAGCGGG
>NZ_JBITSN010000036.1:0-9751 GCF_044540975.1 Streptomyces sp. NPDC085927
CGCTACGAGAAACGCGCCTACATCTACCTCGGCACCGTCACACTCGCAGCCCTCGCCATCTGGCTCCGCACGTGATCCGAGAAACAGCGCCTAGATTTGAGCTGACGGTGGAGTTACGGGGGTTCAACCACTGGTTCACTCGCGTTACGCGTCTCCGCCTTGCTTGCCGTACCCAGGCCGTCTGGTAGTTCCGGCCCGTCACGGCGTTGTCAGGGCTGCTTTCCACCCTCCCCGGCGTCTTCCGGGTCAGGCTGCCCTCGGCTTCGCCACCCACGCTGCGACGGAGCGGCGGTGGAGTCCTTCCACCTCCACTCGGTTACGTGGCGCCTCGTGGCGCACTTGGTCGATCCACCATCCGGCACGGGGTGATGGAGCGGGCCTTCTCCTCCAGCTCCGCCCAGTCCGCCTCGTCCCAATTGCCCTCCACGACCAAGGCGGTGTGCAGGGCGCGTAGCGGGCACCCATGGCCCGGAGCCGACCGGCGGCCCGACCTCGTCACCGGGTCCGGCCATGAGGCCGGCGGCACGGCAGCGTCCCGCCTCGCTCCTCGTCAAGAGTCCCTGCCCGCGCCGGAGCGGATGACCGTGTCCGCTCCGGGGCGGCTCGCCCGCGGCAGGCTCGGAGAGCTGTGCGAGGATCCTGCTTGACTGGAACGGTTGACCGGTCAGGCTCAAGGTGATCCCGTCCGCGTGTTCCGGAAGGTGACATGACCAGCACTCCGCCCCGGGTCCCCAGAAGATCATCGACTTCTACAGCGACCGGTACGACGAAGCGGTACGCCTGTTGGGCAGCGCCGACGGGGTGCTGGAGATGGTCCGCATTCGGGAACTCCTCAGCCGCTCGCTTCCGTTGGCTCCCGCGACGGTTCTGGATGTCGGTGGAGGCCCTGGCGCACATGCCCGCTGGCTGACCGCAGAGGGTTACCACGTCCACCTTGTCGATCCGGTGCAGCGGCACCTGGACCAGGCGGCGAAGGCTGGCTGCACCGTCGAGTTCGGTGACGCCAGGGCACTGACCGCGCCGGGGAGTCAGCGGTCCGGGCACAGTGACCGGCGTGCGACGAGGGCCGCGCCCAGGTGCTGTAGGTCCAGGGGGCGGGTCGGGGACAGGCCCGTGAGGGTGGTGATGCGGCGCAGTCGGTAGTCGACCGTGTTGGGGTGGATGTGGAGCGCCGCGGCGGTGGCGCGGCGGTCCAGTTCGCGGGCAAGGTGGGTCTCCAGGGTCCGCAGGAGTTCCGGTTTGCCCTCCAGGGGCCGCAGCAGGGAGGCCAGGCCGTACAGGGCCTCGCCGGGGCGGCTCAGCTGGTAGTCCAGGAGGACGTCGGCCAGCCGGTAGAGGCCGGGCGGCCGGCCGGAGCGGCGTACGAGGGCGACGACCTCGGCGGTACGGGCGACGGCCGCCGGTATCCCGGGCGGTTCGGCCGTCTCGGCCGCGGCCGTCACCGGCACGCTGGCGGCGTCCGCGGTACGGGCTACGAGCGCGGTGAGCTCCGTCCAGGGCGGGGGCGCGGCGGTGGGAAGCAGGATGGTGCCGCCGTCGGGGCCGAGGGCGGTCAGGGGCGGCTCGCCGCCGTGGGCGTCGAGGGCCGAGCGGATTCGGCGGAGCTTGCGCCGGGCCGCGATCCGGGCGCCGGGACCGTCGCCGGTCTCGTCGGGGTGCGGGGCGAGGGCGAGGGTCAGGGCGACGTAGCGTTCGCTACCACCCTCGGCCGGGTCTCCGGCGAGCAGGGCCGTCATCAGGGCGTGGCGGCCGCGGTGTTCTTCGCTGTCCAGGGCTCGGCGGGCCTCCAGGTAGCCGGCACTGACGGCCGAGGTGACGTACTGCTGGAGCGTCAGTATGTGGGTCACGGTCTGGGTCACGTCGGGGAGTTCGCAGGGGCGGGCGCCAGCGGACAGCTCTTGCCAGCACATGGTCGTGCCCAGGTGGTAGGCGGTGAGGATGGCGTCCAGCGGTACGCCCTCCTCGGCGCGCTGGCCGGCGGAGTCCCGCTGCCGGGCGAGTTCGGTTTCGCCGGGCGGGCGCCGGTGTTCCAGGGAATCGGCGAGCATCCGCAGGTTGTGCTGGACGATGTCGGCGATGTCACCGGTCAGTGCCTCACCGGGCAGCTCGGCGTAGGCGGGGAGTTCGGCGCGCAGCCGGGCGACGATACGGCGGGTCAGGGCGGGTGCGGCGGCGCGGAGTCGGGCGGCGGCGGGGCGGCCCGCGATGCACAGGTGCGGCCCGGAGTTGTCACGCGTCACAAAGGCCCCCGTCGAAGTCTGCGTTACCGCCCAGTTAAAGCAGGGCCCCAGGAGACTGCAAGATGACCGGCGGCACCTTCCGCTCCAACTCCGACACCGTTGCGGATCCGCATCCACCGTCTCGGAAGCGTATTCGCACCGTTTCTCCTGTACCGCGCGTTGCACAGCTTGCCGCCTTGTCGCCTTGCCGTCCTCGGGACTTCGGGAGCCGCAGTGAACAGGTCATACCGCAAGGGAATTACCCGTCTGGTCAGATGCGCGCTCGGCGCGGGTCTGATGGCCGGGCTGCTGGCAGGCGCACCCGCCGCCACCGCCGCCGAGTCCGCGACGGGGGAGGTATATGTGGCCCTCGGTGACTCGATGCCGTCCGGGCCGCTGATCCCGCTGCCCACCGGGCCGCTGGCCTGCGGCCGGTCCACGCAGAACTATCCGCACGAGCTGGCGGAGCGGCTGGACGTCGCCGAGTTCCGCGATGTGACGTGCAGTGGCGCGAAGACGGACCACATGACGCAGCCGCAGGGGCTGTCCCTGCTGGACCAGGACATGGGCGAGGCGCCGCCGCAGTTCAACGCGCTGAGCGCGGACACGACCCTGGTCACTCTCACCATCGGCGGCAACGACGCGGGCCTGGTCGGCATCGCCCAGGACTGCATGCAGCTGAATCCGACGGCGGAGCCGTGCAAGACGGGCCACACCGAGGGCGGTGTGGACCGGGTCGCGGAGCGCGTGGACTCCGCCGCGCCGAAGGTGGCGGCCGTACTCGACGGCATCCGCGCGAAGGCGCCGGACGCCCGGGTGATCGTGGCGGGGTACGGGCTCTACATCAAGCCGGGTGGCTGCTGGCCGGTGCAGCCGGTGCTCGGTGTGGACGCCGACTATCTCCAGGGGGCGGTGGACCGGCTGAACGGGATCCTGGCCGAGCAGGCCGCGGCCCACGACGCCGAGTATGTCGATCTGCGCACGCCCAGCGCGGGCCACGACGCCTGCCAGGCGCCGAGCCGCCGCTGGATCGAGGGCTATGTGCCCACCTCGCCGGCGGCGCCGCTGCACCCCAACGCGGCCGGTGAGGCCGCGTACGCGCGGCTGATCGGCAATCACATCACGGGCGCCTGACGGGTGCTGTACCTGATGGGCCGGCCGCTGCGGCGGCACCGGGCGCGGGCCCCACGGCCAGCCTGGTCGGTGCGTGCGCTACGCGCTCTGCGGCTCGCGCTGGCCGTGCTGCTGGCCGGGGCGGCGGGTGGTGTCCTGATACCGCCCGCCGCGGCATCCGGGCCCGGCCCGGGGGGTGCGGCGGCCCGGGCCGAGGGCTGTGATCCGATCGCGCCCACCGAGTGCCTGCTGCCGTTCCCCAATGACTGGTTCACCCGGGCGAATCCGCGCTCGGAGACGGGCCGCCGCGTCGCGTTCACCACGGACACCGTGCCGCGCCCGGCGTCCGGCCTCCCGGTGTCGCCCACCGCCTGGAACCGCTCGGACGGCTTCTCTCCCGGTTCGGCCGTCATCGTCCACGTCCCCGGCTTGGACCCGGCCGCCACCGGGGCCGCGCCGATCACCGGCATCGGCCGCTCCCTGGACCGGGACGCGCCGATCGTCCTGCTGGACGCGGACACCGGCGAGCGACACCCGTACTGGGCCGAGCTGGACGCCGGCGCGGGCGACGACGAGCGGCGGGCGCTGCTGATCCGCCCAGCCCGCAACTTCCACCCCGGTCACCGCTACGTCGTGGCGCTGCGCGGGCTGCGCGGCGAGGACGGCCGTACGCTGCCCGCGCCGGAGGCGTTCACCACGGCCGCCGGGCGCCCGCTGTCCCGCGGCCACGCCCTGTACGAGCGGCAGCGTGCCCTGCGGCCGGTGCTGCGCGATCTGCGCCGGGCGGGGGTGCCGGCACGCGGCCTCCACCTCGCCTGGGACTTCACCGTCGCCTCCGAACGCAACCTGACCGGCGACCTCTTCTCCATCCGTGACCAGGCGTTCCGCGGCCTCGGCCGCGCCGCGCCGGACTTCGAGGTCACCGAGGTCACGGACCTCACTCCCCAGGAGGACCCGCGGATCGCCAGGGAGGTGCGGGGCACCGTTTCCGTACCCAGCTTTCTGGACCGTCCCGGCGGGCCGCCCGGCTCCCGCTTCCACCGCGACCGCGACGGCACTCCGCGCCGGCTGCCGGGCAACACCCAGACCGCCGCGTTCCGCTGCGAGATCCCCCGCTCCGCCTTCACCGGCCGCACGCCCTCCCGGCCCGCCCTCTACGGCCACGGGCTGCTCGGCAGCCGCAACGAGGTCGGCGCGGGCAACGTGAAGGCGATGGCCGACGAGCACAACTTCACCTTCTGCGCCACCGACTGGATCGGCATGGCCGCCGACGACGTGCCCGTGGTCCTGGGCGCCCTCGCCGACATGAACGGCTTCCCCGCCATCCCGGAGCGCTCCCAGCAGTCCATGCTCAACGCCCTCTTCCTCGGCCGCGCCATGATCCACCGCGACGGGCTGCTGGCCGATCCCGCGTTCCGTGCGCCCGGCGGCCGGCCGCTGCTGGACACCCGGCACGGGCTGGTCTACGACGGCAACAGCCAGGGCGGCATCCTCGGCGGCGCCCTGCTCGCCGCGTCCACCGACATCGAGCGCGGTGTGCTGGGCGTGACCGGCATGAACTATGGCCTGCTCCTCAACCGCAGCTCCGACTTCGCGCCGTTCCAGCAGGTGCTGGATGCCGGCTACCCGGACAAGCTGCGGCAGCAAGTGGTGCTCCAGCTCTACCAGATGGTCTGGGACCGCGGCGAGACCAACGGATACGCGTCCCGGCTCGCCGACGACCACGACGTCCTGATGCACATCGCCTACGGAGACCACCAGGTGGCCATGGTCGCCGCCGACGTCCAGGCCCGCACCATCGGCGCCCGGCTCCACGCCCCGGCGCTCGCACCCGGCCGTAGCCCCGACCGGGTGCCCCACTGGGGCATCCGCACCACCGACACGCCCTTCCGGGGCGGCTCCGCGATGGTCGTCTGGGACAGCGGCACACCCACACCGCCCCTGACCAACACACCGCCCACGGCACCCGAGTACGGGCAGGACCCGCACTCCGACCCCCGGAACATGTCGACCGCGCGTCAGCAGAAGGCCACCTTCCTGACCACCGGGTGGGTCATGGATGTCTGCGGCGGCGCTCCCTGCACCGCCATCCCCACCCCATGACGGAAGAGGTCCCATGCAGCGACGTTCCTTCCTCCGCACGGTCGCCGCCGGAACCGGTGCCGCCGTCTTCTGCGGCACCCTGTGGCAACAGGCCGGCCACGCCGCCCCGGCCGGCGCAGCTTCGGGCAGTCCGTACGGGCCGCTCCTCGCCCCGGATGCCAACAGTGTGGCCCTGCCCGCCGGGTTCACCAGCCGCGTCGTCGCCCGCTCACTGCGGCCCGTCGGCGGCACCATCTGGCACTCGGCGCCCGACGGCGGCGCCTGCTATGCCGACGGCGACGGCTGGATCTACGTCTCCAACTCCGAGATACCGCTCCTGGGCGGTGCCTCCGCCATCCGCTTCCGCGCCGACGGTTCCGTGGACCGCGCCTACCGCATCCTGTCGGGCACCAACCTCAACTGCGCGGGCGGCGCGACTCCCTGGAACACGTGGCTGTCCTGCGAGGAGACCTTCCGGGGCCGGGTCTTCGAAACCGACCCGTACGGGCGGAAGGAGGCTGTCGCGCACCACGCCATGGGCCGCTTCAAGCACGAGGCCGCCGCCTGCGACCCCGACCACCGGGTCATCTACCTCACCGAGGACGAGGACGACGGCTGCTTCTACCGCTTCACGCCCGACACCTGGGGCGACCTGTCCTCCGGCCGCCTCGACGTGGCGTGCACGACCTCGGGCGACGGCGTCGAGTGGCGCGAGGTGCCGAACCCGTACGCGCCGCTGGTCCAGACCCGCACGCAGCTCTCCGCCGCCCGCCACTTCGACGGCGGCGAGGGCTGCCACTACGCCGAGGGCATCTGCTACTTCACCGCCAAGGGCGACCGCCAGGTCTGGGCGTACGACACCCGGGACTCGACGATCACGTCCGTCTACAACAGCGACGGCACCCTCACCGGTGTCGACAACATCACCGGCACGGCCGCCGGAGACCTCTATGTCGCCGAGGACGGCGGGAACATGGAGATCAACATCATCACCCGGGACGGCGTGGTCGCCCCGATCCTGCGCGTCGACGGCCACCCCGACTCCGAGATCACCGGCCCGGCCTTCTCCCCGGACGGCAGCCGCCTCTACTTCTCCTCCCAGCGCGGCACGAGCGGCGAGATCAGCGGCTCGGGCGGCGTGACGTACGAGGTTCACGGCCCGTTCCGCCACTGAGGCCCCACGGGCTCCGGCCGGCAACCGGGGCCCGCCCCAGGAGGCACCCCGCCGCCGGCGGCGCTACGAGTGTTCGGCGTGGAGACAGCGGTGGACTGCCGGGGCCAGCCAGGCGATGATTTCTTCGCGGGTCATCTCCACCGCCGGCGGGAAGCGCAGGAAGACGGCCGTGAAGAGGTCGCGGAGCGGCACCAGTACGTTGTGCGCGCCCTCGGCGACCTCGACGACGGCCACGAGCGGGCGGGTGACCTGCTGCACCGTGACTTCACCGCATCTTGTCCGAACGAGCGGTGGGTCGCCGATTTCACTTATGTCTCGACCTGGTCCGGAATCGTCTACGTCGCCTTCGTCGCCGACGTGTTCTCCCGGGCGATCGTCGGTTGGTCCGCGGCCACCAGCAAGTGGGCCAAGCTCGTCCTGGACGCCCTCGACATGGCGTTATGGCGCCGCGACCGAGCCGGAAACCCGGCCGGACCCGGGCTGGTACATCATTCCGATGCGGGCAGCCAGTACACGTCCTCGCCTTCACCGCCCGCCTCCTCGGGACCGGCATCGACGCCTCCATCGGCACCGTCGGCGACGCGCTGGACAACGCCCTCATGGAGTCCCGGATCGGCCTCTACAAGACCGAGCTGATCAAGCCGCGCAGGCCCTGGCACGGCCTGCCCGATGTCGAACTCGCGACCGCGGAGTGGGTGGACTGGTTCAACAACCAGCGCCTGCACACCGCGATCGGGACCATCCCGCCCCACGAACACGAGACCAACTACTACGCTCAACACCAGCCCTAACCGGCGGCTGGAGTCAACGCATAGAGCCTCCACCATTCCGGAGCACTTCAGCCCGCCGCCTCCGTCGTACAGCGGAACGCGGTCACGTCCCGCTGTATGACGGTCACTTCACCGCAGCCGGTGCCTGTCGGTACCGGACGAACCGGTTAGAGGATGCGCAGCCGTGTGATGGTGTGCGGGGTGCCGTCCAGGATGCTCTTCTTCGTCCACTTGTCCATGCTTACGGTTTCGCCGTTGGACACGAACCGGACCTTGTTGTTGCCGGAGGAGACCTGTGTCACGTAGGGCAGATTCAGGTCCATCACACCCGCATTGGCGAAGCAGGTCATGGCACGTCCGTCGAGGTAGGTGACCTTGACGAAGTCAGTGCGGGTGCCGCACTGCACGTTGTTGATGGCCGCTGCCGAACCGACTGGCAGGGCGACCGTCACGGCTCCCGTCGCAATGGCTCCGACGATGACCCGCTTGAGCGAGCGCTTCATTGTTGTGCTCCCAGTGGTGCATGAACTTACACATGTGAGCGGGTAAAACCCCGGCTCACATCACCAGACGCAAGCTTGAACCACAGGGTTGACTCCGTGTTACTGATTTCGGCTCGTCAAGGTGAGGCTGGGCCGTCGAGAGTCAGGCCGGTGTCCGCAATGAAGCCGTTGAGGGTTTCGGACCAGTACTGGAGGCGTTTGAGCCGGTTGCGGACGAGGGCTTCGAGCCGGTCAAGAGCGACCACAGCGAGGCTGGCCAGACTGCGCTTGACGTGCGCCCATACCCACTCGACGGGGTTCAGGTCCGGCGAGTAGGCGGGCAGCAGGAAAACTGTCAGCCAGTCACGCTCGGCAACCAACTCACGCATGGCGTGGGAGACATGTGTGTTCAGCCGGTCCCACACCAGCACGATCGGCGCCTTGACGAGCTGGTGAACGCCGTCGATCAGCGCGATGAAGTCCCGCTCTCCCATGCTGCGGCGTTTACCCTTGCCTGCGGGGTGGGTGCGCAGACGGTGGCACAGCCGGATCCGGGAGCCGGGCTGCATCGCGATCAGCCCGGCCACCGACAGGCGCCCTGAGCGTCGACCGCTCACCGTCACGACCGGGGTGCGGCCGCGTCAACCCCAGGTGCGTCCTTTGGGCGGCCGCCGGGTGAAGCCTGCCTCGTCCTCGAAGCAGATGTAGCCCCCGCAGGCCGCCCGGGCTCTTTTACCTCCGGCCAGGTCGCCTCCTTCCACACGGTGACGGCCTGCTCGTCGCGTTCCGCGACCCGCCGGGCGGAAACCTGCGGGCTGAAGCCGAGCCGGTGCATCAGCCGCGTCGCACCCGAGACGCTGTAAGAGACGTGGAACTTCCTGCCGATCAGCGTGGCCACCCTTGCCGCGGTCCACACCTGATCCTCCACCCAGCCGTGCGCGGCGGGTCCCTCATCGAGGTATGCGGCCAGCTTCTCCAGCAGGGATGCCGGACAGACGGGTGTGCGGCTGCGCTGCTACCTCGACATGCGTCAGTCCCTGACAGAACCCGGCAGGATGGACGGGCCCTGATGGTGCGCCGGAGGAGTGCTATCGGCACCGGGCGAGGGTGATCGTGACGGGCTGGTTCGGGCAGCTTGTGGTGGCCCGGGGCAGGGTGTCGCGTTCGACCTCGTCGACGGTGAGCTGCCAGCGCAGTTTGGCGGCGATCTAGTCGGTGAGAGGTCGTTCTCTTTCCGAATCCCGTGTGCGGTTTCTGCTGGTCAGGCATGAGACCGCGGCTGTTGCGAAAGTCTTGGTCCGCTGCCGGCCGAGATGTCGTGGGGGTGGCGGATGCCGTCGATGCGGGCGGTTCTGGAAACGCGGCATAAGGCCGCGGCGGTGCGGGTGGAGGAACTCGAAGCCGAGCTGGAGCGGGTGCGGGCGGCTCTGGTGGACGCGGAAGAGGTGCTCCGGTGCCGGGTGATCGGCCTGGCGCAGTATCTGGAGGCGGGAGCCGATGGGCTCGGTGCCCGGCGGGCAGCGGTGGTGCTGGGCTGGGACAGCGCGCTGGCCTCCCGCGTCGAAGGCGCACGGGCACGGCTGAAGCGGCTGGTGGAACGCGGCTGGCTGGTCGAGGAGAAGCCGGGCAGGTTCACGCTGCCCGCACCGGAACAGAGCCCTGGTGCCGGGCGGCCAGGCGACGACTCATGAGCATGGTCATCGACCACAGGACGACGGCTTCACCAGTGTCGGTGCGTCGCTCGTAGTCACGGACCAGGCTCCGGCTGCGCAGGAACCAGGCGAAGCACCTTTCGATGACCCAACGGCGGGGCAGGTGTCGGCGTACACATGAACGTCCCCACCCACGTACGGATGAAAAGGGACAGTTGTTGATGCGGTGAGACCTGCTGCTCGGCACTCTGCTGCTTGG
>NZ_JBITSN010000037.1:0-9029 GCF_044540975.1 Streptomyces sp. NPDC085927
TCAACCCAGATCCTCTGCCGTGCTACCGCTGCCCGCGGCCAGAGCTGGGGACGTTGGTCCGTACGCAACTGGGGAGAAAAGTCCGTACGCCGACAGCAGGACCCGAAAACCGCGGGCGTCGTCGCTGCGGCGGACGACGTCGAGGACGAGCCCGAGGTGCAGGGCGGCCCAGTCGGTGAGGTGACCGGTGTAGCCGCCGTCGGCCCAGATGCGCGACAACCGCCGGAAGTGGCTCTTCGCTGAGGGCAGCAGGATCCGGGCGGCGTCCCGGTCGGTGGTGGAGACCGGCGTGACCAGCACGGCTAGCAGGAGTCCGAGGGTGTCGGTGAGCAGGTGCCGCTTGCGTCCGTTGATCTAATGGGCGGGAGCTGAGCTCGACTCGGGGCTGCGGCCCTCCGAGCGGCGGACGGCCTCGTGCAGCCGGTCGTGCAACTCGGCCGCCAGCCCCGCATCCCGCCAGCGGGCGAAGAAGGCATACACCCGCGGCCAGGGCGGGAAGTCGCAGGGCATCGCCCGCCACTTGATGCCGTTGTCGACGAGGTAGCGCACCGCGTCGATCATCTGCCGGTGGCAGTAACCCTCCGGCCGCCCGCCCCGGCCTGCCATCCATGCTGGGACCGGCAGCAGGTCCCGCACCCGTGCCCACTCGGCATCGCTCATGTCCGGGCCACCGGGCCGCCGGGCCGGCCAGTCGGCCGCGTTCCCGAACCGATGGGCGAGGCAGTCACACCCAGGAGTGGCCGGACTGGACTCGGCGACTGCGACCACGCGACACTTCGACATCAGGGCCTCTTGCTTCTCGCTGGATTCGACAACCGCGAGCTACCAAGAGGCCCTTCTTCCATACACCTGCACTGTCCGACTCACCCGAACCAGGGCCCTGTTCGAACCCGATCGATTCTACGAGCGGATAGAGAACAGCCAGTCAGCGTGAGGTTGGAAAGAGCTCAGTGGCTCCGAACCTTGGCGTGCTGCCTGAGGAACACCGGCCGTGCCCCGTGGACCGCCGGGCACCTGCGGTTGCTGTCATCCGATGACAATGCGGCACTTCGGTTCGCTCACCTGGAAAAGAAAGCACAGTAATTCTTCTGACAATCATGTGAATCGGCATTGTTCCGGTCAATCTCGCACCCGTAGCGTCGGTGTCGGACCTGTGCTCGTTCCAGTCCCTGCGTGAGATGGAGAGGACCATCGTGAAGAGGTCATTACGCAAACTGGCCCTCATGGCCGGAACGATGTTTGTCACCTTTGGCCTGGCTGTCGTGCCAGCATCCGCCAATCCCTCGACGACGTGGACCGCGAACCCGAACCCCGCCGCTATCAGCGGGGTGAACAGCGGTTACATGAGCCTGACCGCCGGCGTTCCGCTGGTCTGTACGCAATATTCCGTCCAGGGCTCGATGTACAGCGCCGGCGGGAACCCGGCCACGGTGGCAACACTCGGCACACTGACCTTTGGCAGCATCGCCTCGCCCTGTCAGAGCGCTCTCGGCGGTGCCTCCTTCACCGCCTCTGCTCCGTGGCGCTTCGTCGCGCGGGACTACAACCCGGCCACGGGCGTCACCTCCGGCTACCTCGAGGGTGTCCAGCTACGCGTCGCTGTGTCCGCCTGCCAATTCACCACGATGGGCAAGGCGTCCGCCACCTACCGCAACTCCACCGGCATCCTGTCGGTCAACAGCGTCCCCGGCGAGCTGGCGGTAACCAGTGCCCTCGGCTGCGGGGCGACAATCACCACCGGCACGCTGCCCGTCCTCCGAGGCAACTTCCTCATCAAGATCTTCGGGACGTCCACGGCTCCCATCCTTGTCGGCTCAAACCCGTGAGCAGGCAATTCCGGTTCGACAACCGGAATGACGCATGAGCGATGGGGGGTGAAAACGGACACTGCCACGTTGGCTGACCGGGTGGGAGGATCTTCGGGTTGGTCATGGTGAAGGGACCGTCTGTGGGGAACGCGTCGCCGTCGTACAGGGGCACTGGATACCCGGCCGGGGTGATCTCCCCGTACCGCTTCAAAAGGACTTCACTGGCTGTGAGCTTGAGGTTCGTCGGGTGGCCGGCTTGCCGGGTGGTACTCGTTGATGAGACCGGCGACGGCTCGTCGTCGCCGGATCCGGGTCGTCGGTAGGGGAAGGACGTTCGGGTCGTCGAGCGGAGCGAGCTGCTGGCGGCCTTGATGAAGCCGGTGATGGTTGAAGTGGCGGGCATAGTCGTGGAGGACCTGCTCGGCGTGGCCGCGGTCGAAGAGCAGGAGGCGGTCGGTGCATTCCTCGCGGGCGGAGCGGACGAAGCGCTCCGCGTGCGGGTTGCAGTTGGGGCTCCTGGGATGGATCTTGGCCACGGTGATCCCCTCGCTGGAGAAGACGGCGTCGAAGGCGGCAGTGAACTTCGTGTCGCGGTCACGGATCAGGTGAGTGAACTCGCCTGCCCGGCCGCCGAGATGCCACAGCAGTTGACGGGCCTGGTGCGTGGCCCACGCCGCTGTGGGGTGGGCGGTGACGCCCAGGATGTGCACGGTGCGGGTGCGGACCTCCATCACGAACAGGGCGTACAGCCGCCGCAGGTTGGTCGTATCAACGTGAAAGAAGTCCGTGGCGAGCAGCCCCTCGGCCTGGGCCTTGAGGAAGGCGGCCCACTCACGCCGGGCAGGCTGCCGGCGGGGCGCGGGTCCGAGCCCGGCTTCGCGCAGGAGACGGCGCACGGTGGCCGGGCTGATCCTGTGTCCGAGTCGGCGCAGTTCGCCGTGGACGCGGCGAAAGCCACAGCACGGGTTCTCGACGCCGAGCCGGATGATCAAGTCGCGCAGTTCGCCGGCCAGGGGCGGGCGCCCCGGCGGGGGCGGCTGGTTCCACTTCTTGCTGATCAGGCGCTGGTGCCAGGCCAGCAGGGTGCGCGGGGAGACGATTCGGTGGCCGCGAAGCATCCGGGGCAGCACTCGCGCGAGGGCAGCAAGCAGCGCCCGGTCCGGCCAGGTGGGCTTCGGGGCGGCCACCTGGCGGCGCAGCACCGCGACCTCGTGCCGCAGAATCAGGATCTCCGCGTTCTTCGCCGATGACGATCGGCACAGCAGCACGAGCCACGCGAGGACGCGCGTGGCGAGCAGGTAAATCATCCGTACGAGCACGAGACCCGATCGCGAGTGAGGGCCCGGGACTCCCCCGGGCCCGGCACGTTCACTGCGCTGGCGGGCCGGGCATGTCCTGCGGCGCCTGGGCGGGCGCGGCGGGCACCGGACGCAGCAGTGGTGCCTGCTGGCGGTGGAAACGGCCGGCTTCTTCGCGGACTCCGGGCCACTTCTTCCAGCACGGCACGGACCGCCTCGGTAACCCGTTCCAGCCGGGTCAGGTCACACACCGCGGCCAGAACATGGGTGGAATCGGTGCGCTGCGTGGTGCGCTCGCGCACGAGCCCGGCCTCCTTCAGGCGGGCGAGCGGCAGATCGAGAAGGCAGCTGTAAGCCGGGGCTACATTCTCGGAGTCCAGCAGCGCATTCAGCCGGGCTACCGGCATGTGCTCAGACGGACGGAGTGAAGGGGCCGATCAGCCAGTTCCCCGGAGCGTTGGCGTCGGCGCTGAGATAGAACTCGGAGATCGCCGTGCTGAACTCCTCGTGACTGATCACACCGTTCCCGTCCCGGTCGAGCCTCTTGAACGCCTCTTCGGAATGCTCCGGCGGAACCCCCAGCGAGGCGTACATGCGTACGTACTCGTCTCGGTTCAGCACCCCGTCGCCATCGGTGTCGAGCGCCTTCATCAGCGCATCGGCGATCGCGAGGACGGCGCCCTCGAAGTGCTGAGGAGAGGTGACGTTGGCCTCCATCACGGCGATGAACTCCTGCCGGGAGACCTGCCCGTCCCCGTCGGTGTCGCCGTGCTTGAGCAGCAGCTGCCACCACTCCTCGAAGGCCTCCCGCATGGCTGCGGCATTCGCGTGGTCGTCCTCCGCGGCCAGCCCGGCGAACAGCCCTGCCATGGCTTGGAGATCGTCGTGGGTGAGCTGCCCGTCCCCGCCCTGGTCGAACCAGTCGAAGAGGATACTGAACTTCTGGCTCTTCACAGCACTCGTCATTCTGTTCCCTCATCCCGAGGCAGCGCACATCCCGGCGCCACGATTTCGGAAAATGCTAGGGAACAAGGCCAGCCGAAAACCATAAATGTAGGAATGGTTCCCCCAATTGAGTGGAGAGGGAGGGGTGCGAGTTTCGATACCGGTGACGTGGACATGGCCCTCGACCTGGACTCGCGCTGCCTCGGCAGAGCAACGAGCTCGGCGACCTGTCGCAGGAACTCGTCTGAGAGGGGGAAGGCACTCTCGATCTGGGCGTCGTAAGGCGGTGGGTCGAGCACCCTGACCTTGGTGCGGTCCCGGCAGGACTGCTGCTGGACGCGCGGAACTTCTCCGAAGACCGGCCGGGCCGGGTTTGCTCTCCTGCGGAAGAGGGTTCTGCTGGCCGGTTGACCACAGCCACCCTTAGGGTGACGGGGACAGGAGAAGATACCCCATGGATCCCCGCAGGCGTTGTCAAGTTGTCTGAGGATGGCTGGCTGAGCGGGTGGCGGGGCATGGTGGGGGCGGTCACCGACCCGGGTCAGGCCGTGGTGGGCATGGCGGTGGTGCCGGTGATCTCGTTCCAGGTGGCGAAGCGGTGGCGCATTTCCGTACGGTACTCGGGGGCGGTCATCAGGTGCCGGCGGGGCCGGAAGTGCGGTGAGATGCCGCTGAACGCGGACAGGAACCGCTGAGCTCCTCCGACGCTACGGAAGCCCTTCATGGCGCGTTCGCGCTGCCGGGTGGACTGGTCAGAGTTCTCCGCCCGGTTGTTCAGGCCCTTGTGACAGCGGTGCTCGACCGAGGGCATGACCTCGCGGTGGGCCTCGCCGTAGGAGCGCAGCTTGTCCGTGACGACCACCCTCGGCGCCGAACACGTCTTCTTCATCAGGCGGCGGAAGAAGCGCCGGGCCGCGGCGGTGTCCCGGCGGTCCTGCACGAGGATGTCCAGGACGTTGCCGTCCTGGTCGACGGCGCGCCACAGGTTTCGCCACGCGTCGTTGATCTTCAGGTAGACCTCGTCGAGGTGCCACTTGTCACCGGCCTGGGGCCTGCCGCGGCGTAGTCCGGCCGCGTACTGGGTCCGAACCGGGTGCACCACTGCCGGACGGTCTCGTGGGAGACGATGATCCCGCGGGCGAGGAGGAGCTCCTCGACCTCGCGGAAGCTGAGCGGAAAGCGGTGGTACAGCCACACCACGTGGGAGATGATCTCCACCGGATACCGGAACCCCTTGCACGACGGCGCTGCGGCCTCCACGACGCCCCTCCACGAACCCCGTGAACCAACCGGAGATCATCCTGCCAGCAGGGCCCACAACAACCTGACAATGCCGTGCGAACGGGACGGCCGCCCCACAGCGGCGGGCAGCGGGTCGCCGGGCGCCATCGGGCCGGGACATGAGCCCGGCGAGGCGGAAGGCCGAGACCCTGGGGTACATCACCGCCGACGACGGCACCAGGATCTTCCACCCGGACCGGGGCAACGGACAGCCCATCGTGTTCAGCCACGGCTGATCCCTGAACCCCGACGCCGGGGACAAACAGATGCGACTGGTCGCCGAGAACGGCTTCCGTGCCATCGCCCACGACCGGCGGGGCCACGGACGCTCGGACCGGCCTTGGCCGGGCAACGGCATGGACACCTACGCCGACGACCTGGCCCGGCTGATCGAGAGCCTGACCTGCGGGACACGATCCTGGTCGGGCATTTTACGGGCGGCGGCGAGGCGGCCCGCCACATCAGCAGGCACCACACCGAGCGCGCCGCGAAGACGGTCCGCCACTTGTCATCGACGATCTCCGTCAGGTCCCCGGCGCCGAAGAGCCCCAGATTGTCGATGGGAACGTCCACTCCGGCAGCACTCCCCGGGCACGGGAGGCACCCTCCTCGGAGGCGACGTCTTGTCGGCACCGCCGGATCCGAGCCGAGCGGCACCTCCCCTCCCCGCCGCCGGGCACGGACTCCTCCGCGTCCGTGCCCGGCGGCACAATCGTCCCGCAGACTCCCGCTCGACCCGGTGCGCCCTCTGCCTCCGCTGGCCGACCCGGAAGGCAGGCGTCCTGTGGGCGTGGCGTCGTCTTTCCGCCCTGCATGCCGCGGGCTGGAAGGAGAATCCCGGGGGTGGATCCGTTCGACCGCGGTGGCCACCGGATCCGCCGCAGGCCAGGCCCACCTCCCCCACCAGGGGCGTTCCGGCCCTCGCCGGGCGCCCTGGAGCGGAGGAAGATCATGCGCGAGTTCCTGGTCGAGATCACGGGCGGCCCGGACGTCGTGGACGGCATCAGGCAGAGCCGGTGAGGCCCACAACAGCCGGCCAGACGGATCGGCCAGGATCTGCACGTTCATCCCGTGTTTCTTGTGCTTTCCCGAGTAGAAGGGCCGGTCGGCGGCGATCCGGTCGATCGGCAGCAGGGTCCCGTCCAGCAGCACGAATGCCTTCATCGATGCCGTCCGGGCCGCCTCCGCAAGGGCCGGGGCGAGGGCGGCCAGGACCTCGACGGCTTTGGTGATGTACCGGTACGCGGTCGTGGTCCCGATGCCGAACCCGGCCGCGAGCTGGGCATACGGGTGGCCGTTGCGAAGGTGGCGAGAGTGAGCAGGGCCTGCTGGCCGGCGCTCAGGCGCCGCCACCGGGTACCGAGCTCCCGGCGACGCCGGCGCAGCTTGGCGGACAGGAAGCGCAGGGCAGAGCTGGACACGCCGACGCGATGGGGTCTCCCCTGCTCGAGCGAAGCCGAGAGCTTGGGGAAGGGTAGACAAGCATACGAAGCCTCTGGTGGAGACGGATTTCTTGGTCGAAAACCCATCTACCAGGGGCTTCACCTGTCTGTCAGCCCAACGGCCCAGCCCGACCAGCAGGTTGAAAAACGCTCACGGTCTTAGCCGACCAGGCGGGAACGGTCGGCTGTGATGTGGGGCGGGCCGAGGTGTTCGAGCAATAGCCCTTCCCGGGTGGACCACGGGCAGATCTCGACGTTTTTGGCCCCGCAGGCTTCCATGAGGGCCTGTGCGATCAGGGCTCCGGCCAGGGACTGTTCGGCGCGGTGCCGGGAGATGCCCGGCAGCTTGGCACGGCGGGACGGGCCCGCGGCGGCCAGCAGGGAGACGGACGTGCGCAGTTGGGGTAGCGCCAGCCGCCGTCCGGCTCGCGGTGTCTTGCCCTGGGCGGCGGCGAGCCGGGCGAGCTGTTCGAAGGTCTTGGAGCAGGCCAGCACCCGCCCATCCGGTTCGGCCTGCGGCAGACCGGGCACGGCTTCCAAGGACCGATGAAGGTGCTGCCGGATCTCGGCCAGGCGGCGTTGGGATGGCGCGGTGCCGCCGGGAAGCCAGTCCCGGGTGATCCTGCGAGCACCTAGTGGCAGCGAGTGGACGGCGCGGGGCTGGTCTCCGGTGCCGGAGGCGATCTCTACGGTGCCGCCGCCGATGTCCAGGACCAGCAGCTGCCCCGCCGTCGGGCCTGCCCACTGGCGGGCGGCCACGTAGGCCAGCCGCGCCTCCTCAACGCCGCTCAGCACGCGCAGGCGGGTGCCGGTGGTGCGTGCCACACGCGCGATGATCTCGTCGCGGTTGGGCGCGTCCCGGATGACGGAGGTCGCGAACGCGAACACTTCCGGTCCGCGCGGACGCGGGTCGGCGGCGACGGCCTCGGCCACTGCCCGCTCGACGCTCTTCATGCCGGCCTTGTCCAGCCGCCCCTTGCGGTCGAGGGTCTCGTGCAGTCTCAACCGCACCTTGCGGGAGAACACCGGCTCCAGCACCGTCCCCGGGCGCCGACGCACCACCGTCAGCAAAGCACTGTGACACCCGACATCGAGCACACCGGCCTGCCGCATCCCATCACCCCCTGGCCCCACGCTCGAGCGGACCGGCTCCTTCTCCGATCTTCCGGCAGCCCAGACGACGACGCGACGGGGATTCCGGCCCACCGCGTGAGCATATCGTCACCACCCGTGCACCCTCCGCCCCGGCCCGCAGCGGTAGAGCCGTGGACGATCTCACGCCGAATGCGCACGGAGGTCCCGGATCCTCGACCGTACGGTTTCGCCCACCGTGGTCCTTTCCCACGATGGCCCTGTCAGAGCCGGTTGGGCAGCACCTTCACCCCGGACACTCCGGCGAGTTCAGCCTTGGCCCGTTCCCGTTCCCGTTCGAGGGCGAGCTCAGCAATGATCATGCGCATGGTCTTGTTCCTCGCCTGCTCCTGACGGAGCTCGACCGTCAAATCGTCGGCCTCGGACCTGAGTTGCCGGTTCTCATCGGCGAGTTCCTGCATCGCAGTCGGGGTGGCGTCCTGGGCCTTGGCTCGGACTTGAAACTCCTGGATGAGATCGGTGTGCCGGTACACGACATTCCGCCGCAGCTCACTCTCGGCGATCAACTCCGACGCGGTCAGCTTTCCGGACTGCGAGTGCAGCGGCGTGCCGGCCAGGAGCCGGTCGGCGGCAGCCCGGATCGCGGCCCGGTCGGCTTCCTCGTCACGCGGCCGGCGTCCCATCACGGCTCCTGCGTCGTCGGGTTGGGATCGGGCGGGCTCGCGTGATGGGCCTCGATGGCGGCCCGGCTGCTCTCCGCCAGCGCGGCCGCCCGGTCCCGCAGGGGACGCGGGCTCAGCCGGTCGGCTGCCGCAGCCTCCCACCACCGCCGGAGGCGCCGCTGCTCGACGACGTTCCTGTCCGTGTAGGCGAGATTGGTGCAGCTCGACCGGCACTCCCCCTCGTTGGGACCGTCTTCGGCCGGCAGGCCGGCTCCCAGCCGCGCCTTGCGGCATGCGTGCCCTTGCTGAATACCTCATCCACGCAGGTGGGAGCGGGTTTGGGTGTCGACCAGAGGGCGTTAAGTCCGATCTTTCCTGGTTCGTGATCACTCGTTCGTGGCACTGATTGCCGTCCAGGCTCGCCGGTGGGCATGTTCATGCGGAGGTTCATCGCATGGAGCGAGAACCGTATCCGAGCGACTTGGCGGATGAGCAATGGGC
>NZ_JBITSN010000038.1:0-8428 GCF_044540975.1 Streptomyces sp. NPDC085927
CAGATCACCGCGATCCCGATCTCGGCCCTCACCGGCGACAACGTCGTGGAACCCTCCCCGCACATGGACTGGTACGGCGGCCCGACCGTACTGGAGCACCTGGAGACGGTGCCGGTCAGCCACGACCTGGCGCACTGCCACGCCCGGCTGCCGGTGCAGTACGTGATCCGCCCGCAGAGCGCCGAGCACCCCGACTACCGGGGGTACGCCGGCCAGATCGCCGCGGGCACGTTCCGTACGGGTGACGAGGTGACCGTGCTGCCGTCCGGCCGGACCACGACGATCACCGGGATCGACCTGCTGGGCACACCCGTCGAGGCAGCCTGGACGCCGCAGTCGGTGACGCTGCTGCTGGCGGACGACATCGACATCTCCCGCGGCGACCTGCTCGTCCCGAGCAAGGACGCGCCCGCCACCACGCAGGACGTCGAGGCCACCGTCTGCCATGTCGCCGACCAGCCGCTGACGGTCGGCCACCGGGTGCTGCTCAAGCACGGCACCCGGACGGTCAAGGCGATCGTGAAGGACATTCCGGCCCGGCTGACGCTGGACGACCTGTCGCTGCACCCGCACCCCGGCACGCTCGTCGCCAACGACATCGGCCGGGTGAAGATCCGTACCGCCGAGCCGTTGCCGGCCGACTCGTACGCGGACTCGCGGCGCACCGGTTCGTTCATCCTGATCGACCCGAACGACGGCACCACGCTCACCGCGGGCATGGCCGGCGAGTCCTTCGCCACGCCGGACCCGGTCAAGGACGCGGCCGGGGACGACGGATGGGACTTCTGACCATGGAACTCCCTGCGCCCGGACCGCCGGTGACGACGACGGGACTGCCTGCGGCGCGTCCCCTCGACGTCTTCGCCACCTTCGCCAAGGAGGGCGGCCGGATCGGCGGCGGGCGTTTGGGGTGGGGGTCCCCCCGAACGGAGTTCGGGGGAGGGCAGGGCGGGGTCGCGCGATGTGCGTGACGCTCCCGGCGCACCGGGGACGCGCGTACCGTTCGCGTGTCCCGGTCCCGTGCCGCCACCGCCGAAAACCCGCCGATCCCCCGGCCACGACCAGCTGAGTACGTGACCGCCGGGCCCCCGAGAGGAACGCCTCCCGTGCCTGCCACCCCCGCCGCACCGCGCCGCGCGTTCGCCGTGACGACCGCGCTGGTCCTGCTCGCCCTGGCGGGGTGCGGCTACGGCTCCCGGGCCGAGGAGAGCGCCGGCGCCGACATCGCGGCCGGGGCGCGGAAGACCGACGGTCTCGACGCGGTGAGGATCGGCCACTTCGGCAATCTGACCCACGGGACCGCGCTGGTCGGCAAGCAGAAGGGCTTCTTCCAGAAGGAGCTCGGCGCGACCGAGGCGCGGTACGCGGTGTTCAACGCGGGGCCGTCCGCGATCGAGGCGCTCAACTCCGGTTCCATCGACATCGCCTGGATCGGACCGTCGCCGGCGGTGAACGGCTGGGCGAAGTCGCGGGGCGGGAACCTGCGGATCATCGGCGGTTCGGCGTCCGGCGGGGTGAAGCTGGTGGTGAACCCGGACCGGGTGAAGTCCCTGGAGGACGTCGAGGGCAAGCGGATCGCGACACCGCAGCTCGGCAACACGCAGGACGTGGCGTTCCTCAACTGGGCCGCCGAGCAGGGCTGGACGGTCGACGCGCAGAGCGGCAGGGGCGACGTCACGGTCGTCCGCAGCGACAACAAGGTCACCCCGGACGCCTTCGCGGCCGGGTCGGTCGACGGCGCGTGGGTGCCGGAGCCCACCGCGTCGAAGCTGGTCGCCGAGGGCGGGAAGGTCCTGCTGGACGAGGCCTCCCTGTGGCCGGACGAGCAGTTCGTCATCACCAACCTGGTCGTGCGCCAGGAGTTCCTGGAGAAGCACCCGAAGGCCGTCGAGGCGGTGCTCGAGGCGTCGGTCTCCACCAACCGGTGGATCAACGAACACCCGGACGAGGCGAAGGCCGCCGCCAACGAGCAGCTGGCGGCCGACTCCGGCAAGGCACTGCCCGCCGGCGTACTGGACCCGGCGTGGAAGTCGATCCGGTTCACCGACGACCCGCTGGCCGCCACCCTCCGCACCCAGGCGGAGCACGCCGTGAACGCGGGCCTGCTCGAGCGGCCCGACCTGAACGGCATCTACGACCTCGAGCCCCTCAACAAGGTCCTCACGGCCGAGGACGCACCCGCCGTCGACGACGCCGGTCTCGGCGCCGGCTGACCCCGGAACCCCGAAGAAACGTCCCAGGAGGTGACGACCATGGCCACGACCCTCGCCAAGGCCGCCGACGGCATCGAGGCGGCCACCCATGCCGCCCGGATCGAGCATGTCTCGAAGTCGTTCGCGGGCCCGGCCGGGCAGCAGCTCGTACTGGACGACATCACGCTCGATGTCGCACCCGGCGAGTTCGTCACCCTGCTGGGTGCCTCGGGCTGCGGCAAGTCCACGCTGCTCAACCTGGTCGCCGGCCTCGACGCGCCCAGCGCCGGCGCGATCAGCACGGACGGCCGCCCGGCGCTGATGTTCCAGGAGCACGCGCTGTTCCCGTGGCTGACGGCGGGCAAGAACATCGAACTCGCCCTGAAGCTGCGGGGCGTGCCGAAGGCCGAGCGGCGCGGCCGGGCCGAGGAGCTGCTGGAGCTGGTCCGGCTGGGGGGTGCCCACGGCAAGCGGGTGCACGAGCTGTCCGGTGGTATGCGCCAGCGGGTCGCGCTGGCCCGCGCGCTGGCCCAGGAGAGCAAGCTGCTGCTGATGGACGAGCCGTTCGCGGCGCTGGACGCCATCACCCGGGACGTGCTGCACGACGAGCTGACCCGGATCTGGCGCGAGACCCGGGTCTCCGTCCTGTTCGTCACGCACAACGTGCGCGAGGCCGTCCGGCTCGCGCAGCGGGTGGTGCTGCTGTCGTCGAGGCCGGGCCGGATCGCCCGCGAGTGGACGGTGGACATCGAGCACCCGCGCCGTATCGAGGACACCGCGGTCGCGGAACTGTCCGTCGAGATCACCGAAGAACTCCGTGGGGAGATCCGCCGACATGGCCAGCACTGACACGACCGCGAAGGACGCGACCGCGAAGGACGTGAACGACCTCGCCGGTCTCGAGGCGGGGCTCGACGCGCTGGAGACGAGGCAGCAGGCCCGCAGGCCGTGGCGCCAGACCTTCGTCCAGAAGATCCTGCCGCCCGTCCTCGCCATCGCCCTGGTGCTGGCCGTGTGGCAGGCGCTGGTCTCCTTCAGGATCGTCGACGATCCGACCAAGCTGCCCTCGCCGGGCGCCGTGTGGAGCGTGGTGCGGGACGCGTGGCTCGAGGGCGAGCTGCTCGGCTACATCTGGACCAGCGTCTCGCGCGGTCTGCTCGGCTTCTTCTTCGCGCTGCTGATCGGTACGCCGCTGGGGCTGCTGGTGTCGCGGGTGAGGTTCGTGCGCGCGGCGATCGGCCCGATCCTGTCCGGACTGCAGTCCCTGCCGTCGGTGGCGTGGGTGCCGCCGGCCGTGATCTGGCTGGGCCTGAACAACCAGATGATGTACGCGGTGATCCTGCTCGGTGCGGTTCCCTCCATCGCCAACGGCCTGGTCTCCGGCGTCGATCAGGTGCCGCCGCTGTTCCTGCGGGCCGGCCGCACGCTGGGCGCGACGGGGCTGAAGGGCACCTGGCACATCGTGCTGCCGGCCGCGCTGCCCGGCTATGTGGCGGGTCTGAAGCAGGGCTGGGCGTTCTCCTGGCGCTCACTGATGGCCGCGGAGATCATCGCGTCGTTCCCCGACCTCGGCATCGGTCTCGGGCAGCTGCTGGAGAACGGGCGCAACGCGAGCGACATGGCCATGGTGTTCGAAGCGATCCTGCTGATCCTGACCGTCGGTATCGCCATCGACCTGCTGATCTTCAGTCCGCTGGAGCGGTGGGTGCTGCGCAGCCGTGGCCTGCTGGTGAAGGACTGATCCGATCATGCACCGTCCGGTTCTTCTCGTCATCGCCCACGGCAGCCGCGACCCGCGGCACGCGGCGACCGTGCATGCCCTGGTGCGGCGGGTGCGGTCGCTGCGGCCGGAACTGCGCGTGGAAACCGGCTTCCTCGACTTCAACATCCCCTCCGTACCGGGGGTGCTGGACTCCCTCGCGACGGAGGGCGTGCGGGACGTGGTGGCCCTCCCGCTGCTGCTGACCCGCGCCTTCCACGCCAAGGCGGACATCCCGGCGGTCCTCGCGGACGCGGATCCGCGGCTGCGCATCCGTCAGGCGGACGTTCTGGGCCCGTCGCCCCTGCTCCTCGCCGCGCTGGAGCGGCGGCTGTACGAGGCGGGCCTCACGCCCGCCGACAAGTCCTCGACCGGGGTCGTCCTGGCCTCGGCGGGGTCCTCCGACCCGGAGGCGATCGCAGTGATCGCAGCAATCGCGCGGGAGTGGCGGCACACCGGTTGGTGCGCCGTGCGGCCTGCGTTCGCCTCCGCATCCCTGCCCCGCACCGAGGACGCGGTAAGCGAACTGCTCGCCCTCGGCTGCGAGCGCGTCGCCGTGGCCCCGTACGTGCTGGCCCCGGGGTTCCTCCCGGACCGCATCGCACGGGGCGCGGCCCGGGCGGACGTCCTGGCGGACGTCCTCGGTCCGGCGCCGGAGGTGGCGCGGGTGCTGCTGGAGCGGTACGACGCGGCACGGGTGCCGGTGCAGGCTGCCGTGGGGGCCTGAGGCCCCGGGGTGGCGGTGGGCGTCAGCCGCCGGTCACCGTGTTCGAGTCGTACAGCGTCCCCTGGTGGAAGTAGAGCAGCCAGTCCCGGCCGGTGCGGCGCCACAGGGAGCTGCGGTGGGCGCGCCGGCCGTTGTGGTCCGTGTCGAAGGTGAGATGGACGGTGTCGGGCGCGAGCTGCACGGCCTTCATCCGGGAGACGGTGCCGGTGGGGTTCCCCGCATCGCGTTCGCCGGCGAGCAGGGCGATGATCGCGTCGCGGTCCCAGACCCGTCCGGACGCGCCGATCTCCACGAACTCCGGGTGCAGCAGCTCCCCTACGCGTTGGGGCGAGCGGCGCACCTCGGGGTCCAGCAGTCTCAGTTCGGCTTCGATGGCGGCGTCGGCGGCGTACGGGTCAGTCACGGGTGAGCTCCACGAGCTTGACGACGGTGTTCCAGTTGCGGGTGGTGGCGATGACGCCCCTGGTGGTCCGGGGCCTGGCCAGGCGCTCGGCGAGCTTGGAGCGGCCCAGGCCGTCCGGGGCGTACAGGTACAGGGCGCGGTCACCGAGGCGGAACTCCTCGGGCAGATGGGCGGCCCGGTCGACGTCCGCGAAGCGGTCGGCGTCGACGGCGGTGGAGAAGTAGGTGACGTGGAGCTGTTTGGGCTCCAACTCGGCGGCCGGGAACGGGCAGTCGTCGACGATCGCCCGCAGATAGGCGTGGTCGCGCACGATCACGTCGACGGCGAAGCCGAAGTGCCGCTCGACGGCGGCGGCGAGTTCGGCGGCCAGGGCGTCCTCGTCCGCTTTCCCCCCGCCCGGCCCGTCGCTCCCGGTGGTGAACACGGCCTGGCCGCTCTGGAGATGGGTGCGCACGGCGTCGTGGCCGAGGCTCTCCAGCAGGGTGCGGAGTTCGGCCATGGGGACCTTTCTGCTGCCGCCCACGTTGATGCCGCGCAGCAGTGCCGCGTATGTCGTCGCCATCCGCACACGATAGGACGGCCGTCGTGCGCCGTGGGGATGGGCACGGCGGCCGTGTCCGCGCGGAGCGCGGCAGGGCGGGCATCACGGCAGCGCGGACATCGTGACGGCCGCCCCGCGCCCGGGACCCCGATCACGCACCCGGGGACCCCCGGTAGATGTAGGGGTCCCCTCCTCCCCAGTGGGGAGGGGGCGAAGTCCGAGGGGATGAGTTCCGCGCCCGGAGCTTCACCGGTCAGCACGACGAGACGGTCTTGTCCGGCCCCTACCTTCGAACGTGGAAGGCGGCGGCACAGGTCGCTGTCGTGCACGAGGGAGCGAGCCCGTCATGAGGAACGGAGATGCGCGGGTAAGGGGCTTCGCCGCCCGTGCCGGCGGCTGGAGCGCCCGGCACCGATGGGCGGCCGTCGGTATCTGGGCGCTGTTCGTGGTGCTGGCGATGGGCCTCGGTTCGGCGGCCGGCCGGGTCGACGTCGGCGACAGCGACCAGCTCAAGGGAGAGACGCAGACCGCCGCCCGGATCGTCGAGGACGCCGGGATCGAGGAGCCGGCCGGTGAGACCGTACTGGTGCAGGCCAAGGACGACGGACTGACGGCCACGGACGACGAGTTCCGCGCCGCGGTCACCGCGGTCGTCGCGGCGGTCGAGAGGACCGGTGAGGTCACGGAGGTGACCACCCCCTACGAGAGCGACACGATCTCGAAGGACGGGCGCAGCGCGCTGGTCCAGTTCGCCATGCGCGGCGACTCCGACACCGCCGGCCGGCGCGTCGAGCCGGTGCTGAAGGCCGTGGAGGAGGTCCAGAAGGACCACGACGCGCTGCGGATCGAGGAGATCGGCGGCGCCAGCATGATGAAGACGTTCGACGACGCGTTCGGCGACGACTTCAAGAAGGCCGAGTACTCGGCGGTCCCGGTGGCCCTCGGCATCCTGCTGATCGCCTTCGGCGCGCTGGTGGCGGCACTGCTGCCGGTGGCGCTGGCGGTCACCGCGATCATGGCGACGATGGGCCTGATGGGCCTGGTCAGCCATCTGCAGCCGATGAGCGAGACCGCCAACTCCGTGATGCTGCTGGTCGGTCTGGCCGTGGGCGTCGACTACTGCCTGTTCTACCTGCGCCGCGAGCGCGAGGAGCGGGCCGCCGGCCACGACCCGCAGACGGCGCTGCGGATCGCCGCCGCGACCAGTGGCCGGGCGATCGTCGTCTCCGGTGTGACGGTCTGCGTGGCCATGGCGGGCATGCTGTTCACCGGGCTCGCCGAGTTCGAGGCGATGGGCCTGGCCTCGCTGATGGTCGTGGCGGTCGCCATGGTGGGCTCCGTGACCGTGCTGCCCGCACTGCTGTCGCTGCTGGGCGAGCGGGTCGAGAAGGGCCGGCTGCCGTTCCTGCGCCGGCGCACCTCGGGCAGCGGCAACGACAGCCGGATCTGGACGGCCGTACTGCGCCGCGTGCTCGCCAGGCCGCTGCTCGCCGCCGCGGTGGCGACCGGCGCGCTGCTGGCGGTGGCCGCTCCCGCGGTCGGCATGAAGACCCAGAACCTCACGCTGGACCAGGAGTTCGGGGACTCGCTGCCCATCGTGCAGACGTACAACCGGGTCAACGAGGCGTTCCCGGGCGGCGCGGAGCCGGCCGAGGTGGTCGTGAAGGCGGACGACATCGACTCCCCGCAGGTACGGGCCGCGCTGGCCGACTTCCGTGAGCAGGCGGTGAGTTCGGGTGCCTCGCGCGGCCCGGTCGAGACGAAGGTGCACGAGGGACTGAACGTCGCCTTCGTGTACGTGCCGCTGGTGGGCGGGTCCGACCAGGACAGGGCGGCCGAGAGCCTGCGCACGCTGCGCGACGAGGTGCGGCCCGCCACGCTGGGCACGGTGGACGGCCTCGAGGCGCCGGTCACCGGGCAGGTCGCGGGTTCCGAGGACTTCAACGACCAGCTGGTCGCCTCGGTGGTCCCGGTCTTCGTCTTCGTGGTGGTCTTCGCCTTCCTGCTGATGCTGCTGTCGTTCCGCTCGCTGACGATCGCGATCACCTCGATCGTGCTCAACCTGCTGTCGGTGGGCGCGGCCTACGGCATCCTGGTGGCCGTCTTCCAGCACGGCTGGGGCGCGTCGCTGGTGGGCGCCGAGGGGGTCGGCGCGATCATCACCTGGCTGCCGCTGTTCCTCTTCGTCATCCTGTTCGGCCTGTCGATGGACTACCACGTGTTCGTGGTCTCCCGGATCCGCGAGGCCCGTCTGCGGGGCCGTACGACGCGGGACGCGATCCAGCACGGTGTGGTCACCACGGCGGGTGTCATCACCAGCGCCGCGGTCATCATGGTCGCCGTGTTCGGGATCTTCGGGACGCTGTCCATGCAGTCCATGAAGCAGATGGGCGTGGGTCTGGCGGCGGCGGTGCTGATCGACGCGACGATCATCCGGGGCGTGCTGCTCCCGGCGGTGATGGCGCTGCTCGGCGAGCGCAACTGGTACCTGCCGAAGTGGCTGCACCGGCTGCCCGACCTGACCCACGACGAGTCGCCGGCGGGGGCGGGCGCGCCGGTGGCGAAGGGGGGCGTGGACCAGGGCCCGGGCCGGGGAACGGGCACGGACCACGGCGCGGACGAGGGCGAGCGGGTGCGGGTCTGACCCCGTGACCGCGCCGGGAGCGGGGGAAGGGGCACGGCATTCCGGCCGTGCCCCTTCCCGGTTCAGGCCCTAGTGTCCTGCGCCAGTAGTTGATCGTTAGTAGTTGCGTGACTTCTACTGCTGGTGCGTCAGTCCCTCGTCGGGGCCCGAAGCTGGAACCGT
>NZ_JBITSN010000039.1:0-8219 GCF_044540975.1 Streptomyces sp. NPDC085927
CAACGGTTCCAGCTTCGGGCCCCGACGAGGGACTGACGCACCAGCAGTAGAAGTCACGCAACTACTAACGATCAACTACTGGCGCAGGACACTAGCTCCCACCTTCGCCGTGGCCCGCTCGTCCGCGTCCTGCCCGGCCCCGGCCCTCTTGTCCGCGCCCTGCCCGGCCCCGGCCTGTTTCGCCGCGGCCCGTGTCTTGCGGGCGGCCGGCACGATCAGGGGCGTACCCGTCTCGGGGTCGTCGATCACCTGGCAGCTCAGGCCGAAGACCTGCTCGACCAGCTCGGCGGTGACGATCTCCTTCGGAGCGCCCTGTGCGATGACCTTCCCTTCGCGCAGCGCGATGAGGTGGGTGGCGTACCGGGCGGCGTGGTTGAGGTCGTGCAGGACGGCGACGAGGGTGCGGCCCTGCTCCTCGTGCAGTTCCGCGCACAGGTCCAGTACGTCGATCTGGTGCTGGATGTCCAGATAGGTCGTCGGCTCGTCGAGGAGGAGCAGCGGGGTCTCCTGGGCGAGCGCCATGGCGATCCACACGCGCTGCCGCTGCCCGCCGGAGAGTTCGTCGACGTGGCGTTCGCCGAGGTCGGCGATGCCGGTCCGGGCCATCGACTCCTGGACGACCCGCTCGTCCTCGGCGGACCACTGGCGCAGGATGCCCTGGTGCGGATACCGGCCGCGCCCCACCAGGTCGGCGACGGTGATCCCGTCGGGCGCGATCGACGACTGGGGCAGCAGTCCGAGGGTGCGGGCGACCTTCTTGGCGGGCATCGACTGGATGACCTGACCGTCCAGCAGCACCCGCCCCCGGCTGGGCTTCAGCATCCGGGACAGCGCCCGCAGGAGCGTCGACTTGCCGCAGGCGTTCGGGCCGACGATCACGGTGAAGGAGTTGTCCGGTATCTCCACCGACAACTGCTCGGCGATGACACGCTGGTCGTAGGCGAGGGTGACGTCCTCGGCGGACAGTCGGTTCACGATGCTCCTTCGGTTGTTCAGCCCGCCGGTCGGTCGGCCGGCCGGTCCGTTGGCCGGCCGGTCCGTTGGCCGGTCCGTTGGTCGGTCGCCTCATATCCGGCCCGCCCTGCGCTCGGTGACCAGGAGCCACAGCAGGTAGACGCCGCCGAGCACGCCGGTGACCACGCCCACGGGCAACTGGCCGGCCCCGAAGACCCGCTGCGAGATCCAGTCGGAGCCCACCAGCAGGGCGGCCCCCATGCACATCGACGGCACCAGGTTCGGTCCGGGCGAACGGGTCAGCCGCCGGGCGAGTTGCGGTGCGGTGAGCGCGATGAAGCCGACGGGCCCGGAGGCCGCCGTCGCCGACGCGGTGAGCAGGACCGCGGACAGCATCAGCACCAGCCGTACGCGCTCCACCCGGACCCCGAGGGCGTACGACACGTCGTCGCCCATCTCCATCATCCTGAGCCCACGGGAGTTGGCGAGGACCAGCGGTACGAGGAGGGCGCACAGCGCGAGCAGGGGCCAGACCTGGTCCCAGTCACGGCCGTCGAGGGAACCGGTCATCCAGACGACCGACCGGGCCGCGTCCACGATGTCGGACTTGGTGAGCAGATAGCCGTTGACCGCGGTGACGATCGCCGAGACACCGATACCGACCAGGACCAGCCGGTATCCGTGCACCCCCCGCTTCCAGGCGAGCACGTAGATGGCGAACCCGGTCGCCAGTCCGCCGACCAGGGCGCCGAGGGCGACCTGGTCGGCGGTTCCGGAGAACAGCACGATCACCACGAGCGCGCCGGCCGTGGCCCCCTGGCCCAGGCCGAGGACGTCCGGACTGCCCAGCGGGTTGCGGGAGATGGACTGGAACAGCGCACCGGCGAGACCGAGGGAGGCACCGACGAGGAGCCCCACCAGGACCCGGGGCAGCCGCAGTTCGGTGACGATGAATTCCTGGCCCGGGTCGCCCTCGCCCAGCAGCGTCCGGACCACGTCGGCGGCCGGTATCGGGAAGTCGCCGGTGCCGATCAGCACCACGCTCGCGGTGAGCGCGACGAGCAGCAGCAGGGTGCCGACGACGAGAGTACACACGTCCACCCGGAGCGAGAGGCCGCCGGGGGTGCGCACGGCACGGTTGGTCTTCACAGCTGGGCCGTCCTCCGCCGTCGTACGAGATAGATGAACACCGGGCCGCCGATGATCGCGGTGACGATGCCGACCTGGAGCTCGGCGGGCCGGGCCAGGACGCGGCCGATCACATCGGCGCCGAGCAGCAGTACGGGCGACAGGACGGCCGTGTACGGCAGGATCCAGCGCATGTCGGGTCCGGTGAACGAGCGCACCACGTGCGGCACCATCAGGCCGATGAAGGCGATCGGCCCGCAGGCGGCCGTCGCGGCCCCGCACAGCAGGGTCGCGGCGAGCATGGCCAGCCCCCGGGTGCGGTTCAGGTTGGCGCCGAGGGCCTTGGCGGTGTCGTCGCCCATGGCCATGGCGTTCAGCGGCCGGGCGAGCAGCAGCGCCAGTACGAAGCCGGCCAGCAGGAACGGAAGCACCTGCTGGATGACCGAACTGTTCGCCGAGGACAGCGATCCGACCGTCCAGAAGCGCATCCTGCCCAGGGCGGCCTCGTCCAGGATCATGACCGCCTGGAGGTAGCCGAACAGCGCGGCGGTGATCGCGGTGCCGGCGAGCACCAGGCGCACCGGTGTCGCGCTCCGGCTGCCGCCGAGGAACCACACCAGCGCCCCGACCCCCGCCGCTCCGCAGAACGCGAACCACACGTAGCCGGACAGTGAGGTGACGCCGAAGAAGGTGATGGCCGTGACGACCGCCGCGGACGCGCCCGCGTTGATGCCGAGCAGTCCCGGATCGGCCAGCGGATTACGGGTCAGCGCCTGCAGGACCGCTCCCGCCAGGCCGAGCGCGGCGCCAGCGAGCGCACCGAGAACGGTCCGTGACAACCGGTCGGCGACGACGGCGTCGCCGTAGGTGCCCGAATTCTCGAACAGGCCGTGCCAGACCTGTTGCAGGGAGAGGTCCTTCGCCCCGATCGCGATACTCGCCAGCGCGACGAGTACCAGGATCACGGCGGAGAGGAGCAGCCCCAGGACACGGAGCAGCGCCCGGCGGTTCGGATGCGCGGGGGCGGCGTCCGCGCGCTGTTCGGGGGGACTCTCGACCAACACCCGGTTAGGTTAGCCTACCCTCCCATTCGATCACGATTCCTCAGATCCTCGAATCCTCGGATCCTCGGATCGTCGGGCATGCGGGCACTCAGCACTCCTCACAGCCCCAGCCGCGCCAGCGCCTTCCCTCCGTCCAGCCGGCACCCGCCGTCGCCCGCCGCTGTCCACGCCGTCGCACACAACGCCCGCAACCCGTCCAGAGCCGTACCTTCCCCCTCCAGCTCCAGGCGTTCACCGGCCGCCGTCGCCGTCCAGCCACCGCACCGGAATCCGCCGCCGTCCGCCGCGACGACCTCCGGCTGTCCGGTGAGCATCCCGCGCAGGTCGGCGTCGACGAAGGTCGGCCGGTGCTGCGGCGGCGCCGCCAGCAGCTGCGCCCCGTCGGTCACGCCCGTGAGCACCAGCAGGGAGTCGACACCGCCGTTGAACGCGCCCTCGATGTCCGTGTCCAGCCGGTCGCCCACCACCAGCGGCCGCTCGGCGCCCGTCCGCAGGATCGTCTCCCGGTGCATCGGCGGCAGCGGCTTGCCCGCCACCTGCGGCTCGGCGCCCGTCGCGATCCGTACGACCTCCACCGCCGCCCCGTTCCCCGGCGCGATGCCCCGGCCGCTGGGGATCGTCAGATCCGTGTTGGACGCGAACCACGGCACCCCCCGCGCGATCGCGTAGCTCGCCTCCCCGAACCGCCCCCACGGGAAGTCGGGACCGCCGTACCCCTGCACCACCGCCGCCGGGTCGTCGTCCGCCGATTCCACGGGCGTCAGCCCGCGCTCGCTCAGCGCCACCCGCAGGCCCTCGCCCCCGATCACCAGCACCCTGGCCCCCGGCGGCACCTGCTCACTCACCAGCCGCGCGACCGCCTGCGCCGATGTGATCACATCGCCGGCCTCCGTCGGTATCCCCAGCTCCGTCAGATGCGCGGCGACGGTGTCCGGCGTGCGCAGGGCGTTGTTCGTCACGTACGCCAGGCGCATGCCACCGGCGCCGGCCACGGCCAGCGACTCGACCGCGTGGACGATCGCCTTCCCACCCGCGTACACCACACCGTCGAGGTCGAGCAGCGCCGTGTCGTACGCCTCGCTCAGGGCCTGCCCACTGCCCTCGGGCCTCGTCCTGACGCTTCGGCTCATTGTGCATCGCTCCTCGTTCGACGGCTTTCCCCGATCATCCCCCATGCCACCGGCACCCGTACGATGCCTGGATGAAGACTGCAGGTCCCTCGGAAGCGAAGGTGCGCCGAGGCCTGGAACTCACCCCGTTCCGAGGCCTTCGTTACGACCCCGACCGGGTCGGCAGCCTGGCCGCCGTGACATCCCCGCCGTACGACGTCGTCGTCCGCCCGGACGGTCTGCACCACCTGCAGTCCGCCGACCCGTACAACATCGTCCGGCTGATCCTGCCCGAGGCCGCCACCCCCGAAGCCCGTAATGCCCAGGCCGCCGAGACCCTGAACCGCTGGCGGGCCGAGGGCGTCCTGACCACGGACCCCGAGCCCGGTCTCTACGTCTACGAACAGTGTGACGGCGACGGTCTGCTGCAGCGCGGGATCATCGGCGCCCTGCGGGTGTCGGACCCCGACGAGCAGCTGGTCCTGCCGCACGAGGACGTCATGCCGCACATCGTGGCCGACCGCGCGGCCCTGATGCTGGCCACCTCGGCGAACCTCGAGCCCCTGCTGCTGACCTATCCCGGCGGCGGGTCGGCAACCGCCACCGCCGATCTGATCGAGCGCACGGCCAGGACGCCTCCCGTCCTCGCGACCACCACGGAGGACGGCTTCCACCACCGGCTGTGGTCCCTCACCGGCCCCGAGGACCTGGCCACCGTCCGGACCGACCTGTCCGGCCAGCAGGCGCTCATCGCCGACGGTCACCACCGCTGGGCGACCTACCGCCGCCTGCGCGCGCAGCACCCCTCCCCCAGCCCTTGGGACCACGGCCTGGTGCTCCTCGTCGACACGGCCCGCTATCCGCTGCGCGTCCGCGCCATCCACCGCCTGCTGCACGGCCTGCCCGTCACGGACGCGCTGGCCGCCCTCGACGGCCTGTTCCGGGTCCGCCGCATCGATGCCGCGTTGCCGGAGGCCATGGAGGTGCTGGCCGAGGCGGCCGGTGCGGGCAACGCCTTCCTCCTGGCCGGCGACGGCGCCTTCCACCTCGTCGACCGTCCGGACCCGGATCTGCTGGCCCGCACGGTCCCCGCCGACCGCCCGGAAGCCTGGCGCACCCTGGACGCGACGGTCCTGCACTCCACGCTCCTGGGCCAGGTGTGGCACATCCCCGAGGACTCCCCGGCCCACATCGCCTACATCCACGACACGGCCGCGACCGTCGGGAAGGCGGAACGCGACGGCGGTACGGCGGTGCTGATGCATCCGGTCCGCGAGGAGGTCGTCCGCGACCTCGCCCGCCAGGGCGTCACCATGCCCCGCAAGTCGACGTCCTTCGGCCCCAAGCCGGCCTCGGGGCTGGTGCTGCGCGCGTTCGACGCGTGACGCGTCGCCGGTAACGCACGAAGGGGCGGGATCCCCGGTCGGTGAACCGGGAATCCCGCCCCTTCGTGCGTCCGGACGCTCAGGCGCCAGGTGTCAGGCGTCAGTCCTTGTCGACGTCGTTCTCCGCCTTGTCGGTCTCGACCTCGACCTTGTCGGCATCGGCCTTCTCGGCATCGCCGTTGTCCGCGTCCAGGTCCGTGCGCACGTCCTCGACCTCGTCGGCCGAGGTCACGGCACCGGCGTCGGCGTCGGCGTCGTCATGCTCGTCGAGCGCGTCCATGAACTCCACGCCGTCCATCTCGGCCAGCCGGTCCGAGGCGTCGGTGCTGCCGTCCCGGTCGGCCTCCACGGCCTTCGCGAACCACTCCCGCGCCTGGTCCGCCCGTTCGGCGGCGAGAAGCGCGTCGGCGTACGCGTACCGCAGCCGCGCGGTCCACGGCTGCACGGTGTGGGACGCCAGCTCGGAGCTCTGGAGCGTCACGATGGCGGCGTCCAGTTGCCCCAAGTCGCGCCGCGCGCCGGCCGCGACGAGCCGCATCTCGACCTGCCCGGCCTTGTCCAACTTCTGCACCTCGGGGGCGCCGGCCATGTCCAGCGCCTTCTCCGGCCGCCCGAGCCCACGCTCGCAGTCGGCCATGAGGGGCCACAGCTCCGCGGTGCCGGTCATCCTCCGCGCCGCCCTGAACTCGGCCAGTGCCTCGGAGTACTTCTGGTTGGCGTACGCGGCGAAGCCGGCGGCCTCCCGTACGGCGGCGACGCGCGACGCCAGCCGCAGCGCCACCCTGGAGTAGCCGTACGCGCCCTCGGGGTCCTCGTCGATCAGCCGGGCGACCATCACCAGGTTCTTGGCGACATCCTCCGCGAGCGTCTTGGGCAGGCTTTGCAGCTCCTGCCGCACGTCCTTGTCGATCTCCTCGCCCGTGACGTCCTCGGGGATCGGCAGCCGCTTGATGGGCTCCCGGTCGCGCTCGCGCTCCTCGCGGAAGCGGCCGCCACCGTGCCGGTCGTCGCGCCCACGGAACCCACCGGACCGCCCGCCCCGGTCGTCACGGCCACGGTCGTCCCGACCGCGGAAGCCACCGCGCTCGCCGCCGCGGCTGTCACCCCGGCTGTCGTCACGACGGAACCCACCACGGTCACCGCGGTTGTCGTCCCGGCCGCGGTAACCGCCCCGGTCACCGCCACGGCTGTCACCGCGGTTGTCGTCACGGCGGAACCCACCGCGGTCGCCACCACGGCTGTCGTCACGGCGGAAACCACCACGGTCACCGCCACGACTGTCACCACGGCTGTCGTCACGACGGAACCCACCGCGCTCGCCGCCGCGGCTGTCACCCCGGCTGTCGTCACGGCGGAACCCACCACGGTCTCCGCCACGGCTGTCGTCCCGGCCGCGGTAACCGCCCCGGTCACCGCTACGGCTGTCACCGCGGTTGTCGTCACGGCGGAACCCACCACGGTCTCCGCCACGGCTGTCGTCCCGGCGGAAACCACCACGGTCTCCGCCACGGTTGTCGTCCCGGCCGCGGAAACCGCCCCGCTCACCACGGTCGTCACTGCGCCGGTCGTCCCGACGATCATCACGCCGGTCATCGCGGCGGTCGTCCCGCCGGTCGTCGTCGCGACGGAATCCACCGCGGTCTCCGCCACGGCTGTCATCCCGGCCGCGGTAACCACCACGCTCGCCACCACCGCGGTTGTCGTCGCGGCGGAAGCCGCCCCGGTCGTCGCGATCATCACGTCCGCGGAAACCACCACGGTCACCGCGGTTGTCGTCCCGGCCGCGGTAACCGCCCCGGTCACCACCACGGCTGTCACCGCGGTTGTCGTCACGGCGGAACCCACCACGGTCCCCGCCACGGCTGTCGTCACGGCGGAACCCACCACGGTCTCCGCCACGGTTGTCGTCCCGGCCGCGGAAACCGCCCCGCTCACCACGGTCGTCACTGCGCCGGTCGTCCCGACGATCATCACGCCGGTCGTCCCGGCGACCGTGGCCTCGGTCGTCCTCGCGGCGGAAGCCGGAACGCTCACGTCCACCGTCACGGCGGTCGTCCCGACGATCGTCCTTACGGTCGTCCCGGCCGCGGTAACCGCCGCGCTCGCCGCCCCGGTTGTCACCGCGGTTGTCGTCCCGGCCGTGGAAACCGCCCCGCTCCGGCCGGCCGGCACCTCGGTCATCGCGTCGATCGTCCCGACGGAACCCACGGTCGCGGTCTCCGTCCCTCCGGGCTCCATGGTCTCGGTCGCTGGATCGACGCGGGCCGGCGCTCCGCTGGCCGCCTCGGTCCGAACGGTCACCACTGTCCCGTCGCCGCTGGTCGCGCTCCGGTCGGTCGTCGGGAGAGTTGGTGGACATCGATGACTCCTGTCTTCGGTACCGCAAATATTCTCGCGCAGCCGGATATCCGACGCGCTCCAGAAAATAAAAAAGGACCCCTGGTCCCAGCTGAACGCTGGTGACCAGGGGTCCTTCCAAAGATTGTTCGGCGGCGTCCTACTCTCCCACAGGGTCCCCCCTGCAGTACCATCGGCGCTGTAAGGCTTAGCTTCCGGGTTCGAAATGTAACCGGGCGTTT
>NZ_JBITSN010000040.1:0-6301 GCF_044540975.1 Streptomyces sp. NPDC085927
TCGCTGCCATTGCTGTCCGTTGCTTGTCCAACCCACTCATGCCAGACCAACGAACCATCAATCGGAAAGCCACGGTTTATTGATCTGCGAGCCCTAAGAGGTCCTAACGGCCCACGCCCCGGCTGTGATTACCACCCTCTGGGCCGTCACTTCCCGGTCCTCCGCCCGTACCTCCTCGAACGCGGCCAGCCGGGCGAACGGCCCGAAAGGGTGACCGTATGACCGACCCGCACCTCAACCACGAACCGGCTGAGCACCGGCGTCACGCCCACTACCTCCAGGCTTTGGACGTCGCCCCGAAGGCGGAGGAGGCCGACTTGGTGACTGCTGTGCTGGGTGACGAGGACGTGCAGATGGCGCAGAGCGCGGTGGTCCACCACCTCGGCCGCCGGGCCTCCCAACTGTTGACCGACGCCCGGTTCACCGCCTGGGCTCACGCCATGGCCGAGGTCATCGGGGCCCCCCTTCCTCACCCGCCGCCTGAGCGAGTGGACCCTGCTGAGATCCGTCGCCCTGGACGAGCCATGGGCCGCAGAGGAGCTCATCACCGCATCCGACTGGTTCCAGCGGACCGCTGCGGCCGCACGGATCGTTACCTCATGTGACGCCCTTACTCTGCTCGCCGAACAAGGACGAACCCGTCGCGTCCGCAACGCGGCGAGCCTCCGACTCCAACATCCGAATCGAGCACCGAGTTGACGTGATCCACAGGTCCTGACAGTTCCTCCGTTTCCCAGCGCCCAGATGCTGTTGCTCAGGAGTTGACTGCACCTTGCAGCTTCTTGTGCTGCTGATTGGCAACGGCAACAGGGACAGGCTTACCTGCGTCTTGGTCCATGAGATAGGTGGCGAAGGCACCGCCTGTGCGAACGACAGTCATGACGTTTCCCTTGCCATCGGGAGCAAGGGCGTTGGTAAGCACGTAGTTGACGGAGTCGTCTCCGGCCTTCACCTGGGGAAGCGGCCGCACGCTGAACCGGTGAGTCCAGCCACGCTTGGATGTGGCGGTGAACTCGGTGCAGTTGGACAGGGCTTGCTTGAGTTCAGCCATCCATGCTCGGGCAGCCTTGTCTTCGTGGCTGGTCAGGGTCAGGCTGCCGGGCGTCGCGTCTGCAGGCGCGCCTTGGGGCTTCATGGTCGCCCAGACCATTGCGTTACGCGGATGCCGGGGATGCACACTCATCATGTCGGCGATCGGACGGCACGCAGCCGTGTCCGCTGTGACGACGTCCTCGGCTTCCAGAAGAGCCAAGTCCTGCGGCACGGCTACGAAGCCCGGGAGTTCTCCGCCGTCAGGCAGTGCCTCCGTCAGGTCTGCCTCAGTCAATGGCCGTTGCGCGGATGCGGAGGACTGGGTCCTGCTGGTGGGGCCGCCTACTGGACCGCAGGCTGTGGCGGCCGCAGAGATGGCTGACAGGACGGCGAACGTCAGCGCGCGTCGTATGCCGTTGTGCACAGGCAGCCTTTCATCGTCGCGAGATCGCCTCGTTGAAGGCTCGTTGTCGCATGGTCAGCAGATGATGCCAGGGCCTGAGACAGGAAGCACAGGGATTAACTGACCCAAAGGCCTTGACTGTTCATTAATGAGGACAATAGAAATCTTCGCGCATTTCACTAATGAATGATTTTTCAGCGTTGCCGCTCCAAGGTGAGGACACCGTTGGGTGGTCCAGTCGGGTCCGAAGCAGCGAGCGCCTTGCGCCGCCGCGGTCCTGGATGCTGGCCGCCATGACATGGACGGTCAGCAGCAGGCCGAGGGTGTCAGTGAGCGGCCCTTGGCTTTCTTGCCCACGTCGAAGCCACGGGTGTCTGCCGGGACGGTTTCTGCAGTGCGTATCGACTTCGAGTCGATCAGCCCGGCCGTGGGCTCGGCATTCCGGCCCTCGCCCTGACGGACCTGGTTGCGCAGGGCATCGTGGATGCGAATGACCGTGCCCGCGTCGTGCCAGCGCACGAAGTACCAGTACACGGTCTGCCAGGGCGGAAAGTCGTGCGGCAGCTGTCGCCAAGCGCACCCTGTTCGCACCGCATACATGATCGCGTCCCCGTCCGCCGGCGCGGATGCTTCTCCCGCCGCCCGCCCTTCGGTCCTGTTCGCGGCGCAGACGGCAGCAGTTCCAGCAACGCCCACTGCTCGTCGGTCAGGTCCGGCGAATACCGCTTCCCAGCACCACTCACGTCCGGTTCTACGACCATCCGCACCCTGAGGCACGGCAGATCCCAAATACCCTCTCAGACGCGGGGTGTCTCAGGCGGCTCCTCGCGCTGAGGACGGCAGCGAGTCCATGGCCTGCGCCCGCGCCGCGCCCCTGTGGGTCCGTGGCGCGGGGGATGCCGTTTTTCCAGTTCAAACCGTCGGGTGCTGCGCGACGGGGACGGGTTCTCCTGCGGCGGCCGCCTTGGGTCCGCGGCGATCGGCGATACGGACACTGGGTTCCGGCCCGTTGGGAGAGCCTCGACGGGTGGGACGTCGAGAGCCGTGTCCTCGGCAGGCGGCCTCGGAAACCGTGGGCACGTGACCCCATGGAGACGTACGCGACGCCACGGTTCGTCCCGCCCCGGCCGGCCGCGGCCGGTGGCCCACCGGACCAGGGGCGGGCCCCGACTCCCCGGAGGCAAGGGCAGCAGACTCCCGGGCCCCGACGCGTCACCGCTCTGTCACAGAAGACCGGCGGGCCGCAACTTTTCCTGTGCGTCATGGATCCAACCTGTGTCCGCGACCCCCGGTTGACCCGCACACGGGAGCAGATCATGACCCACAGACGTTCCACGGCCGTTGCTGCCGCGTCATTCCTGCTGCTGAGCGGTGTGGCCCTCACCGCCGCGCCCACAGCCTTCGCGGGCACGCCCGGAGGCACCTACGCCGACGACCGCAACAGCGACTTCGACGGCGACGGCTACGACGACGTCCTGACCGGCGCTCCGGGCGGCACCGACGGCGGCAAGAAGGGGGCGGGCTACGTCACCGTCCAGTACGGCGCCACGAGTGGCATAGGTACCGCCACCAGCATCCCCCGGGTCCGCACCGCCGTCTTCGGTCAGGCGACCGCGGGCGTCCCGGGCTCCGCCGAGTCCGGTGACGGCTTCGGCACCGCCGTGGCCACGGGGGACCTCGACGCCGACGGCTACGACGACGCGATCGTCGCCGCACCGGGTGAGGACGAGGGTTCCGTGAGCGACGCGGGCCGGGTGACGGTCCTCTACGGATCCCAGGCCGGACTGACCCCCGCCCGCAGCGTCACCCTGGGGTCGGGCGCGCCCGCGGCGGACGCCCGGTTCGGCCTGGCCGTCGCCGCCGCCCGGCTCTCCGGAACCACACCGGGCGACGTCCTTGCCGTGGCCGACCGCGAAGGCGCTTCTCTGTTCGCCTACGGCGCCGGCTCCCTGGAAGGGGCGGGCCGACTCGACACCGCCGGTGTTCCCGGCCGCGACTCGATGCAGCCCGCTTCCCTGACCACCGGAAACTACGACGGCGACGGATACGCGGACCTGCTCGTGTCCGGCAGCAGCCTGGAGGAGGACTACAGGCCACGGTCCTCCCTGTACATGGGCGCCGCAGACGGGCCGGCCTACACCCGCGGCCTCGCCGGCGGCTCCGCCACGGCCTCCGGCGACATCGACAACGACGGATACGACGACCTGGTCTACGGCAAGCCCGACAAGCCCGAGGACGAGAACGAACCCCTCACGGGCGGAGTCGTCGGCGTCTACCTGGGCTCCGAGAACGGCATGGACGACGTGAACGAACTCGGCACACCCGACCAGGTGTGGACCCAGAACACTGCCGGTGTGCCCGGCACCGCCGAACTCGGCGACGCCTTCGGCGCCGACGTCTCCCTCGCCGACATCGACGGCGACGGGTACGCCGATCTGGCCGTGGGCGTGCCGGGCGAGGACGTCGGTACCGTGGCGGACGCGGGCGGGGTGCGAATCCTGCGCGGCTCGGCCACCGGGCTGACAGCGGTGGACGCGAAGTCCTTCGACCAGAGCTTGGCGGGCGTGCCCGGCACGGCGGAGAAGGGGGACCGCTGGGGCGGACAGGTCCGGCTCGCCGACACGGACGCCGACGGCCGCTCCGAGCTGCTGGCCGCGGCACCCGGCGAGAACACCGACGACGGGGTGGTCTGGTGGCTTGCCGCCTCCACGACCGGGACGGTGAGCACCGGATCGTGGTCGTACGGCGGAGGCTCGCTCGGCGCTTCCGGAACCGACGCGCGCTTCGGTACGTCGATCGACGAGTGACTCGGCGCCCCCGACGCTCCGCTGATCATGTGGCGGACAGGTCCCGTCACAGGGTTCATCAGGGGGTGGCGCAGGTCTGTCACGGGGCGATGCCGGCGGTGTTCGGTGGTATTCGCGCCCCGTCCACGCTGGGCACGTTCCTGCGTGTGTTCACCCACGGACATGCTCTTCGACTTCACGCCGTCCACCGCCGGTTCCTCGCGGAACTGGCCACGCACACCCACTCGCCCGCCGTCCGGCCCGCTTGCGGTCACAGCAACTCCTTCACTGCTTGATGACGCTCAGGACTCCGCCCGGGATGCTCGAAAGAGTTTGCCGAGCCCGGTACCGGACAGGCCACATTGCACCACGGGGCCCCGGGCCCGCCGCGCCCATCAGCCTCTCTCGGGCCCTGCGCGGCCAAGGGCCCGCCCTCGAGTCCTGCGCTTCGGCATGCTCCGGACGCGGTTATGTGGCTGCCAGGAGGATGGCCGTGTAGTGCGCGCTGAAGGCGGCGATGGTCAGGGCGTGGAAGACCTCGTGGAAACCGAACCAGGCCGGGGAGGGGTCGGGGCGCTTGAGTCCGTAGACAACGGCGCCCGCGGTGTAGAGCAGGCCGCCGGCGATGACGAGGGCGACGACTGCGGTGCCGCCGGTGCGCGCGAAGTCGGGCAGGTTGAAGACGGCCACCCAACCCAGCGCGATGTAGCACGGGGTGTACAGCCAGCGGGGAGCCCCGATCCACAGGATGCGAAAGGCGATGCCGGCCAGGGCGCCCGCCCACACCAGGGCCAGCAGCACCACCTGCCGGCCTGCGGGCAGCAGCAGTACCGCCAGCGGGGTGTAAGTGCCGGCGATGATCAGGAAGATGTTCGCGTGGTCCAGCCGCCGCAGGACCGCCTCCCCGCGCGGACCCCACGTCCCGCGGTGGTAGACCGCGCTGGTACCGAACAGCAGGCAGGCCGACACCGCATACGCTGAGCACGCCGCCACGGCCGCCGCCGAGCGCGAAACGGTGATCAGGACGATCCCGCCGACCAGCGCCAGGGGGAACACACCGGCGTGCAGCCAGCCGCGCAATCTCGGCTTCAACGCAGCTGCCGCGCGCTCCACCCCGCCTTCCAAACCGGCGGCTGCCTGCCCGGCAGTCAGTCGACCGGCTGCGCCGGAAGGCGCATCAACCGCCGGAGTGCGCAGGGCGTCGGGCATGCTGCCGGGGCCGGGCTGGGGCTCCCGTCCGTGGGCCGACGGCTGAGTGTCTTCGGCGATCATGCGCTCGTATTCTTGAATCGGTGGAGTACGGCCGGGCGCGTCGCCGCGGGCCACGGGTCAGATGCCGGCTGTGTGCAGGGATACGGTGCGGCGGTATTCGGCGTTGATGCGCTGGGCTTCCTCGAGCCGGTCTTCGAGGATGACGATGCGGCAGGCTGCCTCGATGGGAGTCCCGTGGTCGACGAGTTCCCGGGCGCGGGCCGCGATCCGCAGCTGGTAGCGGGAGTAGCGGCGGTGTCCGCCCGCAGAGCGCAGCGGGGTGATCAGACGGGCGTCCCCGATGGCGCGCAGGAAGCCCTGCGTGGTGCCGAGCATCTCGGCGGCCCGGCCCATGGTGTAGGCGGGGTAGTCGTCGTCGTCGAGACGGCCGAAGGAATCGTCTGCTGTCATCTGACCTCTCTGTAAAACGCGTGGAGGGCCCTGGCGCCGTACGGCGCCAGGGCCCGAAGGAACTGCTACACCATCTGCCGGCCCTACTACTGCGCCGGCCTTCTGTCACCGCACACCCGGCCCAAATGCTGCCGGGAATGCTGGGATCGCGGTTGCTCGACCGGAGACCACCTCACTATCGATGTCCTGCGGTACCCGGGCTCAGACTTCGACCCGGGCGATCCTGATGGCGTCCACTTCCTCCGTTCATTCCCTCATTGCCGGTACTGCTCTCCTGCGTACTGCTGGTGATGCGAACTACTGGTGGCCTGTTACAGCGCCATTCTTCGGCAGCCGGCCCCGTCGCCCGTCCTGCAACTGCTCCGGCTTGGAACCCCACTGCCGAACCTCCCGGTGCGCGCGCCCGCAGCCGACGCCT
>NZ_JBITSN010000041.1:0-2846 GCF_044540975.1 Streptomyces sp. NPDC085927
TGTCGGCGTACACATGAACGTCCCCACCCACGTACGGATGAAAAGGGACAGTTGTTGATGCGGTGAGACCTGCTGCTCGGCACTCTGCTGCTTGGTCGGTGAGAGGCGGCGGAAGGCGGACGACAGTGGTCTTGGACCCGCAACGTTGGTTGGAACTACGGCGCTTCCGGAGCCTGTTGGAATCCGGGGCGATCAGCTTGTCGGAGGTGGCCCGGGAGACCGGTCTGGACCGGAAGACGGTCCGCAAGTATCTGTCGGCACCGGGTCCGGCGACCCCGCCGCGCCGGTCGCCGAACGGGCGGTCGAAGGCGCGGGTGATCGACGAGTTCGCGCCGCTGGTCGACTCGATGCTGCGGGCGGAGATCCTGATGAAGGCCGCGGTGATCCACGGGCGGCTGGCCGCGGAGTACGGGTTCACCGGCAACTACCAGCGCGTCAAGCTCTACGTTCAGGAAGCCCGGCCTCGCATCGCCGAGGAACTCGGCATCACGCCGAAGGAACTTGCCGGCATGCACCGCCGGTTCGAGGTCATCCCCGGCGCCCAGGCCCAGGTGGATTGGGGCGACGAGGGCAAGATCCTCGCCCACATGGGCATCCCGAAGGTCTACTCCTTCCACATGACGCTGTCGTACTCGCGCGACCCGTTCTGTTGCTTCACCACCAGCCAGGACCTCCAGACGTTCTTCGACTGCCACCGCAGGGCCTTCGCTCACTTCGGCGGCGTCCCGATGACGATCGTCTACGACCGCACGAAGACCGTTGTCCGCCGCCACGTCGCCCCAGGCGAGGCGGTCCCACTGCATCCGGAAGCAGTCGGGTTCGCCGGCCACTACGACTTCGACATCGATGTCCTGGCCGCCTACCGGCCCACTGGCAAGGGACGCGTCGAGCGGCAAGTTCTCATCGTCCGCGACCACGTCCTGTCCGGCCGATCCTTCTCCTCCGTCGAGGAGATGGACGCCGCCTTCACCACCTGGGTCCCGCAGCGACGGGCCCAGGCCCACAGGACCCACCAGCAGATCATCGGAGAGCGGGCGGCCCGCGACCACGTGGCCCTCAAGCCACTGCCGGAGACTCCGTATCTGGTGGCCGAGCGGCACCTGCGGCCGGTCGGCAAGGACTGCCTGGTCGCCTTCGGCGGCAACCTCTACTCGGTGCCCGCCCGCAGGGTCCGACCGCGTCAACTGGTGGAGATCCGGGCCACAAAGTCGCAGATCATGCTGCATTCCACCATCGCGGCCAGCAGCGGCGAGACGTTGCTGGCGACCCATCCTCGGGCGATCGGCCGCGGGGTCCGCGTCGTCGAAGAGGCCCACTGGGACGGCCTGCCCACCGGCAGAGGACGTCGCACCACAACCGGCGACGTCCTGCCCCGGCCCCGCCAAGAGCGTCCTCTGGGCGAGGAGGCCGGACCTCTGCAGGCTCTGTTGAACCGGGCCGCGGCCACCCGCGTCGAGGTCGGTCGCCGTCCGCTGTCGGTCTATGACGAGCTGACCGGCACCCGCCCCTTCACCACCCGTCCAAGCACGAGGGAAACGTCTTGAGCGAGCTGGTCTCCACCCGCATCCGCAACACGGCCGGCAAGCTCGGCCTGCCCCACCTGGCCGAAACGATCAACGAGTACACCCGGCGGGCCGACGAGGGGAAGATGGGCTACCTCGACTTCCTTGACCTGGTCCTGTCCGAGGAACTCGCAGTCCGCGACGACCGCCGCTTCCGCCAGGGCCTGCGACTGTCCCGGCTACCGCACCACAAGACGCTCGACGAATACGACTTCTCCTTCCAGCCCGACCTCGACCCGCGCAAGGTCAAGGACCTCGCCACCCTCTCGTTCGTCGAGGACAAGGCGAACGCCGCCCTGCTCGGGCCGCCCGGGGTCGGCAAGACGCACATCGCCGTCGCTCTCGCGGTCGCGGCCTGCCGGGCCGGCTACTCGATCTACTTCACCAGCCTCGACGACATGGTCCGCAACCTCAAAGCCGCCGAGACCGCCGGCCGTCTGACGAACAAGCTCGGAACCTACCTGCGGCCCAGCGTCCTCGTGGTCGACGAGGTCGGCTACCAGCCCCTCGAACGAGCCGAGGCAAACCTGGTCTTCCAGGTCATCTCCAAGCGCTACGAGAAGGGCTCGATCATCCTGACCTCGAACAAAACCTTCAGCGAATGGGGCCAGGTCTTCGGCGACGAGGTCCTCGCCACCGCCATCCTCGACCGACTCCTCCACCACTGCGACGTGATCTCCATCAACGGCCCCAGCTACCGGCTCAAGAACCGCCTCAAGGCGATCGAGCGGGACAACGACGTGGCCTGACGACCCACGTCGCTTCCGGCGACCGAGCACTTGATCAGTCGTTGATCACCCGCTGAAAGATCTCGGAGAACTCGCCGTTCTCGATCAGTCCGGCGATCACGTCGGTCATGTTGTCGATGCCGGGATCCCTGACGATCAGACCGTCCGAGACCCAGAAGTACCGGCCCCCGAGGGCCTCGTCGGTCCCCACCCAGAGTTTCATCAGGCGCTCGACTTCCACGATGGTGAACACGGTCGCGGTCCAACGAGATCCATCCTTCAGAGTCACGAGGACATCGACGTTGCAGACCTCGTCCAAGTCCTCACCGTCGCTGGGCAGGAACGACGCCTCGAAGTCCTCCATGCGGACCCGATACCAGGGCTCGTCCCACCCTCGCTCGATCGGTTCAGATGATGTGCTGTCACTCATCGCGCGAGTGTCCCTGGCCGGGGCACCGATCTCAACCCAGATCCTCTGCCGTGCTACCGCTGCCCGCGGCCAGAGCTGGGGACGTTGGTCCGTACGCAACTGGGGAGAAAAGTCCGTACGCCGACA
>NZ_JBITSN010000042.1:0-2589 GCF_044540975.1 Streptomyces sp. NPDC085927
AGTGGTCGGCTCCGGAAATCCTTCGGGGGTTGATCAGGCGGCCAGGGCAACAGAGGATTCTTCTGGCCGGTCGGCGGGTGCGTGCCGGTCGAGTCGGGCCAGCAGATCGTCCAGGTCGGTGGTGGTGAACTTCCACTGGAACGGCTGTGCCGTGGCGTTGTAGCGGTCTTCGAAGGCGCGAAGACGGTTCCGGACCTGGGACAGGTCCGTGAAGTCGTTGGGTTGGACGACCTTTCTCTGGACGATGGAGAAGAAGATCTCTATCTGGTTAGTCCAGGAGGCGTGTACGGGGGTGTGGACCATGACTGCGTTCGGAAAGGCCGTGGTGAGACGGTCGATGGCCTTCTTCCCCCGGTGGGAGGAGCCGTTGTCGACGATCCAGAAGACACGTCTGGCGCTCGCGTAGGGCTCCTGGGCCATGACCTGGGTGACCAGGGTCATGAAGGGCACGACTCCGGTTTTCGGCTCGCAGCGGCCGAAGACCTTCGCGCGGTGGACGTCGTAGGCAGCCAGGTAGGCCAGCGCACCGCCGCGGCCGTACTCGTGGTTGACCCGCATCGCCCGGGCCTGCCCCGGGGCCAGCGTCGGATGGCAGCGGCAGCGGGCTTGGACGGAGGTCTTCTCGTCGCTGGAGATGACGTACTCGTTCGGCCCGAGCGGGACACCCTCGAACGTACGGGCGTACAGGTCAAGGACACGCCGGGCCTTCGCGCGGAAGTCCGGGTCACGGATGAAGATCCAGGACCGGTACTGCCAGGGCTTGAGCACGTCCTCGCGCAGCCAGCGGCGGACCGTGGACGCGGAGACGGTGTCGGTGATCCCGCGCGCGGTCAGCTCGGCGGCCAGTTCCGGGCAGGACCAGCGCGACAGCGGCACACCGGTCTCGGCGGGTAACTGGCAGGCCAGCGCCTTGGTCTCGGCGATCTGCACGGGGGTGAAGCGAGCCGGGCGTCCTGAGCGTTTACGGTCGGCCAGGGCCGACAGGCCGCCGTGGGCGAACCGGCCGCGCCAGGCACGAACCGTGTCCAGGTGCAGGCCGGTCTCGTGGGCGATGCGCGCGTTGGAGCGTCCCCGTGCCGCGTGCAGGACGATCTGCGCACGGCACCGCAGCCGGTGTTCGGTCTTGTGGCCATAGGCCAACTTCTTCAATCGCTCGCGCTCGGCAGCGGTCAGGACGATCGGGCAGGCCGATGCAACGGGCATGTCAGACGGGCCGATCGGGAGAAGCGGAAGACGACGGGTCGCGGCTCTCCGGGCCTGCGCCAACAGCCAACAGAACTCAGCTTTCCGCGACCGCCGACTCGAGCAGGGACAGCGTTTGGTTGTCCGCGTCCACGTCTGCGCGGACGCCGAGAGGCAGCGGCAGGTTCGGCGAGGTGTGGCCGAAGTCGACCTGGGCGAGGACGGGGATGTCACGCTGCGCCAGAACGTCGAGCACAACGTCGCGCAGACCCACCTGGTCTCCGCCGCCCTCGTAGGGCGTGACCTCTCTCGGGATGCCGACCACCATGCCCGCGATCCGGTCCAGCACCCCGGACAGCCGCAAGACATGCAGGTCGTTCCAGATCCGCGTGACCGGCCGCTGTAGCTCTTCCCAGAACAAGACGGCGCCGTCGAACCGTTCGGCGGGCAGAGCGAACGGTGTCGCCTGCAGCTGGACCAGGCGGTTCAGCAAGCCGCCGACCAGTGGTCCCTGCGCGCGGCCCGGCCGCCAGGTTTCCCAAGCCTCCCTTGCCGGCAGCGCGCCCGGCGCCTCGGCCTTGGTGAGCACACGGGCGTAGAGGTCGACGAGTTCGGACCGACGGGCCTCGTCGCCCAACGTGTACCAATCGCTGCCGAAACCGTGGGTGACGATGTCGGCGTGGAAGCCGACGAGGCCGGTCTTGGCGTACAACGCCATGTGCAGCACCGAGATGTCGCTATAGCCGAGGATCGGCTTCGGGTCGGCCCGGATCGCGTCCAGATCGATCAAATCGAGATAGCCGATGGTCGCCTGTCCACCGGTATGCGCGACGATGGCCCGCACCTCCGGGTCACGGAGTAGACCATTGAGCTCGGCGGCCTGCTCCGCCGGAGTGCCCGACGCCCACCAGCGATTCTGCGCTGGGTCGACCATTGGGCTGACTCGCACGCGGAAACCCATCCGCTCCAATATCGCCACACCGCGGGCGAGCAGTGGTTCCTCACCCGGCTCAAGCTGGCCCGAGGGCGCGGTAACGACCACGAGGTCGCCGGAACGTAGCGTGCGGGGCCGAAGGATCACAGACATGGGGCCTCCTTGTTGATCAACGATGGCGAGCAACAAGGCCAGTGCCGCCGATATTCCGCCTCCCCGACGTGATCAAAGCCCCGGAACCCGGCTGGGCCCACCGACCGCCTCCACGCGGACACCTTCGACTGTGCCTGACAGCCCCACTTCGCCACCCCAGACACAACGGACTGATGTGGAATCGCGCCCCGATGTCAACCCCCGAAGGATTTCCGGAGCCGACCACTTAGAAGTCATCTCATTTGGTGAGTCTGCGGTAGCAGATCAGGGTGCAGGCGATGCTGGTGAAGGCCAGGAAGTGGTCGGCCTTGCGCTCGTAG
>NZ_JBITSN010000043.1:0-2259 GCF_044540975.1 Streptomyces sp. NPDC085927
CGAGCGCACCATCAACCGCCTCAAGGGCTTCCGCGCCGTCGCCACCCGCTACGAGAAACGCGCCTACATCTACCTCGGCACCGTCACACTCGCAGTCCTCGCCATCTGGCTCCGCACGTGATCCGAGAAACAGCGCCTAGGCCCCGGCGGCGGTGACGCGGGCGGCCGCGTGGTCGCCACCGGCACCCCGGCCGAGGTCGCCAAGGATCCGGCCAGCGCCACCGCGCCCTACCTCGCCCGGCGGCTCGAGCGCTCCTGACGGACCCGGGCGCGGCCCGTCGCTCGGCGATTTCTGGCGTTGCTACTTCTCGCTCCGGGCGGGCGAATGTCGCGAGGAAGACCTGTCCGTACACAGTGCCAAGTACGACGTCATCAGTGTCGCTGTTGGAAGGCTCAGCCTGGTCGCCAGTCCATCCCATCTGCCGTGCAAGCCTGCGGTGGGGCAGCAGGACCGGCGCCAGGTCCAGGCGCCTGGTCAAGGTGAGTTCGTTGCCCAGTGACTCGGTGTCGGGGATGAAATGGTGGTGAATGGCTTTCCACTGAGCCTCCGCCAACTTGAAGGCGCAGGTCAAAGGGCTGGTGTGACCGGCTCTGGGGGTGCTCCCGTTGGTCGTCGGCGGCAGTCTGCGCAGTAGATCGTCCGTCAGCGGCTGACTTCGAGGTTTGTCAGAACAGGCAAGGCGCGCAGGAGGTGGGTGGCGCGAGCGGGATCGGTGCGGAGTTTGATGAGGACCCGCCAGTTCTTGAGATGGGCGAAGCCGTGCTCGACCGGTGCGCGGCCGACGGCGATGACGCGGTTGGCGGTCTTCGGGCCGGGGGTGAGCTTGTGGGTGCGGCTGGCGTGGAAGCCGGTGACGATCACGGGATCGCGTACGTCGCTGTCCAGGCCGCGGAAGCCGAGGTCCGCCAGGGCCCCGAGGCCGACGGCGCGCGGGTGGGCCAGGACGTGATCCTGGCGGGCGGCGGTGTTGTCGTGGGTGCGGCCGGGCCGGGCCGCGGATATCCAGATCAGTCGGCCCCGCTCGTCGGTCAGGGCGAGGAAGTGCAGGCCGTGATGGTGGTGTTTGCCGGAGTAGTTGCGCCGGTCGGCTTTTCCGGTGCGGCGTTGGGTGGCGATGAGGGTGCCGTCGATCAGGACCACCTCCCCGCTCTGCCTGGCGACCTTCTTCAGTGCGCGGCCCAGGCGCGGTGCCTGGGCTGCGAGCAGGGTGATCAGCTCGTCGCGCCAGCGGCGGACGGTGGACTCGGACACGTTGTTGCCGTCGGCCATGTCGGCCAGGCGCTGGTCGTGGCGCAGCACGGCCAGGACGATCACCGCGATCTTCCCGGGCAGCAGGATCCGCCACCTGGACCGGATCACTTTCAGGTGACGTCGTAGCAGGTCGGCGAGGTGGTTGACGGTGCGCGAGGACAGCGGCAGACGGCACTGGTAGACAAGCGGGCAGGTGTCCTCGGCGTGCTTTTTGGTTTTCGTCACACAATTCCAACGGCCGTCGGGGGCAACCCGATTACGGGGGTGCCTCGCTGCCGCAGACGGCAGATCAGGTCACAGGCGGGTGGTGAACCGGCCATCGGGTAGTTTGCGCAGCCAGCCGCGATCGACGAGTCTGACCAGCTTCCCCCGCAGCGGCTCCAGCTTGCCCCGCACGCTGACGTCGATTCCCAGCGCGTCGCCGACCTGCCGGGCCATGACCGGACCGGCGGTCCGCCGCACGGCGGCGAGAATGCGCTGGTAGTCCGGCGGAAGGGTGGTCTCCTCCACGCCTGAGGTGCGGTGCGGGATCAGCATCACCGCACGTCCGCCCACCTGCCCGAACGCCGGCGCGACAGAGGCGCGCTCGTCGGCGAGCTGTTCGCTCATCCGCTCAAGGACCCGCTCCGCGACGGTCAGCTCGTCCCGCTCGGCCCGCACCTCCGCCAGATGCTTGGCCAGCTTTTCTTCGAGTTCATCCAGCTCCGCGCGCCGCGCGGTGATCCGTTCCAGCAGCTCGGGGTCCAGCATGCACCGGATCCTGGAAGGCCGCCCGGTCACGGTGAGCGCGAACCGACAAGCTGGTCCTGGAGCGAGAGATGGCGCAACAGTCTTTGGCGTGACTGGTTGCCAGGCTATTCGCCGGCCTGGGCATGGATGGGGATCTTGGTGATGTCAGGGCGTAACGGGGAGGCTAGTGTCCTGCGCCAGTAGTTGATCGTTAGTAGTTGCGTGACTTCTACTGCTGGTGCGTCAGTCCCTCGTCGGGGCCCGAAGCTGGAACCGTT
>NZ_JBITSN010000044.1:0-1762 GCF_044540975.1 Streptomyces sp. NPDC085927
AGGGCTCGCAGATCAATAAACCGTGGCTTTCCGATTGATGGTTCGTTGGTCTGGCATGAGTGGGTTGGACAAGCAACGGACAGCAATGGCAGCGAAGTTCGCAGCGATTCTGCCTCACTTGGACGAGCGACAGCGTCGTCTGCTGATAGGGGCGGAGGCCCGGTCGCTCGGTCACGGCGGGATCAGGGCGGTTGCCCGCGCCGCAGGCGTTCGTGAGGGCACGGTGTCGCTCGGCGTGCGAGAACTTGAGTCCGGTCAGGGTCCGCTGGGTCGGGTCCGCCGGGTCGGCGGTGGCCGCAAGCGTCTGGTCGAGCGCGAGCCGGCCCTGCGGGATGCGCTGCTGTCTCTGGTCGAGCCTGATGTGCGTGGGGATCCCATGTCGCCGCTGCGCTGGACGTGCAAGTCCACCCGCAAGCTCGCTGCCGAACTGACTCGGCAGGGATACGGGATCGGCCCGGACACGGTGGGCGATCTGCTGCGCGAGGAGGGCTTCAGCCTGCAGGGCAACGCCAAGGTCCTGGAGGGCAAGCAGCATCCCGACCGCGACGCCCAGTTCCGCTACATCAACGACCAGGCCCGCCAACATCAGGACGTCGGGCAGCCGGTGATCAGCGTGGACACGAAGAAGAAGGAGCTGGTCGGCGCCTTCAAGAACCGTGGCCGGGAGTGGGAGCCGAAGGGCCGGCCGGTGGCAGTGGACACCCATGATTTTCCCGACCGTGAGCTGGGCAAGGCGGTGCCCTACGGGATCTACGACATCGCCGCGGACACCGGCTGGGTCAACGTGGGCACCGACCACGACACCGCCGCGTTCGCCGCCGAGTCCATCCGTCGCTGGTGGAAGGGGGCCGGACGCACCGCCTATCCAGCGGCCGACCGGCTGCTGATCACTGCCGACGCCGGCGGATCCAATGGCTATCGCACCCGCACCTGGAAGACCGAGTTGGCCCGGCTGGCCGACGAAATCGGGCTGGCGATCACCGTCTGTCACTTTCCTCCGGGCACGGCGAAGTGGAACCGGATCGAGCACCGACTGTTCTCCCACATCACCATGAACTGGCGCGGACGGCCTCTGACCAGCCACGAAGTCATCGTCCAGAGTATCGCCGCGACCACCACCAGCACCGGTCTGACCGTGCACGCCGAGCTCGACACCAACCGCTATCCCACAGGCGTCCAGGTCACTGACGGCGAGTTGGCCGCTCTGCCGATCGCCCGGCACCGCTTCCACGGCGACTGGAACTACACCCTTCATCCCCAACCAGCACCGGAAAAGGACGAGGTCAGCGATGCCAATGACCAGCCGACAGTGCACAACACGACACCTCTGCCCACGAGTTGCCTGCGGCACCCCGAACTCACCGGCATGTCCGACCAACAACTCGGCAAGCTGATCGACACACTCGTTCCCGAAATGGAGCTACAGCGCGAGCACACTCTTCGTGCCCGTCGCGGACGCGAGCGCCTGGTGGCCGCCGGCACAGGCGCCAAGGCCAAGCTCACCCCGGCGGACCGGATTCTGGCCACCGTGCTCCACCTGCGCAAACTCGCCACCATGGACCTCCTGGGCCAGCTCTTCGGAGTCACCGCCATGACCATCAGCCGAGCAAGCCAGGAAGTCCGCCCTCTCCTGGAAGCCCACGGTCACCACATCAACGGCTCCACCGCCCGCTTCCGCACGCCTGCTGACATCGCGGTCTTCCTCACTCCAGACCTCACCCAAACGGAGATCAAAGAGACGAGTTAATGATCTGCGAGCCCT
>NZ_JBITSN010000045.1:0-1560 GCF_044540975.1 Streptomyces sp. NPDC085927
ATCACCGGGAAGTGGAACGCCATGTGGCACTCGTCGCCGCCGGCGGTGTAGTCGCCGAAGTAGTCGACGACGTCCTCCGGCCACTGGTTCGCCTCGGCGAGGACCACCGTGTCCGGGTACTGCGCGTCGATCTCCTTGCGCACCCGCTTCAGGAAGGCGTGCGTGGCCGGCAGGTTCTCGCAGTTGGTGCCCTCCTCCTGGTAGAGGTACGGCACGGCGTCCAGCCGGAAACCGTCGATGCCCAGGTCCAGCCAGAACTTCAGCGCGGAGATCACCTCCTCCTGCACGGCCGGGTTCTCGTAGTTCAGGTCCGGCTGGTGCGAGAAGAAGCGGTGCCAGTAGTACTGTCCGCGGACCTGGTCGTACGTCCAGTTGGAGGCCTCGGTGTCGACGAAGATGATCCGCGCGTCCTGGTACTGCTTGTCGTCGTCCGCCCAGACGTAGTAGTCCCCGTAGGGGCCGTCGGGGTTGCGGCGGGACTCCTGGAACCACGGGTGCTGGTCGCTGGTGTGGTTCATGACGAAGTCGATGATCACGCGCATGCCCCGCTGGTGGGCGGCGTCCACGAACTCCACGAAGTCGGCGAGGTCACCGAACTCGGGCAGCACCGCGGTGTAGTCGGCGACGTCGTAACCGCCGTCGCGCAGCGGTGACTTGAAGAACGGAGGCAGCCAGAGGCAGTCGACGCCGAGCCACTGCAGGTAGTCGAGCTTGGCGGTCAGCCCCTTCAGGTCGCCGACGCCGTCGCCGTTGCTGTCCTGGAAGGAGCGGACGAGGACCTCGTAGAACACGGCACGCTTGAACCAGTCCGGGTCGCGGTCCTGCGCCGGTGTGTCCTCGAAGGTGTCCGGTACGGGCTCGTTGACGATCATGATGCGGGTGACCCTCCGATCTGCGGGGTGGACGGTCGGGGCGGTCGCGCAGCCGTGCCGTGCGGGCCCGGGGAGGCGGGCGCGGAGACCGCAGCCGTGCGGCCGTGGTCGTGCGTGCCGCCGCCCTCCCGGCCGACGACGAGCACATGCGCGCCGCCCGGTCCCAGGCGCACGTAGTTGGTCCTGCCCCAGTGGTACGTCTCGCCGGTGAGTTCGTCGCGCACCGGCACCGACTCGTGCCAGTCCAGGCCGAGTTGCGGCATGTCCAACGAGACCGTGGCCTCCTGGGTGTGGTGGGGATCGAGGTTGGCCACCACCAGCACCGTGTTCGAACCCTGCCTCTTCGAATAGGCGATGACCGGATCCTGGTCCGCCTGGTGGAAATGGAGATTCCGCAGCCGGTGCAGGGCCGGATTCTCCCGGCGGATGGTGTTGAGGCGGGTGATGAGGGGGGCGATGGTGCGGCCGTGCCGCTCGGCGCCGTCCCAGTCGCGGGGGGTGAGCTGGTACTTCTCGGAGTCCAGGTACTCCTCGGAGCCCTCGCGCAGGGGGGTGTTCTCGCAGAGTTCGTAGCCGCTGTAGATGCCCCAGGCGGGCGAGAGGGTGGCGGCCAGCACGGCGCGGACCTCGAAGGCGGGCCGTCCTGCGTGCTGGAGGTAGGCGTGCAGGATGTCGGGGGTGTTGGGGA